>NZ_MWWY01000005.1 GCF_002259755.1 Bifidobacterium hapali
TCATACCCTCGGCCACAGAAAGCACCTCCCGACGACCATCCATACCAACACCGATAGCAACCAGCACGCTCACGTTCTCGACCGAACCACCCCAGCAGCGCTTGTGCCATACGCCGTCCATGAACACGTACGCATACTCCTGCACCAGCGGACGCTCCCGCCACGCGTCGATATCCGCGTAGATGCGCTTGAGCTTGTCGCTCAGAGTCTGCGAGGGCATGCGATCACCCCACAACAATTGGCTGACATCATCAACCTGACGCGTGGACACGCCCGCCAGATACATGTCAATCAGCGCCTCCTCGACGCTCTCCTCGCGCCGCCGGTAACGCTCGATCACGGCCGACTCGAACACCGCGCCCTTCAGTTTCGGTACCTTCAGGCTCATTTTCCCGGCCTTGACGGTCAGATCACGCTTGTAATGGCCGGCCCGGTACGCCTTGCGATCCCCGCTGCGCTCGTAACGGGCGGCGCCCGTGATCTCGTCGGCCTCGGCGTCGAGCATTGCGTTCAACGTCTCCTCGACGCTTCTACGGACCATCCGGTCCAGGGTGGTCTCCAACATGGCCTGGTCGACCTGTAGAATCTGCTGTGACATGGCTTCGTGCCCTCTTTCCAATCGCGATTTGTTTTGTTTGGCGACAGAAAATCGTACACAGGACACGAGCCATGCCCTTTCATCTCAAGCCCAAGCCAAAGTGCGCAAAATTTCGGGCCTTATCTTTTTATGTGATTTTGACATGTTTTTTGATGTCATGTGTATATATAAGGTACATATAACAAAGTGGGGGGTATCTCTTGAATGAAGAGATACCCCCCCACTAGAGGTCATGTGTTAATGCATGAATCCGGTTATTGTGCGTTATTGTCCGCTATTGTGCGTTGAGCTTGGAGCGCTTACGGCTGTACGCGAAGTACACGACTAAGCCAAGTCCGAACCAAATCGCGAACCGTAGCCATGTCTCCCAGTTAAGTCCGGCAATCAACACAAAGCAGAACACGATCGCGCAAATCGGCGTAAACGGTACAAGTGGCGCGCGGAATCCACGATGCGCATCCGGCTGAGTCTTGCGCATCCACAAAATACCAGCCGACACGATAATGAACGCCGAAAGAGTACCAATATTCACCAGCTCAAAGAGGATATTGATATTAATAAAACCGCCAGCAAACGCAGTGAGCAAGCCGAAGAACCACGTACCCTTGAACGGCGTGCGATACTTCGGATGCACATCGCCGAACAGCTTCGGGAACAGTCCGTCGCGGCTCATCGCATAGCAAATACGCGACTGACCGTACAGTTGCACCAACATCACTGTGGTCATGCCGATGAGTGCGCCGAGGTTGACGATAAACGCAAGCCAGTTCATACCGGTCGCGAGAATCACGCCAGCCACCGGTGCATCGATGAACTTCGCAAACTCCTGATATGGCACTACGCCGGTCATAATGAGCGTCATGATAATGTACAGCACCGTCGACACGGCCAGCGACAACAGAATGCCCTTCGGCAGTGTCTTGTTTGGATTCACGGTTTCCTCAGCAGACGACGACACTGCGTCGAATCCAATAAAACTGAAGAATACGATCGACGCAGCCGGCACAATACCGTACGGCTGAGTCGAACCGGGCTGGAACGTGTACACGCCGTACGGGGAGAACGGCTTCCAGTTTTCCGGATTGACATACCAGATAGTGCACACAATAAACAGCACGATGATCGCGAGCTTGATCATCACCATGATGTCGTTGGTTTTCTTCGTCTGATTGATACCGATTGACAGTACCCACGTAATAATGAGTACAATCACGAAACCGGGCAGATTGAAATACGTGGTCACGCCCGGCGTTGTGCCATACGCGGCGGTTAGCTCGACCGGTAAACTGAGGCCGAATCCTTCAAGCAGCTTATTAAAATAGCCAGCCCATCCGGCAGATACGGTAGCAGCTTGCAGTGCATATTCGAGAATCAAATCCCATCCGATCACAAACGCGATGAGTTCACCGAATGCCAGATATGAGTACGAGTATGCAGAGCCGGAAACCGGTGCCATCGAGGCGAATTCTGCGTAGCATAGTCCTGCGAAACCGCAGCAGATGGCGGCAAGCAGGAATGAAACAGACAAGGCCGGGCCAGCAGTAAGTGCACCTTTACCAGTGAGCACGAAAATACCGGTGCCGATAATCGCGCCGATACCGAGCATCGTCAGATCGAACGTGTGCATCGTACGTTTTAATGGAGTGGATTCAGCGACCAGCTGATCCACCGATTTTTTGCGAAAAAGATCCATGAGTCTTCTCTCAATACGGTATGGATGTGGGCTGGACCGGACGGTTTTCCGGGACCCCGGCACGCCTCAACGCCGGGAATCAGAATTCGTGTCGAACAAGTGCGCGTGAAAATACGTTACGGCACTGCGAACGAATGGTGACCAGTGTATGACTGTGCCGTGGACAAGCGCTTGCTATTTGTGGGATTTGTCTCGCGTGGTGGGACGAGTGGTGGAATCGATAGTGGGATGCGTGATGGATGTGTAAATGGCGTGTAGACCGTCACTCATTCGTCATTGTGCCGCGTCACAATAGGGTCCATGACTTTGAGTGCAGTATCGAATTGGCAGTTTTCATCACCGGCTGGCGAAGCGAATTATCAAGCCGCTCGTCGACGTTACCCGGCACAGGCCATCGTCGACCTCGCCGCATTACGCGACAATATGCGTCATTTAGTGGATGTGGTCGGCGGCCCGAACTCGGGCACTGCGGTTATGGGCGTGGTGAAGGCCGACGCGTACGGGCACGGATTGCTGCCGACTGCGCTGGCTGCGCTCGCGGGAGGTGCAACATGGCTGGGCACAGCGCAATCGCATGAAGCACTGCTACTGCGTAAACTCGGTATCAGACCGGAACGTTGTCATATTTTAACGTGGGTCTATAACGGCCTTGAAGTGCCGTTTGACGAGCTGATTGACAACGATATCGACGTGTCAGTTGGCTCTCTGCCGGGCATTGATGCGGTTGCTGCCGCGGCTCGCAAACTCGGCAAAACCGCGCGTGTGCATGTGAAGGTCGACTCTGGATTCGGGCGTAACGGGTTTACTGAAGAATCGTTTGATGCGGCGCTTGCCAAGTTGGTTCCGCTTGCTAAAGAAGGTGTGCTCGATATTGTCGGCCAGTGGAGTCATCTTGCGGTCGCTGACTCGCCGGATGTGCCTGAGTTTGTCGCTTCCACGGATCGGCAGATCGAAAACTTCAAAGCGTTCACCGCGCGCATGGAGAAAGCTGGTATTGCCCCGCGTATTCGTCATTTGGCCAACACTGCTGCGACACTTGATCGTCCGGAAATTCACTTTGAACTCACGCGACCGGGCATTGGCTTGTACGGTTACGAGCCAGACCCGGCGATGGGAACGCCGCGCGACTGGCATTTGAAGCCTGCGATGACCTTGCAAGCGCAGCTTGGCACGGTTAAGCATATTGATAAGGGTCACGGCATTTCGTATGGTCGCACGTATCTGACGCCCGACAATACGTCCACTGCGATCGTTCCGCTCGGTTATGCGGATGGTATCCACCGTTCCGCATCTGGCTTTGATATGCAAGGTGCCAAGCATATTGAAAAACTCGGCGGACCGGTGCGTGTGATGACTACAGATGGTCCGAAACTGTATCGAGTCTCGGGACGCGTGTGCATGGACCAATTCATGATCGACTTGCACGGCTCGTGCGATGCGCTCGGCGTACATGAGGGCGATACGGTTGAACTGTTCGGGCCGGGACGTGGCGAATCGTTTGCTGAGCCGACTGCGGACGATTGGGCTCGCGCTGCGGACACGATCAGCTACGAAATTTTCACCTGTCTTCGCAATCGTATTCCGCGGTTGTACCTGCATGCGGCTGACGTACTGTCGTCGGATGATCTCGCCAAGCTTGACCAGACGAGTCTGCTGTAGTCCTTGCATATTACGACCGACGTTATTATCATTAGTCAATTGTTAATGATAATAACGTCGGTGTGCGCACGGCTGCACGCACGTATCGCCGGCCATATTGCGAGGAGTACACCATGACGGCAAACGGGGGAGTGGAGCGGCATACTAGGCAGAAAGACGCTGTGCTGCGTCAATTGCGCGGGTGCGATGATTTTGTTTCTGCACAAGAATTGCATCGTAAACTCGATGATGAGGGAACGAGAATCGGATTGGCGACAGTGTATCGTCAACTTAATGCGCTCGCTGATTCTGGCGCGGCTGACACGATTCGTCTCGATGGTCAGCAACTGTTTCGTTTGTGTGGCGATGACGGGCATCACCATCACTTGGTGTGCCGCAAATGCGGGAAAACCGTTGAAATCGATCCGCCGAGCGAAGCGTGGCTGCGCAAGATTGCCACGCAACACGGATTCACCGTTGAATCTCACACGCTCGAGGTCTTCGGCCTATGCCCCGACTGTCGAAAGAGCTGAATCTTTTTTGCGCGTCTTTAATTGCAGAACGAGCTGAATAGACCGTATCGTGGCTCCCCTTGTCAGGGGAGCCACGATACGGGCCACTTGACGAGCCGCGAATTAATAACGGAATTTATAGCGTATTAATAACGCAGTCCACTAACCTCAGTCTCAGTTGATTAATGCGCCAGCATTTCGGTGGCTACTTCCTCCTTGCTGAGCGATGCTGGATAATATGTGGGCCAGTTGTCCATTTCCTTGAGGGTTTCCTCCTGTGAAGAATTGCCCATGAAAATGTGGAAGTGTGCAGACTTGCCCGGTGCAATGCCGTGATCGGAGAACTGCACGACTTTCGGCGCGCCTTCGGGCACGTCGCCAGTTGCAGTGAACAGGAATCGCACGCCACGGTTACCCTTGGCATAGTCGAGAATCTTGAATCCATCGTACTGATACGTGGCGGTCGCAGTTGTCTCTCCACGAGTGAAACTTATCTGATTGCCTGTGATGACGATCTTGTCTACATCGGTTTTGTAGCCGGTGTCGTAGTACTTCTTGTACTCTTCGGCGGTCATATCGCCTTTCTTGGCTTTTGCTTCCATCACTGTATCGAGCGTACCGTCTTGAAGATACGGGTATACGGACTGCCATTCGCCTTCGTAGTCAGCCAGCGAACGGTCGGCAACATCTTGTGTGAGGAAGAAACCGTTCATAGTGTCGGTGGCCAGCGCTTGCTTGGCAATCAGCGTGAGCCATCCCAGTAGCGTCGACTGATTCTCTGGAAGCTGCTCAGTGGCGGAGATGATCGTCTTATTGCTGGACAGTGCCGCTTCGTTGAGTTTCTTGGCGAAACTGCCCATTTCTTGCGGGTTGACGACCAAGATATCCACGTCGTCACTGGCAACAATATCCATCGCGTTTTTGAGATCGGCGGCAGATGGCTCTGCTTCACTGTTCATCGCGTTCGTGTATGTTTCGGGAGTCTTGTCGACTGCACCGATGTAATCGAGTAGATAACTGATGATCGACTCGGTGGCCACGTAGTTGCGTGTCACTCCGGCTGCGCGGCCCTTATTCACTAGGGCAACGAAATCAGCGTATTCGCCATTCCACTCGTTGAAATGACGTTGCACAGTGGCCGCGGTCTTCGAGTTCTCACTGGCTTCGGCCATGTACGCATCGTTGATCGCCTCGGCTGCTTTCAAGACTGCTTCAGGATTGAACCACACATGCGGATTCGTGGAACCGTGGTGATGATGGTGGTGACCTTCTTCGCCTTCCTCATGTTCGTGGGAGTGCTCTTCAGTAGCGGTAATACCCATGAGATCGCCCACATTGATGATGCGCTGCTTCTTCTCGTCGAGCTGTGCTTTTTCAGCCCAGCCATCATAGCCGGCACCGTTGAGTACAACCACATCGGCTTTGGCGAGTTTAGCAAGATCTGCTGCAGTCGCCTCATAGTCATGCGGATCGGCGGAGGTTGTGTTGATCAGTGACGTGACCTTTGCACATGAGCCGCCAAGCTGCTGGGCGAGCGAGCCCCACTGGTTGACTGAGGCAACCACGGTAAACGTCGTATCGCAAGAATCTTCATTAGTATGCGCTGTCGCGATGGCGTTGTTATTGCGTGTTGAGGATGAGCTATTTGGATGAATGAACGCGATTGCTCCGATAATGAGACCGGCGAGAATCGCTCCGACAATGAATGCAACAATGATGTTGATTGTATTGTTGCGACGATTGACGTTTGGATCTGTTGCGTTGGCGGTTGGTGCGGGCTGACTGGTGTTGGTATCGGTCATGTCCGTTTCTTCTTTCTACCTGTTATTTGGTGGATTGTGTTGTTAGTAACGATTGATTCGTTACGGCTTGATATACCCTTTGCGCACGGCTGCAGCGAGATTCTGCGGCACTTGCGTGGTTTTCCCTTCTGGAGTTGTTACGGTGACGAGTTGCGGGGTCGTCGCCTTCCAATTAGCTCGACGGGAACGGGTATGTGACCGTGAGGTCCGGTATTTTGGCAGTGCCATTAGCCTTGCCTCGCTTTCCAATGCGGATTCTTCTTGTTGATGACGTAGATATGCCCTCGCCGGCGCACGACGTAGGAACCGTCCTTGCGGACCAGTGAGCGAACGGATGATTTGACCTTCATTGTTGTTTCCTTATTAATCGATTACCTGCCGCTGCTGGCGGTCACCAACTGGATTTCACAACGCCGGGCAGTTCGCCTTTGTGTGCTTTTTCACGCAAATTGATGCGAGAAAGTCCAAATTTACGATTGAATGCTCGCGGTCGTCCGTCTGCGGTGTCGCGATTGCGTAGACGTGTCGGGCTTGCGTCGCGGGGGAGAGCATGCAGTTTGCGCATGGCTTCGGCACGCTCTTCGAGACTCAGATGTGGGTTGATACTGTCCCGCTTGTATTGCGTGCGGCGCTCGGCGTATTTCGCCACGATGCATTCGCGTTGCCGTTGCTTGGCAATTTTGCTGGTTTTGGCCATGATATTGCTTTCCGTGTTGTTTATCGGGTTTCCTTAAATGGCACCCGTTTGCGTATGACTGGATCGAATTTGATGAGTTCAAGCCGGTCTGGTGTGTTGCGTCGGTTTTTGGTGGTGGTGTAGGTGAAACCGGTTCCTGCTGTGGATCGCAGTGTGATGACTGGTCGGTTCACTGATGCTTTGCCTGCCATATGTCGTTACTACTTTCTGTGATTTATCGGTCGATGCGATTAAGTGCTGCTTCGATGCCGATGTGATCAATGGTTTTGATGCCTTTGACGCTGAGTGTCAAGGTGACGGTGCGACCTAATGAAGGGACCCAGTACCGTTTCGTTTGCAGGTTCGGAGCAAATGTTCGTTTGGTTTTCCTATGTGAATGTGAGACGCGATTGCCAGTTGAGGCATGCGTGCCCAGAATTTGACATTGTTTTGACATGATTAGATACTATACTCCATAATGAGAATCATTATCAAAACAGAAAGGTTCGTATGATGCATCCTGCATTGCAATCATTAAGAAACGCCGACGTGACCACGGGGGTGGTGTTGCTTACTGGAGTCGATCGGTTGAGTCTAGATGCGGCTGTGTTCTCGCTGATGGATTCATGTCCAAGTGCCTGTTCGATTGTGTATGATGTGTGTGCGAATGATGACGCGGAATGTGGTCTGGATATTGTTCGTCGCATTGGCTTACCACTATCTAATGAGCTATCTCACTGTGCGAATGATGCTCCGGCTCGTGTAGAGACAATGCAAGTATCGGATTGTTGCTTAAGTTGCACAGTGAAGCATGATGTTGGGCGCATGTTGGAGATTTTGCATGATGTCGCTGATGCATTTTTAGTGGTATTGCCAGTTGGTCTTGAGGCAATACCGGTTATGCAGTATTTAGATGATATGTTTCAACTGGGCGCATGGGGCGAGTCAATGGCGGTATCTGCTATTGGCAATGTTGTCGGTTTGGATGCGTTTGAAGAGCGTTTTTTCGATGATGATCGTCTGCTGCTATGTGGGGTTACTGAGGACGATGCGGTGTTTGATGAACGATCAACGGGTGCGGTGGTCTCTCGTCTGATTCATGAAGCTTCGCATGTGCTCGAATTGCCGGTGATTGGCAGTGGATGTCTGGCAAGACATGTTGATGCGGATGAGACTTGCGATTGTCGCGGCATCATCCGTTCGATTGCGGCGAATGATGCTGTGGTGTGTCCTGATGTTCATGATCTCGTTCTGATGGATTTGGTAAGGCCTGTGATTGCAAGTGGTGTATAGCGATGATTGTCAGGTGACGACACGCCACGACAACAGATAATGATAACGAATCTCATTATGGTGTATAGTGTGTGGTTGGTTGAACGAACACCACACGATATGGCGATTCGTACCAAAGAATGCCAGACGGTTCATACGCAATCGTCATAGAGAGGAACATCATGAATACCACAATCCGCCAGATCGCAACGCGCATTACTGCCGTCGCGGTCGCAAGTCTCGCTGCAATCTCGTTAGCTGCATGCGGCTCGGAGTCAGCATCATCCAGTAGCGACGCATCCAATGCATCAGCCACGAACGGCACGATCGAGGTTGTAGCTTCCATTAACCAGTGGGGTTCCGTGGCCAAGGATCTCGGCGGCGACCATGTCAACGTCACCAACATCATGACCAAGACCAACGTTGAAGCACACGACTACGAGCCAACCAGCCAGGATGTTGCGAAATTCGGCAAAGCTGCGGTCGCTGTCGTCAACGGTGCAGACTACGACCCGTGGGCGTCCAAAGCTGCCGGTTCCACTAAAGCTACACTGGTAGACGCAGCCGAAACCGCCGGTATCAAGGAAGGTGACAATCCGCACGTCTGGTTCTCCGCCAAGGTGCGCAATGCCACGGCCGGCGCCATCACCGCCGCCTACCAGAAGGCCGATCCTGAGCACAAGGATGACTACACCAAGCTCAACAAGGACTGGCATGCCAAGGAAGACGAGCTCGAATCCAAGATCAAGGATGCATCCGCAACAACCAAGGGCCTGCCATATGCTGCGACTGAATCGGTTGCATGGTATCTGGCCGACGATCTCGGCATGAGTGACGCCACTCCAACCGGTTATGCGCAAGCCTCTGCCAACGAAAGTGAACCGACTCCGGCGGATATTAAAGACTTCCAAGATGCGCTGAAGGCTGGCTCTATCAAGATGCTTGTCTTCAACTCGCAGGAAGCTAACTCGACTACTGACCAGATCACTAGCGCTGCTAAAAGCGCCAACGTGCCGATTATCGAACTCACTGAGCAGATGCCGGCTGAGTACGATAACCTGCTCGACTGGATGGGTTCGCTTGTCGACCAGTTCGATCAAGCGTGATCTGCGCGTCTCGGCACTGCGCTGTAAGCCTGATTTCGCGCCAAAAAAGCTATGATGCCGAGACTATATCAAGACTTCGGGCTGTCAGTCTGGCCGATATGGCATTGCCCAAGTGCGGGCATTATCGCACGCACCTGCTGTATTGACTAGTTCTTCTTCTGACAGTCCGATTGCACTGGTGGGGTGCACCCGTATATCAGCGGGTGCACCCCACCATGTGTTTGCGCAAGCAACTACAGTGATTTCAGCCTCGGGGGATAGTTGATTCTCGTTGTACTAGTGAGCAAGGAACGTATTCCACACCGTGATGCGGTTTGTGATTAATAGCGTCAAGTAGAGCGCGTGCGGCACGATGTCCGATCTGTTCGAGGTTGTTGTCGACAGTGGTTAGTGGTGGCGCGCTTCCCAAACTCACATTCATCCAGTTGTCATGACCAACAACTGCCACATCGCGTGGAATAGACAATCCTCGTTCTTTGAGTGCGTCAAGGCAGCCACGAGCTATGACATCGCTCTGGCAGATCACTGCGTCGAAGTCGACGCCCTGATCGAGCAGCATACGCGTAGCAGCGCGTCCCCACGGTTCAGACCAGTCGGAAAAACGTACTGGTCCTGCCGGTTCAAGTCCGGCTTCGTGTAGTGCCGCTGTGTATCCTTCAAGTCGGTCAAGCGCAGCTTTACCTGAAGCGGTAGCCTTTTGATCACCGCCAATGATGGCGATTTTGCTGCGTCCACACGATAACAAGTGTTCGACAACCATTCGTCCTGCGCCAACATTGTCGCTGGTGATAGAACAGTCGTCAGAGTTGGTAGAGGGTGCGTACGCATACACTGCAGGAATGCCATTAGGTATGATCATTGGTGTACGAGGGGTGGTTTTGTCATTGATAAGGATAATGCCATCAACGTTGCGCGATAGCAGATAATCGAGATGATTCCGCTCAAGTGTTGCATCGCCTCGCGCATTGGCCAGTAGCACGGTGTTTGATGCTGCACCCAATTCATCTTCTGCGCCGATGAGGATTGGCGTACAGAACATGCCTTGGAAATCAGAAGTAATTGCTCCAATTGAATTGGATTTACCGGAAATAAGTGACTGTGCAAATGTGTTAGGAACGTAGGATAACTGGAGGGCAGCTGCTTGCACGCGGACTCGCGTATCAGCGTTGACTTTCGGTTGCCCATTGAGCGCTTTAGATGCTGTTGCCACAGATACACCGGCTAGTGTCGCCACATCTTTGAGCGTGGCTTTCGTCTGTTCTGACGATGTCGTGGCCGCACTGTTAATGGGGACTGGTGGTTGTGACAATGCCATATATGGTTCACCTTGGTTTCGTCGCTTATTTGGACAGTATTGATCTCGTCCAAACATGAACTCGGTATGTTCGAAAATATAATACCAGTTAGTGATAAGGTTTTCTCCTTTATAGCATTATTTTCTGGGCGAACGCGTAGATGTATGTGTTTCTTGAATGCGTGTTGAGCTTGTTGTGATGAAATATATGGCTATATCGTGGGCGATCCTGCTTTTGCAATCGCCTTAGAGATTGGCTATATGCAACGGCTTTTTGCACAAAAGAGAAAAGATGAAAAATATTTCTCTGGAGTTGACAGCCTGCTTGCTTTTGGTTATATTTAGTAGCGAAAAGGTTTTCACTAATACTCTACTCATTGGTGAGGTGCACAATAATGTCACACATTGATAATGTCGTGATCAACGATGAGCGCGATGTCCGGTCAATTTCTCATGAAACGATTGACCGCTTGTCTCTAGCGGATCATTCGCTGATTTGGAATGCAGGCCCAATGCGCGCTCAATATGACTTTGATCGTGGTGGATGGATTTCGATCACTGCTCCAAGCGATCCTTCAAGGGCTAATTTCTTGTTATCTCCTCAAGAATTTCCTGAGTATGACCGTCCCGGTGATTCACGGTGGTTTGGTACGGTTGTAGTTGATGTGCGTGACGAGCATGACATTATCCATACCGTTGTGTTGTCTGGTAGCAATACCGTTCGCTATCGTGATGAGTCGTCAATAGAAGTGCTTTGCCCAGCTAGTGATGCAACGCTTGGATTATCGGCGGTTCATCGCTTTAGCTTGGGGAACGATGCCGTGTCATGGCATGTTGACATACACAATGAGTCGGGCCATACACTCGACATTATGCGTATTGGCGTACCGCTGCCGATGGACCAATTCTTCCGTGATGGCGATCAGTTCAAATATGAGTGCAATGTCCTCAGACATGCGTGCATTATCGGATATAACTCATGGCTATATTGGCAAAAAGCTGGAGGCGCCATGCCTATCCTGCTCTTCAAGGCGATGGGCGACACTTCGGTGATGAATTATGCAGTTGGCGATGCTCAGTCACCGTGGGGACCGCGCGCAGGTGCAGGGAAAACGTTTGAAGGACTGTACACGATCTATGTTGCCAATCGTTTAACTGATAGTACTGATGCTGGCAGTATGCGCATGGCTGATGGAACGTCATATGAGTATGACTTCCGTTTTGGTATGGCGACAAGCCATGATGACGCAGAACGTTGGCTGTCGGATGCAGGTGGGTTCTTCTTGCGCGCTGAGCCTGGTATGACGTTGCCTGTTGGACAGGCTGGACATGTCACGATTGTGAGCGGTTCTCGGCCGCAGTTGCGCACTGAAGATGAGCAGGATGTAATTGGTCGCATCGTACAAACTGGAGAATATCTCTGGCAAGCTGATGTGACGCTTGGTGGATATGGTCGTCGCGGTCTGCTGGTGGGAATCAATGGACGCGAATCGCGCATTGAATTCTGGGGTATTGAACGTCCTGAGGCAATTTATCAGAACCATACTAATTTTATTTCTCGCAATCAGTGGGAGACTGATACATCAGATCCGTGCTATCACGGTTTACTGATGTGGGATATGGTTGATCGTCATCGTATTAATTCGTCGTATAATCCGCATGAGCCAAACTGGATGGCGGGTGGTAGCGATGACATTGGCTTAACGCCAGGTTTGTTGCTGTCTGAATGGAATGTGTATCGTCCGAGCGAAGCACAGATACGAGTATTGGCTGGGTACTGTGATGATTTCATTCGTGATCGGCTGACTGAACAGCCTGGATATAAAGTACACCGTATGGTGCCGTGGTTCGAGATGTTCGAGCCGTGGGGAGGTCTCGGTGTCGATGATGTATGGCGTGCTTACAACTACGTTCATGTGGTAAACACGTTGTACAACATGTATCGCATTGCGACAATGTATCGTGCACAATATCCGTGGTTACATGAGCCTTCTCACTATTTGGTTGAGGCATATCGTTATGCGGTTGCTATGTTCTCGTACTGGATGTTCCCAGATGGTGAGGGTGCAGACCGATATGCGAATATGGGCGAAGGCGTGATGGCGTTACATCTGTCTGCAGCACTCAAGCGTGAAGGATTTGCGCAGGAAGCCGCACAGCTGTCTGGGCTAGTCAACAAGAAGGCTCGATACTTCGCGGCAAAATCATATCCATTTGGCTCAGAAATGGCTTTTGACTCTACTGCATATGAAACGGTGTATGCCTACGGTAAGGTTATCGGCGACGAACGGGTTATGCGTGGAGCGATGACAGCTGCATTGTCTAACCGTGGTCGTCAGCCGTTCTGGCAACTGTATATGACTGACTTACGCGGCTGCGGCGACAGCAGTTGGAATGTGAGCTATATGACCCAGCTGGGTGCGTGGACGATATATGACTGGGCTCTTGAGTGTCGTCATGCAGATCCTGAGTTACTGCGTGCGTGGTATGCCTCATATCTCGCTGGCTTCTCAATTTACAATTCTGGTGGATATTTATCTGATGATCCTCGCAATGCTGGTGCATCAGGATGGATTTTTGAGAATCGATATGGCGATGCGACGTCAACGCAAGATCGTCCTCGACTGTTGAAAGGTGTGGTTCCTGAATCTGGTGAAAGCGCACTGGGATATTTCGGTGGTCTACTTATTTCGGCGTCGGCTGTATATCGTGAGTGCGACGATGAAGGATGTGGCTGTGATACGGCCGATGGTCGTTCACCGTTGCTGTCGCTAGGTTGCTCGTTGCAAATTCGTGACGGTGGCTATACGGTAACGCCACAAGATGGTTTGCGAATTCGTTTCTTTGATACAGTTCATGACTGGGCGGTTACTTTACAGCGTGATGCACTTACTGAAGTAGCGTATGACGAGACTTGTAATGCGATTACATTGCAGATCGAAAATGTCACTGTAGACGCTCATACGGCAGTGATTCGTGTACGAGTTGCGCAGCCAGCATCGTATGAGGTACGAGTAAATAACGCGGCGCCAAGTATTGCCGAGATTGGTGATCAGTGGACTGATCTCGAATTATCGATCGCATCGCCGAACGTACAGGTTTCACTGGTAAAGGTGAAGTAATACTGATCGTGGTCTGATCGTGGTCGTGAAGACTTCACGTGTCTGAGCAATGTGTTGGTACTGGTGTGTATCATCTGCGAATCGCGGTGAAAACTATTTCGTAGCATACACATTGTCGATAATAACAACATATAAATTTGCACATCTATTCAAGGTGTGCTATATTAAAAAACGTAGCGAAAAGGTTTTCGCTAGAGTTCATCCAATCAAAGGAGTGACGATGACTAAGAATCGCAATATGGGGCGTGCTATTGGTGTAGTGGCCGGTGTGTGTGCCCTAAGCATGGTGCTTGCAGGTTGTGGTGGCAAGGATGACAGCGCTACTAAAACTGATGCCAATGGCAAGCCTGTTGTTGATATTTGGGTGGTACACGATACTACTGCACAGCCAAAGATCAACGATATGAAATGGATTAATGAGGTTTCGGCTGCCTGTGATTGCACAATTAAGTGGACTGATCAGGATTCCAGCAACTGGTCATCATCTAAAGGACCGACTCTTGCTACTGGTGATCTTCCTGATATCGTCATCAACGGTGTGAGCACTAATGATGTAGCGCAATATTCCTCTCGGTTTGAGGATCTTGCTCCCTATGTCGATAAAATGGACAATGTCAAGAAACTGTTTGACGCATGGCCTAGTGCCAAGCTTATGAGTGAAGATCTTGAAGGTCACATCTACACATTGCCGGAAAGCACGGGTGAAGGTTTCCACGGTTCTGGTACACATCTGATTATCAATAAGAAATGGCTCGACAAGCTCGGTTTATCTATGCCGACCACTTGGGATGAGTTCTTGAATGTGCTTGACGCGTTCAAAACCAAAGATCCTAATGGTAATGGCAAAGCTGACGAGATTCCGATGAACTTCGGTAAACTGTCCACGTCACAGTTCCCAATGAATGATCCGGTTGCTTTCATCAACTCCACCGGTATCACGACATCGCTCCAGTCTCCGGCTGGTATGTATGGTATTTACGTTGACAACGGCAAAGTCAAGAACTTCCTGACTTCTGACAACTTCAAGCGCACCGTCGAATTCTTGCATTCGATGATGGAGAAGGGCTATGTGCCCAGCGATGCGCTCACCAAAGATTCCAGCAAGTATTGGGCTGAAATGCAGGGCGATGTAGAGACTGCAGGCGCTGTACTTGCATGGAACCCGATCGCTGTAGTTGGCACTGACTATCAAAATGATTACGTTTCTGTGCCACCACTGAAAGAAAGCGCCGACAGTACTGCTGAACCGTCATGGGATTACTCCGCTGATTTCAACCAGTTCAACACTGGTAAGTTGTCGGTGAAGAAGGGCGCCAATATGGATGTCATCTCCAAGATCATCAACGAACTGTATAGCGAGAAACTCGGCGTTGAAATGATGTATGGCTCCATTCCGACTTACACCAAGGATAATGGTGATCATTCATACACGATTAATATGGATGACGATGTTACTCTTGACGTACTGTCTGGTTCAATGGCAGGCTGGATTCACAACGAGGTTAAGATCGATACCAACAACGGCAAGACCTACAATGTTCCTGAATTTGAGAATGCTGATAAGCCATACCGCGACACTTATACAAAGATTGAGAAGTCCGGAGACTACATGCCAGCATATGTGGTGCCAAGTAGCGAAGATATGACTTCGATTTCTAACAACAACACTGCGTATATGAACTATGTGCTGCCCACGTACTCCAATTGGATTCTTAAGGGTGGCGTTGACGAGCAGTGGGATGACTATGTCAAGAAGCTCGAAGCGAACTCTGGCTATACGCAGAATATTCAACTGTGGCAGAAGTGGTATGACAACTGGGCGAAAAAGGCCAAGTGACGTATAACGTCTGCCCATGATTAATCATGGTCCTGTCCGTGTTTGCTCGCGCTACGCTGCACGGCGGAACAAACACGGACAGGATCACCTTATTTTTGTGCAAGCCGTGTGCATCACATTATGAATACATTGAAAGAAGAGTATGATGGCAACCTCTGTTGACACGACTGCGGCCATCAACGCCGTACCAGATAACGACGAGCGCCGACGTAAGGCACCGATACCGGTGCGCATCGCATGGCATTTTCGCAGGTATTGGCAGCTATGGGTACTTGCATTACCTGGATGCTGCTTTGTAGCTCTATTCGCCTATGTGCCAATGTACGGTATTCAGCTAGCATTCCGCGAATTTAGCCCGTCTGAAGGTTTGACTGGTGGCAAATGGGTCGGTTTTAAATACTTCAAACAGTTTTTTGAATCGCCACTATTCGGAAATCTCTTGATCAATACCTTCCGTATCAGCTTATGGACGCTGATTATGGGGTTTATCGCACCGATTATCCTTGCATTGCTTATCAACCAAATCGGTAATGAGAAACTGAAAGGATTCGTACAGACCGTCACCTATATGCCGCATTTTATTTCAACGGTGGTGATCGTGTCCATGTTGAACATTTTCTTGACACCAAAAACAGGTATTATTGGTCAGTTCTTTGGCGGACAAAATCTGCTAGAAAACCCGGATATGTTCACGCCTATCTATTGGATCAGCGAAGTTTGGCAGCATATGGGGTGGAACTGCATTATCTATCTTGCTGCACTATCCTCCGTTGATCTATCACTGTACGAAGCCGCTAAAATCGACGGTGCTGGACGTCTTCAGCTCATCCGATACGTAGATTTGCCAACAATTATGCCGACTATCGGTATCTTGTTCATCATGCAGATGGGTGGCGTGCTCGGCGTTGGATTTGAAAAAGTCTTCCTTATGCAGAACGCACTCAACATGACCGCATCTGAAGTTATCAGCACGTATACGTACAAGATCGGCATGATTCAATATCAGTTCTCGTATTCGACAGCCATCGGTCTGTTTAATACGGTCGTCAACTTCGTCTTCCTCATCATCGCAAATACGGTGGCGAAGAAGGCATCCAACGTAAGTATGTTCTAGGAGAAAGCCATGAGTATTCTCAATACGAAGATCGAAAGGCGCTCCGCTATTGACGATCCGCATGATGCTGTTACTGCGGCGACGCGGGCTGCATCGGCGGACATCCCATTCAACCCCAAAGTACGGCAACATAAGACAGTCGGAGACTGGGTCGTTGATATTGTTATCGCTGCACTACTCATCGGTGTTGTTATTGCCATTATTTATCCGTTATGGTTCATTGTTATCGCGTCTATCTCCAATTCGCAGCTAGTATCTACCGGACAAGTCACGTTCTTCCCTAAGGGCCTCACTTTTGCTGGTTATCGGCGTGTATTTGAGGATGCGCGAATCTGGACTGGCTATCGAAACACACTTCTATACTCATTCCTTGGCACTGCACTCAACTTATTGGTGACGCTCCCCTTGGCATTCTCTCTGTCGCGTCGTGAGTGGAAAGTACGTCGTGTGATTCTGTTCTTGTTCACTGTCACAATGTTCTTTGGCGGTGGCCTCATTCCAACATACTTACTGTTCGATGATCTGAACATTCTCAACACCATGTGGGTGTTCATTCTGCCTGGAGCAGTGTCAGTGTATAACGTGATTATCGCGCGTTCATTCTTCGAAACATCTATTCCTGAGGAACTGCGTGATGCTGCACAAATTGATGGATTATCCTACATTGGATACTTCGTCAAAGTGGTTGTGCCACTGAGCTCGGCGATCATCGCAGTTATTGCACTGTACTACTTTGTAGGTCACTGGAACGACTTCTTTACTGGTCTTGTGTATATCCGTAATGTTGACAAGTGGCCGCTGCAGAACGTACTTCAATCTATCCTGTTGGGTGCATCTACGAATACGAATATGTCGTCAATTCAAGGACTGGACGCAGTTGACCGTCAGAACTTGGTTGATCAAATCAAGTATGGTGTCATTATTGTTTCTACATTGCCATTGCTCGTTATCTATCCGTTCCTGCAGAAATACTTCAACAAGGGTGTCATGATTGGAGCGGTTAAGGGCTGATCGCTGAATCAGCATATAACGATGTGTTAGGCTCTGTTAAACCAGAATTGACGTGGCTCCCCTCGTCAGGGGAGCTGTCGGGCGAAACCGACTGAGGGTAGTCCGCAGACATATGTCGAATCTGGTTTAACAGAGCCATGTGTCATGGTTGCGGCGGCGTACGTCAGAACACAACCGAGACAGTAGGGGAGCCGGTCGCCAGATCGGTAACGCGACGCGGCTCGCCATCAGAACTGAGCTGGAAAGCCGTCAGATGATCGGACACTTCGTTTGCAACCAACAGCAAGTTATCGATCGGCAGGATATGACGAGGACGACTGCCGCCGCAGTCAATACCATGTCCTTGCCAACCGGGTTGATCGGTTGGTGCCAAACGAGATAAACGCTCGCCATCCCATGCCAGAGCCACGATACGTTCCGTACCACGCAGACCGACGTACGCGATACCGGTACGATTGTCCGCATTATCTGCGCAGTTGTTTCGCATAGCCGACCACGGTACAAACGCCAATGATGCTGACTGATCACGATCAGTACCGCCGAGTTCAACGGTCTGCAGCACGCTGATACCGTCCGAGGAATCGTCAGTAGCGTTGTGCGTACGGTCTGCCTCATCGTTGTTGACCGGGCCGAGTAGCGTGACCGTACGACCCCATTCACCGACCACCGCTACACGCCAATCGTGTGTTGGAATATGTCCGGTACGAACCGGTAGCAGGTGCATGTCGCGCGGGCCAGTGCCGGGGGTTACGGTTACTGTGCCAACGCGGGTCAACGTTCCTGCTTGCCAATGATGCACGTAGATACGGTCAGTGCCGAGATCGGTAGACAATACGCGACCATCTGGCAACGGTAGAATCCAGTGCGCATGCGGGCCCTCTTGTGCGGGTAGCGGTCCGTGACCTTCTCCGGTCAATACTTGCGTGGCTTCATGTACGGCACCGTCGCTATCAATCGGATGTACGCAGACATGACCGTCGACGTAGCACGCCACGATGAGATGTTTCGCGCCAAGATCATCCACGGCTATAGCCGCATGAGTTGGGCCGTTACCCGGCGTTGGTACGCGAGATAATTCGGTCAGGTGTAGCGTATCGTTGCTGTCGTGCTCAATGTGGAATGCGGCGATTTCGTTAGTATTCTCCAGTACGGCGTACAGGTAGTCACAGTCCCGTTCAAGCCACGATGGAGATGGGACGTCAGCCAGCAAACCGTCACGTTTGCTTAACGCAACAGATTCATGATTATCGTCTGCGTGTGTGGATGGGGGAATATGCAATGTTACGGCTTCAATGCCGGGGCAATGTGATCCATTGAGCGGTCCAAACCCGCCGATAGCAAGTGTTGCATCTGCACTCGTTGCAGATGTGATGTCATTATCAATATGTTCAGCCATGCCATCTAATCTACCGCGATATATGGTTTCATCATGCTGTGTATCGCGTGTATCAAGCGTAACTGCGCGCAATAGTCGACCTTGCGCGCACTTACGCTTGATTTCAGCGTAAAAAACGAGCGTAACTGCGCGCGAGTGTGATTATTGCGCGCAGTTACGCTCGTATTCCACAGTAGGTTCGTTGTTGTATTGGTGACTTCCATATCGTTATGAGGGATGGGGAAGTCACCAATACCGCATTAAGCGGCGAAGTACTCGACGCCCGCCTCGAACAGTGGCTGATACTTGTTGCCGGGCACATTTACATACAGGCCGTTGCCGGAACGCTCCGAGTGACCCATCTTGCCAAACACGCGGCCGTCCGGGCTAGTGATGCCCTCGATTGCCAGCAGCGAACCGTTCGGGTTCACTGCAAGATCCATGCCGGGCACGCCCGACTCGTCCACATACTGCGTGGCGATCTGACCATTGGCCTTCAGCATATCCAGCACCGGTTCGGACGCCACGAAACGACCTTCGCCGTGACTGATCGCCACCGTATGAATGTCACCAACGTTCGTACGAGCCAGCCAAGGGGACAGATTCGACGCGACGCGCGTACGTACCAGACGACTCTGGTGACGGCCGATCGTGTTGAACGTCAACGTCGGACATTCGGCGGTCATCGGCACAATATCGCCGTACGGCACCAGACCCAGCTTGATAAGGGCTTGGAAACCGTTGCAAATACCGAGCATCAAACCGTCACGGTTCTTGAGCAGGTCACGTACCGCTTCGGTGACGGCCGGAGCGCGGAAGAACGCGGTGATAAACTTCGCGGAACCATCCGGCTCATCGCCGCCCGAGAAGCCGCCCGGAATCATCACGATCTGGCTGTGCTTAATCTCATCAGCCAGTGCTGCAGTCGATTCAGCGACGGCTTCCGGCGTGAGATTATTCACGATCAGCGTCGACACATCCGCGCCTGCGCGCTCGAACGCGGCAGCTGAATCGTATTCGCAGTTGTTACCCGGGAATACTGGGATTACGACGTGCGGGCGCGCAACTGGAGTGCCGACATATACGGTCTTCTTCGGTGTCTCAAACGTAACAGTTTCCGTGGTTGCGCCAGCGTCCGCACCCTGAGAACGGTAAGGGAATACTGATTCGATACCGGACTCCCACGCTTCCTGTACGTCGTCCAGATCAATCGTCTCGCCGACGGCACGCAGCTCGTAAGCCGCAGTCGTCGTACCAATCTCGCCGATTTCGACAAGGTTGGACGCAGCCGGGAGCTTCGCGTTATCTGCAAGCTCGATAATGAACGAGCCGTATGCAGGAGTGAACAGATCGTCTGCAGCAATACCATCATTGAGCGTTACGCCAATGCGATTGCCGAGCGTCATCTTGAACAACGCTTCCGCAGTTGCACCGTAACCCGGAGTGGACACGGCCAGTGCATCGTGGAAATCGACAAGCTCTTCGACCAGCGAGAACGCTTCAAGCAGCGCATCCTTGTCCGGTGTTAGACCGTCGGCCAGATAACGCGGCGCAATACGCACGACACGATGATCTGCACCCTTGAATTCTGGCGACGTAGCGCGCTTCATGTTGCCTACGGCCACGGCGAACGAGATCAGGGTTGGTGGCACATCGAGATGCTCGAACGTGCCGGACATTGAGTCTTTGCCGCCGATCGCGCCCGCGCCGAGATCAATCTGCGCCATGAGCGCGCCAAGCACGGCAGCAGTAGGCTTGCCCCAACGTTCCGGCTCATCGCGTAGCTTCTCGAAATACTCTTGGAAGCTCAGGTATGCCTTCTCATGCTCGAAGCCAGCGGCCACGAGCTTAGACAGTGACTCGACCACCGACAGGTATGCGCCGGTAAACTGGTTCGCGCTCATGATGTACGGGTTGAAACCCCACGCCATCGCGGACGCAGTGGTCGTCTCACCGAATACCGGGAACTTGGCGACCATCGCCTCGTTCGGGGTGAGCTGACGGCGACCGCCGAACGGCATAAGCACAGTGCCCGCGCCGATCGTGGAGTCGAAACGCTCCGACAGGCCCTTATTCGAGGCGACATTGAGATCGGTGACCACCGCGTGTAGGCGTTCGGCGAGTGAACCTTCACGCCAAGCAGCCGGCGTTTCATAGGCGTGCTGTTCTTCGACGTGAACAACCTGATGCTTTGACGCGCCGTTTGAAGCGAGGAATTCGCGCGACAAGTTGACAATCTCGTCGCCATTCCACGTCATCACCATGCGCGGATCTTCAGTGACGGTTGCGATAACAGTCGCCTCAAGGTTCTCTTCGCGCGCGTAACCGAGGAACTCGTCCACGTCATCGGCAGCCACGTCCACGGCCATACGCTCCTGCGATTCGGAAATCGCAAGTTCAGTGCCGTCAAGACCCTCATACTTCTTCGGAACCGTGTTGAGATCAACATACAGTCCGTCCGCAAGCTCACCAACGGCAACAGACACGCCGCCGGCGCCGAAATCGTTGCAACGCTTGATCAGGCGGCATGCGTCACCGCGACGGAACAGACGCTGCAACTTGCGTTCGACCGGTGCATTACCCTTCTGCACTTCCGCGCCGTCGAGCTCAAGAGACTCGACATTATGCGCCTTGGATGCACCCGTCGCACCGCCGATGCCATCGCGGCCGGTGCGGCCGCCGAGCAGAATGATCTTGTCTCCCGGAGCTGGGGTTTCACGGCGTACGTGATCGGCTGGGGTGGCGGCTACGACCGCACCCACTTCCATGCGTTTAGCCACGTATCCTGGGTGGTAGATCTCATCGACCTGGCCGGTTGCGAGGCCAATCTGGTTGCCGTATGAGCTGTAGCCGGCCGCGGCGGTGGTCACGAGCTTGCGCTGCGGGAGTTTGCCTTCGAGCGTGTCAGCGACCGGAACTGTCGGATCAGCGGCACCGGTGACGCGCATCGCCTGATACACATAGGAGCGGCCAGACAGAGGATCGCGGATGCAGCCGCCGATGCAAGTTGCTGCGCCACCGAACGGTTCGATTTCGGTGGGATGATTGTGCGTTTCGTTCTTGAACAGGAACAGCCAGTCCTGATTCTCCCCATTGACGTCAACCTTGACCTTGACGGTACAAGCGTTGATTTCCTCGGATTCATCGAGACCGGTCAGGATGCCGTTCTTCTTGAGCCATTTTGCGCCGATGGTGCCCATATCCATCAGACAGACGGGCTTGCTATCGCGGCCCAGTTCGTGACGGATTGCCAGATAACGCTCGAATGCAGCCTTGACAGTCGCATCGTCGATCGTGACTTCGTCAAGTTCGGTACCGAACGTCGTGTGACGGCAATGATCAGACCAGTATGTGTCAATAACCTTGATCTCGGTGATTGTCGGTTCGCGATGCTCCGCCGTGAAATACTGCTGGCAGAACTCAAGATCAGCTAAATCCATCGCAAGGCCACGCTCATCAATGAACTGTTGAGCGGCGGCCGCATCCATTTCATTGAAACCAGCGATAACTTCGACTTTGCCCGGGGTGGGAACGGCGGTTTTCAGCGTTTGCTTCGTGTCGAGCGATGCTTCACGAGCCTCGACCGGATTGATGACATAATGCTTGATCGCGTCTACATCAGCATCGGTGAGATCGCCTTCGAGTGCATAGACCTTGGCGGAGCGCACGGTCGGACGTTCACCCTGCGAAATCAACTGAATGCATTCGCTTGCCGAGTCGGCGCGCTGATCAAACTGACCGGGCAGAAACTCGGTGGCAAACACTGTTGCATTGCCAAAATCAGGAAGATCATTGGATACATTATCAACCTGCGGCTCGCTGAACACGGTAGGCGTGGCTTTGTTAAACAGCTCCTGGCTGATACCTTCCACGTCGTAACGGTTCACGATGCGCACGGATTGAAGTGCGGTAATGCCGAGGATAGTGCGCAGTTCACCGGCGAGCTGCTGTGCCTCGACGTCAAAGCCGGGCTTCTTCTCCACGTACACGCGGAAAACCATAGGATTCCTTTCTTGCAAACGTAACGAAAATCGGCTCCCTCTTAAGTTAGGGGGAGCCGAGGTGCATTATCAGTCGACGTCAATGCCTTCGGACTTGGCAAGTTCAACAAGACGTGATTCGATCTCCTCATATGCGGGGATGATCGAGCCAAGTCCGCGACGGAACAGGTCCTTGTCAAGATGCTCGACCTTGCCAGAGTGATCGCGCTGATCCCACAGACGGCAGGAATCCGGCGTGATCTCATCGGCCAGCAACAGGGTGCCGTCCGAAGCACGGCCCATTTCAATCTTGAAATCAACGAGCTTGACGTCGATCTTTGCGAAAATGTCGATCAGCGCTTCATTGATGCGGCGGGCCAGCGGAGCGATCTCAGCGAGATCTTCACGTGTGCACACACCGAGAGCGACCAGATCGTCATCGTTCACGAACGGGTCGTGCAGCTCGTCGTTCTTCAGGAAGTATTCGAGCACCGGCTCCTTGAGCGGCAGACCTTCTTCAACGCCCAAGCGTGAGCAGAAATGGCCTGCGGCAGTGTTGCGCAGCACGATCTCGAGCGGGAACATGTCCATCTTGCGCACCAGCTGGGCGGTGTCGTTCACACGCTTGACGAGATGGCTGTTGATGCCGCGAGCCTTGAGCAGATCAAAGATAATCGTGGTGATGAGGTTGTTCAGACGGCCTTTACCGGTGAAATCTTCCTTCTTTTCACCGTCGCCGGCCGTTGCGGTGTTCTTGTATTCAACCCACAGAATCTCTGGGTCATCGGTTGCGTACAGCTGCTTGGCCTTGCCCTCGTAGAGCTTTTCCAGTTTCTCCATGATCGCCTTTCAAATCAGCGGAATAACGGTAAAAGGGTACCAATAAAGGGCTACAACCGACACTCGTTGCAGCGAATCATTCTCAATAACAAAAGTGTGAGCCGAACGAACAAAATCGCTCAAATGAACAAACCTCATAATCGTTGAAATTTCAACGATTATGCATGAATAAATGTGCGATTGGGTGAACGGTAAGCCTCACACTTTTCTTATTGAGAATGATTCGCTGCACTAGCGCACAGTAATTTCAAGCCTATCGGCCACACGGTCGGCCTTGGCACGGGCATCAGCCTCGCTATCGCCAATCGCCAAGGCAACCGCCATGCGACGATGACCGTGGACCTCAGGCTTAGCAAAAATACGCAGGTCGGTGTTCGGCTCAGCTAGCGCGTTAGCAACATGAGTAAATTCGGCCTCGCCATCGCCAGACACGACGATCGCGTGACTTGCGGCGACTGTCCCGTCTGGGATTGATAAAGTCACATGGTCGGCGGTGATCGGCAATCCCAAAATTGCGCGTGCGTGCAGTGCAAACTCGCTTAAGCGCTGTGAAATCAACGTCACCATACCAGTATCGTGCGGGCGTGGCGAAACCTCGTTGAACAGAACTGAACCATCTTTCAATACAAATAATTCCACGCCGAACACGCCCCAACCATGCTCGCCGGTCGCTGTAGCTTTGGCAACCAGCCCTTTCACGGCACGGCGCGCAATCGACTGAGCCTTGGCCAACACCGTGTTATCAGCTGCGGCTGGTTGCCATGACTCGCGATAGTCTCCAGACTCTTGGCGTTGACCAATCGGCGCACAGGTGACAATGCCCGCCGACGAGCTCACCGTCAGCACTGTCAACTCATAGTCAAGCGGCGCCAACGCTTCGACGATCACGCGTGACACGTCGCCTTCGCCAGCCGCGCGGCGACCCTCCTGCGCTTCGATCCACGCTGCGTCAATCGCATCCGCCGATCGCACAATCGACTGGCCATGACCCGACGAACTCATCACCGGTTTGACCACGCACGGATAGCCAATCACATCCGCACCCTCGCGCAACTCGGCCAGTGAGCCAGCAAAACGGTACGGTGTCGTCGGCAAACCAAGTTCTTCATGAGCGAGCACGCGCAGACGTTCTCGATCCATGCAAATCGCGGCAATCTCAGCACTCGGTACCACTTGGATACCGCGCGCAGCTGCTTCAGCCAGTTCACTTGTGGCGATTGCTTCGATCTCTGGCACAATAATATCCGGCTGAATCTCGTCAAACAGCGCACGCAACTCGGCTGCATTTGCCATATCGAGTACGCGGTATTCATGTGCTACCTGCTGGGCAGGTGCGCCCGCGTACGAATCAGCTGCGCACACCCACGCGCCGAGTCGCATGAGTTCGATAGTGACTTCTTTGCCAAGCTCGCCCGCGCCAAGGAACAGTACGCGCGTCGGATGTGCGCCGAGCGGCGTGCCAAGCGGGCGGTCTGCAGAGTCGGGAACGGAAGTCATGACAATGGGGGAAACGTTCATATCACTCATGCCCATCATTGTGCCATGTGCTGCCGTCCAGTACCCCGGCTGTGCTGCGTGGCGGTTTTCTCTCGCTGAGACTGCTCTCAGCGAGAGAAAACCGCCACGCAGCACAGCTATAGATGCGGTCGGTGGCGGCGATAATATAGGCTAATGCGTGAACGCAAGGAAAATAGCGGCAAAACTACTCATCTATGTGCGCCGGAGATCGAACGGCCTCTAACCATCGCTCTTGTAATGGACACGATCGGTAACAAGGGCAACGGTACATCCAATTCAGCACTCCAATACGCGCACGAACTCGAACGGCAAGGACATCATGTGCGGCTTGTTGGCATTGGCGCGCCCGAATATCCGGCTCGTGTGAGCCATGTGCCCCTTGTCTCGTGGGTGGCTGCTAAGCAGCAGATGCAGTTTGCGGAACCAAGTGAAACCTTGTTCCGCACAGCGTTCCGTGGCGTTGATGTGGTGCATATTTATCTGCCGTTCCGTTTTGGTCGTCACGCGCTTAAAGCTGCGCGAGCAATGGGTATTCCGGTTACAGCAGGCTTTCATTTACAGCCTGAGAATGTGACCTATTCAGCTGGTCCGCTCAAATACGTTCCAGGTATTTCAAGCTTTCTATATTGGCTGTTTCGCGTTTGGCTGTATCGCAATGTTGGCCATATTCATGCGCCAACCGAGATGATTGCCGGCCAGTTGCGTGCGCACGGTTACAAGGCCAAATTACATGTGATTTCAAATGGATACACGGCGCGGTTCACATCGAAGAGGCAGCGCGTGGCTGGTGAGAGTACGCCTGTGCCGTTCCGTATTGTTGCATCTGGCAGACTTACGCATGAAAAAGACCATATTACGTTGATTAAAGCGATTGCTCGCTGTCGTCACGCGAAAGATATTGAGCTCACGATTTGCGGGACGGGGCCATTGCAGCGGTATTTGCGATTCCGCGCGCATCGGTTGCTGCATCGGCCGGCATCCATTGGATTCCATCGTAATGCTGACATGCCAGCATTGCTGCGCTCGTGCGATCTGTTTGTGCATCCGTCAATTGTTGATATTGAGTCGTTAAGTGTGATTGAAGGCATGGCTTCTGGTCTGGTGCCAGTGATTGCTTCGTCTGAGTTGAGCGCGGCCGGCCAGTTTGCGCTGCTTGACGAGTCACTGTTCCCGGTGCGTGATGTGGCTGCATTGGCACAGCGTATTGATTGGTGGATTGACCATCCGCAGGAGTTAGCTGTGTGGGGTGAGCGATATGCCAAGCATACGAAAGAGCATTATTCAGTTGAAGCGTCTGTTGCAAAGTTCGTGGATATGGAACGTGAAGCGATTGCGGATACAAACCGTTTCGCGTAAATGTTGCTGTGTTTTGTAAAAGCGACGCCCTGTCTTCTCCAATCTGAGAGGCAGTTATCCGACGCTGCAGGGGTCTTTCTTCAATCTGAGAGGCAGCATATATTCTTATATGAACCATATTCTGCCCCAAATGTGGGTGTGGAATGAGTTTCAAGTGAGACTGACTGCCTCTCAGATTGAAGAAAGACCCTTACAGAACGAAAAAACTGCCTCTCAGATTGAAGAAGTCGCAGCGATTCGTTTTTACAACAGTGCAATCAGCTCCTCAACCTGCTCGTCCGTAGTGGACCAGCTCGTGCAAATACGCATCACCGTGTGCGTTTCGTCAGCTTGTTCCATAAACCCAAGACGCACGTGCTGCTCCAGTCGCGTGCGTGTCGGCTCGTCGACAGTAATAAAGATCTGATTCGTAGGTGCGTCGAATGTGAGCGTATAGCCTTTGCTGCGCAGTACGTCGCGGATACGATCGGCGGCGACGTTCGCATGCTGTGCAATACGGCAATACAGATCGTCAGTGAACAGCGTGTCAAACTGCAATCCAAGCAGCCAACCTTTAGCCAGTAACGCGCCATGCTGCTTAATAAGCGTGAGGAAATGCTTCGGTGTATTGCTGAACTGTCCGTGATGAGTGAACACGACTGCCTCGCCAAACAGTGCGCCCACCTTGGTGCCGCCGATGTAAAACACGTCGGCAATATGGGCGAGATCAGCGAGCGTGACATCGTTACCGGTGGCTGTAAGCGCGTAACCGAGACGTGCACCATCGACAAACAACGGCATGTCATACTTGTGCGCGATCTCGGCGATGCGTTCGAGTTCAGCCTTGGTATACAATGTGCCGTATTCGGTGGCTTGTGAAATGTAGACGGAGCCGGGGAAGACCATGTGCTCGTAGTTACCATCCGCATAGAAGGTTGCGCAGTAAGCGTCGAGTTCGTCAGCGTCGATTTTGCCGTTGTGCTGGGGGAGTGTCAAGACCTTGTGTCCGGTCGCTTCGATCGCGCCAGCTTCATGCACGTTGACGTGGCCACTGGCAGCTGCGACAACGCCGGCGTACTGCGGTGTAATGGAGTCGATGACTGTTTGATTAGTTTGCGTACCTCCGACGAGGAACCATACGTCCGCTTGTGGAGCATCGCATGCTTTACGGATTTTTGCTTTGGCTTGTTCACAGATCTGGTCGGATCCGTAGCCGGGAAACTGTGTGGTGTTTGTTTGTGCGAGGCGCGCAATGATTTCGGGGGTTGCGCCGCAGGAATAGTCGTTTTCGAAGGACAGCATGTTGTCTCCTTGGGATGGACTGTGTATGGAATCTGACAGTTATCGATATCACAGGAGAGTTTACCGCGTGATGCGGCAGGGTTGTCTGAGTTTGACTGTTACTGAGCGCACAGTCACGCAAACGGCTGCAGCTGCAGCATACTTTGTGCTCAGTAGCTTACCTACTAGCGTCCAAGTATGGAGTGGCGGAAAAGGCTCACTGAGGGTACTGGTAGTGAGCGTTTTCCGCCACGCATCAGTACGAGTGGCGGTTTTCTCTCACTGAATGAGACTCAGCGAGCGTTTTCTGCCACGGCCTAGTCTGCGTGGCGGTTTTTGCTCACTGAGGGTACTGGTAGTGAGCGTTTTCTGCCACGCACCGGTATGAGTGGCGGAAATGGCTCGCTGAATGGGGGCTTAGCGAGTGAAAACCGCCACGCACCGGTATGAGTGGCGGAAAATGCTCGCTGAGGTCACCGTCAGTGAGCGTTTTCTGCCACGCAGATTTAAGGGCTAGAGGGAGAAACGAAAAAGCCTCCCCACGTGGGGAGGCTTTGGTGGGGTGGATAACGCGGCTCGAACGCGCGACCTTCTGAACCACAATCAGATGCTCTACCAACTGAGCTATATCCACCATGTGGCCGTTTCCAGCGGACTGGATCCAGACAACAGATGGATACTATACAGGAAATAGCAGAACTTTCCACTTCGGCGTGTCGCGACGATGTGTAGATGACTCATGTACAGCTGGAAGCTGCATATCTGCATAGCTGTGCGCTATATGCGTAAGTAAACCGCGTGCTGCATATTCT
The DNA here is from genome assembly GCF_002259755.1 of Bifidobacterium hapali. Lineage (GTDB taxonomy): Bacteria > Actinomycetota > Actinomycetes > Actinomycetales > Bifidobacteriaceae > Bifidobacterium > Bifidobacterium hapali. The sequence goes on from NZ_MWWY01000005.1 coordinate 28,817, forward strand.
GCGCGAGCTGTGTGTTGTATATGTGCTGCGTGTTCTGCGTCCTCAGCACGCCACCTCTGGCATTACACTGATCAGTTATGTCAACAGTTCCATCATCTTCCAAGCGTGTGCGCAAAACTCCTGAGGAGCGCCGCCGTGAGATTCTCGATGCTGCGGTTCGACTGATCTCTGAGCGCGGGTATAACGGCATTTCTATTCAGGATGTGGCGGATGAGGTTGGTGTCACGAAACAGGGTGTGCTGCGTTACATCGGCAGTAAAGACAATCTGTTGGCGATGGTGTATCGGGACAATTACAGCGTAACGGGCAACGTTGAAGATTTCCTCCATTCGAGATTGCCTGGTTCGTCGCCGAATGATCTGCGGTTCCCGGCATATTTGCGTTTTCTTGTGCGATTTAATTCGCGACGACGTGAGCTGGTGCAGTTGTTTTCGATGTTGCAGGTTGAGTCGTTTAATCCTGAGCATCCGTTGCATGATGAGTTTGCGTCGCGTGCTGAAAATATTTGGCGTTATTATTCTTCGTTTGATTGGCGTATTCCGTCCGAGTATGTTGCGTGGGATGATCGCATGCGTCCGGTAGTGCGTCGTGCGATGGAGGTGATGGATGGTGTGCAGCTGAGGTGGTTGCGCGAGCCATCTATTGATCTCAATGAGGAGTGGGCTGATCTTGAGGAGTTACTGTTTCCGTCTCCGTTGTGGGATGACTATCGCTGATTGGTTGCGCAGATAGTGCTGATACAACTGTGTTGTGATGCTGCCGTGATGGCGGTATTGCGGTGGCGTGTCGTTGCTGCACCGATGCTAAACTACCGAATGGTAACTAAGTAATTCATTGTTCGTCTTCATTGAAGAAAGCGAGCTCAGTTATGAGTGATACCCCTGCGATTCCTCCGTACCGCAATACTGACCTCACTGACGCTGAGCGCATCACTGATCTCATTCATCGCATGACCCTCGAAGAAAAAGTCGGCCAGATGATGCAGCTCGACGCGCGCAGTGGCGATCTGGAAGATCTAATCGTTAACAAGCATGTCGGCTCTATTTTGCATACGAGTCCAGCAGACCTGCCGCGTGCAGTCGATCTCGTCAACACGAAAACCCGTCTCGGCATCCCGCTGGTGATTGGCGACGACTGCATTCACGGATACTCATTCTGGCCGGGCGCGACCATCTTCCCCGAGCAGCTCGGCATGGCCGTCAGTTGGGACCCGGATAAGATCGAAGCGGTAGGCCGTGCCACTGCAGAAGAGGTATCTTGCACTGGTGTGCATTGGACATTCTCGCCGGTGCTGTGCATCGGCCGCGATACCCGCTGGGGTCGCGTAGGAGAGACGTTTGGCGAAGACCCCTACCTTATCGGTGAACTCGCTTCGGCAATCGTGCGCGGCTACCAAGGTGGTGCGAAAGTTGGAGAACCGTTGCCGAAGAATGCTATTCTCGCATGTGCCAAGCATTTCGCCGGATACTCCGAAACGCAAGGTGGCCGTGATGCGTCTGAAGCTGACTTGAGCCATCGCAAACTCGAATCATGGTTCCTGCCTCCGTTCGAACGCGTTGCAAAAGAAGGCTGCGGCACGTTCATGCTCGGCTACGAGTCTATTGACGGCGTACCGGTCACGTTCAACAAGTGGCTGTTGTCTGATAAGCTACGCGGCGACTGGGGCTATTGCGGCATGCTGATTACCGACTGGGATAACGTCGGCCGATCAGTGTGGGAACAGCATGTCAAGCCGGATTATGTGCACGCTGCAGCTGACGCGGTAAAGGCCGGCAATGATCTGATTATGACCACGCCGCAATTCTACGATGGTGCGATTGAAGCTGTTCGTTCCGGTTTGCTTGACGAATCGCTGATTGACGCTGCAGTCGAGCGGATTTTGGCAGTCAAGTTCCGTCTTGGTTTGTTTGAAGATCCGAGGCTTCCTGACGAAGCGCGTATCGCCTCGGTGATCGGCTCCGAGAAACATCAGCAGCTGAATCTTGAGTTGGCACGCGAATCGGTCGTACTGCTACGCAACGACGGTGCGTTGCCGTTCGCAGCTGAAACTGCGAATCGTATTGCGGTTGTCGGACCGCTTGCCGACGATGCGCAAACTCAACTTGGTGATTGGGCTGGAAGTTCTGGCCAAGTCAACTGGATGCCTGACGGTCATCCACGTAACATGATCACCACAGTACTCGACGGTATTCGTGAACTTGCTGGCGATTCCTGTGATGTTGTGTACTCGCGTGGTGCGAATGTTGTCGATTTGGTCGATGACCCAGCTGGCAAGTTCTTCCCCGACGGTCAACCACGTCCGAAAGTCGCAGTGAACGCGGCTGTTGATCAGACTCTGATTGATGAAGCAGTAGCAAATGCGCGCGAATCTGACCTGGTCGTCGCGGTCGTTGGCGACGTGGTTCAGCTCATCGGCGAAAGCTGTTCGACAGCAACACTCGACCTGCTCGGCGGACAGAATGCGATGCTTGACGCGCTTGCGGAAGTCTCTCGTGAGACTGGCAAGCCAATGGTCACAGTACTGATCAGTTCCAAGCCGCAGATTCTGCCAGCGTCTATCGTCGGTGCAAATGATGTATTCGCGAAACGCTGCAACAATCCAACCGTTGGCACAGGTTCGATTTTGTGGGCGCCGAGCCCGGGTATGCAAGGTGGGCGTGCGATCGCCGAAATTATTCTCGGCCACGTCAATCCGTCTGGCAGATTGCCGATCACGTTCCCGCGTCACGCTGGACAGTTGCCGGTTTACTACAACCAGATTCGCGGTCAGCACGGTAATCGTTACGCTGATCTTACACAAGATCCTGCATTCGCATTCGGTGAAGGCGAAGGATATACGACGTTCGCGTATGGTGAGCCGACGATTGCTGGCGGCGCATCGCGCGGCGACGGTACATTTGCGACCAACGACACTGTGCACGCTGAAATTACGGTCACGAATACTGCAGATCGAACAGGTACTGAGGTTGTACAAGTGTATATCAACGATGTTGTGACGTCGTATAGCTGGACTGACCGTGAACTTAAGGCGTTCCATCGTGTGACGTTAGCGCCGGGGGAGTGCGCAACAGTTAAGTTCGACATTCCGGTTGCTGATTGCACGATCGTTGACCCGGATGCCAAGCGCATCGTCGAACCCGGTGAGTTTGAACTCCTTATCGGCCATTCGTCGCGCCGCGAGGATCTACAATCGGTCATATTTATTGTTGCGTAATGTCGGCACTTGCTGGCCGCTAATATTAAGTAATGATGATGAGCAATATCGTCAACATGGAGACAATGAGGTTGTGATATGAGTGAACACGTGTATCCGTCTGTGCATGATCTGACGCTTGAAGAAAAAGCGTCGCTAACCTCTGGCGCTGACGCATGGCATTTGCAAGGCATTGAGGCTAAAGGTATTCCGGGTTACATGATTACCGATGGTCCGCATGGACTGCGTAAGGGTATTCCAGCAGGTGATGGACAAACTGATCTTGATGCATCGGTACCGGCAACATGCTTCCCGCCAGCTGCAGGACTCGCCAGCTCATGGAATCCTGATCTCATCCGCGAGGTCGGCGAAGCGATGGGTGAGGAATGCGTGCAAGAAAAAGTTGCCGTTATTTTGGGTCCCGGTGTGAATATCAAACGCAATCCGCTTGGTGGCCGGTGCTTTGAATACTGGTCAGAAGACCCATATCTGGCGGGGCATGAGGCAGTCGGTATTGTTGAAGGAGTGCAATCCAAAGGCATAGGCACTTCGCTCAAGCATTTTGCGGCTAATAATCAGGAAACTGATCGACTGCGCATTTCGGCGCGCATCAGCCAGCGCGCATTGCGCGAAATCTATCTGCCAGCATTTGAACATATCGTCAAAACTGCGCAACCGTGGACGGTGATGTGCGCATACAACCGAATCAACGGCGTACATTGCGCACAAAACCGGTGGTTACTGACCGACGTATTGCGCAACGAATGGGGTTTCAAGGGCATCGTCATGTCTGACTGGGGTGCCGATCACAATCGCGTCGCCTCACTCAATGCCGGTCTCAACCTTGAAATGCCGCCAAGTGGCACCGATTCGCAGATCGTCGAAGCTGCGCAAGACGGACGCATCTCCTCTGCGCAACTTGACAATATGGCGCAAGGTATGATCGATCTCGTTGACAAGACACGCGCCGCAATGAACGTCAACGATTATCAGTATGACGTAGATGCGCATCACGAGACTGCACGTCGCGCGGCCGTCGAATCAATCGTTTTGCTCAAAAACGATGATGCAATCTTGCCTGTCAGCAAAGCTGCGCATGTTGCGGTAATCGGCGAGTTTGCACGCACTCCGCGTTATCAAGGCGGTGGCTCTTCGCATATTACGCCCACTCGAACCACATCGTTCCTCGATGCGCTTACGGCTCGCGGTGTGAACGCCACGTTTGCGCCGGGCTTCACGCTTGATCTCGCACCTGCCGACCCAGCCCTCGAATCGGATGCGGTCGATGCGGCTAAAAGCGCTGAGGTGGCGATTTTGTTCCTTGGTCTTCCTGATGCGGCTGAATCCGAGGGTTTTGACCGCACGGATATTGATCTGCCGGCTAAGCAACTTGAGCTGCTTGACCGGGTAGCGGCAGTGAACGACCATGTGGTTGTCGTACTGTCTAACGGTTCTGTGGTTGCTGTCTCGCCGTGGGCTTCACGAGCTCAAGGCATTCTCGAATCGTGGCTGCTTGGTCAGGCTGGTGGCGCGGCGCTCGCTGACGTGATCTTCGGTGATGAGAATCCGTCTGGCAAACTGGCACAGACTATTCCGCTCGATATTCACGATGACCCGAGTACGCTTAACTGGCCTGGTGAAGAAGGTCATGTTGACTATGGTGAAGGCGTGTTTGTTGGCTACCGTTATTACGACACGTTTGACAAGGCTGTTGCGTATCCGTTTGGCTACGGACTGAGCTATACGACGTTCTCCATTGGCGACGTGGCAGTTGAGAAGAGTGGGGCTAACTCGGCTGTGGTGACCGCGACGGTTACGAATACTGGTTCGATGGCTGGAGCACAAACTGTGCAGGTGTATGTTGCGCCTAGCGCGTGCGATGTGGCTCGACCTCGTCACGAGCTTAAAGGCTTTGTGAAAGTGCAACTTGAGGCCGGTGAATCGAAACGTGTGACGATTGAACTGGACGAGCGTGCGTTCGCGTATTGGTCGGAACAGTTTAATGATTGGCATGTGGAAGCTGGAACATACACGATCGAAGTGGGCTCTAGTTCGCGCGATATTGCTGCGTCAGTGCCTGTTGCACTGGATGGTGATGGCAAATCGATGCCGCTTAACGAGTGGTCGACGTTTGCGCAGTGGTCATCTGATCCAGTTGGTTCGCAAGTTGTCGCGATGCTTGAAGAGGCGGGGGAGCGTGGCGAGATGCCGAAGTTGCCAGATAATCCGTCAATGAGAATGTTCCTTGAACCAGCTCCGATTAATTCCATAACGGTGGTTTCAACGGATGGTTTGTCTATTACTGAATTCATGTTGCGCGAGTATGCGCGATTGATAAAGCAGCAGTAGTTGATAGGCGTATTTCGATGCTGACATAACCTGACATCATGAGCATATGAGACTGTTGAGATCGTTTGATTTCAACAGTCTCATCTCATGTTTGGGTAGTGTAATGACACGCCGATTGTTGTATATGCAATTGTTGTATATAGGGATGATTATCATGATTTCACGCATATGGTTGTATATGCAACTGTTGCATATAAGACTGTTGTATGGCAAACAATAGTCGTGACGGGAGGAATATGGACCAGCATGTCCTCAGCATTGAAGTTCGTTCACTGACTCGAGCAGTGGACCGATATCTCAGTGAAAGCATGCCTGAAGCTGCTCGTGTGGCAACAGGTGGCAATGCGCATATTATCGCGTTTCTGGATCGCAATCGCGATAAGGAAATCTACCAGCACACCATCGAGCAGAAGTTTTGTATTACTCGCTCTACTGCGTCGCGCGTGCTCGCGCTTATGGAGAAAAAAGGACTCATTGTGCGCGAACCGGTACCGCACGATGCACGATGCAAGCGTATTGTGCTCACGCACAAAGCGGATGCTATTGTGGCTGATCTCAAAACAAATGCTGATCGTGTGGAGCGGATGCTCGTCAACGGATTGTCGCCACTGGAGCAAGAAACGCTGCGCATGTGTATACAACGCATGCGCGAAAACATTCGTGAAGCGCAACAAGAGTATGAACACCATGAGGCTAGCCAGTTATCTTCCTCGACAGCTGGCGATGAGGATGAAGAGCTAAAACCATATAACCACATGAAGGAGGAGAATAATGAGCGATAGTGCTACCGCTACCGAGGCTGCGATTGAGCAGTCTCGTAAGGCTGTCGAACCGGAGCGACCGAAGCATATTATCCGTACTTTAGCGGGTTCGATGCGCGAATACACGAAAGAAAGCCTGCTCACACCACTGTTTGTGATTGTTGAGAGCATTCTCGAAATCGTGATTCCTACGATTATGGCCTCGCTGATTGATGACGGTATTTCAGGCGGTAGTATGCCCGCTATCATTAAGTTCGGCCTGATTTTGCTGTTATGCTCGATAGCTTCGCTTACTTCAGGTTTCTTCGCTGGTAAATTTGCGGCAATTGCTGCGGCTGGTTTTGCGAAGAATCTGCGCCGCGATCAGTTCGAGAAGGTGCAGGGCTTCAGCTTTACTAATATTGATCGATTCTCTACTGGTTCGATTATCACGCGACTTACTACCGATGTCACGAATCTACAGATGGCATACGGCATGATGATTCGTATGGGCGTGCGTGCTCCGATCATGGTGGTAGTTGCATGGATTTTCTCATTCCGTATTAGTCCTTCAATTTCGTTCGTTTTCCTCGCTTGCGTGCCAATTTTGGCGATTGGTTTGTGCGGGCTTGCGGTGCTTGTGCATCCGGTGTTCGAGCGTGTGTTCCACACGTATGATGCACTGAACAACGTTGTTGATGAGAATTTGCAGGGCGTACGCGTGGTGAAATCGTATAACCGCGAACCGTTCGAGATTTCCAAGTTTGATCGAATCTCACAGCGTATCTTCAAAGATTTCACCAAGGCTGAGCGCATTATGAGTTTTAATAATCCGCTCATGATGCTCTGCATTTATGGCTCAATGATTCTTATTTCGTGGATGGGCGCGAATCAGATCGTTGCTTCCGGTAACAATGCTGCGATGGGCTTGACTACCGGCGACTTGACTGCTCTGGTTACGTATGCGATGCAGATTCTCATGGCCATGATGATGCTCTCCATGATTTTTGTCATGATTATCATTTCGCAAGCGTCCGCCGAACGTATTTGTCAAGTGCTGCAGGAAGAAAGCACGGTGAGCGATCCTGATCATCCGGTCACCAATGTTGCAGATGGTTCGATTGTGTTCGACCACGTTACGTTCCGTTATTCCGATAGCTCCGAAAAACCGGTACTTGACGATATTGATCTGACTATTCAATCCGGTATGACCATCGGCATCGTCGGCGGCACTGGTTCGGCTAAATCGTCGCTTGTCCAGCTTGTTCCACGTCTGTATGATGTTTCCTCTGGAACGCTCAAGGTGGGCGGCATTGATGTGCGCGACTACGATCTTGAAGTGTTGCGCGATCAAGTTGCTATGGTGTTGCAAAAGAACGTGCTGTTCTCCGGTACGATCAAGGAAAACTTGCGTTGGGGTAACCCGAATGCTACCGATGAGGAAATTCGCCATGCCTGCCAGCTTGCACAAGCAGACGGATTTATCCAAGAGTTCCCTGACAAGTACGATACGTACATTGAACAGGGTGGTACCAATGTTTCCGGTGGCCAACGTCAGCGTCTGTGTATTGCTCGTGCGCTCTTGAAGAAGCCGAAGATTCTCATTCTTGATGATTCCACTTCGGCTGTTGATACCAAGACGGATCGCCTGATTCGTGCCGCATTCCACCACGAAATTCCGGACACGACCAAGATCATTATCGCGCAGCGTGTTGCTTCCGTACAGGAATCTGACATGATTCTTGTGATGAACAATGGTCGCATTATGGCACGCGGCACGCATGATGAACTACTGGCTACATGCGACGAATACCGGTCTATCTATGAATCTCAGACCAAGAACACTGCAGAAGGTCAAGCGGCGCTTGAACAGGCAGCAGCACATGAAGTTGCACAGGTGAAGCGTATGGAACAGGAAGGAGTGGCACGATGAGCGATACCAAACAGAATTTCAGCAAGCGCAAGCCGGGTATGGGCAAGCCTGCGCCCGGTACTACCAAGCGTATTTTCAGCTATATCTTGCATTACCGTTGGCGTGTGACTGCTATCGTTGTATGCATTCTTATTGGTGCTGCGGCACAGGCCGGTTCGGCGTTGTTCCTTCAAACGCTTATCGACACATATATCTTACCGATGGTCGGTGCCTCAAACCCGGATTGGGGTCCATTACTGCGTGCACTCACGCTTATGGGATGCCTGTATGTTGCCGGTATTGTCTCAAGCTGGCTATGGATGTGGCTGATCGTTACGGTCGAACAAGGCACGCTCAAAACCATCCGCGACGATATGTTCGCACACCAGCAGTATCTGCCAATTCGATACTTCGATACGAACGAACACGGCGATATTATGAGTCGCTACACTAACGACACTGATACGCTGCGTCAGGCCATTAGCCAGTCATTCCCGCAGATGTTTGCGTCAATGGTCTCTGCGATCGCAGCTATCATCTCGATGCTGTGGCTGTCGGTGCCGATTACCATATTCGTTCTGGTATTCACTGTGGCACTGTTCTTTATGGTGCGTGTCATCGTTTCTCGAGCCGGTCGTTACTTTGTCAAGCAGCAGCACTGGCTTGGTGATGTGAACGCATTCGTTGAAGAAGCAGTCAACGGCCAGAAAGTCATCAAGGTGTTCAACCATGAGGATGCAACGCAACAGACTTTCGACGAAAAGAATGAAGAACTGTTCGCTGCGTCTGCTGAAGCGAACACGTGGGGTAACGTCACCATGCCGGTTGTAGGCAACATGGGTTACGTGCTCTACATTTTGCTCGCTATTGTCGGTGGTGCAATGGCACTTGCTGGTGTCGGTAACTTTGGTCTGAGTGGTGCCGGTACGTTGACCCTCGGTACACTGATTTCGTTGCTCACCCTGTCCCGCTCATTTATTAATCCGCTCGGTCAGGTATCCATGCAGCTCAACATGGTGATGATGGCGCTCGCTGGTGCTTCTCGTATCTTTGCCTTAATGGATGAGCCGATTGAAACTGACGGTGGTACGGTGACGCTGGTGAATGTCAAACTCGGCGAGGATGGCCGTACGATGACTGAAACAGACCATGAAACCGGTCATTGGGCGTGGAAGCGTGAGGCAGGTGACGACGGTACTCGCTCGCTTAAAGCAGCAGAAAAGCTGCAAGGTTCGGCTCGTGAGGTGGCAATTAAAGCTAAGGAGCAGGCGGTTACCTCTCCTGATGGGCGTTATACGTTGCTACGCGGCGATGTGCGCTTCACCAATGTAACGTTCGGCTATAACCCAGACAAACCGGTGCTGCATGACATCACGTGGTTCGCTAAGCCCGGTCAAAAGATTGCGCTTGTCGGCGCAACCGGTGCTGGTAAGACTACGGTGACGAACCTTATCAACCGGTTCTACGACATTCAGGAAGGTCAGATTCTCTACGATGGTATTTCGGTAGCGAACATTCGTAAGCCTGATCTGCGTCGTTCGCTTGGTGTGGTGCTGCAGGATGTGAACTTGTTTACCGGTACAGTGATGGACAATATTCGCTACGGTCGTCTCGACGCAACTGATGAAGAGTGCATTGAGGCAGCAAAGCTTGTGAACGCGGACGGCTTCATCCGTATGCTGCCGCAAGGTTATCAGACTGTGCTTGAAGGTGACGGTTCAGGCTTATCGCAAGGCCAGCGTCAGTTGATCTCGATCGCGCGTGCTGCGGTTGCTGATCCGCCGGCGCTTATTCTCGATGAGGCTACGTCATCTATCGACACGCGCACTGAGGAAGTCGTTCAGGCTGGCATGGATGCGCTTATGAAGGGACGTACCGTGTTCGTTATTGCGCATCGGTTGTCTACAGTGCGCAACTCCGATGTGATTATGGTGCTCGATCACGGCCGCATCATCGAACGCGGCTCCCACGATGAGCTTATCGCTCAGCAAGGTGAGTACTACCAGCTCTACACCGGAGCCGTCGAGCTCGAGTAAGGAATAAAAATAATGGTTATGGTGCGAGCCAATCTTTGGCTCGCACCATAACCATTGTTATTCAGTCAACCAGTCGAGCGCGTTGACGACGTCGATACCGTCAACGGTTCCTAACCCAAATGTGTCTAGGGTTAAGACCATACGTCGACCCGGTTGGTTGCCGAGTTGCAGGAATGGTTCAAATTCGCGCCGACGTGTTTCAGGGTCCATAATGCTGGCACTGACTTGAATGAGTATTTGCTCGACGGTGAGATCGTCTCTCATTCGTGTCGCCACAAAATCAATTTCCAGTTTGTCTATTTTCCCTACTTGAACTGTGTATCCACGTGTGCACAACTCGTTATGAATAACATTTTCGAGTAGAACACCGAAATTACCGGATGGATAGCCAAGCAACATGTTCTTGATACCGAGATCAGCCGGATAATACTTATTGAGCCCTTGAAGATGACCACCGCCCTTGACGTTAATACGTGACGCACGATAAAATAGATAAGCATCTAATAGTCCAGAAATATATCGTTCGATAGTTTCGTTCGTAGTAGATCGGTGAGAGCTAACCAGCCGATGCTCAATCTTAGCGACAGGTGTTGGCGATCCTGCTGTATCGGCAAGATAACGGGTTATATCATTAAATACCATCGGATTGCGAATTTGCAGATACTGGGCAATATCCCGCATCACAATGGTGTTATACACACCATTGAGCACGGTGTGTGCTAATGCCTGATTGGTACCCTGATCAACTACAGGCGGTAGTCCTCCATACCTTGTGTATCGATCGAATGCGGCGATTCGGTCACTGTGCATATTGGTATAGTCCAAAAACTCTTGGAATGACAGCGGAAACACATTGATTTCAATATAGCGTCCGGCTAGAAGTGTTGCCAGATGACTAGAGAGTAGATGCGCGTTTGAGCCGGTTAAATAAATATCAACATTATGCTCGACACGTAATGCGTTGATGGCTCGTTCCCAATGGTTGACAAGTTGAACTTCGTCAAGGAGTAAATAATATCGACCGTCATCTTGTATATGAGTCACGATGGTCTGATGCAGTTGCTTCTCATCACAATCGTTGTACTGGAATGATTCAAGATTGATGTTGATAATGTGATCTTCCGCAATATCATGCTCAGTAAGGTAACGGTGGAAGAGTGCGAGTAATGATGATTTACCGCATCGGCGCATGCCTGTGATGACTTTAATAAGGCCATTATCTCGTGTTGCAACAAGCATGTTGAGATATTTCGGTCTAGGCTTCAGCTCCATAAGACTCCAACTTTTACTAGTATACTAGTAAAAGTATATCATAAAATCACACTTTTACTAGTATGACCGATAAAGTATGTTTTTGCGGCATACTTTAACGGTCATACTAGTAAAAGTTGCAAAGTGGTGCTAAGGCTTGCAGCAGTGTGGCTGCTAAGGTAAAAGATATGAGAACTGACAATCGTGGTCTGTCTGATATGTTCGACTTGCTGGGCCGTATGCATGGCAGCGTGTCGGTAATTGGCTCAATGAACGCGGACTATACGGTAACAACTGAACGATTGCCGAAACCGGGAGAGACAGTCAACGCTGGGCCGTTACGAATTCTGCCCGGTGGCAAATCCGGCAATCAAGCTGCACAAGCTGCCCTGCTCGGTGCGCAGGTTCGCATGTTCGGCGCGGTCGGTTCTGATGCGAATGCTGATTTTCTGCTTGGTGAATTGAATAAGTCGGGCGTTGATACGACATATGTGCGTCATGTGCCGGGCGCAAGCGGCACGACTGTGATCACTGTAGACGCGTGCGGTGAGAACACGATCGTGTACTCACCTGGTTCAAATGCGATGGTCGACATTGACTATGTCAACGCATCACATGACATACTCGTCTCTTCATCGGTACTTGGCTTGTGTTTAGAAAGTCCGATTGAAACGGTTACTGCAGCTGCTCGCATGTGCCATGAAGCTGGTGTTACAGTGTTGCTCAACGATTCGCCGTTCGTGCCTGAACTACCAGCCGAGCTGATCGCAGCAACGGATATATTGCTCGTCAACGAGCATGAAATGGCTCAACTCTTACGCATTGACGAACCAGACGATGGCAACTGGAGTAATTTCGACTGGATGATTGCCCTAGAACGGTTGCATGCATTCGGTTGTGAGCGAGCAATTGTGACACTCGGCGGTGACGGATCAGTGGTATTGGACACTACTGCGAACAATGCGAAACACAGTTTAGACGCCGACGTGGTAACCGTATCCGCATCCACTAACTGCGTAACTCGTATCGCTCCGGTCAGCGTCCAAGCAGTCGATACTACCGGTTGCGGTGACTCGTTTATGGGCACTGTACTCGCTGGACTCGCTTCGGGACTCGAACTGCACGAAGCAGCTCAGCTTGCTTCGGTCGTTGCGGCTTACGCAGCTACCGGTCACGGTGCGCAAGCATCCTACGGCACACCTGCGCTCATTTGCGAACGTTTCGATAGGTGAGCTACTGTACCAAGCTGCTTATTGAGATATTGAGATAAGTCTGTAGTCAGCGTCAGATAAGTCGCCGGTAGGCGAACAGCGACTGAATTCTCTGTGCCAAAGCGGAGTGGCTTGCAGCATGATAACGATACGCGAGATACGCTAATACGTATCATACGGCCATCGTATCGATTCAGCAGGGAGGCTTATCATGAAGAAAATCATCCTCGACTTGGACACTGGCATTGATGACACGCTTGCCATCGCCTATGCGTTAGGCAGCGGTGAAGCGGAACTCGTCGGCATCACCGGCACATACGGTAATGTCACCGTCGATCAAGGCGTACGCAATGCGCTCGCCGTCGCCGAACTCTTCGGTCACCCTGAAGTTCCCGTCTACCGTGGCGTCGATCATCCGCTTACGCGAGACACGTTTACGGTCAGCGCCGGTTCAGCCTTCATCCACGGCAACAACGGTATCGGCGAAATCGATATCCCTGACGCAAACCGCGAGCCCGAATCCGAGCCGGCAGTCGATTTTATCATCGACGCAGTCAAAACATACGGCAAAGAACTCACGTACATACCAACCGGTGCACTCACTAATATTGCAACCGCATTGCGCCGCGCTCCCGAAATCCGCAACTTGTTCGGCAGTATCGTACTCATGGGTGGCGCGCTCACTGTTCCCGGCAATGTGAACGCATGGACCGAAGCTAATATTTCACAAGATCCTGAAGCTGCCGACTACCTGTTCCGTTCCGGTGTACGCTCGACCATGATCGGACTCGACGTGACTATGCAAACACTGCTCACTCGCCGTCAAACGCAACGTTGGCGTGATCTGGATACACCAGCCGGACGTTTCCTCGCTGACATGACCGATTATTACATTCACGCGTATGAGACCACCGCACCAAACCTTGGTGGTTGCGGGCTGCACGATCCGCTCGCAGTAGCGGCGGCCCTCGACCCGACGATCGTTGCTACACTGCCAATTAATCTGAAAGTTGATCTTGACGGTGCCACACGTGGTCGCACGATCGGCGATTACGATCGACTTGCTGACCCGTTTAAGACTACGAATGTGGCGATTGCAGTCAACGCGTCACGATTCCTTGACGACTTTATGCACCGTGTGACGGCTGTCGCTGAACAACACTGATTGCGGTATCACTGATTTCGGCGCGAACTGGCATGCGCAGTATGAGCAGACTGAGTGAATGCTGCTGCTAAGCTGAGGCGAGGGGAGGTGCAATAACACGATGCAGCGGACGGAAACAATACCAGCAGGCGAAGCATACTGTGCATTCGACGAGGAACGCTGGGCTGTTGAACCGCCTAAATCCAAATCACGAACCGCGTTCGAGCGCGATCGTGCTCGGCTTATTCACTCGTCTGCTCTACGCCGACTCGGAGCCAAAAGTCAAATTTTGATCGCTGGAACCGACGATTTTGCGCGCACGAGGCTCACACATACGCTCGAAGTTGCGCAAATCGGTCGGCAAATCGGCAAATTACTCGGTTGCGATCCTGACGTGGTTGACTGCGCGTGCCTTGCCCACGATCTCGGTCATCCGCCGTTCGGGCATAACGGTGAACGCGCGCTCGCGTCCATTGCTGCGCATATTGGCGGATTTGAAGGCAACGCGCAAACCTTGCGTCTGCTTACAAGACTTGAGCCGAAAGTGTTCCACGAGGACGGTCGATCAGCAGGTGTCAATCTTACGCGTGCTTCACTCGACGCGGCTGTCAAATATCCGTGGACGCTTGCTGAAGCTGATCAGCATCCTAAAGGTGAACGCAGTAAAAAATATTGCGTATACCCAGATGATGAAGCGGTATTCCGTTGGCTGAAAATCGGCGCTCCTGAAGCTACGCGCCCGATGGAATGCCAAGTTATGGACTTGGCAGATGATATCGCGTATAGCGTGCACGATGTGGAAGACGCGATTGCAACCGGTGCGTTCAATCCGATTGCGCTCACTGATCCGCGCATTGTCGACAGTGTTGTGACGCAAACGCGCGCATGGTATGGCTCGCAATGGGACAGTGACCGGTTAGTTGATGCACTGAACCGATTGCGCACATTGCATATGTTCCCTGATAATTTCAATGGTTCACGAGCTTCGCTCGCACAGCTCAAAAACATTACCAGTGATTTGATCGGACGGTTTGCGTGGTCAGTGGAACATGCCACGCGCGACACGTACGGTTCCGGGCCGCTCGTACGATATCGGGCAAACGTGGTTATCCCTGAAGAAACGAGCTATGAAATCGTCGCGCTCAAAGGTATTGCCGTGCATTTTGTTATGGCACCGCGTGAACGTGAGCCATTCCACGAAGAAGAACAACGGATTATTGTCGATCTTATTGATGTGCTTATGGCTGATTCGCCAAATCCGTCTGATGCACTCGAAAGCGTATTCCTTGACGACTGGCGTGAAGCAGTGAACGATGATGAACGGCTGCGTGTTGCTGTCGATCAGGTTGCCTCCCTGACCGATAATTCCGCGCTCGCGCTGCATTCGATCTTGTGCTAAGCGGTTAATCAATATATGGGTGTGGTCGGAGTTGCTTGATGGAGTTGATGTTCGACACGCTCCGGGCCGCTCGGCCAAGTCTTACGGTCGAACATCAACTCCATCAAGCAACTCCTCGGCTTAATGTGATATCGAGTCTTGAGCTGGTGAATGAGAATAGTGTAAGTAACGTTCACCGAAAGCGAGGCGTGTGCTGTATATACGATGCGCGACCGTAAGACTTGGCCGAGCGGCCCGGAGCGTGTCGAACATCGTATATACAGCACACACCGGTTGGCGCACAATCAACGCAGAAACTTCGCGTGAACTAGCCAGCTCCCAGCATGACGGTATTGTTGAACGTTATGGCCGGGATGATCAAGAAAGAAGACGTCGAACAGGTGCGAGCGCGGGCTGACCTGTACGATATCGTGTCTGCAAGCGTGACGTTGAAAGCGTCAGGTACAGGTACGTTCGTCGGTCTATGCCCGTTCCACGATGAAAAAACGCCAAGTTTTAACGTGCGACCAGCACTCGGTGTATGGCATTGCTTCGGTTGTGGACTCGGCGGCGATGTGTTTAAGTTCGTCGAACAGCAAGAAAATATTGACTTCCGTGAGGCTGTCGAGCTGCTCGCTGACCGTTATCACATTGAGCTGCATTACGAAAATGGCCCGTCGCCAGATAAGCCTGTCGGCTCAAAACGTACTCGTCTGCTCGAAGCTAATGAGGAAGCACAACGGTTTTTTGTTTCGCAAATTCTCACGAAGGAAGCACTTCCCGCCCGCAAACTGCTTGGTGGCCGCAATTTCAGCCAAGCCGATTGTGAACGATTCGGATGTGGTTATGCGCCGCAAGGTTGGGATAATCTTGTGCGTCATTTAGCTGGTAAAGGTTTCACGCAGCAAGAAATGCTTGACGCGGGACTTGCTCGACGTGGGCAGCGCGGCGTGTATGACTATTTCCGCGGCCGTGTAACATGGCCGATTCGTGATTCGACCGGTCGCACACTTGGTTTTGGCGCGCGCAAGCTATACGAAGACGATACGATTAACGCCAAATACATCAATACACCAGACACGGCACTGTACCGCAAAACGCAAGTACTGTACGGTATTGATATTGCGAAGTCAGCGATTGTGAAGAAGCGGCAAGCGGTGATCGTCGAAGGTTACACGGATGTGATGGCGATGCATCTGGCTGGTATCGATACGGCGATCGCTACGTGTGGTACCGCGTTTGGTGCGGAACATGCGAAAATCGTACGCCGACTTATTGCCGATGATTCACTTGGAGCGGTGCAACTTATCGGCCCGTTGAAAGTTGACGGACAGTCGCTGAGCTCGCGCATTGTGTTTACATTTGACGGTGATGCTGCTGGGCAGAAGGCTGCATTACACGCGTTTGGATTAGATGCAACGTTCTTGTCGCAGACGTTTGTTGCTGTAGCGGATGACAATCTGGACCCGTGCGATCTGCGTATTGAACGTGGTAATGAGGCGGTGCGCTCGTTGGTCGACCATGCGAAGCCATTGTACGATTTTGTGATTGATACAGCGATTGGTCGTTTTGATACGACGTATACGACTGGTCAGATGGGTGCGGTCAAAGCTGCGGCTCCGCTTATCGCGCAAATCCGTGATCGTTCGCTGCTCGATTTATATACGCGCAAAGCGACGCGGCGTATCGGTGTTGATTTAGACGTGATGCAGCGAGAAGTACGGCAGGCACGCCGACAATTACATGTGCGCGACGAAGATGCATATGCGGTGAAAAGACGGAACGGGGTCGGAGGAGTCGGTCCTGAATTTGGCGAGAGCGCTGGGATTGTTGGTCGTGCTGGCAATGCTCAGATCGGGGCGGATAATAATCCGTATGCTAATCCTGCTGTACGGCGTTCCCTTGAGCGTCGCGATGCGAATGAGCAAACATATTATCGGATTGATGACGCGGTGTTTGTGTGTGAACAGCAGTTTATGGCTACGTTGATTCAAGTACCGCGTGCGATTGACCCGGCGATGTTTGCGTCACTGTCGCTGTCGAATTTCATGACACCAGTATTTCGTTCACTGTTTCAAGCGATTGCTGCTGCCGGCGGATTGCCGGACGTGGCGACTCCACAAGGATTATGGTTGCATAATCTCGCTAAGGCAGGCGGGCCATTATTGGAACCGGTAGTAAACGAATTGGCAGTCATGCCGTTGCCGCTGCCTCCGAGTGAGGATGATTTGCGGGCAAGTGAGGGGAAGCCAACTAATGGAGCAGAGGCTCAGCTTCGTCCAGCTACACCCGCTGAACAGCAGTATGCTGCAGAATTAACTGCGAAACTACTTGACATGGGATTTATGCGGCGTATCGGCGCGGTACGTCGACGGATGGCTGCATTACCTGATGGCGAAGAGAAAATTGCGCTACTCGGTCAAATTACGCAAATGGAGACTGCTCGCAAAGATCTTCAGTCGCAAATCTTCCACAATAATGTCGGCTGATTGCTTAGCTCATCGGCCGTAAGTATGTGTGCAGCTGGTATCTGCTCACAAACTTACGGCCTACAAATCACTCATACTGCCGGTTCAACGACTCGTATCAAGAACGCGGTCAGTGCACAACGGTGAGTGTGCACTCGGATAAGGTGACGAGCTGCTTGGATACAGAGCCAAGGAAGTGCGCGTCGAGGCCAGACAGTCCACGCGAACCGACTACGAGATGACTTGCATAACGCGATGCGGCAATCAATCCCTTAGCGGCTGCGATATGGAACGCATGCGCTTCGAGATCAACCCCTTGTGCAAATGAGCGGTCACCGAGCATATCCGACAGAATTTGCTCAGCACGCTGCTGCCCAACTTCTACCGGTGCAACAGCATTCTCGTATCCCGGTATCATACCTAAATCACGCAGCTGCCAGCAGAACAACACATGCAACGGCAGTCCATGCACGCGAGCCTCATGTATCGCGAACTCTAACGCGTGCCTAGACGTTGCCGAACCATCCACGCCCACTACCACAGGCCGTCCGTTTACAGCAACATTTGGCCGCGCGAATCGAGTCGTCACATTAGCTGGCGTCAGTGCGTTCGCAATCGCATCCTGCATCGTCTCATCTTCATCCGTGAAAATACGCACTATGGTCACCGGTACGCTCGTCGCTTCTTCAACCAGCGACGTGGAAAACGAGCCAGTAAACCAGCGCGCCACACGGCCAAGCGAACGGCGACCGACCACAATCTGCTGCGCGTTCTTACCGATCTGCAATAACGCTGACGTACCGGACGCATGCACCGACGTGAGCGTGACCGCATCCGCAGTCACATCAGTCATACCGTCCACTGCCTCATCAACCCACGCTTTGAGTCGTGCGCCAATTCGGTCGCGTAATTCTTGCCAGCCGGCCTCATCATCTGGCTCAGAGCCCATATCCCACGATCGAGTCCAACCGTATACTGCGTTCACGCGCTGCCCGGTCAGCTGCGCCTCGCGCAACGCCCAACGCAACGCTGCAAATGACTCATCAGAACCGTCCACACCGACCACAATGTCGGCCATGTCCGCATTGCCCGTCATGATGCCTCCTTTAATGACTGTGACAGTCAACGACTGATTCCAGCATATCGTCTCGTGTTGCGTCTACAGCGCAATTCACACAAGAATTGCAATAAACGTCACCGCGAATCGGTAGAGTGTCATGTACTAACAAGAGTGGAAGGACAAGCATGTTCGAACGGTTTACCGACCGTGCCCGGCGCGTGATCGTGCTGGCGCAGGAAGAGGCTCGTGCCCTCCAGCACAATTACATCGGCACCGAGCATCTGCTGCTCGGCCTGATCCGCGAGGGTGATGGCGTGGCCGCAAAGGCGCTCGCATCCAAGGGCGTGACCTTGGAGGACACGCGCAAGCAGGTCGAAGAGATGATCGGCAAGGGTAATGCGGCACCTGGAGGCCACATACCCTTCACGCCACACGCTAAGCAAGTGCTGGAACTCAGCCTTCGTGAGGCGCTGCAGCTGGGGCACAGCTATATCGGCACTGAGCACATCCTGCTCGGCCTGATCCGTGAAGGTGAGGGCGTAGGCACGCAGGTGCTCATCAAGATGGACGTCGATCTGGGCGAACTCCGTAGTGCCACAATCGATATGATTCGCGGCAACTCGGCTTCCTCGTCGGATGGTCAAGGCAAGGGTGATCTTGCAAACGCTGGTGGCGTGCAAGATAAGCGCAATCAGACTGGTTCGGCAATTCTTGACCAGTTTGGCCGCAATCTGACGGCTGAAGCAGCCGAGGGCAAGCTCGACCCGGTTATCGGCCGTTCCAAGGAAATTGAACGCGTGATGGTTGTGCTCTCGCGTCGTACCAAGAACAATCCGGTCCTGATTGGTGAACCGGGTGTCGGTAAGACTGCCGTTGTTGAGGGCCTTGCGCAAAAGATCAACGCGGGCGATGTGCCGGAAACGTTGAAGGGCAAGCAGGTGTACTCGCTTGACCTCGGTTCAATGGTGGCTGGTTCTCGCTACCGTGGCGACTTTGAGGAGCGCCTCAAGAAAGTCTTGAAGGAAATCAAGACGCGTGGCGATATCGTGCTGTTTATCGATGAGATTCACACGATTGTCGGCGCAGGCTCTGCAGATGGTGCCCTTGGTGCGTCTGATATGTTGAAGCCGATGCTTGCGCGCGGCGAGCTACAGACCATTGGTGCGACCACGACTGACGAGTATCGCAAGTACATCGAGAAGGATGCGGCGCTCGAACGCCGTTTCCAGCCGATTCAGGTGCATGAGCCGTCGATCGCGGAAACCATCGAGATTTTGAAGGGCTTGCGTTCTCGTTATGAGAATCACCACAGGGTGACGATTACTGACGGTGCTCTGCAAGCTGCTGCCGAACTGTCTGCGCGGTACATTCAAGATCGTAACCTGCCGGATAAGGCGATCGATTTGATCGATGAGGCTGGTGCGCGTTTGCGTATTAAGCGTCTGACTGCGCCGCCAGAGCTCAAGGAACTCGACGGTCGTATCGCCAAGCTCGCTGCTGACAAGGATGAGGCTATTAAGGCTCAGGACTTCGAGAAGGCCGCTACTTTGCGCGACAGTCAGGAGAAGCTGGAAGCTGAGCGCAAGGAGAAAGAGACTGCTTGGAAGCAGGGCGAGTCTGACGTCAAGATGACCGTGGATGAGGATGTGATCGCTGAAGTGATCTCCAACACCACGGGCATTCCAGTGTTCAAGCTCACGCAGGCTGAATCCAAGAAGCTTATGAACATGGAAGCCGAACTGCACAAGCGCATCATCGGTCAGGATGAGGCGGTGTCCGCACTGTCTCGTTCGATTCGCCGTGCGCGTGTCGGCTTGAAGGACCCGAAGCGTCCGGCTGGTTCGTTCATCTTCGCCGGCCCGACTGGTGTCGGTAAGACTGAGCTGGCTAAGGCGCTCGCCGAATTCCTGTTCGACGATGAGGACGCGCTGATTCGCGTCGATATGTCCGAGTTCTCCGAAAAGTATGCGGCATCGCGTCTGTTTGGTGCGCCTCCGGGATATGTCGGCTACGAGGAAGGCGGCGAACTCACCGAGAAGGTGCGTCGCAAGCCGTTCTCTGTCGTGCTGTTTGATGAGATCGAAAAGGCTCACCCGGATATCTTCAACACGCTGTTGCAGGTGCTGGACGACGGTCATTTGACCGACGGCCAGGGACGTAAGGTGGACTTCAAGAACACCATTATTATCCTGACGACAAACCTCGGTACACGCGACATCGCAAAGATGGCGAACACAGGCTTCAACCTCAGTTCCAACACAGAATCGAGCTACCAGCGCATGAAGGATCAGGTAAGCACGGAATTGAAGCAGCAGTTCCGTCCTGAGTTCCTCAACCGTCTGGACGACATCATCGTGTTCAAGCAGCTCACCGAGCCGCAGGTGCGTCAGATCGTGGATCTTGACGTCAAGCAGCTCAATGACCGTCTGTTTGACCGTCATATGTCGCTTGAACTGACCGACGCTGCTAAGGATCTGCTTGCGCAGAAGGGCTTTGACCCGCTGCTTGGCGCACGTCCGTTGCGTCGCGTCATCCAGCGCGATATTGAGGATGCGATCTCTGAGAAGATCCTCATGGGTGAGCTCTCTGACGGTCAGCGCGTAGTGGTGGATGCTGAGGGCGACAACGTTCTTGAAGAGGAATTCACGTTCAAGGGCGAGGCGTTCGATTATCCGAAGACTGCTGCTGACACGGCTAACACTGCTGATTCAGCCGAGGCTGAGGCTACAACGGAGGCACCGACTGACGAGCCAGCTATGGCGACAGCTGCATCGACATCAACAGCTGACGGTGATGGTGCTAATGCAGCAGATGGCAGCGCACAAGCTGAATAATTGCGCTGATTGCTATATATGAATGTGGCGGGATGATTCTCAATGAACCATCCCGCCACATTCATATATAGCTATATAGGCTGCGTGTTGCGTACGTAAGGTTATGCGCGTAACAAATCGAGATCAGTGTCAATCCGCTTATGTCGCGTAAACAACGTGCGTCCAGCACGCACCGAGCGCAGCACGTCACAACGCTCATACACCGCGTCAAATACGCTTGCTGCATCGAGCACAATAAAGTTCGCAGGCTTGCCTAGCTCAAGACCATACTGATCGCGCAATCCTAATGTGACAGCGCCATCAGTCGTCAAGAATTTCAGCGCGTCGTCAATCTCCTCAAAGCTCATCATCTGCGCCAGATGCAGCACATAATCGAGAATTAACATCATATTGCCGTTACCGACCGGGTACCACGGGTCTTGCATCGAATCTTGACCGAGCGACACATTTATACCAGCCTCGGTAAGCTCCTTGACTCGTGTAATCCCACGTCGCTTGGGGAATGTGTCTTGGCGGCCCTGCAAATATAGGTTTTCGGTAGGTGCGCACGCAAAATTAAGATGCGCCATCTTCAGCAGCTTGGTCAAGTGGAAGAAATACGCATTATCCGCCGAACCGAGCGAACAGGTGTGGCTTGCCGTAGTCCGCTCGCCAATACCTGCGCGGTAAGCCAGTGCTGCCAGCAACTCAACGTACCGCGAGTTCGGATCGTCAGTCTCATCGCAGTGCACATCGATCAGCTTGTCATACCGCGACGCAAGTTCAACCACCGTATGCATCGAACGTTCCCCAAACTCACGACACTGCTCAAAATGTGGAATACCACCGACGCAATCCGCGCCCATTTTCAAGCCTTCTTCGACCAAGTCGGCACCAGACTCACCGTGTGGGCCTTCGTATGAGTACATGCCCTCCTGTGGGAAGCTCACAATTTGGATAGTAACAGTGTCTTTAAGCTCTTCCTTGAGTTCAAGCAGCGCCTTGAGTGAAGTGAGATTCGGGTCAGTCACGTCAGCATGCGAGCGGATAAACTGCACACCGTGCAGCATTTCTTTACGTATGCCAATGCGAGCGCGACGCTTTACCTCGTCAACAGTCAAATCAGATTTCGTTTCACTCCACCGCTGAATACCTTCGAACAGTGTGCCGGACTCGTTCACTGCGCCGGGCTTACGTGCAGTGAACACATAGTCGAGATGTAAATGTGTGTCACAGAACGGCGGACACACGAGTTTACCACCTAAATCCACAGTTTCAGCAGTGCTCAAATCCTTGCCTTGCGCGCCCAGCTGAGCCGCCAAATCAGGTCCGATCGCTCTAAACACACCGTCTTCTACCAGCAGATCTTGCAATGGCGCAGTATCAGCGGCGGTGCTGCCCGGTTGACCGGTGGCAATATGTGCGTTCGTGAACAGTGTCGTGGTCATCGTGACTCCTTTACTCGGCGAACGTTCGAGACGTTGATGGTTATCCGTTGACGTGCGCTGTGTTGCTGTGTTGCCGATCGGTTACAAGCGGTGCGTGGCCGCGTAACCAACTGCGGCTATTGTCGGCACCACGCTTTGCAGCGAGATGTACCCGATGCAACCGGTGTATTACCGGAGAATGGACAGATTGTATGGTTGTGACGATTCGTGATGCGTTGGCTGATGAACGGTTTCGGGCAGCACAACCGACGGTTACAGTCGAAGGCAAAGGGCTTGATCGGCCAATTAGATGGGTGTTTACTAACGAGCGCGAAGATGTAGCAAACTTCCTGTCTGGCGGTGAGATGCTCATTGTTGACGGCAGTGCACTATCTGGTATGAGTGCGGATGCGATGGCTGCATATGTACGGAGTTTAGCTGATGCGAGGGTTGCTGCACTTGTTGTTGAACTCGTCGAAGACATACAAACAATGCCGGCTACGCTCACGAATACTGCGTGCGTCCGAGGATTAACGCTTATTGGCCTTGGCTCTCGCGTACCGTTCGTAGATTTGTGCCAGCGGATTAATACGGCGATCGTACGTGAACAGATGCGTCTCAGTCTTGAGGTGGACACTATGTCCAGTTCGCTGCGTGAACGTCTATCACACGCGGACAATATTGATGCCGTAGCGCAAGCTATTGCGGACTTATTTGGCGAAAGTGTAGCCATATTTGATGCAGATGGACTACTTGCCGCACAAGCTGGGGGAGTATTCCGTGATGACGAGCCGACAGTAGTCATCGGATTGTCTGGACAGTCGCGTCCGACAGGTGCTTTGGAGATCTCGCAACGCGCAACCATATTGGACGAAGACAAACGCAAGATTATTGCGAGTATCGTTGATCCCGTAGCCTCGCTGAGCATCGACGGTGGTGCACGTATCGGTATGATTCGACACATTGTCGCCGGTCCGTCTGACGGTATTCACGCGACTAACGCTGAAGCAGCAGACACACACGCCATGCTGGAAGCGTTAGGATTTGCTGGTTCCTGTATTTATCTTCCGTTCGCATTGCGACTGCGCTCGTTGACTGCGTCGATGGACGATGTATCTGCCATGATCGAACAATATTGTGCCCAGACTGGCCGTGATATCGCGTGCATACTTGACGGTGCAACGTTGATTGGTTGGATGGCTGCAGAAGATGCTGCGGCAGACGTTCCAGCATTTAGCGTGCAGTGTGTGCACGCGCTTGGCACACTGTTGGACGACAACGACAATGTGTGCGTGGTACACGGCAAGGTAGCGACGGATACGGTCTCACTACTTGACGGATTCGCTGCGTTGCGTGACGTCTGTAATAGCGATCCACAATATGGACAGATGATTGATGTGATGGACAGTGCTATCGATCGGTTTGCTGCAAACGATGACATGAACCGCGCTGTTCGTGCACTGATCGCGCAGACTATCGGCTCTGATATAGCTGCGTCACCAGTACTGCTCGACACATTGTGCGCTTGTTTCGATCATATGGATAACAAGACTGGCGCTTGCGAACAACTTGGCATCGGACGGCAAACACTGTACAACCGATTAGACAAAGTGACTCAAATGATCGGTATTGAT
Organism: Bifidobacterium hapali; assembly: GCF_002259755.1. GTDB lineage: Bacteria > Actinomycetota > Actinomycetes > Actinomycetales > Bifidobacteriaceae > Bifidobacterium > Bifidobacterium hapali. Next base: position 53,433 of record NZ_MWWY01000005.1, read on the forward strand.
CATACCGACTGCAGTGGCTGGACCGCGCTACTATTGGCCGCCAAACTCGCCAAATCTCGCCTCGATCAGCACATCTCATAACATCATGCGTGCCACCTGACAAATTGTCTCATCGTACCGGCAACTACGTAATGCGAGGTTCACCACACGGCAAATCACGCGAGGCATGATCAAGTCACCGCGGCACGGTCCATACAAACCGCATATCCCATCCATACGAAAGGCGGCGACATCATGAGCTCGGCAACGATCAGTACCACGCAACTCAGCGTCACACCACAATCTGAAGAGCAGACAATGGTCAAGAAGGTCGCAGTATCCTCCTTCCTCGGTAATTTCATCGAATGGTTCGACTACGCCTCCTACTCTTACTTCGCAACCACCATTGCTCTCGTCTTCTTCCCAACCGGCAACCACACTGTTGCCATGCTCCAGACCTTCGGCATCTTCGCACTGTCTTTCATTCTACGACCGATTGGCGCACTGTTCTGGGGCAGCTACGGCGACAAGCGTGGCCGCAAAGCAGCGCTCGCACACTCCATCCTGTTCATGTCCGGAGCGAGTTTCCTCATCGGATGCTTGCCGTCTTACTCAGTTATTGGTGTGGGCGCGCCGATCCTACTCCTACTGCTGCGCATGGTGCAAGGTTTCTCCGCATCTGGTGAGTATGCTGGTGCTGCCACATTCCTCGGCGAATACGCTCCGACCAGCCGTCGCGGTATCTACTGTTCGCTGATTCCAGCGTCGACTGCGATCGGCCTGCTCGCCGGCTCCACACTGGCCACGATCATGACCGTGCACGTCAGCCAAGCCGATATGGTCGGTTGGGGATGGCGTGTGCCGTTCCTGCTCGCAGGTCCGCTTGGCCTTATCGTGCTCTATATTCGTACCAAGCTCGCTGACTCGCCGGTGTACGAGTCCATGAATAAGGCACTTGAAGAGAAAACTGATCGTCGCGCTGAAGATGCAACCGTTGCCGAGGACGGTATGTTCGCGCCACTCAAGGAACTGTTCCGCAATCATTTCAAGGCGCTTATGATCAGCTTCGGTGCTTGCGTGCTCAACGCGGTCGGCTTCTACACGGTGCTCACCTACCTGCCTACCTACCTGTCCGACACGGTTGGTATGGATGCGACCCAGTCCAGCACGATCACCACGATTTGCTTGGTCGCCTACGTGTTTATGGTGTTTGGCATGGGTCATATTTCCGACACCTTCGGCCGCAAGAAGGTACTGATCGGCGCATGCGTTGCGTTTATCGTGCTCACGGTGCCCGCGTTTCTCATTCTCAACACCTCGCAGTTCTGGCCGGTGCTGATCGTTGAACTCGCTATGTGCGCTACGCTGACCGCAAACGACGGCACACTATCGAGCTACCTGACGGAAACGTTCCCCACATCCGTGCGTTTCACTGGATTTGCGTTCAGCTTCAACCTCGCCAATGCGATCTTCGGCGGAACTGCTTCGTTCATCGCTACTGGTTTGATCGCGCTGACTGGCTCGTCTATCGCGCCGGCTTGGTACATGGTGGCTGTGGCTGCGATCGCGCTGGTTGCGATGATCCTCTCCCACGAGAACACGGACAAGGATCTGAGCAATATCTAGTCTGATGTGCTAGTGATCACGTAGTCGCTGGTGAATGTTGCGATGATTTCCCTAGCTGGAAGTCATCGCAACATCGTAAGTAATGCCAGATTCATCAATCAGCAACATATAGAGCGTAATTAATCATCTCAAGAATTTCATTCACCCATAATCATTCGCCCATATCAAGGAGTACACACATGGGTATCAACCGTCGCATGGATCACATGACTTGGCCGGAATTCAAGGAGGCGTGTGAACGTCCCGTCATCGTGCCTATTGGCTCGACTGAACAGCATGGACAGCATTTGCCCATCGGTACGGATGCAGTGCTCGCGACTCGTATTAGCGAAGACTTAGCTGATCGTATCGACGGTACTGTACTGCCTACGCTCAGTTACGGGTATAAGTCCAAGCCATTGTCTGGCGGCGGTCCACTGTTCCCGGGCACGATTGATATGAACGGCGTGACCGTGATCAATCAGATGCATGACGTGTTGCGTGAACTTATTGACGACGGATGCACCAGGATTGTCGTACTCAATGCGCATTTCGAGAACGAGGCGTTCATCGTCGAAGCGATTGATCTGGTGACTCGTGAAACCGGGGGAGTGGCTACCATCGTTGAAACGAACTGGTGGGACCCGCTGCCGCAATCTGTGGTAGACGAAGTCTTCGATGGGCTGGTATTTCCCGGCTGGGCGCTCGAACATGCGGCAGTTACGGAAACCTCGTTGATGTTGCATTATGCGCCTGAACTCGTGCACATGGACCGTGCGGTAGAGGAGGCGGGTGCTTCAGCAAAATCGTATGTGCGATACCCTGTGCGGCAAGGCGATGTGCCGGCACACGGCGGACTTGCGAATCCGGCTGGCTCTAGTGCCGAACGCGGACAGCTCATCGCAGATGCGTGTGTCAATGAGATTGCACGCGTATGTGCCGAGGAGTTTAGCGGACGATAACATCGACTCAGATCAAGTGGTGTCATAGCAAGGCGGATTGCCTCTAGTATCCAGCACCGTTGCATTCGATAACGATGTTCATGGCTCAGGACAGCACCGTAAAGCAAACAGCAGTGTGGCTCCCCTTGTCAGGGGAGCCACAAACATCATTGACGAATCAATGACACATTACTTAATGGCGTTGAGCCACTGCTCCTTGGTTGCCTTCTCTGCTTCGAGTTGAGCCTTCTTCTTCGGGTCAGACTCGGCAGCGATCTTCGCGCTCAGCTCTTCAAGCTGAGCATTGATCTGCTGCTCGAAGCTGGACTTACGAGCGTCAGCTTCTGGATCAGACTTCTTCCATGCAGCATCCTCAACAGCCTTGATCTGCTTGTCAACTGCGTCAAGACGGCCTTCAATACGACGCATATCGTCACGCGGCACATAGCCGATCTGATCCCACTCTTCCTGAATCGCAGCCAGTGCCTGACGAGCCTTCTTCGCAGCAGCCTCGTCAGCAACCGGGACCAGAGCCTCAGCTTTAGTCAGCAGCTCTTCTTTCTTAGCAAGGTTCTCCTTCTCAGAGGAAGAAATCTGATCGCGATCAGCCTGACGAGCATTGAAGAACGTGTCAGCAGCAGCGCGGAACTGTGCCCACAGCGCATCATCCTCGTTGCGGCCAGCGCGTCCAGCCTGCTTCCAGCGATCCATCAGCTCGTTGAACTTGTGTGAAGTTTCACCCCAAGCAGTCGAATCCTTGAGTGCGTTTGCTTCGGCAATAATCGCTTCCTTAGCTTCCTTCGCAGTGTTGCGCTCAGTGTCACGAGCCTGAGCCCACTTACGACGAGCCTGATTGAATGTGGTGCGTGCCGAAGAGAAACGCTTCCACAGGGCATCCGCATCAGCCTTATCAATGCGAACTGTAGTGCGCTGGTGCTCTTGCCACTGATCGAAGAGCGAACGGAACTTGTCTGCAGTGGAGCGCCAGTTGGTGTTGTCACCGAGCGACGAAGCCAATTCCTCAGCCTTCACCACGATCGCAGTGCGTTCTTCGACAGCCTTGGCAATCGCAGCCTTGCGAGTTTCAGCGATCTTCGCTTTACGCGCTTCGCCCTCAGCCTTCAGCGTCTCGAACTGAGCCTTCAGTGCAGCAAGATCGCCGACAACATCCGGCTGTGCGGTTTCTTCAGCCAGCGTCTTGATCGTCTCATCAATCTCATGCGTCTTAATATTGTTGGACTTGAGACGACCTGCGAACAGGTTCAGCTTACCCTTCAAATCAAGGAAGCGACGGGCATACAGTGCCAGCGCTTCTTCCTTAGAAACATCCGGGAACTGACCGACCTCGCGCTCAGACTCGCCGTCCTTGACATAAACAGTGCCGTTATCGTCGACGCGACCGAACGCTTCAGCGGCCTTAACCTGATCTTCGGCATAGCCAGTAGCAGCCGGGGCAGGAGCGGCAGTATGCTGCGGCTTCTTTGCAAACGCTGCCGGGGACGGTGCGTGCGGCTTCGGCATAGCTGCCGGTGACGGTGCTGCAGGTTTGACGGCGGCGGGTGACGGTGTTGCGGCGGCGCTGGCCTGCTCCTGGGAAGCGGGCGCTGCTGCCTGCTCAGTGGTTTCAGTTGTGTTCTCGGATTCGGTGACGTTCTCGTCGGCCATGGCCAGCTCCTTAAGCTACAAGGTGGTAGAGGGGAAGCAGAATTACCCGTAGTTGGTACAAAAATTCTACGGTGTTTTCCGCAACCTCCCTTATTATAGGGAACCGTGGCTAAAGGCGCATCTATTTCAGGATTTCCAGAGTGGCTCCCCTCTGAACGTGTCGTGGAGCAGCGTGTTATTGACACGCTCCGTAGGGTGTTTGAACTCAATGGTTTCATCGGTATTGAAACGCGTGCCGTCGAACAAGGTTCAAGTCTGCTCAAAAAAGGCGAAACAAGCAAGGAAATTTACTTGTTGAGCCGTCTTCAAGAGGTTGGTCAAGATAACGACACTCCGGTTGAAGATCGACTTGGACTACACTTCGATCTCACTGTGCCGCTGAGCCGGTACGTAGTTGAACATTCTGGCGATCTGGCATTCCCGTTTAAGCGCTGGCAGATTCAGAAAGTGTGGCGTGGCGAACGTCCGCAAGAGGGTCGTTTCCGCGAGTTTGTTCAGGCTGATATTGATGTGATCGGTCAGGGTGATTTGCCTGATCACTATGAGGTTGAGCTGCCGTTGGTGATGGTGTCGGCACTCGAGCAGCTGCGCGCATTCGGCTTGCCAAAAGCGACTGTGCATGCCAATAACCGCAAGCTGTCCGAGGGGTTCTACCGTGGTCTTGGACTGACTGATATTGAGGGCGTGTTGCGTGAGATTGACAAGCTCGACAAAATCGGTGCTGACGAGGTTGCCAAACTTTTGGTTGAAGGTTGCGGTGCGTCTGAGGCACAGGCACGTGCTTGCCTTGAGCTTGCTGATTTAACTGCGGCAAACGGTGACGAACTGGCAGTGAAGTTTGACGCGTTGTGCGCTAAGCACAATATCGCAGCTGATAGCGACGCCTACGTTCTTGCGCGTCAGGGACTCGACACACTTGCGATGATCGTCGACGAGGCTGCTCGTATTCGTCCTGGTTCTGTGATCGCTGATCTCAAAATTGCGCGTGGACTTGATTACTACACTGGTTCAGTATATGAGACGTTCCTCGAAGGAGCGTCATCGCTCGGCTCAATTTGCTCGGGCGGTCGGTACGATAATCTCGCCTCGCAAGGTAGCCGAAAGTATCCGGGCGTCGGTCTGTCGATCGGCTTGTCTCGTCTCGTGTCGTACATGTTGCACACGGCTGGTGCGCATGCGAGCCGTGTCTCGCCGGCTGCGGTGCTTGTAGCCGTGTGGAACGAGGAAGATCGCGGTCAGTCCAACCGTATTGCGAACGATCTGCGTGCGCGTGGTATTGCGGCCGATGTTGCTCCGAGTGCTGCTAAGCTCGGCAAGCAAATCAAGTACGCTGATAAGCTCGGTATTCCATACGTGTGGTTCCCGGCCGGTGCCGCTGGTATATCCGATGAGAGCGGTGCCGATGAGAGTGCTCACGACGAAGTTAAGAATATCGTTACCGGCGAGCAGTGCGAAGCTGATTCCCGGTCGTGGGAGCCGGATAGTGTAGTTGCCCGGCAAACCGTGGAAGTAGCGGATCGCTGAGTCCGTATAAGTCCGTATAACGGTCCCTGTGTTCCACCGCAGGGACCTGCGACAATGAATAGAGGAAGCATGAGCCAGACGGCTTACAGAACACATCATGCGACCGACGTGACCGAAGCGCTCGTCGGCCAGAAGGTGACGCTCGCGGGTTGGGTCGACCGTCGCCGTGACCACGGTGGCGTGGCCTTTATTGATCTTCGCGATTCGACCGGCCTTGTGCAGGTCGTGATTTATGACGAGGAAATGGCTCGTCCGTTGCGCTCCGAGTTCGTTATTCAGGTCGTTGGCGAGGTTCGTCTGCGTCCGGATGGTAACGAAAACACGCATCTGGTTACCGGTAAGATCGAAGTCGTCGCCGATTCCATTGAGATTCTTGCCAAGGCTGACGCACTGCCGTTCCAAGTTTCCACGGCGCTTGAAAACGAGTCTGAGAACAAGCTGCCGGGCGAAGATGTGCGTCTCAAGTACCGCTATCTTGACCTTCGTCGTCCGTCCATGCAGCACAATCTCAAGTTGCGCTCCGAAATGACTAAGGCTGCTCGCCACGCGTTGGAAGACATGGACTTTACCGAGGTAGAAACCCCGACGTTCATCAAGTCCACACCGGAAGGTGCGCGCGACTTCCTCGTGCCGGCCCGTCTGGTGCCCGGCTCGTGGTACGCACTGCCGCAGTCTCCGCAGCTGTTGAAGCAGCTGCTCATGGTCTCCGGTGTTGAGCGTTACTATCAGCTTGCTCGTTGCTACCGTGATGAGGATTTCCGTGCTGACCGTCAGCCTGAGTTCACGCAGCTCGATATGGAGATGAGCTACGTCGATCAGGAAGACGTTATGGCTATGGCTGAAAAGGTCATCGCTGCGATCTGGAAGAGCGCTGGCTATGAGGTGCAGCTGCCGTTGCCGCGTATTTCGTGGCAGGAAGCGATGGACAAGTATGGCTCCGATAAGCCGGACTTGCGTTTCGGTAACCCGCTCGTCGAGCTGACTGATTACTTCAAGAACACGCCATTCCGCGTGTTCCAAGCATCGTACGTTGGTGCGGTCGTGTTCAAGGGCGGTGCTGCAACTCCTCGTCGTCAGTTTGACGCATGGCAGGAGTGGGCGAAGCAGCGCGGTGCTAAGGGTCTCGCGTATGTGGTCTTCGCTGAAGACGGCGAGCTCAAGGGACCGGTTGCTAAGAATCTGTCGGAAGAAGAACGCGCTGGTTTGCGTGAAGCTGTGGGTGCTGAACCGGGCGATGCAGTGTTCTTCGCGGCTGGTTCTCGTGAATCCTCGCAGCTGCTGCTCGGTGCAGTACGTGTCGAGTTGGCTCGCCGCGAAGGACTGCTTGATCCGAAGAAGTTTGCTTTCACGTGGGTTGTGGACTTCCCGCTGTTCAAGCGTACTGACGACCCGGATGATGACGACGTGGCAGTCGGCCACTCCAAGTGGACTTCCATGCATCACCCGTTCACCATGCCGTCCAAGGATTGGATCGACAAGTTCGATAAAGACCCTGAGCACGCTATGTCTGACTCCTACGACATTGTTTGCAACGGTGAGGAGATGGGCGGCGGTTCCGTGCGTATCCATCGTGACGATATTCAGGATCGCGTGCTCAACGTGCTTGGCATTGGCAAGGAAGAGGCTGAAGAGAAGTTCGGCTTCCTGCTTGAAGCGTTCAAGTATGGTGCACCGCCTCACGCGGGTATCGCGCTCGGCTGGGATCGTACCGTGTCGATTCTCGCCGGTACCGACACCATCCGCGACGTCATCGCATTCCCGAAGGCTGGCGGCGGTCGTGACCCGCTGACCGGCGCTCCGGCTCCGATCACCGACGCACAGCGCGCCGAAACCGGTGTCGATTACGATCCGGACGCTGAAGAGTAATAATCTGCGCGCAGGTTTCCCCATGATGCGGTAAAACTCACATGGTGCGGTAAACGAAAATGGCTTATTCTCAAGGTTTTGGGATGATAGCCTATTTCAGGATTACCGCATCATGGGGAATTTACCGCATCATGAGAGGTTTACCACATCATGGGTGGGTGGCTCGTTGGGTTACCAGCGGTCGTCGGACGGTGACGCGGTGGTGTTGCGCGCGATCACGCCGTCGGCGATGGAACCGTCGGTACCGCGGTGTGCAAGTCCGGAGCCGTCGGGCATGCTGTCACGTACCGTTCTGATTTCAGTCTTCAACAGATACTGTTCCGCGAAATCCAATGTTGTCGTTACCATCGCATACCCCCTTCCGTTATTTTGATGCGATGAACGGCACCCCCGTACCGTTGAACGACCATGTAATCATGAATCGTTGCGCGACACAAGTTTCACAGGAATATTAGTTATAGCTGTTGCTTATAACTAGTTATAATGCGGCAAATAGAACTGTCGACGTCAGTGTTTCGTGAGTGCTCGTCTAACCAGCGCGGATAGACTTGATCTTGTGCTTGAGGGGAAATATGACGCAGTGAGCGTTCGCACGCAGATGCCATTGCATCGGTTGCGCAGCCTAGCCACGTTGCTTATACAGAGAAATTGGTTGTGTTGGTTGTCTTCGCGCACTCCATCTACGTTACGTCAAGCGCTGCAAGCGAGGTTTGTGCCATATACCCTCATGCTGTTGGTTGCATGGGCCCCGTATCTGACGCTTATCTGGCCCGGAGCATTGCGTGACGATACGCTCGCACAATACTTACAAACTGCTGGATTACACCGTTATTACACGCAGCATCCGTTATTTGACACGCTGATTTTTGGCCTGTTCTGGAAACTGGGCGACGCGGCTGGCTCTCCTCTGATTGGTGAAGCAATATACACGACGGTACAAGTCATGCTACTTGCCGCTGGTTGCTCGCTGATCTTGTGTTATATTCGAAAACTCGGCGTCCCGCGCTGGTTGCGTGTGATCGGGCTGATATATCTCGCTACGAGTTACGTTGTGGTCGGTGCAGTGGGCACGATGGGCAAAGACTCGCTGCATACCGTATTTTTCTTACCGGCGGCAGTGCTGTTTGTAGAAACCTGTTTGACGCGAGGCCGTGTGCTCGCTCGTCAGCCGGTTGCGGTTGCGTTCGTAGTCGTTCTCTTTGCAACGATTGCCTCGAAACGCACGGCATTGGTGATTGTAATCTGTGCTGGCGTGTGTCTGCTCATAGCGTGCGATCGGGGACGGCGCCGTCGCCATGCGGCATGCTGCCTCGTGTTAGCAATCGTATTTGCGCAAGTGATATTCGCGCCGATCGCTGCGGCTGCAACACATGCCAATCATTCGCCGTCGCGTGAAATATGGGGGATTGTAACGCAGTCGGTTACGCAGGTTGCGCGAGATTATCCGTCGGCTATCTCTCAAGATCAGCGTGCTGCATTGGATGCCATTATGAATCTTGATCGTGCCACGCTCGAAATGAAGCCGTATCGCAGCAATGAGACGTTCCAGACGTTACGTACTGATCCGTCACCGAGTGCGAGCGAACGATTCGCAGCGTTACGCGTGTGGGTTCAGCTCGGACTCGCATATCCGGGGGAGTATTTCAAGGCTTGGTCTGGACCGATTCGCGGATGGTGGGACCCGCATGTGAACTTTGCATACCCAACGGATTCGGATTATTTGTTGCGTGGTGGATATTTGCGGCAATGGGCCACTTTTCTGCCAGAAGATGCTGGGATATTACACGATGGTATTGCAACGCGCAACGCTGATGACATTGCTGATGCGGATACGCGTGCAGCATTACGCGTGACGCAGATTACTCACGATCTTGCACCACTGATGGGCACGTCTCGTAAAGCCCAATGGCAACGTGACATGTTGGAGCATGTGCGACATTGGGTGCGCGATAATAATCCGCTCACTGCAATGGCCTTATACGTGACGTGGATTCCGTTATTGACGGGCGTGATATTGCTGATACAAACGATTATGGAACGGCGACGACTACACCGAGATACCAGTGGTGTATCGGCGTATCCTTCCGGTCGATGTGCAGCATTCAGCTTGTTAGTATTTACGATGTTGTCATTGTACGCTTCGCCGGAAGCGCTGTTCTGGTATCCAATCCCTGTGTTTTGCTCCCTGCCATTATTTACAGCATTACCGTTGTGTACCCGTTCGTGACGTCGACTCTACTGTGTGTGGGCATAGGCTGTTCATAATAACCTCATATTTGACCATTTCATGAACAGCCTATGCCCACAACAAGTTATAAGGAACGTCTATAAGTACGTGGCGTTGCGCACCGTAACCAGCCGGTATATTAGCCGATAACAAGTTGCGGGGAAGGCAATGGTTATGGCGTTAGAAATACTGGACTGGCATGATGGGGATCTGCTGGCAAAGCCGGTGTTAAATGCATTGAACGCGTTAATCGCGTCCGGTGTGCCGGAACGCTTAATTCTTGGTGTCACTATTAATACGGATGAGGAATCGGATACTGATATATGGTGTCCTCGATATGACGTGCCGTTTGCGAACACCGGTAACGTGGTCGTCGTGCATACGCATAAGACCCGTAAAGCGCCGCCGCAGTTTGCTGCTGCGCTTGTTACGGCAGATACGCGCGCAGATCTCAACGGTGTGGTTAAACATACGTTGGAAGTTTCAAAAGTGAGTTTTGCGCCGATTACAGATGCCGTTGAAGCAACTGGTATGGAATCAGGCGGTATGTCGCCAATCGGATTGCCGGAAGGCTGGCCGATACTGGTTGACCAGCATATTCTCGCAGTACCGAAACTCTATATTGGCTCAGGTATTCGCCCGTCCAAACTTGTGGTTGACGGTGCGATTTTCGCTGATCTTCCCGGTGTAACGTTCGTGGCTGGATTAGGAAAACCGCGTTTGTGACAAGCCAGTAACAAGCCAGTGACAAGTCAGCGGCAACACATCTTGTGCGAACCGGCTATTTTCTCGTAAGTGAACGTTCACAATCGAGCACGAGTTCATTACATGAACAAACCGTGTTGATTTGGTAACATGCGGCCGATATACTGCCCGCATGTCGCAAATCCAAGAAGAAGAGAAAATCGCCGAAGCTCCGCTTATCCCCGGCGTTGAATATCCTGACCATCCGCTCGTCGAGCTGACCCACGTCGAAAAGTATTTCGGCGACCTTCACGTACTCAAAGACATCAATCTCGCCGTCAACAAAGGCGAAGTACTCGTCGTCGTCGGACCATCCGGCTCCGGTAAATCGACAATGTGTCGCACTATCAACCGTCTCGAAACTATCGACTCGGGCGATATTCGTATCGACGGCAAAGCTCTGCCCCAAGAAGGCAAGGAATTGGCGAGTCTGCGCGCCGAAGTCGGCATGGTATTCCAGTCGTTCAACCTATTTGCTAACAAAACTATCCTCGACAACGTGACGCTCGCTCCGATCAAAGTACGTCACATGAACAAAACCGAAGCCGAGCATCTGGCAATGGACTTGCTCGCCCGCGTAGGCGTTGACTCTCAGGCTCATAAAATGCCGTCGCAACTTTCCGGTGGCCAGCAGCAGCGTGTTGCTATTGCTCGCGCGCTCGCCATGAAGCCGAAAGTCATGCTTTTCGACGAGCCAACATCCGCTCTCGACCCGGAAATGGTCAACGAAGTGCTCGACGTTATGGTTGAACTGGCTCATGAAGGCATGACCATGATCTGCGTGACCCACGAGATGGGCTTCGCGCGTAAAGCCGCCGACCGTATTGTCTTCATGGCAGATGGTCAGATTCTTGAGCAAAATACGCCTGATGAGTTCTTTGAACATCCTAAGACTGAACGTGCCAAGGATTTCCTCTCGAAGATCCTCACTCACTGAAATCAAGGCGGTGAGAGTATAGCTATGATATTTAACCAAACTATGAAACGCATTGCCACGCGCGTACTCGCCGCTGTGGCTGCGATCGCATGTACTTTATCGCTTGCTGCATGCGGTGAGGATGAAACTGGCAAAATTCGCATCGGTATCAAATTCGATCAACCCGGTCTTGGCTTTAAGAAATCGGGCACGTATGTCGGTTTTGATGTGGATGTAGCCAAGTATGTTGCAAAAAAACTTGGATATTCTGAAGACGAGATTATCTGGAAAGAGGCACCGTCCAAGCAGCGTGAAGCCATGTTGCAAAACGGTGACGTTGATATGATTCTCGCTTCCTATTCGATTACTGACGAGCGTAAGAAAGCGGTCTCATTCGCGGGTCCGTACTTTGTTGCTGGGCAAGATTTGCTTGTGCGCAAAGATGACGAGTCCATCAAAGGTCCGGAAGATTTGAACGGTAAACGACTGTGTTCAGTAACCGGCTCAACGTCTGCGGCGACTGTGAAGAAGAAGTTTGCGTCTGAAGTTCAGCTCATGGAACAGCCTGGATATGCGGAATGCGCGACCGCACTGTTCTCTGGCATCGTTGACGCAGTAACAACTGACGATATTATTCTCGCAGGTCTCGCCTCGGCTTCGCGTGGCAAACTCAAGGTTGTTGGCAAGCCGTTTACGCAGGAATACTACGGTGTGGGCATCAAGAAAGGTGACACGAAACTCGCCACGCAGATTAATAATGCGATTGCGCAGATGATTCAAGATGGAGCGTGGCAACGTGCTGTGAGCGATAACACTACTGGCACTGATTACACACCGGATGTGCGATACAATCCGCCGACGCCGAATGAAGGGGAGGAGGAGTGATGAACGGCTTTATGGAACTTTTCAGTCAATATGATGTGCCAGGGGCGTTCCTCGTCAACATTGAATTGACCTTGTGGAGCGCATTGTTCTCCACGATACTTGGCGTGATTCTTGTCATGATGCGTATCTCGCCGATCTCGTCGTTGCGTCTCGTAGCCGGCGCATACGTGGAACTGTTTAAGAACCTGCCGCTGACGATCATCATGGTGTTCATGGTGCTCGGTGCGTATGCGCAGTTAAAACTCAGTTTTTCCGATACATTCGCAGTGAACTTTTTCTGGCTCGCTGTGACTGGCTTGAGCTTATACACAGCGGCGTTCGTGTGCGAATCGCTGCGCTCTGGCATTAATACGGTTCCGATTGGTCAGGCCGAGGCTGCGCGTGCGCTGGGACTTGGGTTTATGCAGTCGGCCACGCAGATTATCCTGCCGCAAGCATTCCGTGGTTCAGTCGCTCCGCTTGGCAACACGCTGATCGCACTGTTGAAGAATTCGACGGTCGCTGCGGCTGCTTCGGTGTCGACGGAAACGTCATCGCTGATGAGTTCGATGATCGAATTCCGCCCAGACGTGATTATTCAGATCTTCCTGATTTTTGCGTTCGGTTATGTGATTTTGATCATTCCGATCGGCATGCTCACCACGTACCTGTCCAACAAGCTCGCCGTCAGGAGGTGACCTAAGATGGCTGATACTTCCAATTCTGTACTGTTTGACGAGCCTGGTCCGCGCGGTCGGCGCACGATTCGTATTGCTAACTGGATTGCAGCATTCGTATTCGTAGTGTTGCTGGCATTAGTGTTATTACGCTTGCATAATCCGCCGCAAGGAGAGAACCAGCTCAGTTGGGAGCTGTGGAAGCCTGCGCTTGAGCGTGAAGCGTGGACTGATTTTTACTTGCCGGGATTGTGGGCGACGATTCGTGCAACGATTGTTGCCGTGATCGGCGCGGTTGCGTTTGGTCTGGTATTCGGCGTAGGACGACTCTTGCCAAACATGGTAATTCGCGGTATTTCTGCGGTGATTGTCGAGTTTTGCCGCGCGGTGCCAGTGCTGTTGCTCATGATTTTCTTCTGGCGTTGGTTTGCGTTCGCTGGATTGTCGAGTCCGTCGTATTGGGCGGTCGTGCTCGCGCTCGTACTATATAACGGTTCAGTGGTTGCTGAGCTCGTGCGTTCTGGCGTAGGTAACTTGCCGAACGGACAGCGTGAAGCATCCCTTGCGCTGGGGTTGACTGAAACTCAGTCACTGATGCAGGTCGAAGTGCCGCAGGCCGTCTACGCGATGCTGCCAGCTGCGGTCACGCAGTTGGTCGTGGTGCTGAAGGATACTGCGCTCGGTTCAATTATTATGTACACCGATTTGCTGCAAGAGTCACGTCGACTTGGTTCGATGTACTTTAATATTCTGCAAACGTTGGTGATGGCTGCGGTGATTTATTTCGTTGCTTGTTGGCTGCTGTCTCGTCTTGCTGAATGGCTACCCGAGCGTATGCAGCAGCGTACGGCAGCGCCGGCCGAACCCGAGCCGGTCGCACCGATCGCCATCATGGACCCGTCGAACGTCAACCAGATTGCGGTGGCGAAGGAAGTGAAGGAATTGCCGCTCGGCGGCACGCCGCGTAAGTATCACGTGCATCATCGTGGTACGAACGCGTCTATTCGCAACTGGAGGCGCACTCGTTACGAGCAAGGTTACGACGAGACGCATCCCGAATCGCAGGTTGACCCAGCGACCGGTGAATTCCCGGCTGCGCGCAAGGCTGCTGAGGATGACAAGGCAGCGAAAGCGAAAGCCGCGCGCGCCAAGCGTAAGACCGAGGCGGAAGCTGCTGCCGATGCTGACGATCGTCACGCAGACAAGACCGCACATCACACCGACGCCATGCCGGAACACAATCCCGTGTTCAAACACGGCAACGACGTGGGCAAGGGAAGAACCGATCTTGGAGGCAAGCCAAAGATTTGAGGTCCCTCGATCTTGCTTGCTTCGCTGCGATGCTGTATGACGAGCCTGATAGCAGGTGCGTCATATAGCATCGTCCTGCGCGGTGTAAGCGAGAGATATTAGTGGTCTGCGTTAGAAGTTCGTTGACGATGTTCTTGGTTCCCCGTGTTAGGGGGGGGCTGGTTGATGGTGACATTGACTTCTTGCGACACATATGGAATGGGCGCGCCACCCCACAACGCCGTCACGGACGTACAATCGTCGCATGGGCAAAGATGACAAAAGAACCAGCGACGGTTTCGATGGTGGCGCTGGCAAATCGGGCGGCAAATATATCTTGAAAACGCTGAAACGTGCTCAAGATCGCATCGCATCGATTGAATCAAGCGATGACGTGGCGACGAGGCTTGCCCGTGCTGCGAAATCAAGTGAGCTGCTGAGCGCTGTCTGGTCGTTGCCGCCGGCGCAACGACTGATGTTCCATCAGGGTGCGCGAATCGCAGATATTGATGGCTCGTCTACGCCCGGTTTCGATGGCGGCAAGGATGACGCGGAACGGTTCATTGCGTTGAGCGCCACCGAGATCGCCCGGTACCAGAACCTCCTATACGCGAACGGCGTGCATGGTTCCAATCGGCGGCTGCTTATCGTGCTGCAGGGCATGGATGCCTCTGGCAAGGGCGGCATCGTCAAACATGTGTTCCGGCAAGGCAATCCGATGGGGATTCACTATCACGGGTTCGGTTCGCCCAGTGAGGAGGAGCGGGCGCACGACTTTCTATGGCGTATCGAATGTGAACTGCCTGACTCTGGCTGGATCGCCGTATTCGATCGGTCGCATTACGAGGATATTGTGATGCCGCGTGTGTATGGCACGTTGCCGGAAGTGACGTGGCGAGCGCGGTACGCGCGAATCAACGATTTCGAGCATGATCTCGTTGCGAGCGGCTGCGCGATTATTAAAATCTTCCTCGTTGTCAGCCGCGACGAACAGAAACGGCATTTTCTCGGTCGCCTCGACGATCCGACGAAACGTTGGAAGTTTGACATGTCTGATCTTGACGCGCGTGATCGTTGGGATGATTATATGGCCGCGTGGCAGGAGGTATTCGAGCGCACGAGTACGCTAGCTGCCCCGTGGCATCTGGTGCCCGCAGACAACCGTTGGTATTCGCGCGCGGTGGTTTCCGAACTGCTACGCACAAGCCTGAAGAACATGAACATGACATGGCCATCATTCAAGGCCGGTGTCGATCCCGACGAGGCACGGCGACGTCTCTCAGCAGGGTAGCGGTTGCTAGACATCCTCGAGATGCCGCCATCTGGCACAGGTGCACAACCCCAGCCAGTGCATGTATAGAACGGCACGGTGATACCAGTATCTTCAGCAATGCGTTTGAGAGCATGCATATATGCATTGCCTTCTCGACTGCAATACACCCACTCGTTTGATACACCAGTTGTCATTTCCCACGGTGCAGAGGAATGCATATATTCATTGTCTAGCTGTGAGGCAATGATCGGACCGCCGTCCTGATAGCGTAAGCCGGTGATTTGTTCGCCAATCTTGGAAAAATAGTGGCTTGATTGGACTGCTCCTACTGCTGTGGAACGTATTCTTGCGCGTATCGATGACACATCTCTCCAGCCGGAACTGTTGACCACGCATTCGCACGTTGTTACTCGTGCGACCACGCGGCGATAGATAGGACATCATTATCTTGTGTAAGGTGTCAGAAAGCGATGATCACAGTACTGAGATAATTTGATTATGTGCAGATAATAGAGGTATATCTATTATATAATGTACAAGAATAAGAGATAAAACTACTCTATAATGTACATATTGCAAGGTGCTGAGCATGTTACAACGTAAAGCCATGAAGCAGCTGGAATTCTGGAGGGCACATAAAGCCAAGCAAGCTATGCTGGTTGACGGTGCTCGTCAAGTCGGTAAAACGCATCTGGTGCGCACTTTTGGTAAAGCGAACTATAACCATACGATTGAAATCAACTTTATTGACAATGAAGATGCGCGTGACGCAATTGACGCTGCTCATAATGCTAATGATGTATTCTTCGCTATTTCGGCATATGCGAATGATGATCTTATTGCAGGAGAAACGCTTATTTTCCTAGATGAGATACAAGCGTGCCGTGATATTGTCACAAAGATTAAATTTTTAGTTGATCGTTTTAGTGGCTACGATTTCATCCTGTCAGGATCATTATTAGGCGTAGATCTCAAGAGCGTGCGATCAGTGCCGGTTGGTTACCTGGATTCAATCACCATGTTCCCGCTTGATTTTGAAGAATATTGTTGGGCGAACAAAGTTCAGCCTGCGGTATTTGATGAAGTGAGAAGCGCATTTGCTCAACGCAGACCGGTTAATGATGCGGTGCATCGACGATTGGCTGGTTTGTTTCATGAGTATTTGATTGTGGGAGGCATGCCGCAGGCGGTAGAAAACTTTGTGCAAGAGCACAATATCCAGTCACTGCGAATGTATCAGCAGAATATTATTGATCGATATCGCGAGGATATTGCACAGTATGCTGATGGTGTGGAACGTGTACGTGCGATTCGACGCATATACGATCTTATTCCTGCGCAGCTTAATCAGCAGAATAAACGCTTCAAAGTTGCCAGTGTGACAGCTGGTGCTCGATATGTGCGCTATCAGGAGGAATTCCTCTGGCTGACTGATGCTGGTGTGGCATTGCCGGTATACAACGTGGATGAGCCGCGATATCCGTTGATGCTGGCACAGAAATCGAATTTGTTTAAGCTGTTCGCTAATGATGTTGGATTGCTGACATGTATGTGCGGCATGGATGTAGTGCGTGACATGTTGCGTGACCGAACAGATGTGAATTACGGTGCATTGTATGAGAACGCTGTAGCTCAAGAACTCATTGCGCACGGAGTTACTCCTTATTATTTCAAGAATAATGCGATTGGTGAACTTGATTTTCTGATGGAAAGTTCTCGCGGCGTGGTCGTTCCAATCGAAGTGAAATCAGGTAAAACGTATAATCGGCATAGTGCGTTAAATCGTGCGCTGGCTACACCAAACTATGGCATGGAGCGCGGTGTGGTATTAGCTGAAACAAATGTGCAGGTACAGGAGCGCATTGATTATTTGCCGGTGTATATGGTAGCTGTATTAGATCGTGAAACGGTAGTTTTACAGGGAATGTGAGAAGTATCATCAAATTTGATGCTTCTACTGCTGCGGAACGTATTCTTGCGCGTATCGATGACACATCTCTCCAGCCGGAACTGTTGACCACGCATTCGCACGTTGTTGCTCGTGCAACCACGCGATAGCGGATTTACCGAGTGTTCAACATGCCGACGGGTATTGTTTGCTTGAGTTGGGTGTTGGGTTCATATGGGTTTCCTAGCGTGGAGCTTGTCCATTAGCATATGGCGGCAACGTATAACCGATCATTCATGGGTCTGTTAGCGACGTGAATGAAGGATATTACTTGTGTGGCCATACGAGGGGAAGGAATTCTACCGTGGGGTCCTATCGTAATATTGGGCTGGTGACGCGCAGTACGATTGCACTGTGCGCTGCTGCCGCAACGCTGGCTGGCTCAGCGTTCATCGGTGTGCCGAATGCGCACGCTGTTGACGCAACTGCCAAGCCGTCCGTTATTATCAACGAAGTATTCGCTGGTAACACCAAGGAACTCGGCGATCCGGTCACCGAACGTGACGATTGGGTCGAACTGAAGAATACTGGTTCTGAGCCGGTCAACGTCAATGGTTGGGGTATTTACGACGAGAAGCAGAAGAAGCACTATACGATCGGTGTTGACAAGGAAATCAACACGGATACGATTGTGCAGCCCGGCGGCTATCTCGTAGCTGCGATCGACTACAACGGGGAACCGGGTCTTGGATCTGACGCTGATTCGGTGTACCTGACGTCGAAGACTGGCGACAAGTATGATACAGCTGCCGAAGTTGACTCGACTACGTGGAAGCTTGCCGACAAGCTGACCGCACAGCAGTCATGGTCGCGCGCAGATGATGGCACGTTCAAGGTCAGCGACAAGCCGACGCCGGGCGCTGCCAATGAGTTCCCAGCACCGACTCCAACTCCGGAACCGGGCGAAACGCTGACTGTTAACGCTTGGCCGGGCCTTGACAAGGTCACGCCGGTCGATGCGAAGGGCGAATTCGGTGCGAGCGGCAAATCCGGTGAACACACCGACGGTAACCTGTCCGGTCTGGTCTACGAAAACGCGACGAATACGCTGTGGGCTGCAGATAACGATCTCAACCCGACGCTCGGTAACACCGAAGACAAGGGCCCTGGTTCAATCAACAAGTTCGTGCTCGATCCTGCAACCGGTACGTGGAAGCAGGATACGACCGACGGTTGGACGTTCAAGGTGGACGACACGACCAAGGGCGGCAAGCAGCTGCACTTCAAGGACGGCAAGGGCGGCGTTGATTCCGAAGGCATCACGCTGATCAACGCAGACTCGTCCAAGGGTGTGTTCATCGGTGCGGAACGCGACAACGAAGACAAGAACACGCCGCGTCCGTCCATCCTCAGCTACGATGTGAACGCGACTGCCGTCGACACGAACGGCGATGGCGCACAGGACCTGACTGCTACGCACGAGTGGAATCTTGTGGCACCGCTGTCCCAGTTCGACGTGACGCTGACCAAGGATGACGCCAACCTCGGCGTCGAAGGCCTCGCGTTCATCCCGAATGAGACGCTTACTGCCAACAAGTTCAAGGTCAACCTCGATCCGAACAACGTGCATGATTACGATCCTGCCGGTACTGCTAACGACTACGATGGTCTGTTCTTCGCGGCTCTTGAGAAAACTAACGCGATCTACGCGTTCGCGCTTGCCACGGTCGGCGGCAAGGATGTTGCCTACCCGATCTCCCAGATTCCGCTGCCGCAGGCCGCTGCTAACGCTGGTTTCGATGGTCCGCGTGATCTGACGTGGGATGCTGAGCACAACCAACTGCTCGCTCAAGGTGACAACGACAAGGGCACTGGCTCGAAGATCGCCACCTACACCTTCGACAAGAACGGTGCGCTCACGCTCACCGCGCTCACCGCAACACCAGCAGAAATCGCAGGACAGAACTCCGAAGGCTACGCGATCACGCCTGACTCAGCCGCGAAGAGCGTCGAAGGCGGCAAGGAAGGCAAGACCTACAAGCCGGTCTTCTGGGCTGATGACGGCGTAACCGACGGTTACTCACTGCGTCAAGGCTGGATCGAAACCAACGTGCCAGCAAAGACGAGCACCGAAATCAACCTGCTCAACTTCAACGATTTCCACGGACGCATCGACAAGCACCTCACCGTTCCGTTCGCTGGAACCATCGAACAGTTGCGCGCCGAATATCCGGACAGCTCGCTGCTGCTCGCCGCTGGCGACAACATTGGTGCTTCCCTGTTCAACTCGTCTGTCCAGCGTGACCAGCCAACCATCGACGTGCTCAATGCGCTCGGCTTAAAAGCGTCCGCAGTCGGCAACCACGAGTTCGACCAAGGCTACGCTGACCTCACCGACCGTGTGATCGGCACGGAAGGTAAGCGTAACGCTCAGTGGGATTACCTCGGCGCGAACGTGTACCGCAAGTCCGACGGTAAGCCGGCACTCAAGGAATACAGCATTCAAGACGTCAACGGCGTCAAGGTTGGTGTGATCGGTGCGGTCACTGAAGAAACCTCCACGCTTGTTTCGCCCGGCGGTATCAAGGACATCACCTTCGGCGATCCAGTCGAAGCAGTCAACCGCGTTGCCAAGCAGCTCACCGACGGTAACGAATCCAACGGTGAGGCCGACGTGATCGTCGCCGAATACCACGAAGGTGCGCTCGCAAACGAGGATACGGAAACTGGCAAGCCGACGCTCGACGAGCAGAAGGCCGACAGCCCGGTGTTCAAGCACATCGTCGACGATACCGACAAGAACGTCGACGTGATCTTCACTGCGCACACGCACATGGCCTACGATTACACTGATCCGGCGCACGCAGACCGTCCGATCATCCAGACCGGTAGCTACGCGGCTAACGTCGGCCAGGTTGTACTTGACTACGACAAGGCGAGCGACAAGGTCACCTATGTCAAGTCTGGTAATGTGCCGTCTCTGAGTGCACCGGCTGCCGATCCTGACAAGGGTGCAACCGACGAGGAGAAGGACGCCTTCGACGCCGAGCTTGCTGCCAAGTATCCGACCGTCGCCAAGGTCAAGGAGATCGTTGACGCGGCGCTCAAGGTCGCTGCGGCCAAGGGCAACGAGAAGGTCGGCTCCATCGCCGCGGACATCACCACCGCGTTCAAGGACGGTGCCCGCGACGATCGCGCGTCTGAATCCACGATGGGTAACCTCGTGGCTGATGCGCTGCTCGACTCGCTGAAGTCTGCGGATCGTGGCGGTGCTGAAATCGGCGTGGTGAACCCGGGTGGCCTGCGTGCCGAATTCTGCAAGACTGGCGAAAACGAGAAGTGCACGCTCGCCGAGGACGGTTCGATCACCTACGCTCAGGCGAACTCGGTGCTGCCGTTCCTCAACAACCTGTGGACCACCACGCTTACCGGCGCGCAGTTCAAGGAAGCGCTCGAACAGCAGTGGCAGACCACGGCTGACGGCACGGAACCGTCCCGTCCGTACCTGCAGCTCGGCCTGTCGCACAACGTGTCGTACACCTACGATCCGAACGCCAAGCAGGGCGAGCACATCACGTCGGTCACCATCAACGGCGAGCCGCTCGACCTGAACCGTGAGTACCGTATTGGTTCGTTCAGCTTCCTGTTGCAGGGCGGCGACAACTTCCGCGCCTTTGCAGCTGGCAAGAACACCAAGGACACTGGTTTGGTAGATCGTGACGCATGGATTGACTACATTCGTGCTAACTCGCCGTTGAAGCCTCGCTACGATCGTCGTGCCGTGGCCGTGACCGGACTGCCGACCGGTGAGGTGAAGGCTGGTAGCTCGTTCGCCCTGAACTTCTCGAAGCTCACACTCACTTCGCTCGGTGTACCGGCTGAAACGAAGCTCACCGCGAAGGTTGGTGACGCAACCGTTGGTGTAGCTGATGTTAAGGATGGCGATAGCGCAACGCTGACCGTGACCCTGCCGCGTACGCTGGCAACGGGCAATGCAACGCTGACGATCGTGGGCGCGACGAACGGTACGACTGTGACGTTGCCGCTGACGGTTGTAGCAGCTGGCAGTGTGACTCCGAAGCCTCAGCCTGGCCCGGGGCAGAAGCCGACTCCTAAGCCCGGCCCGCAGCAGCCGCAGCAGAAGCCGACTCCGCAGCAGCCGCAGCAGACGGGTGACAAGAACAAGAAGCCGTCCGCTGAGAAGAACGACAAGGCTAAGCAGCTCACCGAAACCGGTTCGTCAGTTGCGTGGATTGCACTTGTTGCAGCCGCGTTGCTTGCTGCCGGTGGCATCTCGCTTGCTTCCATCGGCATTCACCGCCGCGAAGAGTAAGCGCATAAGCAAATAACGTAAGGGGGTGTGGGCTCCTCTCTCATTGAGAGGAACCCACACCCCCTTACGTTATTAACGTGAATACACGGTTCCGTTTATGAAGACATCTGCCTTCACGGTGCTGTCCTAACAAGGGGAGTCGATGATAACTTTATTCGCTAAGGAGTTTATCGACGATTTGCGGCTTTTCCGTGAGTTGACCGGTGAAACCGGGGCGAATATCCATGTGCAGCACGAGACTTGTGCGGTAGCCTTGTTCTGCGAGCTTCTTCGCCGCTTCCCCCGCAACATGAAGTACTTCGTCAAGATCACCCTCGACATCAGTAAACAGTGCGTTTGTCTCCTGTGGTAAGCCCGAATCTCGAATCACCTTCACCGCTTGCGCTACATACGGTGAAACTTCCGAACCGGCACCAGAGACCGACACTTGAATCGCGGCGACCGTATTGAGATACGGCTTGCCTGTTTCAGGATTAATAGGAACGTCCTGCGTTATTGCGTTGCGATCAAGAATCATCATATTTCCTTTCTGCACAATGGCTGCCTTTTACTGTCAAGCAATCAAGCCACTGTAATCATCGTTTGTCAGCGATACTGCCAGCCGTGGTCCATCGGACCAGATCCATGTCCAAGATCAAGCTGAGCGTTCAGCGCACCAGTCAGATACTCTTTAGCACGACGAATCGCATCCGGTAACAATTCTCCTTGCGCGAGATACGCAGCAATCGCAGACGATAACGTACATCCAGTACCGTGTGTGTTCGGATTGTTGACGCGTGTGCCACGGAACCACGTAATAGTGCCGTCAATCTGCGCAAGTACGTCGCTCGCACCTTCAACACTATGACCACCTTTTACGAGCGCGGCACAACCGAACATGGTCGCAATACGATGAGCAGCAGCTTCCATATCGGTCTGATTGTGAAGTGGAGAGCCCGTCAACACTTCCGTTTCTGGAATATTCGGCGTCACCAGTGTTGCAAGCGGAAACAGCCGCTCAGTGAGTGCAGTCACTGCGTCATCGTCAATCAAATGCGCGCCGGACGTTGCAATCATCACCGGGTCAAGCACGACATTGCGCGCGTGATGCGCAGCAAGACGATCAGCAATCGCAGTAATAATCTCGGCCGACGAGACCATACCAATCTTGACGGCTACCGGCGGAATATCAGCGAACACGGTATCAATCTGCGCGGCCACCATGCTAGGAGACACGTTTTCAACTCCAGTGACTCCCATCGTATTTTGCGCGGTGATTGCGGTGATCGCGCTCATACCGAACACGCCGCATGCCAGCATAGTTTTGAGGTCGGCTTGCATACCCGCTCCACCGGACGAGTCTGACCCAGAAATCGCGAGAACTGCAGGAAGCGTAGTAGACATACGAACTCCTTGAAGTGACTGCACTATGGACTATCAGAGGATTATTAGAGGGACTATCAGATACACAAAGGCGGTGTCTTACGGCAATATTGCCTAAGACACCGCCATCGTGTTTTGCCTTACTGAGCGGTGGTGTAGAGTTTGCCGCCCTGAGCCTTGAACTTCTCGCTCATCTGGGCCATGCCAGCCTGAATCTCTTCAGCACTTGCCGTATTCGCAGTGCTTGGCGTGGTGAGCGCACCGCGAGCTTCCTGCGCAGACGGAATCTTGCCAGCAAGCGTATCCTGCACGAGCTGTTCCTGTGCAGCAGCACCGCCGAACTGCTTGCGGATGTTCTGCGAAATAGCCATCGAGCAGAACTTCGGGCCACACATCGAGCAGAAATGAGCCATTTTCGCTGGCTCGGCCGGCAGAGTGTCATCGTGGAACGCGATCGCGGTGTCCGGATCGTAGCTCAGGTTAAACTGATCGAGCCAACGGAACTCGAAACGAGCCTTGGAGATCGCCAGATCACGATCTTGCGCGTGCGGATGATGCTTGGCGATATCGGCCGCGTGACAAGCGATCTTGTAAGCGATCACGCCCTGCTTGACATCGTCCTTGTTCGGCAGCCCAAGGTGTTCCTTCGGAGTCACGTAGCACAGCATAGCGGTGCCGTAACGGGCGATCTCCACACCGCCGATAGCGGACGTGATGTGATCGTAACCAGGAGCGGTATCGGTCGTCAGCGGTCCCAACGTATAGAACGGCGCATCATTGCAGATCGCCTTCTCCATCTCAATGTTCATACGCACCGTGTCGAACGGAATGTGACCCGGGCCTTCGATCATTACCTGCACGTCCTTCGCCCATGCACGGCGGGTGAGTTCGCCCAGTGTCATGAGCTCGGCCAGCTGTGCCGGATCGTTCGCATCGGCAAGGCATCCTGGACGCAGACCATCACCCAGCGAGAATGCGACGTCGTACTTGGCGAAAATATCGCATAGTTCGTCGAAATGCGTGTACAGGAAGCTCTCCTGATGATGTTGCAAGCACCATTCGGCCATAATGGAGCCACCACGCGAAACGATACCGGTTACGCGGTTCGCGGTCAGCGGCACGAAACGAAGTAGTACGCCAGCGTGGATGGTCATGTAATCAACGCCCTGCTCGCACTGTTCGATCACCGTGTCGCGGAACAGTTCCCAGCTCAGTTTCGACGCATCGTCCTCGACCTTTTCGAGTGCCTGATACATCGGCACGGTGCCGATCGGGACAGGGGAGTTGCGCAGAATCCACTCACGCGTAGTGTGAATGTCGTTACCGGTCGACAGGTCCATGACCGTGTCAGCGCCCCACTTCGTCGCCCACGTGAGCTTTTCGACCTCTTCGTCGATGGACGAAGTGACGGCCGAGTTACCCATATTCGCGTTAAGTTTGGTGAGGAAGGCAGAACCGATAATCATCGGCTCAGCTTCCGGATGGTTGATGTTGCACGGCATAACCGCGCGGCCCGCGGCCAGTTCGGAACGTACGAGTTCGACATCGCAGTTCTCACGCTCGGCAACATACTTCATTTCCGGGGTGATGATGCCGTGACGGGCATACCACATTTGGGTCACTGGGTGATCCTTGGCACGCATCGGCTGGTGCGTGCGACCACGCCATTCCTTGGTGGCGCGGCCGCGCTTGATGGCACGCTTGCCGTCATCTTCAAGGTTGCGACGACGACCCTCGTACTCTTCAACGTCGCCACGGTCTTTGATCCAGTCGAGACGAAGCGGCTTCAAGCCTTCCTTCGGGTCGCACTTGGGGCCTTCGGTGTTGTAGTCGATGAACGGCGGGTTCGGACCCACGCCCGGGGTATCCGATAGCTTGATCTCGGTGTACGGCACCTCAAGATCGTATGTGCCGAACTGGTTTTCGAAGTGCACGGACTTGGTCTTGCGAATGTGTGCCTTGTCGCGCTGCTTGGAGCCGCGCGCGGCGATGTCGACGCGCTGCTGCTTGGCGAGCTTCTGTGCCGCCTTGGCATCCTTCGCGTTCGTGAACTTCTTTTCGGTGGCTTCGGCACCGACGGAAGCTGCGCCTTCTTGCGCTGCCTGCGTATCAACGGCAGGAGTGTGCGTCACAATACGCTTCGCGTAGCCGTGCTTCGCGTCGCCGCGCACAGCCTTCCAACCTTCGACCATTGCACGAGTGGCGGCCTCGGGGTCGTCGGCACCGGCGATAGCGGAAACCGCGAACCATCCAGCAGCTTTCGTGCTCGCGAGCATCGCCATGTCAGCTACGGTCACGCCGCCGCCGACAACCACCGGGAATTCGCATGCCGAGCAGATCGTGTTGATTTGCTTCGCGTCAAGCGTCTTGCCTGAACCGTCGTTGCCACCGACTGATGCTTCAGGTTTGGTCGTGGACACATGCAGAGGGCCGGCGCCAATGTAGTCGATGCAACCGTCAGGCAGCTCATTGATGAGTTTGACGAGGCTTTCGGTTTCTGCGGACAGACCGACGATTGCTTCGTCGCCGAGCAGTGCACGGGCCTCACGCGGTTCCATATCAGTCTGGCCGATGTGCACGCCATCCACCTTGATGCCCTTGCGGCGAGCCTGCCACACGACATCCGCGCGGTCGTCAATCACGAACGCTACGGAATCGGACTTGTTATTGTCCTCGATAATCTGTGCGATGTCCTGTGCCATCGCAGTCAGTTCGGACGCATCAGCCTTCTTGGCGCGCAGCTGGATGAAGGTTGCGCCGCCTCGCAGAGCCTGATCAACCACGTCGGTCAGCGGGCGACCTTTGCAATCGTCAGGCCCGACCACGAAGTATGCGGACAGGTCAAACGAGTCTCGCATGGAGGCGTATGGGTATTCGTTGTTCATTTGGTTGTTCCTTTGTTGGTTGTATAAGGAAGTCTTAATGTGTGTTGTTGCGCGGTTGCACGTTGAGCAGTGAGGGAGCACTGAGTGATCTAGCTATTGCGTGACGATGATCGGTGAATCAGCCACCTGTTCAGGCGTGAGATTCCACAGTGCATCGAGAAAATGCGGCTGAAATGTCCCCGTCCCGTTCGATTGTTGTTCGGCAATTTCGCCAGCACGGTTGAACAATAGAGAAGCGGACAGTGCGGCGATCAACGGTTTACTAACCGCCAAGTATGTTGCAGTCACGCCACCTAGTGAGCAACCGGCACCGGTGATTTTCGTCATCATCGCGCTGCCGCCGGGAAGACGGTAGGTGCGTTCTCCGTCGGTAACGAGATCAATCTCGCCAGAGACTGCGACCGCGGCCTGCTTGTGCGGGGTGGATGTGGCGAGGAAGCGAGCAAGTTGACGTGCTGCGACAGTTGCGCTATCTACATCGTCGACTGACTCAACGCCGGCCGGGCGGGTCGTTGCGCAGTTAGTCGAATCAGTCGAGTCAGTTGACTGCACAGTATCGTCACGCAGTCCCCACATCGTTGCCAACGCGATGATTTCGGACGCATTGCCGCGCACAATTGTTGGGGGAGCGGCGCGGAACGAACGCAGTATCTCGGTGCGGGTTGCTCCGATGCCAGCTGCCACCGGGTCCAGTACCCACGGATGTGCTGCTTTATGAAACGCGCGTGCGATTTGCGGCAGTGCATCCTTATAGAACGGCAGCAGCGTGCCCACATTGATATAGTCTGCGCCGGCAATGGATGCCGTATCAATCACGTCGTCTGGTAGAAAACTCATCGCTGCTGTACCGCCTGCGGCAAGCTGTGCGTTTGCTACGAGATTGATCGTCACGAAATTCGTGAACGATTGCGCGAGCGGAGTAGTAGCTTTTACGGTTCGTACAGCCTCGCTGATCCGCGCACGTACATCAGTTAGATCATTAGCTGACTCTCGCTTAGACGACGCTGGCTGATTGTGCTGTATAGAAATATCAGTGTCAGTGGGCTCGCCGTGGCGCCAGCTTGCGCAACAATGCGGCTGCGCGTCGACTTGCGAATCATCGCTCATATGACTGCTCCCTACGATGGTCTTAACCAACAGGTTCTAAGGGTCAGGCCGAAACCTTTCTCAACCCGCCAAACTGGCCGGGTTCCCCTGCATTACGTTGTTGACGCTATGCCTCAACGTGGACATTTGCGCTCTTGAATTGCGCATATACCGCAAAATGTGTGTCATCAGGTCTTGCGAGTCGCATGTGCACATGGTAAAAGGCACTGCTCATATACCTCACATACGTACTGTCAGCGACTGCCGATAGACTTTAGGACGCTAATAAAGTCCCCAAACCGTTCAAACCAGAAGGTGCATTGTGGCTGTATCCAAACTCGATGAAGTCGTATCCCTCGCGAAACGTCGCGGATTTGTGTTCCCCGCCGGTGAAATCTACGGCGGTACCCGTTCCGCATGGGATTACGGTCCGCTCGGCGTCGCGCTGAAGGATAATATCAAGCGTGAATGGTGGCGTTCGATGGTCGTCACCCGAGGCGACGTGGTGGGCGTGGATACGTCCATCATCTTGCCGACCCCGGTGTGGGTCGCGTCCGGACACGTGGCCGTGTTCAACGATCCGCTGGTTGAATGCCTCAACTGTCATAAGCGCAATCGTGCCGATAAACTGCAGGAATCCTACGCTGAGAAGCACGGCGACAAGCTGCCGGAGAACGGCATGGCTGATATCGTGTGCCCTGACTGTGGTACTCGCGGCAAGTGGACTGAGCCGCGCGACTTCAACATGATGCTGCGCACGCACCTCGGCCCGGTTGAGGATGAGAACAGCCTGCACTACCTTCGCCCGGAAACCGCGCAGGGCATCTTTGTGGACTTCAAGAATGTCATGACTTCCTCTCGTTCCAAGCCGCCGTTCGGCATTGCCAACATGGGTAAGAGCTTCCGTAACGAGATCACGCCGGGCAACTTCATCTTCCGTACCCGTGAGTTCGAACAGATGGAAATGGAATTCTTCGTCGAGCCTGGCACTGATGAGGATTGGCATCAGTACTGGATTGATGCGCGCACCCAGTGGTATCTCGATCTCGGCGTCAAGCCGGAGAACCTGCGTCATTACGAGCATCCGAAGGAGAAGCTTGCCCACTACTCGAAGCGCACGGTCGATATTGAATACAAGTTCGGCTTCCAGGGCTCTGACTGGGGCGAGCTTGAAGGCATCGCCAACCGTACTGACTACGATTTGAGCGCACACATGAAGCACTCCGGCGAAGACTTGAGCTACTTCAATCAGGCGACCGGTGAAAAGTACGTGCCGTACGTTATCGAGCCAGCCGCAGGTCTGACCCGTTCGCTCATGTGCTTCCTCGTGGATGCATACGACGTGGATGAGGCTCCGAACACGAAGGGTGGCGTCGACAAGCGTACTGTGCTGCGTCTCGACCCGCGTCTGGCTCCGATCAAGGCTGCTGTGCTGCCGCTAAGCAAGAAGCCGGAACTGCAGAATGTCGCGCAGAATCTCGCTTCCGATCTGCGTCAGCATGAGTGGATGATCGACTATGACGAAGCCGGTGCAATCGGTCGTCGTTACCGTCGTGAAGACGAAATCGGCACCCCGCTGTGCGTCACTGTCGACTTCGATACGCTCGACGATCAGGCAGTCACGATCCGCGACCGTGACACCATGAATCAGGAACGCGTTGCACTTGATCGCGTGGCTGAATACGTTGATTCTCGCATCGGTGAGAAGCGTACGCATGTGCCCGCCAAGCCGGTGTCAATGGGCGGCGAAGCATGGCCAGACTCGGTGAAGATCAACGAGGCTGGTGGCCTGTACTGATTCGCTCGTGAGAAACGATTGAGGGGAGCGGGGGATAGGCGTCCTCCGCTCCCCTCATCATGCCACGCGGCGTACTGAGGCGCTAACGTAGCTGCAACGTTCACAAACAGACAGGGAAAGATGCCATGACGAAGACCAACGACACCGAAACGGTGATTACCGTGCACGAGCACGCACGTCTCGACCCGCGAGGTGATGGCCAAGAATCTGCCGTTCAAATCGCGTCAAGTGAACCGTCATCTTTCGCGCGAGTTAGGACAGCTGAGTCACCAGCCCAGTCAACCGGGACTGCCACGGCTGCACCAGTAACCATCGCACCAGTACAGCTCGGTCCAATCACCGTACCCACGCCGGTTGTGCTCTCACCAATGGCGGGCGTGACCAACTGGCCGTTCCGAGTCATCTGCGAAAGCTACGGTCCAGACGGTCTCTATGTTGCCGAAATGATCACAGCGCGCGCACTCGTTGCACGCAATCCTAAAGCGCTGCGACTGTGCCGTTTCGCACCGAGTGAGAAAATTCGTTCACTCCAACTGTACGGAGTTAATCCGTCTATCGTCGAACAAGCTGCACGTATTGTCGTTGACGAGCACATGGCCGACCATGTTGATCTCAACTTCGGATGTCCCGTGCCGAAGGTCACCCGTCGTGGTGGCGGTTCTGCACTACCGTGGAAAACCGATTTGTTCCGCGAGCTTATTCACCGTGTCGTTGCAGTATGCTCCGAAGCGAACATTCCCGTAACCGCGAAGATTCGCGTTGGTATTGACCAAGATCATGAAACATTCATGGAAGCTGGTCATATTGCGCAGGAAGAAGGATGCGCTGCAGTAACGTTGCACGCACGTACCACTGCTGAATATTATGGTGGTCATTCTGACTGGAGTCGTATAGGCGAACTCGTCAACGCGCTCGATATTCCCGTGTTCGGCAACGGAGATATTTGGGGTGCTGAAGATGCTCTAGACATGGTGCGTGAAACTGGGTGCGCAGGCGTGGCGATTGGACGCGGATGTCAAGGCCGTCCGTGGCTGTTTGCTGATATTAAAAACGCGTTTGCTGGCAATCGCGAGCGTACTGACCCGTCACTTGGCGAAGTGTGTACAGTTATTGAACGTCATGCCGAACTACTCACTGATTTTTACGATGGCGACGAACGTATGGCTGTGCATGATTTGCGCAAGCATATCGCGTGGTATCTTAAGGGATTCCCGGTTGGCGGTTCTACACGTAAAGCTTTCATGGAATGCGAGAGTCTTGATGATGTGCGCCGTGAGATCAGCTGTCTTGACCCAACTATGCGCATGCCGGAACGGGTTCGAGACAAGCCGCGCGGACGAGTACGATTTGCGAAGAAAGTACATTTGCCGTACGGGTGGCTAGATTCGCGTGAGACTACTCATGAACAGCGTGAAACATTATTCGGTGATGATCCGATGGATGCAAGTTATTAATTGAATCGCAACCTACTAATATCGTCGTTAGCGAACCGTAAGTGGAGACAATATCCACGTAAATCGGCAAGCGAAGGTGTATTCTATGCGCGAAACGCCGACACACGCTTGAGAAACATGGCGTCATTATCAGGGGTTCTGCGATAGAGTTGTGCGTAACCGTGTGAGTGACAGGAGACAATGGTGAGCGAAATCGCCCAGAACGAGCAGCTTAGCGACAAGATCAACATTAAAGTCGTGGGCGTTGGTGGTGCAGGTGGCAATGCAGTCAACCGAATGATCGCCGAGGGCCTACAGAACGTCGAATTCGTGGCGGTCAATACCGACGCGAAAGATCTGTTACGCTCTGATGCCGACGTGAAGATTTCGTTGACTGATAACACGAGTCGTGGTCTTGGGGCAGGAGCAGATCCGGAAAAGGGCGCGAAGGCTGCACAAGATCATCAGTCCGATATTGAGGAATCCTTAAAGGGTGCGGACATGGTGTTCGTAACCTGCGGCGAAGGCGGTGGCACTGGTACCGGTGCCAGCCCGATCGTTGCTAAGGCTGCCCATCAGCAGGGTGCGCTCACGATCGCAGTTGTCACTCGTCCGTTCTCCTTCGAAGGTCCGCGTCGTTCCGCGTCGGCGAATCTCGGTATTGAGAATCTGCGCAAGGAAGTGGACGCGTTAATCGTTATTCCGAACGATCGCCTGCTTGAGCTTTCGGATCGCAACGTTAGCATCGTTGACGCGTTCAAGACTGCTGATAGTGCACTCCTTGCTGGTGTGCAGGGTATCACTGATCTAATCGCTGCGAATGCTTACATTCACGTTGATTTCGCTGATGTCAACACTATTCTGCGCGGCGCTGGTACGGCACTGTTCGGCATTGGCTCGGCACGGGGCGAAGATCGCGCTACGCAGGCTGCGGAAATCGCTATCAGCTCGCCGCTGCTTGAAGAAAGCATTGAAGGTGCGCACGGCGTACTCATTAACATTTCCGGCCCGACTGATCTCGGTTTGCAGGAGACTGCGGCCGCTGTTGAGCTGGTTCGCAAGGCGATTCATCCTGAAGCTCAGATTATTTGGGGACAGTCGCTTGACGACGCATTTGGCGACGAAGTACGCGTAACGGTTATCGCCGCTGGCTTCGGCCCGAAGGAAGGCGAAACTAAGGCTGACGCACCACAAGCTGCACCGATTATCTCGCAAGCGACGCCAGTACACACTACCGTTCCAGCGCAAGCCACTCCGGTAGCAGCACAGCCTGTCCAACCCGCACTGCTCCAGAAGCAGCCAAGCCCAATCATTCCGCAGCAGTATGCACAGCCTGCGCAAACTGCACAGCCAGCAGCAGCGCCTGCGACACATGGCTATGCTCCGGCTGCAGACTCATCTCACGCTAATTTTGACGAGACGAGTGAGCATGAGGTTATTTCGTCGAACGATCCCGGCGATCTTGACATTCCGGACTTTCTGCGCTGAGACAGTACGCCGAGCTGACTGACCTGACTGAAAGGAATCTTCATGGCAGGATTTATGAAGAACGCGATGTCCTATCTGGGCATGACGGATGTGGTAGATGACGACGACCAGTACGATGATGAGCCGGCTGAAGAGCAGTCATTTGACTCTGATCATTCGGTTACTCCGATGACTACCACTTCACCGAATGCGACAGGAACATCGTCTGCTCAGGCTTCTACTCGTGAATCAAATCCGTTCCAGAGCCGAGTAACGCGCATTACAACGATTCACCCTAAGACATATGAAGATGCACAGCTCGTCGGCCGTGCGTTGCGCGATGGCGTTCCAGTAGTGCTTAATCTTACTGACGTGCCTGAAGCGGTTGCATACCGTATCGTGGACTTTTCTGCTGGTGTGGTATTCGGCGTACGCGGTTCAATTGAACGTGTGACGCCGCGTGTGTTTCTGCTTAGCCCAGCACAAGTCAATATCAAAGTTGAAGAGCCAACATCGCCATCTTCTGCGCACGACTTGTTTGCTGACTGAGCGGTTTTCGCAATCTTCCACACGTTTTCGCAAGTTAGTAGTGAGTTCGCTCTCGGCATTGCCCTCAGCTGTGATGATAGGCTGAGGGCATGATGCTGTATGTACTGGCCCGTCTTATTGACTGGGTAATTGATGTTTATATTGCAGTCCTGTTTATTCGCATGATCGTGGACTGGGCTATGGTTCTCGCACCGCGCTGGCAGCCGGGCGATGTTGTTCGTGCGCTGATTGATGTTGTTTATCGTCTCACTGATCCGCCACTGCGTTGGCTACGGCGTTATATTAAGCCGATTCCGATGGGCGCCATATATTTTGATGTGAGCTTTATCGTGCTGTATTTCGCATTAGTTGTCTTGCGTGTGCTTATCTAGTTCCAGTATCGGAAGTTCGTTTATGATGTTTCGTACGTCCGAATCGGCGTGGAACACTGATATTGGCACGGGGTACGTGATAGCATCGTGTGTTGATACCAACACAGCGAGGCATGACCCCAAAGCGAGGTGTAAGGATTTATGGCTTTGTTGACTCCGAAGGATATACGGGAGCATACCTTCCAGACGGTTCGATTTAAGGAAGGCTATGACGTCGACGAGGTCGACGATTTTCTCGATCAGGTGACGGAAACCGTCGAGGCGCTCGGCAAGCAGGCCGTGGCTGCCGGTGCGGCGACGCAGTCGCTCGGACCGGATGTAGCGAACCTGAACAAGAAGATCTCCGATCTGACCGCACAGGTCCAAGAGCTGCAGAAGGAAAACGCCAGCCTGAAGTCGGAGGCCGGCAATGCCGCTGGTCAGCATGATCAGGCTGCGCAGGTCGCACAAGCCAAGCTCGGTGAAGCTGAGGAAAGCAACCGTGCTCTGAGTGCGCAGAATGAGCAGCTTAAGGGTCAGGTTGATCAGCTCAACAAGCAGATTGACCAGTTGACTGCACAGGCGGCTAAGGCGTCTGACAATGACGCGCTGGCTGAACAGCTCGCCAACATCCAGAAGGAACGTGATACGTTCCGCGCGAACAGTGAAGATCTTTCTCGTCAGCTCGCTTCTGCTCAGCAGCAGGTTGTGGCTGCTCAGCAGGCTGCTGCACAGGTTCGTGAACTCACTCGTCAGCTTGAGGAATCCAAGCAGCGCGAGAACCAGCTGCGCGAGCAGGTTTCTAAGGTTGAGCCGAGCACGGAAACTGGTAGCCTGCAAAAGATCGCTGGTGCTGCCGCTTCCGCAAGCACTGAGCCGGAGCGTGCTACTGCAATGCTCACGCTTGCCATGCAGCTGCACGATCAGTATGTTGACAAGGGTAAGGCACAGGCTAAGGAAATCACTGAGGCCAGCCAAGCTAAGTACAATGAGCTGATCACCAAGGCTAACGATTACTCCAGCCGTACTCGTTCTGAGGCTGATGAGTATGGTAAGCGTACTCACGCTGATGCAGACGCATACTCTGATCGCGTGCGTGCCGATGCAGACGGTTACTCGGTCAAGACTCGTCAGGATGCTGATCTCTACTTGAAGAACAAGCATGAGGATGGCGATGCTTACGAGGCTGAAGTTCAGCGTCGTGCTTCCGACTACGACAAGAAGAAGCGTAATGAGGCTGATACGTACAGCAAGAACACGCGTTCTGCTGCTGACGATTACGCACAGCAGGTGCGTGATAGCCTCACCGAACAGACCAAGGTTATTGAGGGCAATATTCAGGGTCTCAAGCAGTTCGAGAGCGCGTACCGTACTCGTCTGACGGAGTTCCTCACTGGTCTGATGAACCAAGTGTCCGACACGAACAGCTACAACCAGACCGAACAGTCCGGTCAGTGATCGCGGCGGGTATTCGTACTATGACTATTCGACAGGGACGGCCTCGCACGCGCGTGGCCGTCTTTGCATGCGTGGCGGTCGTTGCGCTTGGTATTGATCAAGTCACCAAATTATGGGCGCAGACGGCTCTGAGCGACGGTCGTACTGTGCCGGTGATTCCTCCGTTCTTGTCGTTGACGTTAGTGCATAATCCGGGCGCTTCGCTTGGCTTGGGTTCGTCAATGACATGGGTGATTTCATTACTGGCTGTCGCAGCTTCGATTGCACTGATTGTGCTCGCATTACGTACGTCGTCAATGCGTTGGACGCTGGCACTAGCGTTAGCGTTTGCGGGTGCGTTTGGCAATCTTATTGATCGCGTGGCGTATGCGGACGGTTTTCTCAACGGCAAAGTTATTGACTTCCTCAATTACGGTTGGTCAGTTGGCAATGTGGCAGATATTTGGCTCATGCTCGCTGGCATCGGCATTGTCATACTTATTATGATGGGTACTCCGTTTGAGGGCGCGGCTGACGTAGTAGATGCTGATGTTGCCGAGACGGTACAGATGACAATGCCTGAGACAACAGATAATGTGACATCCATGACCTCCAACAATGACGGGAGGGACACGGCTCAGGGCGGCAGCAGCCTATGAGCCGTCTTGTTCCTGCACCCGACGCACTTGTCGGCAAACGTTTCGACGTAGCGGTAGCCAAAATGCTCGGCATATCGCGTGCCAAAGCCGCTGATCTTATCGAAACTGGTCAGGCACGCATACTTGAGCGTGATATCGCCAAATCTGGTGCATTACAGGCAGGGGACGTCGTCGAATTCAACCTCGTCGAAGAACGCACCGAGCCTGAACCAGTATGCGACGATATGGCCATCGTCTACGAGGACGATGACATAGTGGTTGTCGATAAACCAGTGGGTGTTGCCGCACATGCGTCTGCTGGTTGGACAGGCCCGACTGTACTCGGCAGTTTGTTGCAACGTGGCGTGCATATTACATCGTATGGTGCAGCTGGTCGGCAAGGTATTGTATCTCGTCTTGACGTTGGCACATCAGGTTTGATGCTCGTGTGCAAGTCTGATCTTGCGTATGTTGAAATGCGGCGACAGTTTGCTGAGCATGAGGTTGTGAAAACCTATCATGCGTTAGTACAAGGCGGTTTGAAGGAAGATCGTGCGACGATCGAGGCTCCGATCGGCCGTGCGAAAGTCTCCGATTTCCGTTTCTGTGTGACGCCATCAGGCAAACCTGCTATCACGCATTGGGATGTGATGGAACGTTTCGGCAGCGAAGCCACACTCGTGTCAGTCAATCTCGAAACGGGTCGCACTCACCAGATTCGCGTCCATTTTTCCTCTATTGGTCATCCACTCGTCGGAGATCCTATGTATGGCGCAAATCCAGTATTGGCAGCTGAATTAGGATTAGACCGGCAATGGCTGCATGCCATGAAACTTGAGTTTCGTCATCCTCGCACGCACGTATGGACTACAGTCAGTTCACGATATCCGGCCGATCTCGCGCACGCGCTTGATCTAATGCGCGAGCGTCACGCATCTGCTGAATAGTCATGAATCCTGCGCTGCCTATACTGTCGCTTATGCTGACGGTATCGTCGCGTGATGCATTGCATTCGATATTGCGAGTGTCAGTGAACGTATCTGAGACAGTATGATCAATCAGCCCGATAACATGGTTTGTGAGATACGGTTCAGTACTGGCAGTATGTGATGCGTTGGTATCCGCAGCACGACGAGCGGATACCAACGTCACAATCCTCACGATCACACCAGCTATCAGACAGATCGGGCACGCCCACGCTGTAAGCGACACCACGATGAGTACCAGCACGTCTTCGGGCTGGTATGTACCGCGGCTTAAATATCTCATGCCTATGAGTACTGCGGCAGCACATACGAATCCAGCGATAAGCAAGCCATCGGCAGCTGTTTGAGCGGTATTACGATGCGATGGTGAGGACATATCGCACCTCCTTTCTGTACATGAAACTCAGCAGCACGACGTATGAGCAACAACACCGTAGATATAGTCCGCCACGCTGCTCCTTTATCTTCCCGAATGAATCGTGTCGTGCGCAAGCTGAACAGAGATTGTGGACGCAAGCTCAACGTATCGGCGTGTTGTGGATAAGTCACTGTGGACAAATCAGCTGGGAATTTTCTGAATGTGGATAACTTATCTTCCGAACGGCTAATCAGTAGCTGATCCGCGTCTGAGCCGCATCGCTGTACCACATCATCCTCTCGAATGAACACACTCGTGCGCCACATACCCTACAATCAAGCATGAAACGTAGGGAAACCAATCCGAGGGAGACCACGGTGCTGACACGTAACCAGATACGAACACTGGTCAATAAACACGGTCATGACATTATCGCTCACGAACATATGCACATTGAACGTGGCTGCTATCAACATGGATGCATCACCACGTTTGCACATTCGTTGCGCGTCGCGTGTCTGGCGGTATGGTTTGCTGATCGACTGCACCTGTGGAATCGTGTTGATCTGCGCTCGCTCATCCGTGCGGCATTGCTCCACGACTATTTCCTCTACGATTGGCATGACTGGGACAATGGTGAGCATCGTCTGCACGGCTTTACTCACGGTCGTACAGCGCTACGCAATGCATTGCGTGACTTTGAACTTAACGCGGTCGAACGTGACAGCATCGCTCATCATATGTTCCCGCTCACACCGACCCCTCCAAGTTATATTGAAGGATATCTCGTGACGTTGGCGGACAAGGTTAGTGCTACGCGAGAAACTGTGAGTTTGAAACGTTTCGGCCGTCCTGCGAAACCGATTGTGGCAGCTCACGCATCTTCAAACGTGCAGATAGGAGCATGACAATCGTTATGCTGCTGATTGCTGAAAAATACGTACTATGGTTTCTTTTCTATAGTTTCTGCGGGTGGGTATACGAGTCGATTCTCGTATCGATACAGGAAAAACGTCCAGTAAACCGTGGATTTCTGAACGGGCCATTATGCCCGATTTACGGCATAGGTGCGGTGCTTGGCATTGCGGTACTTGGTGACGTGCATCAGCCGATACTGTTGTTTGTACTGTCTGCCGTTGGCGCGTGCATACTTGAGTATGTCACGTCATGGGCAATGGAACAACTGTTTCACACTCGCTGGTGGGATTACTCGCATTTTCGATTCAACCTTAATGGACGTATCTGCTTGCTCGGTGCGCTAGTTTTTGGTATCGGCGGTGTGGTGATTGTCGGATTTATACAGCCGCATGTTGCTTCAGCTACGCAGATGATCCCGCTGTCGATGATGCATTGGCTCAGTTTCGTGCTGATTGTGCTGACACTGCTGGACACGGTGATCACCGTGGCTGGCATTGTTGACTTTGAGGAAAGTCTCGGTCAATTGGCTGCCGTGGTTGCCAAATACAGTGATGCGATGCGAGAAAAAGTCGGTGATGCAGTCGACGTTGTTAACGATGCGTCTGGCAGGGTCAGTGACATGGTTGAAGATGCGGTCAGTGGTCCGTTACAGTCCGGTCGTGAAATGTCGACTGAACTGATGTACAAGATTAAAGATGCAGCCGATTCGGTATTTAACCGTCAACAGCGGCGTATGATCGAGTCCTTCCCGCGCTTGCGCACCGATCGTAATGACGAAACGCTACAGCAGTTGCGCGCCATGTTCGAACGTCTGAACCGACGCCACCAGTAATTCGTTCGGCTGTCGGCCTGTTCTGAGAGACTGATAGATGCGTAAAAACCCACAATTTGATAGGGAGACACCACTCTTATGGCTCACGTCATCGATTTCAAGGAGGCCGGATTCGATTCCGTCCTTGATGAACTAGAATGGCGCGGGCTGATCTCGCAGTCCACTGACCGCGATCAGCTCGCCGAAGCATTGAACGGGGAGCCGGTCACCTATTATTGTGGGTTCGATCCGACTGCTGCGTCACTCCATATCGGCAACCTTGTTCAGCTTATCAATATGCGTCACTTGCAGATGGCCGGGCATCATCCGATCGCATTGGTCGGTGGCGCTACCGGTTTGATCGGTGATCCGCGTCAGTCCGGCGAACGCACGCTCAATCCAAAGGATGTTGTATCCGGCTGGGCTGAACGGCTTAAGCATCAAATCGGCGGTATTCTCGAAACTGGCGGGGATAATCCGGTGCGTTTCGTATCCAATTATGACTGGACTGCGCAGATGTCTGTTATTGACTTCCTGCGCGACGTTGGCAAGAACTTCCGTCTTGGCACGATGCTCGCCAAAGATACTGTTGCTCGCCGTTTGAACTCTGAAGAAGGCATTTCATTTACTGAGTTCAGCTATCAGGTGTTGCAGGGTAACGACTTCCTACATTTGTACGACGAATACGGCTGCACGCTCGAAATCGGTGGTTCTGACCAGTGGGGTAACCTCACGTCTGGCATGGACTTGATTCGTAAAGTACGCGGCGTTTCAGTGAATGTGTTCACGAGTCCGATTATTACTGATGCAAACGGCAAGAAATTCGGTAAGTCTGAAGGCAATGCGGTATGGCTCGATGGCACGATGCTGAGCCCATACAAGTTCTACCAGTTCTGGTTCAACCGCCCGGATGTGGAGATGGAAAGCTTGCTGAAGGCGTTCACCTTCCTGCCGAAGACTGAAATCGAACGATTGGTAGAAGAGTCGAAGACCAATCCTGGTGCTCGTGAAGCGCAGCGCACGCTCGCATGGGAAGTGACGAGTTTTGTGCACGGTGATGCTGCAACTCAGGCGGCGATTGACGCATCAGCAGCATTATTCGGTCGCGGTGGCGATCTGGCCAGCGTTGATGAGGAGACGTTGGAAGCTGCAATCGACGGATTAAAAGTCGAAAGCGACGATGGTACGAAGTCGTTTGCGACTGCGTCGGCAGGTGATCGCGTGACTGAGGCTGGTGTGAAAGCTGGCTTGTTCAAGTCTATTTCTGATGCACGTAAGACCATCAAGTCCGGCGGCGTGTATCTGAACAACAATCGTGTGGAAGACGAGGAACAAGTTCTGTCTGCTTCTGACTTCCTGCACGGTCGTTTCGCGCTGATTCGTCGCGGTAAGAAAGCGCTCGGCGCTGTCGAGCAGCATTGATCATAGAACGCTGAATCATAGAACACGGTAAAGCACAGTAAACATTTCGGCTCCCTTCATAGGGGGCCGAGTACGTTAGTTAAGGACATCAATGGCAGAAGAACAGGGCCGCTCGGGCGGCAAATCCTACGGCAATCGCAAATCGTACGGCTCCGGTCGCTCGGGCGGCTCACGGAATGGTTCTGGACGCTCATTTGGCGGCTCGCGTGGCGGATTCCACAAGGGCGGTAAGTCCGGTGGATTCCACAAGTCCGGCGGATTCCATAAGGATGGCGAGTTCCGCCGCGATCGCGAAGGTGCTGGCGAAGGTCGTGACTTTAAGCGTGACGGCGGTGAGCGTCGCGAGTTTAAGCGTGACGGTGAACGTGGCGGGTTCCACAAGTCAAACGGTGGTTTCCGTGGTGGTAAGTCCGGTGGCTTCCGCAAGAATGGTGAGCGCGGTGGTTTCCGTCGAGATGATGATCGTAAGGATTTCCATCGCGGTAGCGATAACGGCGGTGAGCGTCGTGACTTCCACCGCGATGATCGTCGCGATGGTGAGCGTGGCGGCTTCCGCGGAAAGTCCGGTGGTTTCCACCGTGACAATGATCGCAAGAATTTCCACCGGGATGGCGATAACGGTGAACGTCGTGACTTCCATCGCGATGATCGTCGTGATGACCGCCATGATGGTGAACGTCGTCAAGGTGGTAACCCGCGATTCCAGCGTGATGGTGAGCGTAAGTCATTCCGCCGCGATAATGAGCGTCGTGACTTCCACCGTGACAATGATCGCAAAGATTTCAAGCGTGATGATCGTCGCAATGATCGTGCCGATAATGAACGCCGCGAGTTTACTGCGGACGAAAAGCGCGAGTATCGCGAAACAAAGCGCCGCGAGTATATGGAGCGTGGACCGCGCCGTAACTCTGACGGCACGATGAGTTTCCCGTCGCAGAACCCGTACACAGCGCGTCGACCTGACGAACCAAAGATGCCGAAGGGCATGGAATGGTCAATGCTGTCGAGCGACGAGCGTGAACGACTGCGCGGTCTATCGAAGGAACATGCGGAGAACATTGGTCTGCACATTCTCGCCGCTTATGCGCTCGAAGAATCTGATCCTAAGGGTGCGCTTGAGCACGCTAAGTGGGTTGCTCGTCAGGCATCGCGTATTGATTTTGCTCGTGAAACCCTCGCTTTCGTGGCTTACCGTCAGGGCGATTACAAGCTTGCTTTGCGCGAGTTCCGCACTGCATACCGCATGAACGGTTTCCTCGACTATCTGCCGTTCATCGCCGACTGTGAACGCGGCACTGGCAATCCGAAGAAGGCTATTGAAGTAGCTATGGGGGATGATGCCAAGCAGCTGCGTGGCGAAGCCAAGGCTGAGATGTTCTTGGTGTATGCGGGTGCGCTCAACGATTTAGGCCAGAGCGATAAGGCAATCGATATTGTGCATACGCTGGGCCGCTCTAAGGGTCTGCCGGGGGAGTACCGTATGCGTGCTATTCAGGCCGAACAGTATTTCCTTGAAGATGCTGGACGCGGTGAAGAAGCGGCTGATCTTGATCCGCTGCTCGACAAGCTCGAACTGCAGTATGCGGATGACGATGAAGCTGCGGATGATGCCGTGATCGATCATGATCTTGAACGATTCTCTGACGACGAGCTCGATATGCTCGGCATCAGCGAGGATGATGCTCAGTATGCGCCAGAGGATGACGAGAATGCAGATGATGCTGAAGATACCAGCGATAACACGGATGCGGACGGTGATGAGAATGCGGCATCTGATGAGGATGCTGATGATGCTGAAGCCGTGAGCGAAGTCGCTGATATGAGCGAGACGCTCGAGCCTGAAGCATCTTCGGAAGCATCCGATGCAGTGTCGGCAGATGATGAGTCTGAGTTGCCTGCACAGGAAGCGCAGGACGGTTCGGATGCAACGAGTGAACCGGCAACAGATATTGATGATGCGGCAGATGACGCTGCAGATGACGCGGTGGACGCTGAGTGATCGCCATGCTCAAGTCAACTGACAAGCCGATTGCTGAAACTTACTGTCTCGCACTTCTCGACCTTGATGGTGTAGTGTATCGTGGCAAGAATCCGGTTGAATATGCTGCGGAGTCGATTCGTCAGGCTGAAGCAGTCGGCATGAGCATTGAATACACAACGAATAATTCTTCGCGTTTTCAACGTGTAGTTGCTGATCAGTTGCGTGGATTCGATCTCAACGTGGAACCTCATCAGGTAATCACTTCGTCGGTGGTTGCCGCGCGCATGGTTGCTCGCCATGTACCGGCTGGTGCCAAGGTACTCGTGCTGGGGGCGCAGCACTTGCGCGAAGAGGTTGCTCGACAGGGATTGGTTGTAGTAGACGGTGCGGCTGATGATCCTGTCGCGGTGATTCAGGGTTGGTATCCTGACATGCGCTGGCAGGAAATGGCTGAAGTCTCATTTGCGGTCGAGCATGGGGCAACATATTTTGTTACCAATCGTGATTTGACAATTCCGCGTGAGTTAGGCATTGCGCCCGGTTGCGGTTCGATGATTCAAGCGGTGATCAATGCGACTGGTGTCGAACCGGTCGCATCGGCTGGCAAGCCTGAATCGGCCATGTATGATGAGGCTCGTTTGCTTGCCGCTGGCGATAATGCGGAGCCAGTGGCTAAAGAATCATGTTTGGCGATTGGCGATCGGCTTGATACTGATATCGAGGCGGGCAATCGTGGCGGATACGATTCACTGGCAGTTTTAACTGGTGTGACCAATCCGCATGAGCTTATGCTTGCTCCCGCTCATCTGCGCCCCACCTATATCGTCAAAGATTTGCGCGGCCTGATGGACGTGATGCCGGCAGTTGACCAGCTCGCAAATGGATCATGGACGTGCGGTGATGCTGTTGCCTCGTTGGACGAAGCCTCCGGAACGTTGAACGTCAACAATACGACCAGTATTGATGCGCTGCGCGCAGCATGCGCATTGATGTGGTCATATGCAGATCGAGGTGGCGACACTGCTACGATCACTGTGCCTAACTTCGCCTTGTGATCGCTGGCCAATATCCTATGTGAGCAGTACGTGAGTTCTTGGCTTTTGCTTATCAAAAGCCAAGAACTCACTTCATTACGACATTGGGCAATATTCATTGAAACAGCCAATACGAAAGGAGCTGATAGTAATGCCTGCGGATGATCTCGCACAGAAGTTTCCTCAGTTATCCGATCTTGAGCATGTAGATGTTCCTCAGCGTATTGAGGCATTCCAATCAGTGCTCGATCAGCTCCAGCACGAACTTGACGACAATCGCTAACACTGGCGATCAACGGCACTGCACACACTCGGAGACTTCTCATGCCAAGACTTGACTCATTGTTGGTTTACCGTTCTTTGGTTGATAGTAGGTCCAAAGCACAGAAACTTATCAAAGACGGGCATGTTTTGGTAGACGGCGTGCCAGCAGTCAAGCCGTCTATGACTGTGGCGGAAGATGCCT
Source organism: Bifidobacterium hapali (assembly GCF_002259755.1). Lineage (GTDB taxonomy): Bacteria > Actinomycetota > Actinomycetes > Actinomycetales > Bifidobacteriaceae > Bifidobacterium > Bifidobacterium hapali. The sequence goes on from NZ_MWWY01000005.1 coordinate 96,206, forward strand.
CGCTAGTGGTTGACAAAGGCGATGATTACGTCTCTCGTGGAGCATACAAACTCGTTGGTGCGTTTGATGTTTTTGCTCGCAACGGCTTGCCTGCTGCACAAGGACTACAGTGTCTTGATATTGGAGCGTCAACAGGCGGATTTACTGAGGTATTGTTACGTCGCGGTGCAGCTCAAGTTATTGCGCTCGATGTTGGACACGATCAACTTGACTCGCGTATCGCGGATGATCCTCGGGTTATTCGTATGGACGGTGTCAATATTCGTGATGTAACGGCGGACGATCTGCCGTATAGACCTCAGATGATTGTTTCTGACGTTTCCTTCATCTCGCTAACGTATGTTATTCCGGTTATCGCACGTATTGCCGTGCCGGATGCTGCTATTGTGCTTCTTGTTAAGCCACAGTTTGAAGTGGGCCGTGAGGGGCTTGATCGGCATGGCATTGTAGAAGACCCTGTGTTGCGTGAGCAAGCATTGGATAAGATTACGCAGTGTGCTGTAGATCATGGTTTACATGTTATTGCTACAGCTGATTCGCCTATTGAAGGCACTCACGGTAACGCCGAATATCTGCTGTATGCTCGCGCATAGTATTAACTATTCCGCCATTTTTCGGCTGAAGTTATCTAGTCTGTCTCTGACAGAAGGTTTACGAAGTTTGCGGCTCCCCTTGTCCGGGGCGTAGCGGCTTAGCCTCGAATGAACCGTTCGATTTGATCCTCTTTACCCATAAGAATGAGTTCGTCATTGCGATGCATAACCAGTTCTTTAGAACCGTATTGGAACTCTTTACCCGGTGATTTAATACCGACTACGGTGATACCGTACCGTTCGTGTACTTTCGCGTCTTCGATGCTGTAGCCTGACACATGGCGTGGCGTGTGAATTTTAACGACAGTGTGTGCGCCTTCTATTTCGATGTAATCGAGATAGTTACCTGAGACGAGGTGCCCGACACGTTTGCCCGCATCGGTTTCTGCATTGATAATATGGCGAGCTCCGATGCGTTGCAGAATGCGCGCATGTTCTTGCGATACGGATTTTGCCCAGATGTCTGAAATACCTGCATCGAGCAGATTACCGGTAGTGATCACTGATGCTTCCACACTGTCACCGATTGCCACGATTGCCGTGTTAAAGTCGGAAACATTCAGCTGTTCAAGTGCTAACACATCAGTCATATCGGCTTGTACGGTCGGAATTTGCGAAGACCAACGGTTCACTAATTCCAAGTTCTTATCAACTGCAAGCACATCCTGTCCCATCGCATCCAACGTGGTCGCCACAGCGCTACCAAAGCGGCCCAGTCCTACGACTAGAATGCTTCTGCTATTGTCTGCCATGTGTGACTCCTTATTGCTCTTCAACCTTGATGAATATGCTGGACACGTGCTGATAGATGAAGACAACTGTTACCTTATCCTACGACCAACGGTTCAGTAGGGTAACGTACCGCCTCCAATGCTCGAGGACGACTAATTGAGTATGCAATCGTCATCGGTCCGAGACGCCCGACAACCATCGTAATTGCAAGAATCGCTAATGCAGCGGGATTGTCTTCCCTCGCAACACCAACCGTATAACCACCGAGTCCAAACGCTGAGCAAGCATCAAACAGTGCGCTAGACAACGGAACATTTGCTACGAGCATCAGTGCAATTGATGCAGCAAGTACGAGCATAAGGCATGTAGTGGTAATACTTACCGCAGTCATGGCTACATTGGTGTGGATGCGACGACGGAACGCATTGACATCTTTGTGACCGGTGAATGATGCGCGGCATACGAGCAAAATCACCGCAAATGTGGTGACGCGAATGCCACCGGCTGTGGAGGTGCTGCCACCGCCGATGAACATTACAAAACTCATGAATACTTTGGTTGCTTCGCTGACTTGTGGAACCCATGACAGATCGAATCCAGATGATCGTGGCATCACTGCTGCAACAACCGCATGTCGTAAACGGGTTTCTACATCTGCGTCTTTGAACAACGATGGATTATCCCACTCGACTAACAAAAACCATGTCAGCGATGCAATAACGATAAGGAACGTCATCGTTAGCGTGACTTTCGTATGCAAACTCCATCGACGTGGAGGAACATGTCGGCGGGCGCAGCGCATGAGATTGAGAATCACGGGGAAACCTAAGGTACCGCAAAATGCCGCAGCCATAATCGGCATACCTACCGCCCAGCTGTTTACATATAGTCCTGCACCATCGGGTGTGAATCCTGCGTTGTTGTATGACATAACTGCGAAGAACAGTGCTTCCCACGCAGTTTTACCGAAATCAGTTCGATTAATCGATAACAGACCCGGAAAGAGTGCGACGAATGTGATGGATTCGATAAAGAATGTGGTAGTGATAACCACCGTGAGTACGCCACGTATTTCGGATAATTTCGTAGTGCCAAGCTCAGTGGCAGTGAGCAAGCGTTGTGTTGCTTTCATATGATGGTTGACTGCTAGCGCGATCATTGACGCGAACGTCATGACGCCAAGCCCTCCCATCTGTACACTCACGAGCAATACGCCTTGCCCGAACAACGTCCAATGTGTTGTCGAATTCACGATTGAGATGCCGCATGTTGACAGGGCTGAGACTGCAGTGAATAGTGCTGTTGAGAATGAGGTTGTTTCTCCTTGCGGTGTCGATTGCGGCAATAAGAGCATGGCGGTGGAAACCATGACAAGTATTCCAAAATAAATGACGGTAAGTCTACCGGGATGAGATGCCATATGTTGACGCAGTGTATGGCGACGTGTGACTTGCCTCTCTGCTGCAGCAGCTCGCTCGAATGTATCGCCAGAGAACCACCAAGCATATCCGCGTGAGGATTCGCGATTGGATGATGATTCGTCAAAAACGAGATTCGACATCGCGGCCTCCTTACCTTAGGAATAGTTCAGTGCTGTATTGTGTTGCGGTGGCGATGCGGCCAACGCTAACGATGTGCTAACAGTCTATGACCGGCTCGTGAGAACATGAGCATGCAAAAGGCTCTGGCACGGCGTGGCGCAAGGTAAGAGACGGCGTGTCATGCGAACAATTGTTCGAAATCTCGATTGGTTCGGTTACGATGAAATCAGTTCTTGATTCCTGCGACAAGGAGGATACGATGAGTGGCGTTCGGCACGCGGTGGTGGTGACGCACACGCGCCTTCGTGAAAGCGGCACGGTGGTTTCTGAGGCTGTGGCACAGTTGCGCAGGGGTGGTTTTGATGTGTCGATTATTGATAACACAGAGGCTCCGGAATTTGGGAATCGTCCGCCGGTCGTGCCAGACAATACGGAGATTGTAGTGGTGTTGGGTGGCGATGGCACGATTCTCAGGGCTGCAGAATTAGTGCATTGCACAAGCGTGCCAATTCTTGGTGTCAATCTTGGTCATGTTGGCTTCCTCGCTGAATTTGAAAGCTTCCAAATGAGCGAGGCGATACGACGTATCGCAACGCACGACTATTCGATTGATGAACGCATGATTGCTCACGTAGATGTGTGGCTGCCTGGTGCACATGAGCCGTTAGAGGATTGGGCACTGAACGATATCACGGTCGAAAGAGCAGACCGTGGCAAGATGGTTGAGCTGTCTATTCGTGTTGATGACGTGGAAATGAGTTCATTTGGGTGTGATGGTGTGATTGTTTCCACGCCTACTGGTTCTACGGCTTATGCGTTTTCGGCTGGCGGTCCTATTATGTGGCCGAATGTACAAGCACTCCAGCTGGTGCCACTAGCAGCGCATGCATTGTTTGCAAGGCCATTGATTATCGGTGCTGGTTCAACGTTTGCAATGGATATTCTTGATGATTCAACATCTGATGGATGGATTTGCTGTGATGGTCGCCGTCAGCGTGGTCTGCCGAAGGGTACGCGTATTGAAGTTCGTCAGTCAAAAGATACGTTACGTCTAGCTCGACTATCTGGTGTGCCATTCACGAATCGTCTTGTTACTAAATTTGATTTGCCTGTAGTCGGATGGCGTGAACATGCGCGTAATGGGCAAAGTGTCAAGCATGGACATGTATTTCCTGAAGGTTCAGTGCATGATGTCGAACAGTTAGAGGCACAGAATGATGCGCATACACGCAGTGGAGGTGAATGATCATGCTTGAGGAACTGGAGATTCGTGATCTGGGACCTATTCGGCATGCGTTACTCACTCCTGCGGCTGGTATGACTGCCATTACTGGTGAGACTGGTGCTGGTAAGTCAATGCTGTTGAGTGCTCTGAAACTTATCTCCGGTGGCACTGCTGATGCAGGGCGTGTGTCTGCTGGAGCTCGTAGTGCATGGGCTCAAGGCGTATTTGAAGTCGATGGAACTTCGCCACGATCTGACAATAAACGCAGTGAAATAACTGCTGATGAAGCTCTTCATATTGCGAAAAATGCTGGTATTGAGCTAGAAGACGGTGAACTGTTCTTATCTCGTACGGTACCGGTATCTGGCAGGTCACGGGCTGTAGTAAATGGACGTAGTGTGCCACGAGCACTGCTTGGAGAGCTTGCCGACGAGTTGGTGACGATACATGGGCAGGCAGATCAGCTGCGTATTGCTTCTTCAGCTCGGCAGCGTGAATTTCTTGATATGGTGGCTGATGATGGTCAAGAATTAGCAGCTTATCGTAAGGCTTGGGATGCGCTGTGTGCTTTGGATGAGCGGCTCAAACGCATGGAGCATCAAGAGGCGTCAGTCCGGCAGCGGGCTGATTATTTGCGTGAATCTATTGACCGTATTAATCGCGTTGACCCTCAGCCGGGGGAAGATGATGAACTGCGTGCCAAACGAGCACGCATCGAGCATGCGGCGGATATTGCGCAAGGTGTTTCTGGTGCGTTAGCCGCGTTGGACGCCTCTCAGGTGAACGTCGATGCGGATGAAAGTAGTGCTTCGGAACTCATTAACCATGCGGTGCAATCACTGCGTGCAATTCGTGCGGATGGTGATTTCTCTGAACTCGCTGATCGGCTGGAATCTATCAATGCGGACATTTCAGACGTTGTGTATTCGTTGAGTCGAGAACTTGACGTGGAAGATGATGTCGATGATCTCGATGGACTTAATGCGCGCATTCATGAGTTAAGTGAATTGACTCGACGCTGGGGGCCAACCTTATCGGATGTTATCGCGTGGCGAGATAAAGCGGTGTTTGAGATGGAAGATCTTGATGCATCTCCTGAAAAGGTTGCCGCGCTACAAGCCGAGCGTGCCACATTACTGTCACAAGCGATAGATGCTGCTCAACAGTTAAGCGCCGTCCGTGCAACTGCAGCACAAGCATTGGCTGCGGCAGTGAGTCAAGAATTAACGTCACTGGCAATGGATGGGGCTGAACTACGGATTGCGGTAACGCCACGGCAAGAGTCTGCCTCTCCAACAACATCCGCAACGACAGGGCTATTGGATGCGAACGGATGCGATGATATCGCATTCTTATTCACCCCATACGAAGGAGCGCCTGAACTACCAATGGGCAAGAGTGCATCCGGTGGCGAACTGAGTCGTCTCATGCTGGCACTGGAATTATCTGCTGCGAACCGTCATTCGACTGGCTCTTCCATGACGTTCATTTTTGATGAAGTTGATGCTGGTGTTGGCGGTAAAACTGCAGTTGAGCTAGGACGGCGTCTAGCTCGACTCGCGCAGAGTGCGCAAGTTATTGTCGTGACTCATTTAGCGCAGGTTGCCAGCTGGGCTGATAGCCAGTTCGTAGTAACTAAGGAGCCTCCAGATGCGGACGATGATGAAGTTGGCGTCATTACTACTGTTGCACAAGTGACAGGTGAAGCACGCGTTCGTGAGATTGCTCGCATGCTGTCAGGCTCTGAGTCGGACACATCGCTTGATCATGCTCGCGAGCTGCTGCACTCCTCAACACTCATACAGACCCATCCCCATGTCAGCAAAGATGCAGCAAGGAAGAGTCATGAACAATAACATAACGCATACAGTGGCGCAAGTGAATGCAGGAAAAGCCGCCATTTTTGACCTTGACGGCACACTGCTGGACTCGATGGGAGTATGGGATCAGGTTGATATTGATTTCCTCTCACGTCGCGGTATCACCGTTCCAGACGACTACATGACCACGGTTGCTGCCATGCAGTTTAGACAGATTGCTGAATACACCATCTCACGATTTAGTCTTGACGATACTCCTGAACAACTCATGGACGAGTGGGACAACATGGCTCGTATTGCGTATGCGACAGTAGTCGAAGCTAAACCGCATGCTGTTGAATACTTAGCCAGTCTTAAAAAAAGCGGGGCACAATTAGCGGTGGCAACATCATTGCCACCATCGCTACGAGAACCAGCCATGAGGCATGTTGGTATCCTCGATTTCTTCGATGTGACAGTCAGTGTTGATGATGTTGGCGACGTTGGCAAGGATAAACCGGATATTTATTTACTTGCAGCTCAGCGACTCGGTGTCAAACCATCTGATTGCACAGTCTTCGAGGACTTACTCACTGCTATCCGTTCAGCGCGTGCAGCAGGCATGAAGGTCTGGGCTATGCACGACGATTCATCGAATAGAGATTGGCCGCAGATCTGTGAGCTTGCAGATGGCGTGCTTTTCGACTTCGCTGAAGCGCCACGCACCTTATAAACAATCAATATATGTATCTCACGATACGGGTGACGAGGGTATTCCACACCAGTTTCGTGATGTGACATTGCTACGATGGAGCGTTATGAGCGAGAACATTATGAACATCATCGACCTTCGTGGGTTGAAACTATCCCGTGCTGAACTGCTGGCCGCAATGCCGCGTGCTGCAATGGGTACTTCTGAAGCAACTGATTTAGTACGTCCAATTCTTGCTGACGTCAAAGAACGCGGTGCTGCAGCGTTGCGCGACTTTGAAGAAAAGTTTGATCACGTGCGTCCAGTTCACTTGCGCGTGCCGCAAGAGGAAATTCAAGCATCGCTAGATACGCTTGATCCTCAAGTGCGTGCTGCTATCGAAGAATCTGTGCGTCGTGCTCGCGCGGTCGCAGCCAATCAGGTTCCTCAGGATTTCCACACTGATCTTGCACCCGGCGCTCGAGTTGCTGAACGTTGGATTCCAATTCAGCGCGTCGGCCTATACGTGCCCGGCGGTAAAGCTGTGTATCCGAGCTCAGTCATTATGAACGTCGTACCTGCGCAAGCGGCTGGTGTTGAATCGTTAGCAATTGCTACTCCGCCAGCACGAGATGATGCGCAAGGTCTTCCGAACAGAACGATTCTTGCTACGTGCGCCATTCTTGGTGTTACGGAAGTGTATGCGGTCGGTGGTGCTCAGGCTATTGCCATGTTTGCATACGGCGCTAAGGGAAGCGAACCGCAAGATGGTGACGTGTTATGCGACCCAGTTGACAAGATCACTGGTCCGGGTAACATCTTCGTAGCTACGGCCAAGTCGCTGGTTTCGGCATTTGTCGGTATTGATGCTGTTGCCGGTCCTACGGAAATTGGCATTATTGCTGACAAGGATGCCAACCCGAGTCTAGTCGCCGCTGATCTCATCGGGCAGGCTGAGCACGATGAACTTGCCGGTTCTGTACTCTTCACCGATTCGCCTGAGCTTGCTGCTGCAGTGCAAGAGAACCTTGCGTATCGTGTTCCGCGTACTGAACATGCTGAACGTGTTCACACTTCGCTGTCGGGTGCGCAGTCGGCGATTGTACTTACCGATAATCTTGACCAGTCTATTGATGCGGCCAATGCGTATGCTGCTGAACACCTCGAAATCCAGACTGCTGATGCTGATGCTGTCGTGAAGCGTATCAAGAATGCAGGTGCTATCTTCCGCGGCCCATATTCGCCGGTACCGCTCGGCGATTACATGTCTGGTTCCAACCACGTGTTACCTACTGGTGGCACGGCGCGCTTTGCAGCTGGTCTCGGTGTTCACACATTTATGAAACCAGTTGAGGTTATCGAATACGACGAAGAAGGATTGAAGGAACTTGCTGCACGTATTAATGCGTTTGCAGTGTCTGAGGATCTGCCAGCTCACGGCGAGTGCGTGTTGAGTCGTTTTGTCAACGATCCATACGATAAAGCCACATTAGGCGAACAGGAACAAGAAGCTGGTTTGCTGTAAAGCACCAGTACTTGATGATTACAATCCGTCGGAATGAATAGTGCATTATTCTGACGGGTAATCACGTCGCAGCCGAACCCCTTGTATATGGGGTAAAGAAAAGGGGAGGAACATGACTCAAGAAACGAACGAGATTCTGGCAAACTTGCCGCTGCGCAACGATCTGATCGGTGAGACTCCATATGGTGCTCCGCAGCTCGACGTGCCGGTCTGTCTCAACGTTAACGAGAATCCGTATGAACCGAATCCGGATGTTTGCGCTACAATCGCACGTCGTGTCGGCGAGATCGCGCATACGCTCAATCGTTACCCTGACCGTGAACATGTAGCTTTGCGTCAAGCATTTGCTGATTACCTTGCTCAAGAATCTGGCGCTCATCTTAGTGTCGATCAGCTTTGGGGTGCAAACGGTTCGAATGAGATTATGCTTCAACTGTTCCAAGCCTTCGGCGGACCGGGGCGTACTGCGCTCGGATGCGACCCCACGTACTCTATGTATCCCGAATATGCGCGTGACACGTTCACTGGTTGGAAACTTGCTCATCGCAACGCCGATTTTACACTGGATGTGGATGCAGCTATCGAAGCGATCCAAGAGATCAAACCCAGCATGGTAATTCTCACCAGCCCAAATAACCCAACTGGCACTCCATTACCAACGGCTGATCTCGAACGCATCCTCGACGTGTGTGAGCACGCAGACGTGTCTGGCGCTGCTGAAGGTGTACACCCGATTGTGGTCGTTGACGAAGCGTACATCGAATTTCGCAATCCCGGCACGCCAAGCGCTGTCACCCTCATTGATCGGTATGCTAACCTCGCAGTCAGCCGTACTATGAGCAAAGCGTTTGCTTTCGCGGGCGCACGCGTAGGCTATCTTGCCGCATCCAAGGGCATTATCGATTGTGTACGCATTGTGCGTATGCCGTATCATCTGTCTGCCATTACGCAAGCTGCAGCACTAGCCGCGTTCGAGCATACTGACGAACAACTCAGCCGAGTAGCTCATTTGCGCGATATTCGCGAGCAAACTGCTGTATGGCTTGCAACACAGACTTACCAAGGTCAGCCGCTCGAAGTTGCCGCTTCGGAATCCAACTTCCTACTTTTCGGCGGACACTTTGACAAACGAGAGCGTATCTTCGACGAACTGCTTAACCGTGGCATCCTTATTCGTGTCGTCGGCCCGGACGGATGGCTGCGCGTATGCATGGGTACTGATGATGAAATGGCACAATTCCGCGAAGCACTCACCCAAGTGCTACGAATCGTGGAACGTGAATAACGTGAGTAATACTTGCGATTAAGGGTAAGGAGTGATGACATGGCACGTACTGCACACATCATCCGTGAAACCAGTGAATCACATATTGACCTTGAGTTAAACCTCGACGGCACCGGACAAACTAATATCGACACGTCTGTGCCGTTCTATAACCATATGATGAACGCGCTCGGCAAACATTCGCTGATTGATCTAACCATCAAAGCGTGGGGCGACACTGATATTGACGTGCACCATACGGTCGAAGACACGGCTATTGTGTTCGGTGAGGCGCTCAAGCAGGCACTTGGCGACAAACGTGGCATTCGTCGATTTGCTGATGCCACAGTGCCGCTCGACGAAGCGCTTGCTAAGGCTGTCGTCGATATTTCAGGACGTCCATATTGCGTGTGCACTGGAGAACCTGACGGTTTTGAATATTGCATGATGGGCGGTCACTTTACCGGCTCGCTCGTCCGTCACGTTATGGAATCCATTGCTTTGCATGCGGGAATTTGCTTGCATATGCAGGTCCTTGCTGGTCGTGATCCGCATCATATTGCGGAAGCAGAGTTCAAAGCTCTAGCACGAGCATTGCGTTTTGCTGTCGAACCAGACCCGCGTATCGAAGGACTGATTCCAAGCACGAAGGGTGCATTGTGATGAGCGACGATATTTCCAAGGATGACGATCAGTCAAAGAACGCTGAGTCTCATTCGGATGATTTCAATGCAGACGACATGCATTTCAGCGACGAGGAACTCGAAGCGGCGCTTGCTGGATTTGAGCAAGAATTTCAGGATGCTGATAACGAGACCACTTCCGATAACAGTGGCGATAGTGGTTATGATGATGCTTCCGCTGATACCGCTCCTGCCGACAAACAGACAGATATCTCTTCGCAGTTTGAGGATGAGCTTGCCGGATTGCTTGGCAATAAGGCAAAGGCTGCAGTGATTATCACTCGTATTGCTTCAGCTCAATTGCTTGCTGCATTTTGCCAATTGTCTGACATCACGGCAGACTGCATTGGTTCGCCACAAGGCGCAATCGCAGTACTTTCTCATCTCGATGGGGATAGTCCAGAGGCAGCAGCTCGTGATATAACAACCGTCGTATCCGGCATGAGTGTCATTCTTGCAGTGAATCGTGCAGACAAGCTCGAAGCGACACTGTATTTGCAAGGCAAGCCCACCCAAACGTTTGCTCCACCAATCTTGTTCAGTGCTACGCCATCGTTCGTTGAAGATCTCATGCTCGGCATTAGCGATCTCGATGCGTTACATCAGCAAGGCATCGAAAGTATGTCATCGTCAGAACTGAGTCAAGATGATGCGATGCATATTCTGGCTGAGCATACAAAATTTGGACGCAATGGTTCCAGTATTCAGTAATGCAACGTGTAAACCCAAGAGTTGTGTGATGCCGCGGTAGAACGAGCGTGACGTACAACAAGTAAAGGAGACCTCAGCTCATGACCTCAGTGGTGGTGTTCGATTACGGATTCGGCAATGTGCGCTCTATGGTGCGTGCACTGGCTAATCTCGGTATTGACGTGACGTTAACTTCCGATTATCGTCAGGCGCTTGAAGCTGACGGTTTGGTTGTTCCCGGCGTTGGTGCGTTCGCGGCTTGTATGGCTGGTCTTAAAGAGATGTCTGGTGATCGTGTTGTCACGGATCGTCTGCGGGCTGGTCGACCGGTACTTGGTGTGTGCGTAGGCGAACAGATCATGTTTGAACGAGGTCGGGAACGGGGTCATGAAGCTGCTGGACTTGGCCTTATTAATGGCAGTGTCGAACTACTTGACGCTGATGTAGTACCGCACATGGGTTGGGATACAGTGGACGCACCATCTGATTGCGTACTGATGAACGGCGTAGAGCATGAGCGTTTCTATTTCGTGCATTCGTATGCTGCGATGGACGTACAGCCTGCCGATCTGAGCCGATTCGATATTGATTTTGGCGATGTACCTGAACACGTGACATGGTGTGATTACGGTCGCAGCCGATTCGTGGCCGCTTATGAACGAGGTCCGTTATCGGCTACACAGTTCCATCCAGAAAAGTCTGCGGAAGCTGGTGCTCAGCTGCTGAAGAACTGGATTGCCACATTCTAAATAAGAAAGGTCATATTATGTCGCTCACTCTTCTACCTGCTGTTGACGTGCGTGATGGCAAAGCTGTACGTTTGCGCCAAGGTGAATCTGGGTCAGAAACAGATTACGGTTCACCGCTTGATGCTGCGCGTACGTGGGTTGAATCTGGTGCACAATGGATTCATCTTGTTGATCTTGATGCTGCGTTTGGTACTGGCGATAATCGTGCTCAATTGCGTCAGATTGTTCACGAACTTGGCGATCGAGTCAATATTGAAATGAGCGGTGGTGTACGCGATGATGCATCGCTCGATGCGGCACTTGAAGCCGGAGCAACACGCGTAAACATTGGTACCGCAGCACTTGAGAATCCTGATTGGACGGCGTCGGTGATTCGCAAGTATGGTGAGCGTGTGGCTGTTGGACTCGACGTGCGCGGTCACACGTTGGCTGCTCGCGGATGGGTGAAGGAAGGCGGCGATCTGTTCGAGACGATGGCATTCCTTGACTCGGTTGGCTGCTCTCGATATGTCGTCACCGATGTGGCGCGCGATGGCATGATGTCAGGGCCGAATATTGAGTTATTGCGCGAAGTGGCTAAACGTACCGATGCCAAGGTGACTGCGTCGGGTGGTATCAGCAGTCTGGATGATTTGCGCGCGATCAAAGAACTTGCACCATTCGGCGTAGATTCAGCCATTCTTGGCAAATCGCTCTACGCTCGGGCGTTCACCCTCGAAGAAGCTCTTAACGTCGCCCGTTAGTCCTTCTTGCATATGCGCGTGGCTCCTCTGCAATTGAAGACGCGCTAGGCGCGCGTTTTGCTAACTCGCCTGTCGGCTCGCACAGCGCCTACAAACAGCTCTGCTGTTTGCTTAACGGCGCTGTCCTGACAAGGGGAGCCACTAGAATCCAACCCGACCAGTTACTCTAACAAGGGGAGCTCTGAGACAGAGCTTTGGCCCCTATCAGCGCAGCTGCCGCACAACTTACGCGCAAGGCAGTTCGCCAGACGCAATCAGCTGCTTAAACAACGCATAATCGGCATCATTTTGATCAGCATACGATGATGCAAACGACGCGATTGCCTCGTCAAATGTCTCATCATCGCCCACATACGAAGCAATCGCGATACGGTCTCCGGTACGCGCATGCGCATGAGCGAGGCATCGCGCGCACATACGTCCCAAATCAGACAGTGCTAAATCGTTGAGATGATCAATGTCGATCGAACCTTTACCGTTCCAGAACTGTCGCACGTAATAATCGCGCTTGTGGCCATCCTCAGCCATGAAACTCGCCCAGCCAAGTAACACGTCTGCTGTCGACTGAATAAGTTTCTGCCCCTGTACCACGCGTTCACCATGCGTCGCGTACTTTGATCGGCCCACGAACCGTTCAAGTACAGACTCATTGGCCTCTTTCATCTGCAACATTAATGGATCATCAATATCGCGTCCGGTTAGAATCGACACCCACGCACGCGTGCCTACTGACCCAACGCCCACGACTTTACGAGCAGTATCGTTATACGTGTAATGACTCAACACATGTCGGCGGTCCTCGTACAAGCTGTCTCGGTAGCTAACAAACAACTCCTGAATACGCTCCTCAAGTGCGTTAAGATCAGCGTAATCATCAAGCTCACAAATCGGAGTCAATGCCGGAGGTTTTGAACGGAAACGTAGCCTGTCACCATCCCGATACGTCAGTTTGGCAGCAGCATGATCCGAGTCACGCACTTCAGCGCGAGCCGCAGCGTCACGCAACGTCCGGTTACGCTTACCACTCATCGTGCGCTCATAGTGATCGAGCGCAGCCTCAACATCAATGTGATCGTACCAAGCGTCCAAATAGTCCATCTGAGAGAACTGCTTGAGATGATCACGATACGAATGTACGCAACGTTTCACTGCAGCCGTACGTTGCGCTTCACGAATACCGTTCGCTCGACCGCAGATTTCGACTGAAACTGCGAGGCGTTTAATATCCCACTCCCACGGCCCGGTTGTCGTCTCATCAAAATCGTTAATATCGAACACGAGACGCTGTGAAGGGGAGCGGAACATGCCGAAATTGCCAATATGTGCGTCGCCAACCGCTTGCACTGGAATGCCAGTGACTGGTGTGCGCGCCAAATCGTTCGCCATAATCAGCGCAGTACCACGGTAAAACGTGAACGCTGACACGCTCATGCGCTGGTATCGCAGAGGAATGAGGTCTTGCACGCGTTCGCGCGACTGTTCTTCCAACAGTCCGATCACATCTCTGCGATTCTCACGGACCTGCCATAACGCGTGGCTTTCCAGTGGCACGCGGAAACGACGGTCCAATCCTGCTTGTGCGCGTTCGGCGGGTAAACCAGCCTGATGCCACGAACGAATGTCGATAATCGGGTGGTCGGCGTCGGCCGAACGCAAAATATTGCTCTCACTTTCTTTCACACGCACTACCTTACCGCGTGTCGGGAGATGACATTTACGAATCGTGCACATGAACGAACAGAAACGGAGAGAAAACAAACTGGCATACCACAACTATACGGTATGTATCGATAAACAAAACACATATGATCACGACTCGCATGATCGTGCAATATTGTCGATATCCGGTTTGTTAACGAACTTCGTAACACGCGGATGGAACTATAGGACGCTATGGATAAACAGCAGGAGTTTGCGCTGCGCACGGTCGAGGAACGCGACGTGCGCTTCATTCGGTTGTGGTTCACCGACGTGCTGGGTACGCTCAAGTCCGTGGCAATCGCGCCAGCCGAATTGGAGGCAGCGTTTGAGGAAGGGCTTGGCTTCGATGGCTCGGCAATCGAAGGTATGACCCGCGTGTCGGAAGACGATATGATCGTCCAACCTGACCCGTCAACGTTCCAGATCCTGCCGTGGCGCGGCGGTCCGCAGGGTACTGCGCGCATGTTCTGCGACATTCTCACGCCGGACGGGGAGCCGTCACTCGGCGACCCGCGTCACGTGCTTAAGCGTGCGCTCGCCAAGGCGAAGGAGAAAGGGTTTACGTTCTACGTACACCCTGAGATCGAGTTTTATCTGTTTGAGCATCAGGATGATTGGTCGAAGGCCCCGACTCCAATTGATGAGGGCGGCTATTTTGACCATGTGCCGCGTAGCCCAGGCATGGATTTCCGCCGCGCCACCGTCAATATGCTCGAACAAATGGGTATTTCGGTGGAGTATTCGCATCACGAGGCTGGTCCCGGTCAAAACGAGATTGACTTGCGTTATGCAGATGCGTTGACAACGGCGGACAATATTATGACGTTCCGCACGGTAGTCAAGGAGATTTCGCTTGAGCGTGGTATTCATGCCAGCTTTATGCCGAAGCCTTTGGCTAACGCACCTGGCTCGGGTATGCACACGCATTTAAGCCTGTTTGAAGGCGATGCGAACGCATTCTATGAGGCTGGTCAAGAGTTCAACATGTCGATGACGGCTCGCCAATTTGCTGCCGGTATTCTCTACCATGCGGCGGAGATTTGCGCGGTTACTGATCAATATGTCAACTCGTATAAGCGTCTGTGGGGCGGTAACGAAGCTCCGAGCTATATTTGCTGGGGTCACAACAATCGTTCTGCATTGCTGCGTATTCCGCAGTACAAGCCTGGCAAGGGTAATTCAGCTCGTATGGAGTTCCGCGCACTTGACCCGGTTGCGAACCCGTATCTTGCGTATTCAGTGCTGTTGGCTGCTGGCCTTGACGGTATTGACAAGCAGATGGTGCTTGGCGAGCCGACGAGTGACGATGTGTGGGAGCTCACCGATGCTGAACGGCAAGCGATGGGCATCCAGCCGTTGCCAGAGTCGCTTGACGAGGCGTTGAAGATCATGGAGAAGTCCGACTTCGTGGCTGATGTGCTGGGCGAGCATGCTTTCGAATATTTCCTGCGCAACAAACGGCAGGAATGGGAAGCGTATCGTCATCAGGTCACGCCGTACGAACTTAAGACGTACTTGCCTAAGCTGTAATCTGCGGCGTAGTCAAGTGTAGTCAAGTTGTACAATACGTCTCATGACGCACACTGAGAATGCGGGTGCCAGTGGCACCCGCTTTTTTACGCTTCCAGTGATTGTACTGGTTTCTATCAGCTTTATGCTGGGCATGAGCGAATTCATTGTTGTTGGTATTTTGCCTGACATTGCGCGAGGATTGTCAGTTTCTGAAGTGACGGTTGGCAATCTCGTGTCGCTATTTGCATTCGTGTATGCGCCAGTTACACCACTTGGTTCGGCTATTTCGGCACGTTTTCCGCGATTCGCCACCCATCTTACGTTGATGGCTGTGTTCCTTGTCGGAAACATATTGTGCGCATTTGCGCCAAATTATGCAGTACTGGTGGTTGCTCGCATCATGATCGCGCTGGTTTCGGGCACGCTTGTTGCGATTGCTATGACGTATGCGCCTGATGTGACTGTTGACCAGTACCGTACCAAGTTCATCGCATGGGTTTTTTCTGGTTTTTCGATCGCCTCGGTTGTTGGTGTGCCGGTAGGAACATGGATTGCGAACACATTCGGGTGGCGTTGGGCGTTCCATTTGATCGATGTGTTAACGCTTGCGCTTATCGTATCTATGGTGGTTGTCTTGCCACGAAATAGTCATATGATGCAGGTTGGATTCGTGCGTCAGTTTCGCTTGTTTATTGACCGTCGTATCTGGCTTGGTGTACTGGCTGTGGTGTGTGGTGCGGCGTCCAGCTACGTGTTTTACACGTATTTAACGCCGATTATGCGCGATGAAATCCACATTCCTGAACAGTTCTTAAGCCTTGGACTCGTGGTATACGGTGTTGCATGCCTGTGGAGTAATTTGCACGCTGGCAAGCTCGCTGAACGTGGCAGGGGAGTTGAGCCGCTGTATCACTTGCGTTGGGTATTCCTTGCCCATGCAGCGTTGCTGTGCTCGCTTGCATTGGCTCGTGTGATTCCGTTCTACGGTGCGATATTGCTAATCGTGCTCGGCATGTTCATGTACTTGTTTAATGCGTCATCACAGGTTCTGTACATGGATGTTGCTGCCGAGTCACACCCCGGTTCGATGAATCTCGCCGCATCGCTGAATTCCATGTCGTTCAACATTGGTATTGCAATTGGCTCGGCTGTAGGCGGTTTGGTGAATGATCACCTTGGTTTGACGTGGCTTGGCCCCTTCGGTGCATTGTTTGCGTTGGGTGCGGTGGCGATTACGTTAGCGCTCGGACGGTTTCTGCCTGCTGCCACTCAGCAGTGAATACTAGGGTATTAGCGCATTGCGCCGAACCAGCTTTGGTAGATGATTGCAAAATTACGATTACCGTAACTGGAACAGGAATCACCCTCGCCAACGCCAGCCGCTAACGCTGCATCATTCGGCTGATACGGCGTATAAATATACAGTAATGCGGTTGCTTTGTTCTCAATGAATACATCGGTACCACCGCAACTGACGTTCGGATGATACCGTACATAGTTGAGCGCATGCGCATGATATCCGTAACGATCTTCGTGCGCAACATAGTATTGGTAACGTTTCGCTGAACCGTACACTTGATTGAAAAAGCCGGCGTATTCAGGGTCGCAATCTGCGTCATCTGGGCAGCTTAACCCCATTGCAGCTTTGTACTGGAAATCAGTGATAGTGGTTGCAGTGACGAGATGCTGTTCTTTCTGTAAAACGGTGAGCAGTACTTTTTGACTGATACCGCACGCTTTGCCGGCCTTGTAAATGATGGCAGCTGCGGTTTCATGCTTGGCACCTTGGTATGCAGCACAGTATTCGTCAGCTGGCTGGTTGCTTGTATCGAAGGTTTTCGATTTGAGACAGTGATTACCCGAGCATGCGGCTCCTTGCTCGTTGAGAAACGACTGGATTTCGGCTTCGCTCATCGCGTTTGCGTTGAAAAACTGGCCATCTGAGATAATGTTACCCGGATCAAAATCGTAGGTTTTAACCAGTTGCGACTGTCTCGCTTCAGCAGCATTCAAGTCGATACGCCACTGGACAACGCGTACGGTGACTGTCGTTAAGGCGAGGATGATGACGATCGATACGAGTGAGATTAGAGATGCTTTGATTTTTTGCCCGATCGTCGCATGATGCCACCATTGTGCGGGATTGAATGATGACTTGCTGTTGGTACGACGAGTGCGAGCGCGTGTACTGGATGCGCCGCGAGAGTTTTTGACTGGGCGTTTTTTGGGTGTCTTCTGGCTACGCATAGTGGTACTGCCGCGTTGCTTATTGCGTGTTTTGTTTGATTGCTTCTGCTGATTCGACTGTCCCATCGCCCAGTCATTGTAGTACGTTGCTATGAAACAAACAGCCTTGCTGCTTGCTGTGTTAAACCAATCGAATGGTTTGGCTGAGCGTGTGTGACGCTCCCGGTGCGAGCGTCACCGCATGATCACGACATGCTGCCGCTTCTACGCACACGAAATCACGCCATTCTGTTTCACCGAGATCGCTACTGCCGCTTTCAATTGTGGCTCCCGGATTCCATACCACCGTCTGCGACGATCCTGCAGTTTCGATAACGATCGTACGGTCAAGTACATCGTCGTGAATCTGCAGCTCATCAGTCGTATCGTATACGCGATCAACTGGCGAACCGTTAAACGTTACCGCATCCGCTGACTGTTCGCGTTCTGGGAATCCATCTACAGTCGCATCCAAGTAATGTGCACCGCGCAACCCAAGTATGTGTGCGTAAGTCACATCACCCACGTGAAAATACGTGTGCAATGCTGACTCATATACCAGCGAATCGTCACCAGTGTTCGTGACGGTCAGTGCGACTGTCAATTCAGTGCCTACCGTTACATCATATGCGGCGTGGAATCGCGAATTCGCGCCAGAAATAATCTGATCAAGCAGCGCAGCATCAACGTCATCCGTATCGAGCGTGTACTGAATATGCCGATCAGTCATGCTTTCTTTGTCAACGTGCCAGAAACTCAATCGCGCGAACCCATGCCGTGGTGTTTTATTAGTCGGCTGACCGTTGGCAAACCCTGCGTTAAACCACGGAAAGATCACGGGAATACCGCCGCGTACTGCTGATTGTGCACACAGTCGCACCGCTTTCGGCTGCCAGATTACAGACGTCTGCCCGCTCGGAGCCCAGTTGATAACATGCGCACCATGATCGCCGATCAGCGCTGACCCATCATCGTTGGCGATATTGCGAATAACAAATGTATTGCTCATTGGGCTAAGTATAGGCGTGCCCGTATGCGACCCGCCGAAACGTACTTCACCTAGCTTCACTCGGTTACACCAGAATTGACCTTGACATTTCCTCGGCTTTGTTAAACCAACTTTGACATGTGCTTGCGAACTACCTATCAGTCAGCTTTGCTGACAGCTCCCCTGACAAGGGGAGCTAAGGAAAGAAGCAATGTCAAAATTGGTGGAATAGAGCAATGATCTTAACGATCGAGTCGGAACCCTTGTGCAGCAACATGCGAGCCCATCGCATGACCAGCCATATCCGCCGTCGCATTATGCGCAATCTGATCGCTAAACGCGTCTACCGGACGATCAGTGTGACGCAGATCGTAATATTCGTGCACGCTCTTATCAAATGCCGCCAATGGAGCAAGCGTTGCGTCATCATCGGATGGATACGTGTTCTCAAAGAACTGCATTGTGCGCGGCATACGCGGTTTAATTGCAGGCTCCTGATCGGGCTTGCCAATCGCCAGACCCAACACAGGATACGTGTATTCAGGCAAATTCATAAGCTCGATAAGCGAGGCGACATCATTGAGCAGCGAACCGAGAATCACACAGCCAAGGCCAAGCGAATATGCGGCAGTTTCCATCGCATGCAGCGCGAGTACGGCATCATTCTGTGCTTGTGCAAACCGGTAACTGCCATTAAGCGTGAATTCGTCACTGTCGGTATCTACGCCCTTAGCGCGTGCGATGGCCGCATTGCGATGCTCGTCAAGAATGAACACATACAGTAGGGGAGCAGTTGCGATGTACTGTTGATGTCCGATTTCAGCGAGTTTCTGCTTGAGATTATCATCGGTGATGCGAATCGCCGACCAGTCGTTGAGAAACTGGCTGGACGCGGCATGTTGTGCGACAGTTTCCAGCGTGGCAATAGTGTTGTCGTCGATTGCTTCCGGCTTAAACGCGCGGATGGAACGACGATTGAGTAACGTGTCAACGGTGTCGTTATGAATCAGATCATTGGTCATAACTGTATTGTCGCGCGTGCGCTAGGCGTAGTGCAATATCCATACGCTTTCGGCGAGATTCACCGAGCTGTCGACTCACGCTCGATCACAGTGGTGTCTAGCATGTGAATGCGTTGTGGAGTACGACCTTCCAACTGATCGAGCACCATGTCAGCCATGCAAATGCCGAACTGTTCGATCGGCTGATGTACGGTAGTTAATTGCGGATGCGACGAGATCGCATCTGGGCTATCGTCGAATCCAGCAATAGCAAGATCGTCAGGAATACGTACGCCGTGCGACATCAGATACTGCATGGCACCAACTGCAATGCAATCATTACCGCACATGAGAGCGTCGATGTGATGATCGGCGAGTAGTGACGAAGCTGGTCTATTTGAGGAGCCTTCGGCTAGACGGGACAGTAGTTGTTCGATAGCAGCGCTTCCACTGCCGCGACTCCAGTCAGCGGCGGAGACGACCAGTGACGGGTCAAAATCATCTCCCATAACAGTTCTGAACCCTGCAAGACGTTCAGTTGAGCAGGGAAGAAAATCTGGTCCACAAATATACGCGATACGTCGGTAACCATTGTCGCGCATATGTTTAGTCAATGCGCACGAAGAGGCTGCGTTATCGATGTCAACGGTTGGAAACGGTGATTGTGAGCCATATCCAACTTCCGAAATGGCAATAGGGACGTTCAGCTCGCGGAATGTGTTGAAGAGCGCATCATCGGTATGAAATGAGTTGAGAATCCAGCCGTCTGCAAATCCACTCGATGCCAGACGCGCGATGCGCTCGCATGCTTGCGGCGTGTCTGCAATCAGCGTGACCAGCTGGTATCCAGCGTCGCCAAGTCGTTGGTTAGCGGTGACCATGATGGTGCTGATGTTTGGATCTGTGATGATGGAATCTGTTTCGCCATGTACAACGAAGGCGACGGTTTGCGTACGTTGCCGTACCAACGATCGTGCCGCATTATTAGGCGTGTACTGCGTGGCTTTGACGGCTGCGGCGATACGCCGGGCTGCTTTGGCGGACACATGCGGATTGCCATTGAGATAGCGCGACACGGTGGCGTAGGAGACGCCAGAGGCTGCTGCGACGTCCATGATGGTAGGCTTACGCGTCGGCTCGACAGACTGTTGGGCAATAGCTGGCGCGTTGAGTGTCTCAGTGTTGTCTTCGCTGACAAGAGTCATGACTGTCCTTTCGTATGACCATGCTATTGCTGCTTCCTGTTGGTGATTGTATCGCGAGGACTATGTGAGTTTGTTCATGGTCTGGTGCGCTGCTCCGACACGCCATAGATTTGTAAACCTTTACAACAGTGTTATTCTCATGCTTGTAAACGTTTACGAAAATACTATCAACAAACCAAAGTAAGGTTCACCGTAGTCAAAGAAGACGGCCGATTCGCTCTATCGCAGAATGATTCGGACGGAAAGGGATAACTATGAACAACAACGTCAACGGACGTCGTGCACGAATTGCACGAGCGGGAGCATTAGCCACAGTGTCTGCACTGTTCTTAGCGGGCTGCTCTATGGGAGCGCCATCATCATCGACCACCAATAATGCACAGTCTGGCGGCAAGCTGACGGTATGGGTTATGCAGGGTGATCAGAGTGCGGATACGTTGAAGGCGATTAATGATAGGTTCACCAAGGAGACGGGTGCCAAGGTTGATGTTCAGACGCAGCAGTGGACTGATATCAATACCAAGGTGACGACTGCGCTGTCTACCGACACTCCGCCGGATGTTATCGATTTTGGTAACACGCAGGTGGCGGGTTTTGCTGATAGTGGTGGCATTATGGATTTGACGGAGTATGCCGACGATATTCGTCAGGGTAACACGTGGCTGTCTGGTCTTGAGGAGCCGGCCACTATTGATGGCAAGTTGTATGGCATCCCCGCGCTAGGTGCGGCTCGTGCGGTGGTTTACAACAAGAAGGTGTGGTCTGCGGCGGGTATTGACAAGGCTCCGACTTCGTATGCGGAGTTGGAATCGGATTTGCAGAAGCTCAAGGATGCGAACGCCGGTGGTGATTTCACCCCGTTCTATTTGCCGGGTCGTGATTGGAAGTCTGCTGTTCAATGGATTTGGGATGCGGGCGGTGATTTTGCCGAGCAACATGATGGTGCGTGGTCTAGCAGTTTGTCCAGCGAGAAGTCTTTGAAGGGGCTTGATGATTGGGTCCAGTTCCAGCACAAGTGGTCGTCCGAGGCGTCTCGTGCGCTTGACACGGATAGTCCCGATATTTCGCAGCTTATGGCCGAAGGCAAGGTGGGTGCGATTATCAATAACAGTGCGAGTATTCGTACTATTCGCGAGTTCAATCATGATATTCAGGCCGATGATTTGGGTTCGTTCCCGATGCCGGGCTTGAGTGGTAAGAGTCAGCCGTCCATGATGGCTGGCTCGGTATGGGGTGTCGCGCAGAAAAGCCGGAACAAGGATCTCGCGGTCAAGTGGATCAAGATCGCTGCAAGTCCCGAGATTCAGAGTGATTACGTGTTCGGCAAGGATGGCTGGATGCCCAACTATGTTGAAGGTCTTGATAAGGCTATGGCGTCTGACGATTTTCCCGCATACCTGACTGGCTTCTTCGAGTCCGCTAAGCGCACCAAGGCAACGCCGGCGTCGCCGCAGTGGCTGACCATCGAGAACGACGGTTCCTTGCAGTTTTTCAAGGACATCGCCACCGGTTCGCAGGACGCGGCAACGGCGGCCAAATCGTTCGATGATCATGCGAACAGCTTGTACTCGAAGTAGTAGGGAACAACTGTCATGAGTATGGTTCAATCGACGGCGCAAGCCGTTCCTGCGGTGAGACGTCGCCGTAATTTGACGCCTGTGTGGCTGTTGACCCCGGCCGGTGTGATCATCCTCGCGCTGGTCGTGGTCCCTCTGATCTTCTTGATCTTCACGTCGTTCACGGACTTCAATCAGAAGACTCTGTTCACTGGATCATTCAACATCGTCGGCTTCGACCAGTACCAGACCGTGCTGACGGACCCCGAGTTCTATAAGGCGCTTGCCCGCACGTTCGTGTTCACGGCCGTGCTCGTGGCTGGTAGCGTGCTGGCTGGTATGGGTGTGGCTCAGTTGATGACTAAATTGGGGCCGGTGATGCGTTGGCTGGTCACGTTCGTGCTGATTTTCGCGTGGGCCATGCCGAACGTTGCCTCCTCGGTGGTGTGGAAGTGGTTGTTCCAGCCGGGTTATGGCGTGTTCAACTGGCTGCTGACTCAGACTCGTTTGTTTGGGGATGTGACGAACCTGTCGTGGACGGATAACACGTGGCTTACGTTCCTGGAGATCTGGCTGTTGATTGTCTGGCAAGCCGTGCCGTATATCGCGATCAACCTGTATGCGGCGACCACGCAGGTGGATAAGTCCTGTCTTGAGGCAGCTCAGTTGGATGGTTGTTCGAAGTTGCGCTGCTACTGGCAGATCACCGTACCACTGATCAAGCCGAGTCTGATGGTGATCACGATGTTGTCGGTGATCTGGGACTTCAACGTGTTCAACCAGATATGGCTCATCTCCCAAGGTGGGCCGCGGGAGACGACCGCGACGATCGGTATCTTCACGTATAAGAAAGCGTTCGTGTCGTTCGATATCGGTACTGGTGCCGCCGCGAGCGTGCTGGTCACGATCATCCTGCTCGCCTTGACGAGTGTGTATATTCGCTACCTGCTCAAATCCGGGGAGGACCTGTGATCATGAACACCACAACCGTAAACCGCGTTGCCGCTCCGCGTGCCAAGCGCAATGCTTCCACGGAAATCCGCCGCATCGGCACGATCATCCTGGCCGTCATATTCTGCATCGTGTGGATTTTCCCGGTCTACTGGATGTTCGTCACGTCGATCAAACCACGCAACCAGATCATGACCGAAACCCCGGTGTTCTGGCCCGGCAAACTGTCACTGGACAATTTCGTGGTGGCCGTCACCCAAACCTCGTTCCTGACGAACCTCAAGAACAGTGTGATCGTCACCGCCATCTCGATTGTCCTGTCGATCATTCTCGCGTTCTTCGCGTGCGCGGCGTTAACCCTCTACCGGTTCCGCGGCCGCAAGGCGATCATGGTGTTCGTCTTGGCTATCCAGATGACCTCGGGTGGTATCATCCCGCAGTTCATCATCTTCAACCAGTTCGGCCTGTTGAACAAGTACAGTGGTCTGATCCTCGCGTACATCGCGATGGTTCTACCGTTCGCGATTTGGAACATGCGTGGCTTCTTCCTCAACATCCCCAAGGATATCTTCGAGTCCGCGGCTGTCGAGGGAGCTAACGACTGGCAGATCCTGTGGAAGATCACCTTCCCGCTGGCAGCTCCCGGCATCGTGTCCACGTCCGTGTTCGCGTTCATCAACGCGTGGAACGACTACATGACCGCGTACACGTTCATGAAGGACCAGTCCAAATACACGCTGCCCGTGTGGCTGTCCTCGTTCTCCACACCCACCATGGGCACCGACTTCGGCGGACAGATGGCCGCATCCGTTATCTTCTCCCTACCCGTCGTGATCTTCTTCATGATCATCCAACGCAACATCATGAAAGGCGTCACCACCGGAGCCGTCAAATAACCCAACCATCTGGGAAAGTAATCGAGCTACAGATTATTCATAACTCAAGGAATGATCATGAGTACACAACACAATCACGGTCGAGACGATGCTCAACAGCTAGCTCTCATACCGCAGCCCACACAAGTAACATATGCTGACGAAATAGTGCCGCTTGGCTCGCAGGTGATAATCACATGGACGACATCAACTACACCGTTCACTGCGATTGCAGACACACTCGTAACGTTAATCGAACAGATTCAAAGCGAGTGCGACGCTCTCGGCATCCCGGTGCGGTCATCGACACGTCAGTATACTGTGTTTGAACAGGCCGAGCTCGATAGCACCGTGATTGTGCTAGACATCGACCAATCGCGCGCGTCCAACGCTTATACGCTCGAGATTACGCCAGCCACAGATCAACAAGAACATGTCAGAGTCGCAACTGCAGCTCGTGTACACGTGAAAAGCGGTGGATTAGAAGGACTGCGCTACGGTGTGCAGACATTACGTCAGATTCTGCACCAATCGAATGGTCGTGTGCCATGCATGCTTGTTGATGATAAACCAGCGTTTGCTTTGCGTGGCTACAGTCTCGATGTGACGCGTGGGCGCGTGCCAACGCTTGCGTTCCTCATGTGGTTTGCTGATCAGCTTGCCTACTACAAATACAATCAACTCCAACTCTATGTAGAGCATACGTTTGCTTTTGACGAGCTTGCTGAAGCATGGCGTGGCTCTGATCCACTCACTGCTGATGACATTGTGCAATTTGATGAATACTGTGCGCGACTTGGTATCGAACTAGTTCCATCACTTGCCACATTCGGTCACATGTACATGAACCTGCGTTCACGATCACATCGGGAACTTGGCGAGTTTCCTGAACAAGCAGATCGTCCATTTGGATTCATTGAGCGTATGGAACATCACACGCTCAATGCTGCTGATCCGCAAGCATTAGCATTTGCTCAACGGCTGATTGGCGAATATGCGTCGTTGTATCGTTCTCGACTGTTTAACATCGGTGGCGATGAAACTTTCGACCTCGGTCGAGGCCAGTCCGCAACGGTTGGCGCGATGAGCGGCAAGAGTGCCCTATATGCGAGATTCGTAGCGGGATTGTGCGACCCGTTAGAAGGCATGGGGCGTCGGCCGATGCTCTGGGCTGATATAGCGCTTGAATCACCGGATGTGCTCGATCTGCTACCAGATGACGTTATTATGCTCAACTGGATGTACGAGCCTGAGATTGACGAGGAACGTATTGTACGGATTGCTCGCACTGGCCGGACGCAAATCGTATGCCCAGCAGTACGCGCGTGGAGTCGATTCTTGCCAGATTATGAAGGCGCGTGGTTGAACATACTGCACATGGCACAAGCTGGTCTGCATTATGGCGCGTATGGTTTGCTCGTCACTGACTGGGGTGATTACGGAGCTATTAACGATCCTCGTATGAGTGTGCCTGCAATGTGCTACGGGGCACAGCAAGCATGGAGTCCCGGTTCAGTCGAATTTGAGGACATGAATTGCCGCGTGTCAACGTTGGCTTTACCGACGCTGTCTGCTGCACATGGTTCGTCGACTGGCTCAGAATCGCGCGAACATGTATGTTCTTGTACGTTGTCGACCGACTTGATGAGCGTGCTGTGTGAAGCGTCGCAATGCGTGTCCTTCCCGTGGGATCTTGCAGTGCAATGGCTTGAGCTCGATGCTGGCAATGGCATGATTAATGATGACGTTGCCGACTATGTGGAACGTAGTCATGCTGGAACTGTGTCGTTAGAACGTGGTGTAGGGTGTGCTCTTGCTCGACGTCGTCTATTGGAAGCTCATGCTGAGAAAATTAAATCATGGCAAGATGCTAATCGCCGACTGCAGTGCTGCGAATGCGGTTTGACCGGTGACCTAGCATTTATACGTGTGCTCATTGACGGGCAGCGACTATTCAACCAGCTGGGCGTAATGTTGCTGGCTATGCCATCCGACAATGGTATTGATCATGATAATCCAATGAAGATAGCTGCATTACAAGCTGAGCGTGATCAATTGGCTGCGCAACTTGAATCGTGGCTTACCGCATATCGCACCACATGGTTGGAGGTCGGTCGGTATGCTGAATTTGATCGGATTCGGCATGTAATTTGGTCGTTCAGCGATATATTGCGTGCCGGCTCGTATTAGATTCGTTTGCCATCTTGGCTCCCCTTGTCAGGGAGCCAAGATCGCGGCACTAGCTTCATATACTGAAATGCCAGCCAGAGTACATCAGAGTAAACCAAGCACGACGAGTCCAACAACATATGTTCCTGTGATAGCGCAAAACATGATGTCAACGGGCTTCACGTGTAGTGCGTGCCAGCGCGTGCGGTGGATGCCTTCCTCGTAGCATCGCGCGTCGAGAGCGAGACTGAGATTGTCGGCGTGACGAATAGCGCCGGCAAACATTGGCACGCACAGTGCGGTCATTGCTTGTAATCGTGCGGTGAGTGAGCCAGTTTCGATACTGCCGCCACGCGCGGCTTGTGCGTCCGCAATCGCTTTCGCTTCCGCGCCGAGAGTCGGTAGGAACCGCAGTGCAAGACTCATCACTAGTGCGATTTCCTGCGTATGCATGCCAAGATGACGCAGTGGAGACAGTAATGAACCGAATCCATCAGTGAGTTCAGTTGGTGTAGTGGTTTGCATCAGTATTGCGCCGAGAATAATCACGAGCGCAAAACGCAGCGCGTACAGGATTGCGATAGTGATGCCATCGTCAGTAATCGGTATCGGGCCGAGTTGTATGAGCGTGTTGCCGGTGCGCACGAAGAATATGTTGAGCGCTCCCATGACGATAAACATCGCGAGAAACATATGCACGGAGGCAAGCAATCGCAACGGATTGAGTCGACCGGCGGCAATGATCGCGCCGACCATGATCGCGCCGAGTGCAAGTTGGGCTGGCGTATTAATTGCGAACGCCGTGAACATCAGCACAAGGAACGTGACCATCTTGGCGCGCGGGTCTAGCTGAGTGACGATGTTGCTGCGATGACTGTGCACGGTATTAGCTTCGGGGATATTGGTTTCGGCTTTCATCTCATGAACGGTGGCATTGGGAACGGCAGTGTGCTTGTGCCGATTGCCTGCTGTTGCTTGCGTACCGATCGCCGTACCGATCGTAATAATACGATCAGCTACAGCATGTGCTTCATCAAGCGAATGCGTGACAATAAGTACAGTCACACCCTGCTTGTGCAGAGTCTGAATTAACTCATGAATACGTGCGGTTGCAGTCTCATCGAGGCTAGCCGTTGGCTCGTCCATTACCAGTATGCTCGGTCGACATGCGATAACACCAGCAATCGCCACGAGTCGTTGCTGACCACCTGACAAACTGAACGGTGAACGATCGGCAAGATGCTCGATATGGAGTAATTGCAGTGCGTCATGCACGCGTGCGCTGATTTCAGTTTCGTTGAGCCGTTGGTTGCGAGGACCGTACGCCACGTCATCGGCTACAGTGTCGGCAAACAGCTGCCGTTCAGGATGCTGCATAACGAAACCGACCGTGCGGCGTAGAGTTTCACGTTGTTTACGGTTGAGCATGCGCGGTGATCGACGATGCTGGCTGTTATGTGTGTGTTGATCGGTTGCGACAGGAATATTGGCAACCGTGATCGACCCTTCATTCGGCTGATCGAGTGCGCAAATCAGCCGTGCCAGTGTGGACTTGCCTGCACCGTTTGCGCCCATAATCGCTACGGTTTCGCCTGCATTGACCGTCAATGAGAGATCGCAGATCGCAGGCGCATCTGAACCGGGGTATTGGTAGGTGAGATGATCAATAACGATGGCAGGCTGCAAGGATTGCTGAGTGTGCTGAATCTGTGTGGAATGCACGTGGTGGTGTGCAGATTGAGTCGGTTGTGCGGCAATAGGGGAGTCCGCCGCTATTGTGTGCTCAGATAATTCAAGGATGTGTGACTCATCCGAATCATGGTTGTGCGGTTCATGGGCATGCTCCTGCCTATACATCTCATCTTCGAGGGACTTCTCACGCGATGGCATAATACCGGTTTCAGACCATCGCGTGAACGGAACAATCCCATTGCGATTATCATCATTTCGGTTATCGACGTTGACAATGTTCCCATTGACCATGTGTATTATGCGATCAGCTCGCATCGCTTCATCATGGTGATGCGTCACATGCACGATTGTCGTGCCGTGTGCGTGCAACTCGTCGAGAATACGCATCACTTCTGCGCGCGCAACAGGATCAAGCATCGCGGTCGGCTCATCTAGTATGAGCATGGAAGGATGCATCGCCAACATACCGGCAATAGCGATGCGCTGCTGCTGACCACCACTCATGCGCGTCGGGTCGTCGTATCGGTGAGCAGTCATATCTACTTGTGTTAACGACTCATCGATACGTCTGCCGATTTCAGATCGATCTGTGCCGAGATTTTCCGGTCCGAATGCAACATCGTCTTCGCTGATTGTAGTAACGAGTTGATCTTCCGGATTTTGGAATACGGCACCGATATTGCGGCGCGCGGCACGATATTCAGCAGGATTTGCGCCTGCGTCACCATCGCTATTGAACACGTCATGACCAAGCAAAGTGATATGTCCAGCGTCTGGCGCGCTAAGGCCAGCAATAAGTCGTGCAAGCGTAGATTTACCGGAACCATTCGGTCCGGTAAGACACACGTATTCACCGGCGTGGATAGTTAGGTTGACCTCGTTTAGAGCCCAGCTTGCGCCGCCGTCGTAGCTGAATCGAATATCGGTGAGGATTGCTGCGTCAATCATACTGAGCCTTGAGAAAAATGAATGAACAAGAACGGAAATTGTGGGCATGGACTGCTTGCTGACATACGAAAGTTGTGGGTCTGCACTGTTCACAAACAAGATTGTGGGTGTGGACTGTTTATGAAAAGAGTCGTATCGACAGTTTCGTAGACAGTCCACACCCACAACTGAACAATAGCCGTCAGTCGATGCCCACAGTCAGCTATGGTAGGACTTTAGCGATCGAGCAGGTTGGTGATCGGCTTGTAAATCAGGAACGTTACCACACCGTGGATTGCGAACTTGAGTAAATTAAACGGCAGCAGCGCTGGCACGATGAGAGCAGCAACTTGAGCGACGGTCATGTGTGCGTAAATCGGAGTGACAATAAGATTGCCAACAATCGCAACGATCAGTGCGCATACTGCGCCGACGATCAGACCAATGATAGCGCCATTACGAGTACGATTCTTGCGGTAGATGATCGCGGCCGGCACAGACAGGAACAATGCGACGAGCACGGCCATCAACGTACCCCACGGATCGAGGAAGAGATGCGGTACGAAACCAAGTACGCTCACGATCGCAGCAGCAGCCGGTCCGAACGCGAAGCCAGCGATTAACGCGACGATGCCTGACGGATCGTATTTCAGCCATTGAATGCCCGGAATGATTGGAAATTCAAGGAAACTTGTGGCCATTGCCAGTGCGACAAACAGTGCGTACATGGCAATGCGTCGGGTTGACCAACGACCGGAGTCAGCTACGCCTGTCGAATGTGCAGTATCCGGACGCGACGAAGTAGTGGAATTAGTGGTATGTGAAGAGACACTCATATTGAGCTCCGTTTCTTCCATCCGGACTCTAACCGTTGGCCCCGGATTTACACCGGATCAGCCGCTTGCGCGGGTCGCGGGCTTGCGCTTAAGACCGGCCGTTATGGAATCGACCGTGCGGTTACCGCCAGTAAGGAATTTCACCTTCCCTGAAACTTACGTTGCCTATGTATACGCTACAGTCTGGATTTTTATGTGCCGCATGTTCACTGTGCGGAATACGGCAGTCTGTGGTCGGGTTAATATACGTGCCGTCCGTTTTAGTAACAGTCACATGTTCAGTGGCCTACGTTTCCGCGCTTAGCTTACGTTTGAAACCATGCTTATCGGTTTGTGCACCGTTTGGTTTGCGATACCGGACGCGATATCTGACGCTGTTTTTTAGTCTGATATTTAGTAATATGCACCGTTATTGACCTCCGTTATTGACCTCTATGCATGGCGCGTGATTACGCGCCATTACACTGTTCTATGCAGGTTGATCAGCTATGATAAGTGCTACGAACGTGTGGAGGACTGATGAACCATGAAGACAATGAGCCGAGCAATAGTCGACGGGGCCAATCGGGGGTTGCGCATCGCAACCACGTCGAACCCGAGCCACGAGTTTCAGCGTATTCGCCAGACGATTCTAGCGGCGAACGTGCAACGCTCGTCGGCCGAACAGGTCAAACAAGCGATGGCAGAAGCAGCCAGTCGAGTGATCAACACACGTTGATTGCTCGCGCATCCTACTGGGAGGGCAATGTTCCTTCTCCAGAGGATATGGCTGCGTTTAAAAAGGTTGAGCCGACTTTCCCCGAGCGTATTATGCGTATGACTGAACAGACCGTGGATACGCAGAATCGGGCGTTGAAGACGACAACTACGCTTGAAGCGTGGGCTACGGCTATTACTGTAATTGGTTACACTGTATTACCGTAGGTGTTGGCTGGCGTGCTCGCGTTTACTGGACATGATGTTACCGCGTCTATTGCAGCGCTTGCAGGACTCGCGGAAACTGGCCCGAAGATCATTGACGCCATCAAAGAACATTCCGACAAGTCCAACAAGGATGAGTAACATCATTTTCGGTGTCTTTGACTCGTATACGTCAGATTTGTATGAGCACTCCCGTGCGCACTTAGCCGGTGCTGGATTCTAAGCCGGTCTCCTACATGTCGAGCGGGGTGTTTTTTCTCATATTCGTTGGCATATGGAAAGCCGCCCCCGTCACCACTTTCATGCCCACATTTTGCGGGAAAGAGCGACAATAAGAGAACAATAGATGAAAAACAAAAAGCCGCTCAGCCCTACTCTCGTAAGGCTTTGCGGCTTATTTCCGCCGAAGCGGAATAGTGGAGATGCGGGGAATTGAACCCCGGTCCGATAACCGAACCCTCAGTCTTCTACGTGCGTAGTCTGCTGGCCGTGCGGCAATTTTTCTGCCCCCATCTCTGTCGCAGACAACCGATGGCGAGCATATTCGCAGTTAAAGTCCCGATGCAACCCTGCAACTCAGCTACATCAGCAAGTCTTCTAAACGACGCTCAGCATCCTCCCAAAGACGAAGAGAAGTGAACGGAGCGGCTGCTCACTGGTTAATCCTGGCGCGAAGCTCAGGCAGCGAGAGCGAACTCAGTGCGGTTAGATTTAGCACTTATTCTTTTGCCGGGGTCATCCACGAGTGGACCCGGCGTTCTCGGCACGCTTCCCTGCGACGAACAGGTCACCGTCGAAACCGATCATCCCCAATCTTGAATTATCAAGCTTCCGCTTACGCGGACATTTCAATATACATCGTTACGTGACGAATGTCAATTCTCAGCGGTGTGGATTGGCTTGCTTTCTACTGACGGCTTTCTGTGCGAGGAAAGCACAAAGAGAGTTACCAGCAGAAAGCAAGGCAATCCACGACATAAGTGAGCTGTAATCAGCTTTCGGCAACCGCCTGAATAGCGACCGCCCCTACAAAGTTAATTGGCTGGCTGAAATTCGGCTGGAAGAACAGGTCTGCACCTGCCAACTGGTCAATCGTAAAACCAGCCTCAATCGCAACAGACACAACATTAGCCGCTTGTGAAATGTCATGTTTCGACAGGAACTGTGCGCCGAGAATACGTCGTGTGACCGGACTCCATACGATTGTGGCAGTCACTGGTGTGGTAGTGAGCATAAAGTCCGGTCGATAATCCTGAGTGATCGTTGCAGACCGAGCTGCTAATCCACGCCGTTGCGCACCACCCAGCGTCAAACCGGTCGCGCTCATCGCTAAATCGTATAGCTGCACTGCACTTGTCGCCTGTGTGCCAGCGTAGCGTTTTGTAGCGCGGTCAATATTTTCGCCGATAAGCAGACCTTGCCGCACTGCGTTTGTAGCGAGCGGAATATAGTCGTCGGCACCGGTTGGATTGTAGCGTACGGTCGCACTGTCGCCAGCTGCAAACACGTCCTCAAGTACGATGTTATCTGGCAGTGAAGCATGCATGTAATCGTCAATAACAATCGCACCATTAGCCAACATGCGCAGTTGATCGCGGAACAGTGCAGTATTCGGACGGAATCCTGCGCCAAGAATCGCCACATCAGCCGTATATTCGCCTCGCTCGGTTACCACGGTCACGCCGCTGCCGTCCACGCCGTCCGAGCCAACCGCCGACCGGAACGCAATAACTTTCTGTCCCAGTGCAAGCGTTACGCCATGCGATTCAAACGCGCGTTCTACATCGTCACTGATCGCAGCGTCGAAATTGTTTGCTAACACGCGGGGCAGCGCATCCACCAGTGTTGTTGCCACACCGATTTCGCTGAACTGTTCGGCTAATTCTGCGCCGATGTACCCCGCGCCGATCACGACCGCCGATTTCGCGCTCTTCGCGCGCTCTTTAATCGCCAGCGCGTGATCCCAGTTCTTGCACAACATGACTGTGCCTGCTGCCATTGCCTCGTCTAAGCCATCAATCGGTGGAATTACCGGTGCAGAACCGGTGGTAATCACTAGCTTGTCGAACGTGTATTCGCTCACTTCGCCGGTTTCCAAATCCTTCGCATGTAGCGTTTTACCGGTTACGTCAACGTCGAGCACATCGTGACGTATGTGCATAGTGGCACCAGCCTCAGCGAGTGCTTCAGGCGACGAGTAGAACATTTTCTTCGGGTCAGACACATGATCGCCAACCCACAAGGCAATGCCGCAGGACAGGAACGACAGTGAGCTGTTGCGCTCAAATACGTGCACTGTCCAATCTGGATGTTGCTTAAGAATTGATGTAGCGGCGAATGTTCCGGCGTGCGTGCATCCGACGATAGCGACGGTAGTCATATAAGTGCTCCTTTGCTTGGGAGGGCGTCATTGTCAGGACACTATTGTGCCATTACCTCGCCCGTTTCGCGGGTAGGTGCCAGTAATCCCGCGCGTCGCGAGTGGATAGGCGGATAGTAGATCCAGAGCTTCCACAACGAATATCAGTGAATCGATTCCATATTTTATTCCACAATATGCAGTTTCTCGAACAAGCTGCATGTTTTGTGCGGTATGGTATATCGGTTAATGTTTGCGCTCCCAGCGAAACGTGAGTGGGAACGCAAACAAAATACTCCAGCGGAACATTCCAGCGGACACTGTGAAAACAGCGGAAACAGCGGAAAAGAAGGGTCATCATGACGGATCTGACCACCAAGGCCATCCATGCAGGTTACGATCGCGCGGCTAATGCGCGCGCAGCAAATGTGCCGATCTACGCGTCGGCGGCATTTGATCTGGAGAATGCTGAACGTGGTCGCGCACTGGCTGCTGGCGAACTGGATGGTTTCGAGTATTCGCGTGTCGCAAATCCGACTGTTGACGTGCTCGAACGCCGTCTCGCCGCGCTTGAAGGCGGTATTGGTGCGGTAGCTGTTTCCTCTGGTATGGCCGCTGTTTCTTACGCACTGATGTGCGTGGGGGAGAGCGGCGGCCGCATCATCGCATCAAAGAACTTGTATGGTGCATCGGTTGACGCACTCGTTGATTTTCTGCCCGAGTTTGGTATCCACGCAGATTTCGTAACTGACATCAACGATCTTGCGGAAGTTGAGTCGAAGATTGGACCGGATACGCGCGCAATCTACACGGAAACCGTCGCCAATCCGAGCACGGAAATCGCTGATCTTGAGCCGCTCGCAGATCTCGCGCACCGACACGGTATCGCGTTGATCGTAGATAATACGGTACCAACTCCGTATCTGCTTCGGCCGATCGAATTCGGTGCCGATATTGTCGTCCACTCGACTACGAAAGGCATCACCGGTCACGGCAACGCAATCGGCGGTGCTATTATCGACGCTGGACACTTCGACTGGGCCAACGGCCGTTTCCCGCAGTTTACTAGGCCGCAGCAAGTCATCGCCGACGCTGACGGAAAACCGCGCACGTTCGCTGGGGCGTTTGGTAGCGAGGCGTTCATTCGTCGCATTCGTATCAAGTATCTGCGTACGTTTGGCGCGGTACAGAGTCCATTTAACGCGTATTTAACGCTCGTTGGTCTTGAAACATTGCCTGAACGCGTGTCCCGTCAGGTAGCAACTGCCACGACGGTTGCACGTCATTTGACGCGCACGCCGCACGTACTCACAGTCAACTATTCAGGACTTGGAGACACGCCGCAGTACGCGCTTGCCGCAAAGTATTTGCCACACGGCGTCGGCCAGATTCTCTCGTTCACAGTAGATGGCGATCGTGCGAACGTGCAGCGTATTCTCGACGGTACCAAACTGTTCTCGTATGTGCCGAATATTGGTGACGCACGCTCACTGATTGTCGATCCGGCGAATATTACGCATCGTGAAGTACCGGATGATGTGCGTCGCGCGGCTGGAGTAACGAGTAACTTGATTCGTTTGTCTATCGGCTTGGAAAGCGCTGATGATTTGATCGCCGATCTCGATCAGGCGATCGCAAACGCGTACTGAGCATACTGATTGGACGTATTGAGCAGCAACTGACTTATGTTGCGTGTGCAGTAACTCGCTACGAGTAGCTCTCGGCTCTCCTTGCCAGGGGAGCTGTCGACGAAGTCGACTGAGGGGTAGTCACATCTTCGGAACGTTCTAAGGGTGTTGCCACCCATCAGTCATTTACGCTGGCTGCTAAGGGGTAGCGACTCATTAACGTATTAATAACGCAGAATACTAGTCAGTTACGAGTCGAGTCGCGATACAAGTTGTAGCCGATCATAACCAACGCATATAGCCACGCCGCACGCATGCTGGGCGATGTCAGGTATGCTCAGAATCGTTCAGTTTCATACGACATCTCAAGGGGGTGCATCATGACGAGGTTCAACACACAGCTGGTCCACGGACTGCCAGTGAACGATAACAATACTGGCGCCGTCAACCCGCCAATTTACAACTCATCCACTTATGCTTACGAATCGGTCGACACGATGCCCCGCTGGGATTACGCTCGCAGTGGCAATCCGACTCGCGACTTCCTCGAACGGCAGATTGCGCAGCTTGAGCATGGCACACGTGGTTTTGCGTTCGCGTCCGGACTTGCGGCGATTCACGCGGTATTGTCAATTTTTAAGCCGGGCGATCGTATTATCGTCGGCAAGAATATTTACGGTGGTACGTATTCGCTGTTTAACGAGTATTTTGCTGAGCGTGGCATTACGTTTGAAGCAGTTGATACTGCGGATTATGACGCGCTTGACGCTGCGGTGTCCGGTCGTGCTCGTGTGACGTTCGACGGGCGTGAGCTAGCTCAGACGAGTGCTGCGAAAGCCGTGTATTTCGAGGTACTCACCAATCCGCTGTTGCAAGTCAACAATGTGAACCGTATTTCGGCGATCGCTCATCGTTATGGTGCTATTTCGATCGTGGATAATACGTTTGTGACGCCGTATTTGCAGCAGCCGTTGGATTTAGGAGCGGATGTGGTAGTTCATTCGGCTACCAAGTATTTGGCTGGTCATTCTGAAGTGACTGCTGGCTTGGTTGTTGTGCTGGATGATGAGATTGGTCGCAGTATTTACTTTGCACAAAATCGTTTCGGCGGTGTGCTTGCTCCGGCGGAGTGTAACGATGTGCGTCGCGGTATTCAGACACTTGCGTTGCGTATGGATCGTCAGCAGGAAAATGCGCAAGCTATTGCCGAATATCTGCTGGTACATCCTTTGGTTAAGTCAGTGCATTATCCGGGTGTGCGCGCAGATCGTGCGCACGTACTTGCTGAAAACGGGCTTCGTGGTTTTGGTGGCGTGCTGTCGTTTGAAGTGGTGCCCGGTGTGGACCCGGGTGTTGTGCTTGATAATCTGCACATTTTCCGTCTTGCGGTAAGTCTCGGTGCGGTAGAAAGCCTTGCTGAGTTGCCGTGTCGGATGACTCATTTTGAACTGCCAAAAGCTGAACGTCTCAAAGTGGGTATTACTGATGAGCTGGTTCGTTTGGCTGTCGGTATTGAGGATGCATCTGATCTGATCGAAGACTTGGGGCAAGCGTTCGACAAGGCGTATGAAGCGTACCTTAAGAATCACGCCGAACTCGATACCTTCAGCCAAGTCGCCTCCGGCGTTTTTGCGTAAGCCTTGTGACGATTGCGTATGCGCGCACAGGTAGTTGATGAAAGCGCACGCGTTGTACGTTCGGGTAGTACGTTCGTTTGACATGGTCACTTTGAAGATTGGGAAGCCGCAATAGGCGGAATAATCGGATAGATTGGAGTGACGTTTTTCCATGACGCAAGGCACACTGAATCAGCAATCGCAGGTGACGAACGAGGATAGTAATACCCGTGGTACCAGCGATTGCGAGTCGCGTATACTCGACGGATTTGCGACGCGTAGCGTCCACGCTGGCTACACCCCGGACGATAACCGCGATTCCTCATCTGTGCCGTTGTATCAGTCTGTGGCTTATGGCATGGAAACTGCTGAACGTGGAGATGCGCTCGCAGGTGGTGAAACTGCGGGTTTTTCATATTCGCGTGTGGCGAATCCAACTGTTGCTGTACTTGAGCAGCGTCTCGCTGCGTTGGAAGGTGGGTCGAGTGCGGTCGCAGTGGGCAGCGGTATGGCTGCCGTATCGTACGCACTGCTGTGCGCGGCAGAAGGTGGCGGACGTATTATTTCGCCTACTGATTTATACGGTGCGTCGGTTGATGCGATGGAAACGTTCTTCCCTCAGTTCGGTATTCACACAGATTTCGTGCACGATATCAACGATCTAGCAGAAGTCGAGTCAACAATTGGTCCAGATACGCGCGCGATTTTCGCTGAATCGGTCGCCAATCCATCCACGGAAATCACAGATCTCAAACCGCTCGCTGATCTTGCGCACCGTCACGGTATTCCACTCATCGTTGACAACACAATACCCACACCATACTTGTTGCGCCCTATCGAATTTGGTGCTGATGTTGTCGTTCATTCGACTACGAAAGGCATCACCGGTCACGGCAATGCGCTCGGCGGTGTGATTATTGACGCTGGACATTTCGATTGGGCTAACGGGCGCTTCCCGCAGTTTACAGCCAACGAACTTGTCGTCAGTGACGAACGCCACGGTCAATGGCATAGTTTTGCCTCACGATTCGGCAAGGACGCGTACATTCGCCGCATTCGTATCAAATATGTGCGCACGTTCGGCGCAGTTATGGCCCCGTTTAACGCATACTTGTCTCTCGTCGGACTCGAAACAATCTCTCAACGTGTTCGCCAACAGACTGTGTCTGCGTTGGCCGTTGCCGAACATCTACGCACACTACCGCACGTCACTCACGTCAACTATTCCGGTCTTGCGGATCATCCACAACATGCGCTCGCCGAACAGTACTTGCCGCACGGCGTCGGACAAATCCTCTCGTTCACAGTCGACGGCGACGAAACCAACGTGTATCGCATCCTTGACCATACTAAACTCTTCTCATACGTGCCGAACATTGGTGACGCGCGCTCATTAATCGTCAACCCGTCGCGTATTACACATCGTGAAGTTCCCGAAGTATACCGAATTGCTGCTGGAGTGAGCGATAATCTCATCCGATTATCGATCGGACTAGAAGACGTGGCTGATTTGAACGCCGATCTCGACCAAGCCATCGCGAACGCTTACTAACGCGTGTTTCGATACTCATACACCACTAGCGAGGAGCTATGATGAGCAACCTGCAGCAGCTTCAGGATGAACTGGAAACGCACTACCGTTGGTTTCACCAGCATCCAGAACCGTCGTATCAAGAGTTCGCAACGACCGAACATATTCGGCAGATTCTCACCAGTCACGGTATCGAAATTCTCGACAGCGGACTGAAGACCGGACTTATAGCACGTATCACAGGTACTGCAGAACCTGACACAACGCTAGGTGCAGGACACGTTATCGCTATCCGCGGTGATATTGACGCGCTGCCGATCACGGAGGACACTGGACTGTCATACGCATCACTCAACCCCGGATGGTTGCACGGATGCGGGCACGACTATAACCTCACTACCGCGCTCGGTGCCGCGCTACTGCTCAACGAACGTCGAGATACGTTTGCCGGAACCGTCAAAGTAATTTTCCAACCAGCAGAAGAAGTTGCCGCCACCAAAGACACTCCGACCGGTGCAGTAACCGTACTCAACACCGGTGCACTCGACGATGTCGAAGCATACTACGGTGTACACGATACGAATACCGCTGAACCCGGTGAATTTGCGATCGCTACAGGTCCAGATTCTGGTGCCGTTGACAAGTTCCGCATGCGCATTCATGGACGCGGAACACACGCCGCTCATCCTGACCGCGGTATTAATCCAATTCGCACGCTCGGCGCACTCATCGACGCTATTCAGTCCATCGCTGGGCAAGACGTTGACCCTACACATCCGCGGGTTGTCACCCTCACACACGTCGAATCCGGTAGCACATGGAACGTTATTGCTGACGACGCATTCCTCGAAGGCACCGCACGCACCGCATTCCCAGAAGATCGTACGATCATCCACGATCGAATTGCCGCGCTCGCAAACGGACTTGCTGCCGCCTACGATACTGCGATCGATTTTCAATGGGAGTACGGTTCACCATCTGTCGTTAACGACCCGCAATGGGCCGCATTGGCTGCCGGAACTGCCGCTGACCTCGGCTTATCTGTCGTGCCACCAACACCGAGCCTTGGCGGCGAGGACTTTTCCTACTACTTACAGCATGCGCCCGGCGCGTTCATCCGTATCGGCGTCGGCAATGCAGAACGGCCCATGCATGGCGCAACCTTCTACGCGAACCTTGACGCGCTTGCCGACGGTGCAAATCTACTGGCGACTGTTGCTCTTCGCACGTTGGCACAACTTGATGCGTGAGAATGCTCGACGAACCGTATATTTGACGGTGCGTATGCGGGTGCGTGCGCACGTACACGCATGTGTACTATGCTGGGCGATTCCTGCGACGGGCTGATAGGATAGAACTTGTAACCGGCATCGAAGACGGTGCCGGCAGACAATAAGGAAGGGGACCCCCATGCTGGGTGGTGAAGTCACGAACCTATTACTTGCAGCTGTCGTCATTGTTGTTGTCATTATTGTGCTCGCTTCTGCGATTTTTGTTGTACCGCAGCAGCAGGCGTATATTATTGAACGATTCGGTAAATTCCACAAAGTACAGTTCGCTGGTATTCACGCGCGTATTCCGCTCGTTGATCGCATTGCCACGAAAACTAACATGCGCGTCAGCCAGCTCAACGTGCAACTTGAAACCAAAACACTCGACAACGTGTTCGTTACTGTGGTCGCGAGTACACAATTCCGTGTGAACGCTGAAAACGTGGCTACCGCATACTACGAACTGCGCGACCCTGCAGGACAGCTACGCTCATACATGGAAGATGCATTGCGCTCCGCAATTCCAGCATTAACCTTGGATGATGCATTCGCCCGCAAAGACGATGTTGCGTTCGACGTGCAGAAAACCGTCGGCAATGAGATGGCACGTTTCGGCTTCACTGTCGTCAAAACGCTGATCACTGCGATTGATCCGTCGCCTCAAGTGAAGAATGCGATGGATTCTATTAACGCCGCACAGCGTGAAAAGGAAGCCACTCGCCAGCGCGCAGAAGCA
Source organism: Bifidobacterium hapali (assembly GCF_002259755.1). Taxonomy (GTDB): domain Bacteria; phylum Actinomycetota; class Actinomycetes; order Actinomycetales; family Bifidobacteriaceae; genus Bifidobacterium; species Bifidobacterium hapali. The sequence goes on from NZ_MWWY01000005.1 coordinate 136,142, forward strand.
CAGCGTATTCAAATCGAAACGCAGGCTGCTGCAGAAGCTGAGAAAACTCGCCTGCAAGGTGAAGGTCAGGCCAACTATCGTCGTGAAATCGCGAACGGTATCGTTGACCAGATCAAGAGCCTGCAAGCCGTCGGCATGAACATTAACGATGTCAACAATGTTGTGCTGTTCAACCAGTATCTCGACGTGATGCGCTCGCTGTCTGAGTCGAAGAACGCGAAGACAGTCGTACTGCCGAGCGCAACGCCTGGCGGTTATGAGACGCTTTACCGGCAGATTACTGAAGCTATGCTTACTGCTAACGAAACTAAAGGTGACAGTGACACGGACGCCGGAGTGAGTTCATCAATCAAGTAACGGTGTGCCCAAATTTCGCTGCTGAAGTGGCTGCATACCAGTTTCATTTGAAGCGTGCCGGGTGCCCAGATACGCGTCTGGGCACCTACAATGGGCACTATGGGTAAGATGATTGTCAATTGCCTGCCGCTTACGGATGCGGAAAAGCAGAAGTTTCGTGATGCAATCGCCGGAACTAACACGAAGCAGGAGTTTGTTGGTATTTCCGCACAACGCGGCATGATGGGATGGAAAGCAAGCGTACCAGATGAGCTGCGCGCAACAGCCACCGCTGTTATCGGCAACATTCCTCCCACTGACTGCGTCCAGTATCCGCAACTTGACTGGTTGCAAACGTGGAGTGCAGGCGTTGACCCATATCTCAAACCCGGTGTGTTGAACGATCATGTGCAGGTCACCAATGCGACCGGAGCATACGGCCAGAGCGTTGCCGAGCATCTGTTCGCCATGATGTGGTCGCTCATGAAAAACATCCCCATGTATGCGCGCCAGCAGAGTGAAGCTCGCTGGCATGATCTGGGAACTGCACTCACACCAGTCGGAGCAACGGTGCTCATCATCGGCACTGGTGATATCGGTTCGCATTTCGCGACATTATGCAAAGCAGTTGGCGCGCATACGATCGGCGTGCGACGCAAAGCTACCCAACCTGCAAACGGTATCGATGACATGCACGGATTCGATGAACTGGACTCGCTATTACCTACAGCTGATGTAGTGGCGATGGCTGTGCCAGCTTCACCAGACACTACGCATCTCATTGACGGGCGTCGACTCATGCTCATGAAATCTACGGCAGTACTACTTAACGCTGGACGTGGGTCAGCTATCGACCCGATCGCGTTAGCGCGAGCGCTTTCTGAAGATCAACTGCATGGCGCAGGATTGGATGTCACCGAGCCTGAGCCATTGCCTGCTGACAGTCCACTGTGGCATGAACCGCACTGTTTGATTACACCGCATGTAGCTGGTGGTAATCACTTGGCTTCTACTGAACAGCGTATCATTGCGATTGCGCTTGATAATGTGCGTCGTTACGCGCATGATGAGCCGCTCGCTAATCGGCGACGCTAAACGGTGCGGTGAGAATGAACAATGACAAGCATGCATAACATTGCTCGCGTGGATGCGAATAACGATAGTATTATCCGCATCCGCGCTACGGTTACCGGCATGGTTCAGGGTGTAGGATTCCGCTACTACACGGTCGAGCAAGCGCGCAAGCTTGCTGTATCAGGCTGGGTGTGCAACCGGCTTAACGGCTCAGTGGAGGTTGAAGCGCAAGGTTCTCGCGCCGATATCGCTCAGTTGATTTCATGGTTGAAAGTCGGTCCGCGATGGGCTCGCGTAGATCAAGTTCAAGTTACTGAGATCCCATGCGAGACTGGCCGTGATGCGCGCACGCGTTTTCGCGTTGTTGCCGATTACTAGGATTCTCGTGCGTGTAGTGGCGGTTTTCTCTCGCTGACAGTGGTCTCAGCGAGAGAAAACCGCCACTATATGATAGGGCTTAGCTCGCGAGGAATGCGGGGATAGCTTCGGCAGCTGCATAGCCTGCTCGATACATGCGTTCTAGCCCTTCAAACGACTTACTGAGCGTAGATAAACCGTATAAGCTTTCAGGCGCAAGAATCAGTACGCGCCCATCCTGCTCATACTGTTTCGCCAACGCGACCTCATCGTTATACGTCTGATATCGGTTCAACAGTCGCTCGGCCGCAGCCGGATACGTATGACGCAAAATACGAGCTGGAGCAATATCCTTCTTCTGCTCTCGTAGCACATCTTTTAATCGTGTCAAAATCAGTACCACGCGATCATAACCATCGTCCAGCGCTTTCTGAACCGGCACAGGATCGGCAATACCGCCATCGAAATACGGCACTCCATCAATTACATACGGCTCGCACGCCACCGGTACTGCGCTGGAGGCTTTCATAATATCGAAATCGTCATAATGCACGTCAGACTTGTCAAAATACTTCGCTGAGCCATCGCGTGCATCGCAAGCGATTACCGTAAATCCAGTCGGATTCGCTTCAAATGCCTCAAAATCTACCGGATACTCACCATCATGATTACTTAACGTGCCGTATACGTAATCAAGATTCGCAAAATTGTGGTTCTTCACAAACGAGTCAAAGCTCGCATACTCTTTGCGAAACGCATACTCGGTGTAAAACTTGTGATTACGGCCGTGCTGACCGGCGATAAACGACACCATGTTCGCACTGCCAGCGGAAACGCCATAGCAGTGGTCGAACGTAATGCCTCCCTCTTGACAGCGGTCCATCACGCCGGCGCCGAAAATCGCGCGGAATCCACCGCCAACGTCGATCAATGCCGTTCTGTGCTGTGACTCAGTCATGATCATCCCCTCTCATGCATCTGCTCCTGAATCTATATAAGGTCGAGCTTACGTGTTGCGTCGGGACATGTTAGTCGATACGTGACTTTTGTATGCAAGTATTGGGCGGTTGCCGACCAGTTATCTAGTGCATCTCATCTAGTGTTCTAGTGCGTCAACAAATCATGTGAAAGCGTCGCAATACGCTCGCTTGAATCGGAATTTGCAAGTTCAACACTGCCAGCAGCATCATCCGGCGCAAGCCGTCCCAACGACTCAAGTACAACCCCAAGGTGCCGTATCGTACCCTCGTTACCGTCAATAATTGCCGTTGATGAGGGCAACAGTTCGCGAAAATAGTTGCGATAAAACACGAAATGCGTGCATCCGAGCACGACCGAATCAACCGCAGACAAGTCATACTGGTCAAAATAACGGTGCAACGTACGCATCACAAGATCATGATCATTGAGATGTCCCTGCTCGACAATTTCCACCAAATCTGGGCATGGCTGAGGATAAATCGTATTCGTTGCTTTGAACCGGTCCATCAGCGCGGCGAACTTGTGCTCGCGTAACGTGAGCGGTGTCGCAGCTACGATCACACGTTGCGGAACATGAGATGGAACGTGAGTAGTAGAAACACTGCTATGTCCAGTCTGATCATTGTGGTGAGTGTGAACATCGTGAGCATTGTGACCACTGCGATCACCGCGATCACATGCGACTTTCAACGCTGGCTCCATACCAATAATCGGTATGTCATACTGCTCGCGTAAATCATTCACCGCCGCTGACGTGGCTGTATTGCACGCGATCACCACAGCTTTCACACCCTGTTTCACGAAACGTTCCACGATGGCGAAACTCAGTGCGCGCACTTCATCAGGCGTTTTCGTACCGTACGGTGCGTTCGCTGAGTCACCGAAATAGAGGACTCGTTCGTGCGGCATATCGTGTACGAGCTGTCGCACTACTGAAATACCACCTAATCCGGAATCGAACACGCCGATTGGTGCCGTTGAAGCCATCGCTTTGCCCTTTCCTTGTTTCAGACATTCAGATATATGGACGTTCCCCAGACTACTCCGCTTATCAGCCGCTAGAGTGAAACCATGAGTATTCCGCACGTTGTGTACAAGGCCCACGCTACGGGCAATGATTTTGTTGTATATGCTGATCCGACTGGCGTTTATGAGCCGACTGCTGATGAAGTGCGTTTTCTGTGCGACCGGCATTTCGGTATTGGCGGCGACGGGCTGATTCGTCTTGCACATCCAAGTGATGTGTCTGATGTGACTGCTGAACGTGCCGCTGAAATGGCGGCCGATGGTGCCGACTGGTTTATGGATTATCGCAATGCTGACGGTTCGCTCGCGGAAATGTGCGGCAATGGTACGCGTGCGATCACGTTATTTGCACAGCGGCAAGGGTATGCACAGCCGGCCGGGGGAGCACCATTTCGGCTTGGTACACGGGCTGGAGTGAAAACGTTGACCTCACTGGGGGCTGTAGACGGGTTTGGTCGTGACGTATTCCGCGTGGATATGGGTGCGTGGAAGCGTGGGGAAACGGATGCGTTTGACGTGACAATTCCCGGCACAGACGGTTCAGCGAAGGGCACGTTCGTTGATATGGGCAATCCGCATGTAGTAGCGGTGATTGAAGATTCGTTCGCGACGCTGCCGCCGGTTGAAGATCTTGATTTGACGGTGAAACCAGTAGTGGCCCCTGTCTTGGAATCGGATCAGAACGTTGAGTTTGTGCGTATTGACGATATTGATGAGAGTACCGGTAGTGGAGAGGCTACCATGCGCGTCAACGAGCGCGGCTGTGGGGAGACATTGTCGTGTGGCACTGGCTTATGCGCGACCGGTATTACGCTTCGTGCGAAAACGGGTATTGATCATTGGACGATTACTGTGCGCGGCGGCACATTACGCGTTGACGTAACTGATACCAACGTTACGCTCACCGGTGCTGCAACACTAGTCGGTCGTATCGAACTGCTGTAGCAGATAGCAGGGCCGCTCACTTCGCCTACAGGCAGTCCACTGGACTGCCTGTTTAACGGCTCAGCGCGATAACACACCGTCATTTAGTGGTTTACGTTGTGGTGCGTGAGTGTGGTGACGTGTGTGGTATCAAGGCGTACTGAGGGAAGCGGTACTCAGTACCGCGACCGAGGTGCAATGAAGATAGCACACCGTCGTTCGTCGGTTTATGTTGTGGTGCGTGAGTGTGGTGACGTGTGTGGTATCAAGGCGTACTGAGGGAAGCGGTACTCAGTACCGCGACCGAAGAACAACGCAGATAACACACCGTCACCGCACTCACGCAAAGATGGCTGCGCCGTCCTTGACTAATATCACGACAATAATCGCGATAATCCAGATCACGTCAACAAGCAGATCGTAGTTGAGCCGGTAATAGGTGCGCAATGTGCGGGTGCGAGCTGGTAATCCTTGTACGGTAACGGTGGCGTGGCTTAATGCCATGAATTGGATGGTGGTGGAGAACATGAGTGCGAGGCACCACGGGCACAGGGCGTTGATGACGAACAGTGATTGTGTGGTGAGCCAGTACGAGTAGGCGATTGCGGCGAGTCCGCCGAACCATGTGCAGGCGGCGAACCAGCGTGGTACTTGTACGCGCGCGAGCCCGATAACTGCGACGGTGACGAATACCGATTCGGCAGCGATGCCGAAGAACGCGTTGGGGTAGCTGAGCCCCGCGAATTTGATGATTTCAGATTGCCATGATTGGGCTACGGTTGAGCAGGAGAGTACGGCGTTGATATCGCAGTCGAGAATTTGGTTGGGATTGCGCGCGAGTTTGAGTGTTTCAGCTGACAGGACGAATGAGACGACCAGTGCGATAGCGGATGCGATGAGCATAATCAGATACGTCCATGTGGAAGCATGTCGCCATCCGCGTGGCGTATCAGTATCGGCAATGACAGTGCTGTTTGTATCCTGTTCGCTGGTCATATTCGGTGTCCTTTTGTATGTTGTGGCATGTCTTTCGGCATGGTGATGACCTGTTTCAGATTACGATGGTCGTATGACTCGTATTGTTATACCTGCTGAACCGCCGCGCACGGGATGGGATATTCACTGCCACACGGTGTTTTCTGATGGTACGCAAACGCCTGATGATTTGGTTGCTGAGGCGTCGCGTATTGGTTTGGAAGGCGTGGGTATTTCCGATCATGATACGACTGCTGGTTGGTCGGATGCGCAGACTGCGTCGAGAAAGTACGGATTGCCGCTTCTGCGTGGTACGGAAATTACTGCGGATGATGAAGGCGTGTCAGTGCATATGCTTGCGTTTCAATATGATCCGCGGAGTCGTCATATTTGCGAGTTGTTTGAGACGACGCGTGCTTCACGGTTGCAGCGAGTGAAGCGCATGGTGGAGTTGTTGTCACAGGATTACCCGATTACTTGGCAGAGTGTACTTGAGCAGGTTCGTGAGGGGGATAGGACGACGGTTGGTCGCCCCCATATTGCGGATGCTCTGGTGGCGGCTGGCGTGTATGAGACGCGTTCGGATGCGTTTGCTGATGTGGTGAGTACGAGGAGTAAATATTATATTCCGACGCCGTCGCCGAGCACGCATGAAGTGGTTCGTGCAGTAGGTGAGGCTGGTGGTGTGACGGTGATTGCTCACCCGGGTGACCCGAGTCGTAACGCACGGCTGCTTTCAGATGAGCAGATTATTCGGCTGATTGGTGATGGTTTGGATGGTCTTGAAGTATGGCATCGTGGTAATCCACCGCAACAGCGTGCGCGATTGCTTGATATTGCGCGACGCTACGATTTGCTCGTGACGGGCGGCTCTGACTGGCATGGTAAGGGCAAACCGAACGTGCTGGGTGAGTGCCTAACTGATGCTGCTACGGTTGCTGAGATCGTACGCCGTGGTGCCATCCCTCTTTGGCGCTAAAATTTTGGCGCCAAAAATGGCTCCCCTTGTCAGGGGAGCCAAGATAAACCTTCCTAGTCAGCTACGCTGACAGGCAAGCCAAAAGTGGCGGTCACAGTGCGCCGAAACCTACGGCATGCTTGGTCTGCGAGCCGATAATTGCATATCCGAGTGCGTCGGCTGGCACAACAATGTGACGGCCTTTGTCATCGGTCAGCTGAATTGGCTGATGATCGGCGATGGCTTTGCCGATCACCGCGTTCACTTCATCCGCATCCTGATCGGTGCTGAACGTGACAGCGCGGGCCACGTTGCGAATACCCAGTTCGATATCCATAATGCTCCTTACTGTGTCGTCGCCGATAGATACCTCGATCGGCGTTTATACTGTGAACTATTGTGCCAAGCGGGGCGCCCGACGGCACGGGTTACGCTTTCGGCGTGGTCTCGCCAGTGTCATCGTTATCGTCGGCATCTCCTGACTCATCGGTACTGCGCGTCGCGCTTACCGAAGATTCAACCGCATCAGACGGTGTGCCCGTTCCTGCGCTGGGAGCCACTGTACGCACAATGCCGGTGCGTGAAGCCAGCCCAAGCTGAGCATCACGTAACGCTCGTTCCTCTTGCTCAAGCAGTGGGATAAGCATGGTTTGTGCATCCTGATCGTGCGGCGCAGATTGCGTGTGCAGACGATCTCGATACGGTTGGGAGCGGTATACCGGTTGACGATCTCCGGTCGTATCGTCATCAGACTGTGCATTATTCGACGACTCAGTCGCGAACATCGCTTGCGCTTCAGTAGGACTGATAGCCATCGTCGGTGTGCTCGACGGTGACCATGACTGCGGCGATACTGAAGCCTTCGGCGTAGACGTAGGTGTATGGTCCTCCGTCGAGTCCGATACAGCGTCGCCAGCAGTCCCAGCAGTAGCAGTAATATGCCCGGAACCAGTGCGGTCCATGTCTCCGGTTGCATCATTGACCATAGGGGAGTCATTCGTCACATCAACCTGATGAGCCGCAGCTTGCTGCATACGCTCATGTGCTTGTGCTAGTCGCCGTTCGCTCTCGTTGAGCAACGTGCCTACCGTAATCGTGGATGGCGGACGATGATCGTCAGTGCGATCATCAACATCATCTGCGGCATAGTTCGCGCGCCGTGACGACGACGGGGACGACGAAGATACTGTGGATGCAGATTGTTGCGTAACCACACCCAACTGATGTGCTAGTCGATCCACTTGCGCTTTGAACTGCATAATTTTGACATTATCCGCACGGTTCAATGCCTGAATAAAGTCACCAACTTGTTCCATCTGCAGCCACAGGTTGGCGCGCAACATAATCAGATCGTCAAGTCGAGAACCCATCATGCGACCGTACGCTGCCAATACTGCGTTACGATGTTCCTCGTCTAGCTTGGCGAAAATCCAAGCCAAATCGCGCGCAGGATCGTTGACTTGCATACCTTGCCAGTTGGTCACCGCGGTGATCGTTGACCCCGAATACAGTACGTCACCGTCTACGAAACCACCGTGTACAAAACATGTATCGAACGACCATAAACCGTCTGTGCCGATAATACGCGACCAACTGCCAGTGATCTCCGGTGGAATATGACCAGCAGAACGCAATCGCGCGATCCAACTGGACAGTTGCGCATGAATACGCGCAGTATCAAACGCCGGGTATCCAGCCGTGCGTACCATCGTGGCCGGCAGACGGTGAATCGCGCCGATTGCAGTACCTATCGCCGAACAATCATCTAACGTGAGCAGATCAAGATTACGTGCCACGCCATCAAGATGGTTGATCGCCATCACCGCAGTCAAGCCAGTAGGTCCCTTACCTGAACCGTCTTCAAACGCAGCAACTTGATCAAGTGAAAATCCCAATCCGCCAGGTTCACGCGCTTGTCCCAGTGTGCGCGCCGCTTTCACACGAGCGCTCAGTCGTGTCCGTCCGGCATCTGTGCTGGACGCAAACACGTCATATTGCCGACCGGTGACATCTAATATAATCGCCTGATCAATACTCGCAGCCGCATCTGAGGCGTTCGCGGAACTGGCAGCACGCACTCCGGCCACGGTAATCTTCGGCATAGCTGCACAGGCGAGGGCCGCCAACTGGAATTTGCTTCGTTCACTCACAGTTACACCCTAATACATCCCGTGGTGTAATTGGCAACTATTCACGCCGTAATTGCATGGAGAAACACGCGAGATCAGGTTCACTTAGGCAGTGTGACTGACACAATGGAGCGCATGAATGCGGCAGATACCATGCTCGAAGGGCTCGACGAGGCGCAGCGTCAGGCGGCGACTACGTTGCACGGCCCTGTGCGTATTATTGCGGGCGCTGGCGCAGGCAAAACGCGTACGGTTACGCGGCGTATTGCCTACGCGTGCTCAAGTGAGCAGTGGGACCCATCTGGCGTGCTGGCTGTGACGTTTTCTGTAAAAGCTGCTGCTGAGATGCGCGAACGGTTGCGTCAACTTGGTGTTGGTGACGCGGTGAGCGCGGCAACGTTTCATTCGGCCGCGTTACAACAGTTGCGGCGTGTCTGGGAGGATGTGTGTGACGGTCCGTTCCCGCATGTTGCTGACGATGGTGAGCCGAAACGCATTATTGACGTAGCGTTGCGTCGCGCATGCGGTGATCTTGAAACTGACGAGTTGACGTTGCGTAATGTGCACGATGAGATTAACTGGGCGAAAGTGTCGCTGATCGCGCCCGCTGATTACCCACGCGTGTGCGCGGCGTTGCATCGTCGTCCGCCTGCTGAGCTTGATGCGCAACGTTTCGCTGATGTGATTGACTGTTACGAGCAGGAAAAAACTGCGCGTGGTTTGATTGATTTTGACGATATTCTGCTGATCTGCTGCCATGTGCTTGACGAGTTTGATGAAGCGGCGGCTTTGATCAGACAGTCGGTTCGCTGGCTGACGGTGGACGAATATCAGGATGTGTCGCCGCTGCAACATCGGCTGATGATGCTATGGCTGGGCGAGGGAGAGAATCGCAATGTGTGCGTGGTCGGTGACCCTGCACAAACTATTTATTCGTTTGCGGGAGCGAGTAGTTATGATTTGCTTGCCTTCGCTGACCAGTTTGGTTCACTCGCTGCTGATGTGAGTCTTACCACTGACTATCGTTCTACGCCGCAGATCGTGGGGTATGCGAATCGTGTGCTCGCTCAGTCGCCGAATCGTGCAGATTATTTGCGACTGACTTCGGCACGTGAAGATGGTGTACGCGTGGGGCACACGGTCTATGAGTCGGATATGGATGAAGCGCGTGGTGTTGCTGGTCGTATTGCTCGCATGGTGTCGCGGGGAGTTGATCCTGCGGATTGCGCGGTGCTGACGCGTATTAATGCGCAACAGCCGGTGATTGGTGCTGCTTTGCGTGGAGTCGGATTGCGATATCGCGTGCGGCGTGATGCCGGATGGTCGGCGGATGCGATGGGTGGGGACCCGGTTGCGCGTCAAACGTTGCTTACCTCTTTGGGGGCGGATGATACTGCGCGGCTAGGCGCGGTTACGATATCGACGATTCATGCCTCGAAAGGCTTGGAATTTAAGCATGTGTTCGTGATTGGCTGTTCGGAAGGATTACTGCCGTACGGCTCACCTATGGATGGCGATGCACTCGAAGAAGAGCGGCGTTTAACCTATGTGGCTGTCACGCGTGCTGAAGACAGTCTGCACGTCTCCTATGCACGCACTAAAGACGGTTTCAGTGCGCGCCCGCGAGTCCCAAGCCGATTCCTCTAATGACTCGCCAACAACTACACTCCCATGGTGCGGTAATTTCCCCATGATGCGGTAAAACTCCCATGATGCGGTTTGGCAAAATGGCTTAATTCCGCCATTCTTTGATATGCGACCATTTTGCGTTTACCGCACCATGAGAGTTTTACCGCACCATGAATCGGGGAACTCCTAGTCCTTGTTCGGCTCAGCGGTATCGTCGCCGCCTTCTTCGCCGAGCAACTTGCTCAGTTCAGCATCCCAATCAACGCTAGAGGATGATGTGCCGGTATTCGTAGCAGAATCTGCTCCAGCAGTATCATCATGTACACCATCATTGCCAGCTGCATCCGCGCCAGCCGAATCCCCCGGCAATACCGGTAACAAATCAGGATGTCCCCACTTCGCATCACGTGCGTCCATCCCATCTTGAGTGCCAATCTGCTCCCAGAGAGCTGCCGCTTCACGCATACGTCGCGGACGCAACTCCAGACCGAGCAACGACTCAAACGTCCGCTCTGCAGGACCACCAATCGCACGCTCGCGACGAATCATCTCACGCAGCTGTTCGATATGCGCGATATGGGCCATACCAGCACGCCATACCACACAGTCAACCCAACCTTCCACCAACGCAAGCAGCGTCTCCAGCGATGTCTTCGCCTCTTTCTGTTCGGGCGTGTCGGCAATACCAACTTTAGTTAAGTTCACTGCGCCAGAAATCGACTCCGGGTCCATCGCGCCTGCTTCGCGCAGTTGCTCCTCCATCGCATCCAAATCAATATTCACGCCACGCGCATACTTGCCAATAAGCGCTTCAAATCGCGGCATAAGCCACGGTACTGAAGCGAACAGACGCGCATGAGCAACTTCGCGCAACGCAAGGAACGCCATAACCTCGTCCACTGCAATATCAAGCGACTTCGCGTATTCCTCAACATTCTGCACGATCAAACCGCCTGCCGGATTGGACAGCAGTGCAATGCCTTGATCAAAACTGCCGTGCACTTCATGCGACAAGTCGCCAGCAGCATGACCCAACTGCATAGCAAACGAAGTATTGCCTAACAGTCGCATCAACTGTGCCGGGTCTTTCATACCTTCCGGAATCGGAATCGACACAGGGCCAGCAAACACACCAGCAATCTCACCCTCAAACGAGCCACCAAGCCGTTCTGAAATCACCGACGCCAGCGCTTCATTCATCGACTCAGCCACCGGGGCTGCAAACTTTGCCCACGCGTCAATCGTGCCCTCAACCCAGCCGGCACGAGTCAATACTTCAGGCTCGCCAGCTACTGGATTCATTTCACACACCGTATCGAGCCACAGGTTCGCTTCACTCATCGCACGACGTGCCGCAGCACCGCTCTGCGCACTCACTGTTGAAAGCGAGCCCTCGCCGTTCGCTTGCTGCAATGCGATCGACTTTGCTAGCTTCACGTTAATCGGCCCCTCAGCAACCGTCTGCTGCATCTCACTCGGTGTGTTGAGCCCACCCGCTGTAAACGCTTGCATCAGCGCCTGTACTTCGCTTGGCTTCGGCAACTTGGATGGGTCCTGACTCATCAGTTGATCTTTAATCGCATCAGGTAGGTCATTGAGCTGTTTGAAGGCCATCTCGCCTTGAATTGGGCCAAAACATTCGATCAGCCACTGGTGGATTGCGTTCTCGTCCATAGTCCGTTCCCTGCTTCATGTGTTAACGTCAGTTGGTTCCATAGTATTGGAGGTATGCCGAAAATGCACCTGAAACGCCAGCCTCACGCCAAAGGCATATTTCATAACGACCGTCGCACGCCACGCGTGTCATGGTCAACGTTCTTGCGTCACCCCGTGGCTTCGATCAAGTCATATCTTGGTATCGGTGTGGTGGTGCCGGCGCGATACTTTACTGGTGCGTTTGCTGTGCTGCTGTCGATTATCGTGCTCTGTTTGCCGAGTGCGTATGCGGTCGAAGGCCCGGGGCCGACTGCCGATGTGCTCGGTGAGACGGACGGCAAAACCGTTATTACGGTTACCGGAGCCGACACACATCACGATTCCGGCAAATTGTTACTGGTTACCGTGAACGCGTCTGGCGTGCCGGGCTATCCAGTCACCAATGCGGAAACATTGTTCGCATGGCTTGACCCGAATCATACGGTTATGCCGCAGGAAGCTGTGGTCCCGGTAGGACAGAGCGCTGAAGAATACCAGCGTGAAAGTGAGCAGGAGATGACATCGTCGCAGGATGCGGCAGCGGCTGCGGCACTTGCATATGCGGCAACGCTTGGTGTGAACGCGGATGGTGTGAACGTCACTATGCACGTCGATGATATTGGCGGACCGTCTGCTGGCATGATGTATGCACTTGGACTCATCGACAAGCTCACTGCTGCCAACGAGACAGGCGGTGCGACGATTGCTGGCACTGGCACGATGGACAAGTCTGGCAAGGTTGGTGCGATCGGCGGTATTCGACTCAAAATGATCGGTGCGAAACGCGATGGCGCGACGTGGTTCCTTGCTCCTGAATCAAATTGTGATGAAGTCGTTGGCCATGTGCCCGACGGCTTGCGCGATGTGAAAGTCGCGACACTTGATGAGGCGTATCAAGCGCTTGCCGCTATCGGCGAGGGCAAAGGCGACACGCTGGCTCATTGCACTGTGAAGTGAAAGTTGATATTGGCCTATTGTGCGGCGCGTCGAGATATTTTTACGGTTTTATTGGCGTTATACGACCGCTCCGTGAGACGCGCCGCGCGTGTTAACGTGGCTGTTCGCCTCGGTTTGCTAATGTATGTCCCGTGAATCAAACGGCATCTGATAACGCTGAAGAGTTCGGTTTCCACGCGGGCGACATCGTCCAAGAGTGGATGTGGGACGAGGACGTGGATGATTCTATCCGCGCCAAGATTGAGAATTTGACTGGCGAAGATCTGGTCGATGAGGATTACGATTCCGCTGTTGACGGCGTCATTATTTGGTGGCGTGACGGCGATGACGAGGATGAGCTATCCGACACCATCGTGGATGCGTATGCGGTACTTGGTGATGATGGCCCGCTGTGGGTGCTAACGCCTAAGCCGGGACGCCCGGGCGCAGCGAGTTCCAGCACGGTGCAGTCTGCTGCAAAAACTGCTGGTATGAACGCTGCGACTCCGCTGACGATCAGCAAGGACTGGAACGGCATTCGCCTGCGAGCTTTCGGCAAAGGCCGCTGAGCTGGTTTCGAATGCAGACAATGAGCACAAGTGAAGTAAGTAGATAAGCGTAAGGCCGTCAACAAACTCATTGCTGACGGCCTTACGCTTATCCCACCAAGTGGGCGATGAGGGGCTCGAACCCCCGACATCCACCGTGTAAAGGTGGCGCTCTAGCCAACTGAGCTAATCGCCCGCGAGCTACTACTGTAGCGTATACGGTAGGACTGGCGCGACACGCCAATAATTTCAGTATGTACGCGCGTTGCTGGTCGTTGACATCCATGAGTCGAAACTGCAACGTACAGTAAAGTTGTTAACACTATCCACAGGAGGTCGATATCCGATGGCGCAGGAAGCTGAAGCCGAACGCGGTGGCTCATCCATCGCCCGTGCCGGGAAACGTAAGTTGGGATACGATACCGGGCAGGTTGATGCGTTCCTGAACCGAGCACACGCGCTGTATGACGGTGATGCAGCTTCGTTGACGCAGCAGGATATTCAGAACGTATCGTTTGATCTAGCCAAGGATGGCTATGATATTGCGCAAGTTGATGCTGCACTGTCGCGTTTGGAACGTGCTGTAGTAGATCGTCAAACTTCTGCGCAGATTTCCGATCAAGGGCGTGTTGCGTGGCGTGCACAGACCGAAGAGTTGTACCGCCAGATTGCTCATCACGCCGAGCGTGCTGAACGAGAGCGTTTTGCTGACGGTCGCAAAGGTCAACCATCATATGATCGTAAACAAGTGGATCGCTTGATTGACGATGTGGTAGACAAGGCTACCGCTGACTTAGATCTCAGCGGTGCTAGCCATAACAATACTGATAGCTTGGCAAATATTACGTCCGTGACCGTGAGTAATGCCGTTTTTACGCAGCGTAAAGGCGCTCGCGGCTACGATGAGCGACAAGTAGATTATTTCCTCAATGCGTGCGTGCAATTATTGAGTCGTTTGGAATCTTTTGCACGAGTATCTGACCTAGTACAAAACGATCAAGATAGCGAAACGCAGTTTGCGCCGCAACAAGAAAGCAATACGCCGCAAGGCGCTGTTGCGCCGCTATTCCCCGCGGCAACTGCTACGGCAACTGCCGCTCAGGATGCTGGTGCGATCATGCCTGCATCTGATAATGCGTCGAGCGATTCGTCGTTTGATGCACTACACAAAGCGGAACAGGCAATTTTTGCTGCTCCTGCAGCATCAGCTGCTGTCAGCGCACAGGCTTCAGTTGCAACAGCAACGGAATCTAATGTCGTTGATACGCCTGCTGCCCCGCAGCCACCGTCATTCGCTCCGCATGACCATGATCAGTCTGCTGCCTCGCAGCCGGCTGAACCAACGCAGCCAGCTGTCAATGACTACTTTGCTGGTCAAGGTGATTCATCGTTGGCGCAGCTTGCACACATGGCTGAGGAATCGCAAGAGAGAACTGATGCTCCGAGCATATTCCGCCCACATATGCCAGCGTTAACAACGCCGATGGTACCTGACGCATCAACTGTACTCGCGTCCGCTGCTACTTCGTCGGCTGAAACGGAAGCTACCGATAAGACTACCGCCGACAAGGTCGAACCGAGCGTTGCGCCGCAGCAGAATGTCACCTCACATGAGTCTGCTAACACTGCTTCAGCTAACGTGACGGATATGCCGGTGTCATTCGCGCCGGCAGTCAAGCCAGCACATACAACGCCACGCGGCAGAGTCAGCCAATCCGTAGCACAGCCGGTCGCCGTCGTATCTACGCCGTCACAGCCGGTAGCACCGCAGCAGTCTGTGTCCCAGCCGGTGCAGCCAGTAGTGCCAGTACAACCGGTACAAGAAACCGCACAGCCGTTGCAGCCAATTGTTGTACAGCCAGCTGTTGTACAGCCAGCGGTATCGTCAACGCAGCAAACTGTGCCGCAAACTGCACAGCAAAACAGCGCAAACGATGCTCACGACAAGGATGACAGTGGTGTATTCCCATCCTTGTTCCCGCAAATCGACACTGACATCCCTGATTTGTCGTTCCCGTCGCTGTATGGCGATGACGACGACAAGAAGTAATTACACGGCCGGCGACATACCATCGCCGGCCGATTGCATGCTGATATGTCATGCCGTACGAATACGCATCAATAAGTAAATCAAAGTAACCATCGTCACATCATAAGAGGAAGGCACCGTGAAACAACAGGCATCAGTCGTCATCCTCGGATCTACTGGATCCATTGGCACGCAAGGACTTGACGTTATCTCACGTCATCCTGAACGATTCACTGTCACTGGTTTAGCGGCTGGCGGCGCACATGTGCAGTTGCTTGCGCGTCAGGTTGCACAATTCCACGTACCGCAGGTCGCGGTATACGATCGTGCTGCAGCCAAACCACTGCGCGAAGCACTTGACCGATTGGGTGCAACATACGCCAGTGTGCAAGCCGGTCCAGATGCGGTTATCGGCCTCGCTGGATGTGGTGCAACCGTGGTACTCAACGGTATTACGGGGTCAATTGGCTTAGCTCCTTCGATTGCGGCATTGCAAGCGGGATCGCAACTTGCATTGGCGAACAAAGAGTCAGTGGTTGCTGGTGGGCATTTGTTGTTCAGTGCCCAAACTCGTGACAATCAGATTAATCCCGTGGATTCTGAGCATTCCGCAATCTGGCAGTCACTGCGTTCTGGCACGCACGGTGAGGTGAGTAAGCTGATCGTCACTGCATCTGGTGGCCCGTTCCGTGGCTGGACGCGCGATCGCATGACTGATATCACGCCGGAACAAGCACTACATCATCCGACGTGGCATATGGGTCCGGTTGTCACGATTAACTCGTCGACATTGATGAATAAGGGCCTTGAAGTGATCGAGGCGAGTCGCCTGTTTAACGTGCCGCCAGATCGTATTGAAGTGACCGTACATCCGCAGTCGATTGTTCACTCGATGGTTCAGTTCTGTGACGGCGCGACAATCTGCCAAGCATCGCCACCGGATATGCGTCTTCCAATTGCACTTGGTTTGTCTGCTCCTGACCGTTTGCGTAATGTGGCTGCTGCGTGCGATTGGACGAAGGCTGCAAGCTGGACGTTTGAACCGTTGGATGATGAAGCATTCCCGGCTGTTTCCTTGGCGCGGCATTGCTTGAGAGCGTCGGAAAAGCATACTGCGGTGCTCAACGCGGCAAACGAACAGGCGGTTCACGCGTTTCTCGACCATCGTCTGCCATATTTGGGTATTGTCGATACAGTGAAGCGTGTACTTGACGACATGGATAGCGAATTGCGCGGCGCGCCACTGTTTGAATCCGTGGAGGAAATGAGTCAGATCGAGCAAGAAGCCCGCCGACGCGCTGACGATCTGATAAACAAGCAGTAGTGCCATTCAGTGATATCACAGATAACGGGCCGTGCGAGATGCGCCGGCCCGTTATCATGACCGTATAGGGGATTGAACCAGATCATGAATCCGTCGAATAGTGCCGCGAATAGTGCCGCGGTGAGCGAGCCGCCAGCCGATAAGCCGTTCCGTAAAACTGGTGCCGCTGCGATTAGTGAATCACCGTTGCATCCACGTCGTAAGTCTCGCCGCATCATGGTCGGTCCTGTTCCAGTCGGTGGTGGCGCTCCTATTTCAGTGCAGTCAATGACGAACACGCTGACTGCCAACGTGCCTGCCACGCTTCAACAAATTGCTGAACTGACGGCTGCTGGTTGCGATATTGTGCGTGTTGCTGTGCCGAGCCAAGATGATGCAGACGCGTTGCCTGAGCTCGTGCGCAAGTCGCCAATTCCGGTTATTGCCGACATCCATTTCCAGTCAAAGTATGTTTTTCAGGCGATTGACGCCGGTTGTGCTGCGGTTCGCGTCAATCCTGGTAATATTCGCAAATTTGACGAGGTCGGCCCCTCTATTTGTAGAGCGGCCACAGATGCTGGTATTTCACTGCGTATTGGCGTTAACGCTGGCTCACTCGATAAAGACCTGTACGCTAAGTATGGCGGTCCGACGCCTGAGGCTCTGGTGGCGAGCGCGTTGAAGGAAGCGCACATGTTTGAAGATGTTGGCTTCCATGATTTCAAAATTTCAGTAAAGCACCATGATGTTATTACGATGGTGCAAACGTATCGGCTGCTCGCATCAAAGGGTGATTGGCCGTTGCATCTTGGTGTGACCGAAGCTGGTCCCGCGTGGCAGGGTACGATTAAATCGTGTCTCGCGTTCGGCGCGTTACTGGCAGAAGGTATTGGTGATACGATCCGTGTGTCGCTGTCTGCGCCTCCAGTTGAAGAGGTGAAAGTCGGTTGCAAACTGCTTGAGTACATGGGTTTGCGCCAACGCAAGTTTGATATTATTTCCTGCCCGAGTTGCGGTCGTGCGCAGGTGGATGTTATTCAGCTGGCTTCCGCGGTGACCGAAGGACTGAAAAATATTACGGCTCCGATCCGCGTGGCTGTTATGGGCTGTATTGTGAACGGTCCTGGCGAGGCTCGTGAAGCTGATCTTGGTGTTGCTTCCGGCAATGGTAAGGGACAGATTTTTATTAAGGGTAAGGTTATTAAAACTGTTCCTGAAGATCAGATTGTCGACACGCTGCTGACGATTGCGAACGATCTCGCTGCGCAAATGGAAGCAGACGGTCAAGTGCCTACGGGCGCAACCGGTCCAGTTGTCATCCCGATTCAACATCCAAATCGGTGATACAGCACACTGCAGCGCCGACACGGCCGTGGAGTCTCGGCCGTAGGCTTATGTTACGGTTACCAATCGCAGTGATTCTGCTTGGCGCGTTGGTATATATTTCGAATGCGACTACAGTCCCGTGGAATAATGAGCCAACCGGTCAGACTATTGCCACGCTGAGTGCTGATACAGCGGTAACCTTCGATAATCCTTCGCATATTACGTTGCATACAACCGGTGATTTCGCAGTAGAAGAGCGCGATATTACGTTCGATGCAACTCGCCCGTCTACCGGTGAAATTCAACGTATTCATATGCGCATTCGTATGCCTCAAACTCGCGAAGGTGGACCTCAAGTTCCGAGCAGCGGTTTGTCCGGTATTGTATTTATGCATGGAGCTGGGCATGGGGGTACGCCTGACGATTCGTTTGGTGATATTGCGTCCAGTATGACATCGGCTGGTTTCGTTACCGCTGTTATTGACAAGCCGATTTGGTCTACGAACGATCTGACACGCGATTATCCAGCATCAGCTGCTGCCTACGATCAGGCCGTCAATCTGTTGCGTGCAATGCCGCAAGTTGACGATACTCAAGTTGGCATATACGCGACTTCCGAATCCACATGGATTGCCAACTATCTGCTCGAACAAGACGCTCATATTGCGTTTCAAATACTGCTCAGCCCGATGGTGTATACGCCACGACAGTCGCTCGGCTTTCTTGCCGCACAAGATTTCGCTCTCGTTGGCGCGAACGACGGTTACCAGTCTATCGTGCGCCGCGTGTTCAACGCGGACACAAGTCTCCTTGGATTTACAAACTTCGACTTGCAGGGCTTACTTAATCCTCGTGCGTATGCAATACCCACGTTCGTAGCGTACGGGTCGAAAGATGTGATGACTGCACAAGTTGACGGCACGCAGACGATATTGGAACTGGCACATCAAGCGGGTAATCGCAATGTGACTGTGCGTTCCTACCCTATTGCAAATCATGTCATGCGATTGGGCAGTAATGAGGAAGTTGGTACGCCGTTCGCTGACGAATACGTTACTGATATCACTAACTGGGCTGCTGGCATAACTGCAGGGCTGACGCAGACGAGCGAACGTGTGGCAGGCGGAACGATCTATCAGTCGATTGCTGTGCCAGACGACTTACAGTCACGGCGTGGATTAACTGTATACGGCCTTGGACTGCATGTTTCGATGATCGTGACGTTGCTCGTTGACTTGGTTGTGGCGATTATCGCAATGATTCGTTCGATACGATGGCGCATACACATGCGACGAGCGCTACGGCGAGGCGAGGAGATTCTAAGGCAACCGACGACCGCGCTCGGTTTCTCACATGGATTCGGTACCGCATTACTGACCTTAACCTTGACTACATGGGGCACAGTGCTTCTGTTTGCAGCAGGTCTTGGCCAAGTGATTATGGGCGTAGTCCAACTCGCATGGGGTTCAGCTCCTGATGAGCATCCCGGTATTATGCAATGGAGTTGGCCAGTTATTCAAGTTGTTTGTACGCTCGTAGTATGGGCGTGGAGTGGCGTATTTGCGAGATTAATCGAAGTTGCTTCTGACCGTGGTATTCTCGCATGGCCACCACGTAAAGGGTCCATACATGATATTGTTACTGGCCGTGAACCGGTGCTTGCTTCCACTCGGCTCGGCCGCGTATTGTTCTGGACCACTGTTGCGGCTATGCTGCATATCCTGCTCTTTTTCGCATTCTGGGGCTTATTCGTGTACTGACATTCGCGTGCGATACCTCGGGAAAGGATGATGCTATGCCGCTCTACCGCGATGAAGCCGTGGTATTACGTACTGCCAAACTTGGCGAAGCTGACCGTATTATCACCATGCTCACGCAGCGACATGGTAAAATTCGTGCCGTTGCTAAAGGAGTACGCAAAATAAAATCCCGCTTCGGGGCTCGGCTTGAACCATTCATGCGAGTCGACGTGCTCATTGCAACAGGCCGCTCCCTTGACGTTGTTTCACAAGCTGACTCGATCGCCGCATATGCAGCACCAATTAGCGCCGACTACGATGCGTACGTGGCTGCCGGCGTCATTGTAGAAACCGCTGACAAACTTGTGTCTGCTGAACATGAGCGTACGGACGCTCAATATCAGCTGTTAATCGGCGCGCTCAACGCGCTTGCCAAACACGCGCATCGAGCTGACAAGATCGGCGACTCATACGTGATGCGTGCGCTCGCGCTCGCTGGATGGTTGCCGCGATTATCCGCGTGTGTAGTGTGCGGAGAACCGGTGGGAGTGCCCGCGTATGTGTCGGTGGCTGCTGGCGGTGTAATGTGCGCGTCTGATCGTACACCGGATGCGCATCGAGTTGAATTGACGGTATTACGTCAGTTTGCAGCATTGGTTCGTGGAGATTGGACGGTGTTGGATGCGGGGGAGTTGTTGCCCGAGACTCGCCGACTGGTGGAGGAGTGGAGCGAATATTATATGGAGCGTCCGATTCGTTCGCTGCGCTTGCTACATTAGCGCTTATGGCTTTTGAGAACGTCGACTACACATCGCTGGATATTCCGGCAGCACCTTTTTCTAATCCATCTATTATTCCTGATTTTCCAAAGAACAAGGTGCCACGCCATGTGGGCGTGATTATGGACGGTAACGGTCGGTGGGCGAAACAGCGTGGCATGATTCGTACCAACGGTCATCAGGCTGCTGAGCCGGTCGTGTTCGATACGATTGCAGGCGCGATTGAAGCGGGCGTACGCTATTTGAGTTTGTACACGTTTTCTACTGAGAACTGGAAGCGTAGTCCGCAAGAAGTACGTTTTCTGATGGGTTTCTCGCGTGAGATTATTCACCGCCGTGTGGCTCAGATGGATGACTGGGGTGTGCGCGTACGCTGGTCGGGCCGTCGGCCGAAACTGTGGAAGTCAGTGATTGACGAGCTTGAAGTTGCGATGGAACGCACGAAGAACAATAAGGTTATCGACGTCGTGTTCTGTATTAATTACGGTGGTCGTGCGGAAATTGCGGACGCGTGCGCAGCAATTGCGCGCGAAGTGCGCGACGGTCGACTTTCTGGCGATCGCGTGACGGAAAAGATGATTGCGGATCATCTGTACAATCCGGATATTCCTGACTGTGATCTTGTGATTCGCACGTCTGGAGAGCAGCGTACTAGTAACTTCCTTCCGTGGGAGGCTGCGTATGCTGAACTTGATTTCGTTCCCGAATTATTCCCTGATTGTGGCCGCGAAGTGTTATGGCGTTCGATTGATCACTATATTCACCGCGATCGCCGTTTTGGAAACGCCAAATAGGCGCCATTTACGTGGCTCCCCTGACAGGGGAGCCACGAACAACTACTCAAGTCCGATGGACTTCAAGTGGTGAATTTTCAGCGAATCTACCTTGAGTGAGCCGGACTCAGCCACGAGTTTGATCGCGCGTGGTCCTTCCGCTGCGTACACGTATGAGCTCAACACTTGATGCCCGTGGTTCACATATACTTCGACTGAGCCACGATCCACGAATACACGCAGTTCCAGCTTGCCAGTGAGCTCGTCAACATCCAACGGTGCAGTCCGGTACCCACGGTCACCATATGTCATGGCACTGCGATCGACTACTACGCGACCAAGCTGGTCATCATAGCCGATCGCCGTATACGCGCCGTTTTCAGTCGCCTGTACACGCAATCCTGCACGCTCAGCAGTAGATGAATCTAAATCAATAGTCATCTCGATTTCTACAGCTTCAGCATCATCCAGCAGGAGTTTGTCGCCGTCCTGTTCCAGCGTAATCGTGCCGAGATCAATCGTATTCTCACGTAACTCTTCAATCTCTGCCACTGGTGCAGTATGGATATCACCACAGCGATCACCGAGGGTAATTTCGCGTGGAAGCGTGAGCTGACCGCACCAGCCGTCAGCTTGCATAGGAACTGGCTCGATGAACGGGCTCATCCAGCCGTACATGATCTGGCGACCGTTACCAGTGACCTCATCTGTATCGCCGGGAACTGTATTGAACGACTGTGGTGCATAGAAGTTGTGCCCGCAATCCCACGGGCGAAACTCAGTTTCTGGAACGAACTGTTCGCCCGGCGTCCACGAACCGATCTGATAACCGGCGTTGTTCACGTTGCGATTATCGAAGCCGTGCTTCTTCGCGCCCATCGCCGAGTAGCCAAGAACCCATTTCTCATTGCCTTGCGCATCGTTGATTGGGAAGAAATCAGGACATTCGAGCATGAACACGTCTGGATCAGGATGCTCAAACAATACAGTTTTGAACATCCAGTTGATCATGTCGTCTGACGTGTATAGCCACATTTGGCCGCGCTTTGCAGCTGAGGATACGCCGAATGTCATGTACCATGTACCGCCAGTTTTCCAGACCTTTGGATCACGGAAGTGGTGGTTGACTTGTTCTGTCGGGCAATCGACAACCATACCGAGCTTGGTGATATGCGTAATCTCATCGTTACCTGGCTCGGCAAGCATCTGCACCTGCCAGTCGCCGCTTGTACTATCGTTGCTGTCAATCCAGCGGTGACCAGTGTAGTAGAAGCGCAGCTTGCCGTCATCGCCGATTACAGCAGAGCCAGAGAATACGCCGTTTCTCTCTTGCTCAAGACTTGGTGCGAAGGCGATCGGTTCGCGACGCCATGTCACCATGTCAGCTGAAGAAACATGTCCCCAATGCATTGGTCCCCACTGAGTACTGTAGGGGTGGAGCTGATAGAAAACGTGCCAACGGCCCTTGTAGAAGCACAAGCCGTTAGGATCGTTAATCCAGCCGCCGTTGGAAGCGATGTGGAATTTCGGATACCAGCGGTTATTACGCGTCGCGGCGAGCGCAGTAACGCCAGCTTCAGCTTTGGCAAGTTGTTCGTCATGGTCAGCGAATGGAGTGTAAATGGGAGCGTCACTCATCTATGAGGTTCCTTTCGTGAGGTTTTGACGCTTGATATTGTATGGAGTCAATCGTTTGACGTCAACTAGTCACGCCCCGCGTGTCGAACCGGTTCGTGGCATGGTGGCGTAGTTGGTGTAGCTATGCCTTCACTGCAAAATCGCTCATTGCTTGATTATGCGCGTACAGAAGCTTTTTCGATTAATGCACAATGGATCTGCGCTGGTACTGTTGCATCAAGTGGCGGCAGAGGTGTAGTTGTCTGCGGCATAACCAAGGTGTCAGGCACTCCGCCTTCGATGAGGGATACGAGTTTCATGGTTGCCCAATAGCCCATTTCGTAATGTGGCAGTTCAACGGTCGTTAATCGTGGGATCAATGTTTGTGCGAATATTTGATGGTTATCAACGCCGATTACTGACACATCTTTACCAATGATGAGGCCACGTCGCGCTGCACATTCGTACACGTACCATGCGCGCGCATCGTTAAAACAGAAGAATCCGTCTGGATGCTCGCGATCAAACAGATCACTTACTGCACGCAATGCAGTCTCGTCGTCATCAACGTTGACAACAAGCCGATCATCAAACTGAATATTGCCATTGTCAAGTGCTTGTCGGTATCCAGCGAATCGTCCGTGTTGCGCGAATGTTGTGTCAGGCGCTCCAATATAAGCGATGCGACGACACCCAGCAGCAATGAGTCGAGCAGTTGCATCAAGTCCAATAGTGAACTCGTCCGGTTCTATGCTAGAAAAACGCCCTTGTTTGTCGGTAGCGTCCACCAGTACGAGTGGGTAGTCTACAAGCGCTTGTGGTACGTCGGTGTACTGATTAGACATCTTCGCATAGAGTACTCCGTCCACGCCATACCGTGCGAGCATTGCGATGCTATCCGCTTCGGCGCGTTGATTGTCGGCGTTGACGGTCAGCAGCATGTATCCAAGAGCGATCGCAGCTTCTTGTGCACCGAGAATAATACCGCCGGCGAACGGGGTAGTAGCAATATGTTCACTGACGAAACCGAGAATACGAGTACGCCCAGTACGCAATGACCGTGCCAGCGGATTCGATATATAACCGAGGCGTTGTGCAGTGTCGCGCACTTGTGCTGCGGTTAGTCGGTTCACGCGTCCAGCGTCACGACCATTGAGTACCAGCGATACGGTGGAGATTGAGACACCGGTTGCGGTTGCAATGTCCTTCATTGTCGTCATATGTCACACGATACACGCGAGATGAGCGTAACGGTGTTATGCACTAAAACGTGGTTGTTGCCCGCGTTGAGATTGCGGCGTATCTTTCCAGATAATGTATGTAGATAGATGACTTTGTGATTAGGAAAGTCTTTTAATGCTAATTGCACTATCTGATTGAACAAAAGGACATCCAAAGGTGCTCCAAATAACTGCTGGTCGAATGTACCATTAAGTTACTTGACTGCAATCGTTCGATGCATGGCCAACCATACAATAAAGCAAGTAAGTATGGGCTACTGGGGAGAAGAGGTAGAAATGGCGCGGGATGCGGCATCGGATACACAGCAAGCGCAACCAGAACAACAACTATCCCATTGCTCTCCACAAGCAATCCAAGTGCGCGGCGCACGCGTGCACAATCTCAAAAACATCAACATTGACATTCCACTCGGAGAGCTGGTTGGTATCGCAGGCGTATCTGGTTCAGGTAAAAGTTCGCTCGCACTTGGCGTACTCTATGCGGAAGGCTCCCGCCGCTATCTTGAAGCACTGTCAACTTATACTCGCCGTCGGCTCACGCAAGCAAGCCGCGCACAAGTAGATGACGTACGATATGTGCCGGCCGCATTGGCGTTGCACCAGCGGCCGGGCGTGCCATCTATTCGTTCAACGTTCGGCACGATGAGTGAACTGCTCAACAGCTTGCGTTTACTGTTCTCACGTTGTGCCACGCATGTGTGTCCGCAATGCGGTACTCGTCACGAACCGACGCTTGATGTCGCTGCGGGCCTGCCGCTTACCTGCCAGCAATGCGGCAAACAGTTTTATGCTCCCGGCGCGGAAGATCTCGCGTTCAACTCTGGTGGCGCGTGTCCAACCTGCTCTGGCACGGGCATTGTACGCGAAGTTAATCGTGCAGCACTCGTACTTGACGAGAGTAAATCCATTGATGACGGTGCGGTACTGCCGTGGGGCTCTCTCATGTGGGATCTTATGAAACAAGTGTGCGGCGCAATGGGCGTACGCACGAACATACCATTTCGTAACTTAACGCCTCAAGAACGTGACATTGTGTTCAACGGTCCAGCTATCAAGAAACATATCTTGTATCGGCCGAAGAAAGGCGATGATTTCGCTGAACTGGACTTCACGTATTACAACGCCGTGTATACGGTTGAAAATGCGCTCGCGAAAGCCAAAGATGAGAAGGGACTTAAGCGTGTGGCTCGATTCTTGAAAGAATCATCATGCCATGATTGCAACGGCACTCGGCTTAATAAAACTGCACGTCAACCTCACATACTTGGCATTAATCTTGCGCAGGCGAGCGCGATGACACTCGATACTGCGGTATCTTGGGTGCGCGGCGTGCCGGATACGCTGCCGCACGATATGCGGCAAATGGCTACTAATATTGGCGAATCATTCCTCGATACAGCGCGTCGACTGCTTGAACTTGGACTTGGCTACCTGTCCCTTGATCGTGCTGGCTCAACACTGTCGACAGGTGAGCGTCAACGTGTGCAATTGGCTCGTGCGGTTCGCAATCGTACGACTGGTGTGTTGTATGTGCTTGACGAACCGTCGATTGGTTTGCATCCAGCGAACGTCGAGGGGCTGCTTGGTGTGATGCATGATCTTGTTGCAGATGGCAATTCTGTGGTTGTTGTTGATCATGATGTGAACGTGCTTAAAGCTGCAGATCATCTTATCGAGATGGGACCGGTTGCCGGTGCAAATGGCGGTCATGTGATTGCGCAGGGCAGTGTACGGGACGTCTCAAGCAATCAGCACAGTCGTATCGCACCGTTCTTGTCGGCGGACGGTCAAACGCGTATTCGATCGCGCGTTGCGCAAAGCAGTATGTTTGCGCTTGGTCGTATTCATCTTGAATCTGGTCAACTCCATACGGTTCATCCGCTCAGTGTTGATATACCGCGTGGCCGTTTGGTTGCGGTCACTGGTCCGTCTGGTTCGGGTAAAACTACGCTGGTATTAGAAACGCTTATTCCTGCGCTGAAAGCTCAGGCTGCTGGAGAACCGCTGCCTGCGCATGTGCACAGTATTGATGCTGATGGTATTGTGCGTGCGAATCTGATTGATGCTACGCCGATCGGTGCGAATGTGCGCTCTACTGTTGCCACATATTGCGGCGTGCATGATGAGTTACGTCGCGCATTCGCGCGTAGTGATGAAGCCAAAGCGGCGGGTCGTAAAGCTGGCGATTTCTCCTACAATACTGGCAAACTGCGTTGTCCTACTTGTGATGGCACGGGAACGATTTCACTTGACGTACAGTTTTTGCCTGATGTGACGATCGCTTGTCCGGATTGTCGTGGCGGACGGTATGCGAGTGAAGCGAATTGTATTCACTGGATTGCTCAAGATGGTCGCGCGTTCACGTTGCCGCAGATGATGGCGATGAGCATAGATGAAGCGTTAGCAGTGAGCACGAACTTGCGGCGCGCGCACAGTGAACTAGAGACGTTGCATGATCTTGGTTTGGGATATCTCACGTTGGGGGAGCCGACTCCATCACTGTCGGGTGGGGAAGCGCAGCGACTCAAACTCTCCAGTGAGATGGGTCGCACGCAGTTGGATGCGGTGTTTGTGTTCGATGAGCCGACTATTGGATTGCATCCGCTTGACGTGCGCGTACTACTTGGCGTGTTTGATCGGCTGGTTTCGGCTGGTGCGACGGTAATCGTGATCGAACATGATCTTGACGTGATCGCTAATGCTGATTGGATTATCGACTTGGGACCGGGTGGAGGCGAGCGTGGTGGTCGTATTGTCGCTACTGGTACGCCTGAACAGATCGCTGCTGAACCGGAGAGCTTGACTGGACAGTACTTGTCGGTGCATTAAGCGGAAAACGTTGGAAGTGCAAGGAACGTATACGAGCGTATGTAAGGCACGTATAGTTTACGCAGTCTGCAACTACGCTACGCTCGAAACCGTGAGGTAAGTTCGACCTGAACTACTAGACTAGTGACAGTTTGAGCATTGAATTTGAGGAATGAGGGAAACGGATTCATGTCATACGAGCATCCGAACCGGAATAACGAGACTATTCGTGACGTTGAACGCAACATTATGTCGCGTCCGCCGGAGCATAACACGACCAACATGGACCTCGACCGGATGACGCTCATTCTTGACCTGTTCGGCCATCCTGAAGAGTCGTTCCGTGTCATCCACGTTACTGGTACAAATGGCAAGGGGTCTACTGCGCGCATGGCTGAAGCAATTTGCCGAGCGTACGGTATGCGCACTGGTTTGTACACGTCGCCGCATCTTGAACGTATTAACGAACGTATTGCCATTGACGGTCAGGAACTATCCGACGACGATTTCATTGATATTTGGGATCAAGTCAAAGATCTTGTTGACCTTGTGGACGCGAAAATGAACGAACAAGGTAAACCTCGCATGAGCTTCTTTGAAGTACTCACGGCAATGGCAATCTGGAAGTTTGCTGACGCTCCGGTTGACGTGGCGATTGTTGAAGTTGGCATGGGCGGCCGTTTGGACGCGACGAACGTGCTCAACGCTGATGCTGCGGTGATTGGGCCCGTCGATATGGATCACATGATGTGGCTTGGCGACACGGTCGAAAAGATCGCTGCAGAAAAAGCTGGCATTATCAAGCCGGGTTGTACCGCGATTATCGGCGCCCAGCCACACGAAGAAGAAGTCATGCCTATTCTCGAAGAGGCGGCTCGCTGCAATCATGCCACGCTCGTACGTGACGGTTACGAGATGGAAGTTGTCTCACGCATGCCGGCTGTCGGTGGACAGGTTGCTACGTTATCGACGCCATTAGGCACGTATACAGATGTACCGATTGCCAAGTTTGGAGAGCATCAGGCGCATAATGCGCTCGCCGCGCTTGCTGCTGCCGAAACGGTTATTCCAGTCTCCGGCGCACTAGACGGTGATCTTGTCGGCGAAGCGTTAAGCGGTGTGAAGATTCCAGGTCGTATTGAACAAGTGCGTACGTCGCCAACCATTATTATTGACGGCGGCCATAACGTGAACGCGGCTGAATCGTTACGTGCAGCTATCGAAGAAAACTATGATTTCCAGCAGCTTGTTGGCGTTGTCGCGATGATGGGCGACAAGCAGGTCGAAGAATATCTCGGTGTGCTTGAACCGGTGTTGAACAAGATTGTGGTCACGGAAAATTCGTGGCGTGAGCGTGTCATGCCGGCTGAAGAACTGGAAAAAATTGCGGTGCGCGTATTTGGACGTGACCGTGTGATTCGCGAAGATTCTCTGCCTGATGCGATTCAAAAAGCTGTGGACATGGTTGACGTGGAAGATGAATTGGGTGTCGGCTACGGTCATGGTGTACTGATTTGCGGCAGTTTCGTCACGGCCGGCGATGCGCGTACCTTGCTTAAGGAGCGTATGAACACAGATTTAGCGAAGCCGAAAGCTGAGCGTGTTGAACCTGACCTTGGAACTGGTCCAATCGTTCGCGAAGACAATGCGCGCGATACCGATGATGCAGCTGATCGTGATTTTGCAACGGATGCGAATCCTGATTTTGATCTGGACGATTTTGGTGATTTCGGACTGTCAAAGCTCGCGAAACAAGCTGCTGAAGACGACAATGCTGCGGATGCCGAAAATAAGAACGCTGACGATACGGACGCTGCTGACTCTTCATCCAAGTAGACCACACCATCTGTTGAGCCAACCACGATATGTATCTTAAGGAACTCACACTTAAAGGATTTAAATCATTCGCTTCGCCCACCACGTTGCGCTTTGAACCCGGTATTACGGCTGTCGTCGGACCAAACGGTTCCGGCAAGTCGAATATCGTCGACGCGCTAACGTGGGTGATGGGCGAGCAAGGTGCGAAGAACCTGCGCGGTACCTCAATGGAGGACGTGATTTTCGCGGGCACATCATCGCGTCCGCCGCTCGGACGCGCGCAAGTGTCGCTCACTATCGACAACACTGATCACGCGCTTGACATTGATTATACGGAAGTAACCATCTCGCGTACCATCTTCCGCAATGGTGGTTCTGAGTATGCGATCAACGGCACATCTTGCCGACTGCTCGATATTCAAGAACTGTTAAGTGATACTGGTCTCGGCCAACAGATGCATGTCATCGTCGGTCAGGGACGACTTGACGCTATTCTCAAAGCTGACCCGAGCGGCCATCGCGCGTTTATCGAAGAAGCTGCTGGCATTCTCAAACATCGCAAACGCAAAGAACGCGCACTACGTAAGCTCGCCAATACGGAAGCGAACTTGTCTCGGCTGGACGATCTACTTGGGGAAATTCGTCGTCAACTCGGCCCACTCGGTCGTCAAGCGCGCGTCTCTCGCCGAGCAGATGGTATTCAAGTTACTTTGCGTGACGCTCGTTCGCGTATTCTCGCTGACGACGCTCACCAGTCAGCCAGCGAACGTGAACGTGTACGCACTGAACTGACTGAAGTTCGCACGCAGCTGGGAACCACACGTCAGCAGCTCGCGCATCTCAAAGTACGCATCGAACAAGTTGAGTCGATGACATCCGCAACGTCACCTGCGATTGCACAAGCGAATCAACAGTGGCATGAGCTGTCACGTATTCACGAACGGTTGCAGTCACTGGCATCCGTGGCTGATGAACGTGCGCGATCGCTTGATGAGCGTATCGTCACCAATCTCGGTGAAGACCCAGCGTTGCTAACTAGTCGCGCAAACGAACTCGACGCGCAGCATACGCAGCAACAACAAGTAGCGCAAGAAGCGCGACTCGCGTTCGACAAAGCTACCGAGTATCGTGCAGATCACGAGAAGCGTCTTGCATCAGTGCGTCAAACATTGACTGAGTTGCGTCGTACAGCACAGCAACGGGAAACGAGAATCGCGAATCTACGCGAAATGATCGCGCGAGAAGAGTCAGCTGTACAACTTGCTGCAACGCGAAGCAATGATTTCACCGTACAGCGTGACGAATTAGTACATCGGCATGATGCGGCGGTTCGTCAACGCGACGAGCTGGAACGAACGATGCACGATGATGAAGCTGATGATGCAACGAGCGCGTTAGATGAAGCACGCCGCACATTGTCCGCCGCACAGGATGCACTCAACGAAGTACAAGATCAGCAGCGTGAGCTTAATGCGAAAATCATTTCACTGACGGCCAAAGCTGATGCGTTACGAGACACGTTAGACAGTCGCAATGCAACTGGAGCGCTCGAACGGGACTCCGGCGTGGATGTACTTGCTCGGCTCTCTGACTGCATTCACATTGAAGACGGTTGGGAAGAAGCTATTGCGCATGCGCTTGGCGCGTTTTCGGGCGCACTCGTTGTGGCACAACGGTCGAATATGTTGCATGCGCTCGAACGAGCGCGTGAAGACAAGCTTGGCCGAGCTGTAGTACTCACGCCGAGCACTGATGACCAGTACGATATTGCAGATGACAGCGGCAGTGTGCGTTGCGCGGCATCGCTGGTAACTGCAAATTCGGCTGCATCAGATCAGACACTGGCTGATGGTGTGGTGCGCGCAGTTCGCTCGTTACTTGCGGATGTGGCAGTCGCTGAAACATTGGAACAAGCGGATGCGATTATCTCGACGTGTGCGGCAGATGATCAGCCGGATCAACATAAGGACGGTAGGGTAGTGCCGTCTCGATTCAGGGTTGTCGTTACGCAAGCTGGTGAAATCATTACTGCAGTGGGCGGAGCAGGTGGTTCTTCGTCCTCGCATAGTGATCTTGCACTCGTTGCGCGACGTGACAAAGCACTCGCACGAGTCAACGAACTGCGCCAACAACTTGCCGCACTTGACACGAAAGTTGAGCAAGCTCGTGCTCAACGCGATCGCGCACGGCTCGCTGTCGATCACGCTGCAACCGCGCGTGCCGAAGCTCGACTTGCTGCCAAACAGCAACAGCAGATGCTCAACACTACTCATGATCGCATCGCCGATCTTGAACGGCAAATACGCGCATTTAATAACAAGATTGCCGCAAGTGATGAATCGCGCGACGATCATCAGCTCAAAGTTGATGATCTCAATCGTGCGCTCGCTGCCGCGCAAGCTGGCGATGGTCCAGAAGATGACGCTGACGAATTAACCGCGCACGAACACGAACTGGAACAGGCGTTGACCTCGGCTCGTGAGCAAGAGATGACTGCGAAAATCGCTTGGAATGATGCTAATCGTAAGAGCGATTCACTCGAACGACAAGTCGGATTGTTACGTGACCAAGCGCAAGAAGCTGCTACACGTCGAGCGCGACTGACTGCGGAAAATGACAAGCGCCGCGAGCAGGCGGCACATATTCGACAAGTTGCTGCGCATGCGCGAGCGGTAGCGGAACTTGTCAATCAGTCGATTACTGATGTTGCCGCACATCGTGACGAATTGCAGCAAACCGCATCCAGCCATGACGAAGAATTAAAAACCTTGCGCGCGCAACGCGATGAGCTTGAACCAGTCGTTAACGATCTCGATAAGCGTGAGCATACGCTCGATGTGACTAGAGAGCGACTCGCCACCGAATACGGGCAGACTAGTCAAAAGATTGCAGACGAACTGGGCGTGAGTGTGGACGAGCTTATCCGTGAGTTCGGGCCTGATCAACCGGTGCCAGTATTGGACGATAATGGACTGCCAGTACCGATTGAGGGTGACGTTGACACTGACGTTGCTGATGGCTCTGCTATCGAGACAGGTGACGATAGCCACGAACCGCAATATCGTACAGTCCCATACGTGCGCAGCGAACAGATCGTACGATACGAGAAAGCGAAACGCGACCTATCAGCGCTCGGCAAAGTTAACCCGCTCGCTGCGGAAGAATACGATGCATTACAAACGCGCAACCAGTATTTGCACGATCAACGTGATGACGTGGCACATTCGCGCGATGATCTCATGCAGCTAGTTCATGATTTGGATGCGACTATGGTTGACGTGTTCCGCCGCGCATTCGACGATACGGCTACCGCATTCGAGCAAGTGTTCGCCACGCTGTTCCCGGGTGGTACTGGTCGGCTGCGTTTGGAAAATCCAGATGATCTGTTGACAACTGGCGTGATCGTCGAAGCATCACCAGCTGGTAAGCGAGTCAAACAGTTGAGCTTATTATCTGGCGGCGAGCGATCATTAACTGCGCTCGCATTACTGTTTGCGATTTTTACCGCTCGGCCAAGCCCGTTCTATGTTATGGATGAGGTTGAAGCCGCGCTTGACGACGTGAATTTAACCCGTTTGATCAATGCGTTACGTCAACTGCGTGAGCATGCGCAGCTAATTATTATCACGCATCAGCAACGCACCATGAGTATTGCTGACGCGCTATACGGTGTAACCATGCGTGCCGATGGTGTGACTGCCGTAGTGAGCCAGCGACTTGTTAATCGTTCCTAGCTTTTGCGCTGCTGATGCGCTTCGCGGGTCGCTAAGCGCGCCCGCTCACTTCGCCTACGGACAGTCCACTGGACTGTCCGCTTCACGGCTCAGCAGCAGCGCACCATGAGTATTGCTGACGCGCTATACAACCATGCGTGCCGATGGTGTAACCGCCGTAGTGAGCCAGCGCTTAAACGCAACCCAGTAAAGAAAGGCTCCCCTTGTCAGGGGAGCCAAGACCGGTATGAATTACTTTGTCATATCGCGGTAGATTGGGCTGTTCTGCCAGTTGAACTCGAAGTTCTTCAAGTTCTTATTCGCCACGCCGTTCGCGTTCGTGTAATACAGCGGCACGCTCGGCAGATCATTGAGCAGAATCTCCTCAGCAGCCTGATAATCTTTAATCGCTGCGTCCGTCGACGACTCCTGATTACCCTTCGCGAGCAGAGCATCAAACTCAGGATTCTTGTAATCACCCGTGTTTGCGCCGTTACCATCAGCTGCGGAAGTCGCATACAGTGACGTCAGATAATTCTCAATCGACGGATAATCTGGCGACCAACCCATACGGTGCGGCTTGTGTAGCGTACGACCATCGGTTACTTCACTCAGTTCAGCGCCGGTGGCAAAAATCTGCGTAGCCGCATCAATACCGAGCGTGTTCTTGATCGAGTTAATCACTGCATCCCACATGCTCTTCATGCCGCCATCAGTGTTGTACGCAATCTCAAACGTGCCATCCCACGGTGAAATCTTATTAGCCTCAGCCCACAGCTCCTTCGCCTTATCAGGGTTGTACGAGAGGTTCTCAACACCCTTGAGTGACTCAGAATGGCCGTTAATAGCCGGAGCTGTGAAATCAGTAGCAGGCGTGCACAGTCCAGACATAATTTTGTCGCAGATCTGCTCACGGTTGATCGCCATCGAAATAGCCTGACGACGCAACTGGCCTTCCTTACCCGGGCCAAAATGCGGATAATCTTGCGTGATCACAAACAGTGAGATCGATGAACCAGCTTTGTTATACACTTGCACATTCTTGGCGGTCTTCAAGTTCCCAGCTACCGTTGCAGGTACGGAATCCATGACGTCAAGGTTGCCAGAAAGCACATCAGCATATGCTGATTGTGGGCTCGTGTACAGGATAAAGTTCACGCCAGCATTCTTCGCGGGGAAGTTACCCTTGTAATCAGGATTCTTCACCACGTCGATTTCCTTGTTATGCTCCCACTTAACAAACTTATATGCGCCGTTACCGATCGGCTTCTCAGCAAATCCCTTCGGGTCTTTAAAGAATGCTTCCGGCAGTGGAGCAAAACCAGTGTAGCCAACCTTGATCGGGAAATTCGAGTCCGGGGTCGACAGATCAACAGTGAATGTATTGTCATCTACGACTTTAAGACCATCAAGTTGCGCGTCTGAGGCAACGCCTTTAGCCTGCAGCTTGTCATAGCCTTTGATATTCGAGAAGAAGTTTGCGTTGATCTGTGCGTTTGTTGCGTTTG
This sequence comes from Bifidobacterium hapali, assembly GCF_002259755.1. Lineage (GTDB taxonomy): Bacteria > Actinomycetota > Actinomycetes > Actinomycetales > Bifidobacteriaceae > Bifidobacterium > Bifidobacterium hapali. Next base: position 170,364 of record NZ_MWWY01000005.1, read on the forward strand.
CGGCGTAGCTCCACGCTTTAGTGAACGATTCTGAGGTTACTGGCGTACCATCAGTGAACTTCCACCCATCCTTCAGCGTGATCGTGAACTGGGTGGCATTATCGTTAGATTTGATTTCCTTGGCAACCTCGTTGACTGGCTTGCCACTGGCATCGAAGGCGACCAGTTGCGAGAAGATCAAATCAAGCACCTTACCGCCGGTCGTAGCATTCGTGTTGCCGGGTAACAGTGCCGTGGCTGGCTCGGAGTTCATAGCGGTAATCGTGCCGCCATCGGCCGATCCACCGGTCTTGGACGCGTTATTCGATTGTGCACCGCAACCGGCTAACGCGAGCATCATTGCAGTTGCTGCGGCGATCGCCGACAGCACCTTGGAAGGATTGATATGCATGGTTCTCCTTTCCTCTGACTCCATGCCGATGATTTAGGCATAGTGTCTTAACAATTCCTGTATGTTACGGGAATATGTCCGAGGGAAGAACGCATTGTTCACTCTGTAATACGGCGCAATAGCGGAGTGGCGGAAATGTCTCACTGAGCGTCGCTCAGTGAGACATTTCCGCCACTCACAGGAACCGTGAACGCAGTAGCCGAACTCTGACGCGGGATACTATCAAGACCTACTTGCGCAATGAACGACGCACATGCTGTACCGCAGACAGGGTGCTGTAGAACACCTTATGCAACGGCACATCGCGTCCAGGGGCGACCGGTGTTACTTCCTCGGTGAATTTGGTCTTAAACTCATTAAGACCTTTCAACGATGGCGCAAAATCAGAACCGATGCCCATCAGATCGTATGCGGTAATACCTTGTGCACCGAGCATGCAGCACTCCTGATACAAGAGCTTGTCAGTCACATGCAGTCGCATCACCTCAGAGCGCATGCCAGCATAGTAACGCACCGCATGCGTACCGTTGACTGTCACAATTGACCATGCGACGACATGCCCATCGATTCGCGCTGCAAACACGCGACAGTGATTCTCACCGAGTGCGCCGATCATGTCCGCATAGTCGCCAATCGGTGCCGGAGTAAACCCATCACGGGCACCAGTCTCAACCATCACATCGTAATATTGCGAGAAATCAGCGAGCGCTTGCGTTGTCTCATCCGCGCACTCAGCGGGGCATTCGCGCAGTGCCTTACGCACGTCGCGACGTCCGCGACGCTTCATGCGCGCAAGAATCGCATCGTCGCCACCGGTTACGTCAATCACCACAGTTTGATCGTAGGGAACTGTCGACAGCACTGGTACCGTGCCGTCAGCAAACCATAAATCAATGCGCAGGAACACGACGTTATGGTCGCGTTCGCGCACTGCTTTCGCCAGTGCGTCCATGACTTCGCGTTCTTCTGCCTGACTTGGTTTGGTAATCCATGTTGGCCCATGTAATGAGCGTAGATAGTGATAGCCGTGCGTTTCAAAATCGATGAACGAAATGAACGCGATCGTCTCGCTGTCGCGGCGGATGAGATATGCGCCCCACGGTGTACGGCCTGGAATATCGGCTTGGTAGCGTGCCCAAATATCGGTTTGTTCGATAGGCAGTGTGATGCCAGCGTCGCTAGCGGCCTGTTCCAGCTCGGTTGTAGTAACGGATTCAAGCGTAATCAATGAAAAACTCCCTGCTCAGTTGCCGTTAGAAAGGTTGAACATGCGTTCGACAATATGGTCGTCGCCTTCGAATGGCACGTGCTTGTTGTGATCCTTGATCCAGCGTTCGTTGCCCTTGCCAATAATGAGGAGGACATTGAAACGATCGGCATGGGCGCGTGCGTCGTAGACTGCGTTCATAATCGCGGTTGGACGGTCGGAAATTACCGTGGAGGTCATGTTCGGCACAGTAATGTAAGACTGCATTTCCATGCAGATATCGATGAACGGTTCAGTGTCGGTGTCTTCGGCGGTGAAAATGAAGTTGTGGATACGCTTTTCAGCGGCCTTCACAATCTCCTTGCGTCGATCGTATGCTTTGTTGCCGGCTGAACCGGTGATCAGTGTGATACGCGGGTTGTGTGCGCCGTATCGTTCATATACAAAGTCAAGCAGTGCGGTGACGGACGCGTAATTATGCGCGTAGTCAACGATTGCGATGGTGTTCGATTGGGGGTCGCGGAACTGTTCCATGCGGCCAGCGATACGAACTGATTCCATTGCGTGTAGCGCGTTCGTTGCATCGGTCGGTACTCCGGCAGCATGGGCGATGCTGACGGCTGCAGCAGCGTTGAGATAATTGAAATCACCGTCGATGGACAGGTGATATTCGCCCAGATCAATCCCGTCAATTGCGATATGGTACGCGCTGTGCGCATCGTCGGATGGCCATGCGATGGTATTTGCCGCAGTGCCGCTATCTTTACCCTCGTTATGCAACGCGAACGAAGTCGCAGTGACATGGTGCACGGCTGTGTCCTGCTGAACGAGATCGACGTGAGCCATGTCTGCGCCATACACAAGTTGTTTTGTATTCGCAATAATCTGTCGCTTGCAGTACAGGTAATCCTCGAACGTTGGATGCTCGATCGGACTGATGTGATCGGGGGAGATGTTGAGGAATCCGGCTACGTCAAACGTCAATCCATACACGCGGTCGACTTTGTATGCTTGCGAAGAGACTTCCATCACGAGATAACGCATACCATTATCAACCGCGGTACGCATCATACGAAATGCGTCAAGACTTTCCGGCGTAGTCAGGTCAGACTCAACATACGTATGACCGTCGAGACAGTTATCAACCGACGAAAACAGTGCGCATTTTCCGTCTGAATACGCGTTCAGTACGGCTTGCGTAAAGTAGGCAGTCGTGGTCTTACCTTTGGTACCAGTGATGCCGATTACGGTGAGGTTATCCTGCGGGCGGCCGAAAAACTCAGCAGACAGTAAACTCATCGCTTTACGCACGTCGTTGACGATCAAACCAGGAGCTTTCGTTGCAGACGAAAAGTCAGTTTCAGCAACGTATGCAGCAAGTCCGTGCGTATCAATGCCGTCAAGATACTCAGCTTTAAACCTGCCCTTGCAGCACAGTAGCGAGCCAGTATTCACCGTACGCGTGTCGTATGTAATATCAGCGAACGGTTTGTCAGCGTCGTCTACTTGACTCGCATCGAGCGTCCACAAGTCACCGGCGATAATCTCGCGCAACAGATGATGCTCGTCGAGCAGTCGTGCGGCTGATTGCAGCGTCAAAGACATATATTCTCCCTTGGTTCTGTTCAACCGAATATTCTACCGTGCGGCATGTGCACGTTCGGTGTCGGCCGATTCACACTATTGAACGTCTCGCCGAACAAGCGTGTCTTATGAGTCGACGTGGTCGTCTCGCTACAATGGTGAGTCGTGACGAACGAGCGGAACGAAGCGCGGAACGACGCGCGTGACGGCGAGGATGTGCGCGTGCCGGATCAGTTGACGCCGGCGCAGCGGATGGCGCACAAACGTGAGCAGTTTGAACGGCTTGCTATGCCAGCTGTGGATGCGTTGTATCGGCAGGCGATGAAACTGACGAATAATGCTGAAGATGCGCAAGATCTCGTACAAGACACGTTCGAGCGTGGGTTTAAAGCATTCGATTCATTCCAAGAAGGGTCGAATTTTGAAGCATGGATGACTACGATCGAACGCAACGCTTACTTCAATCAGTATGCAAAAGCGAAACGTCGCCCGCAGCGCGCCAATGATTCAACCGGTGAATACGATGACTGGGATATTTACTCAGCATCCGAGCATTCGTCTGAAGGGCTGAAATCGGCAGAAGATGAGTATCTCGACACGTTCGCACCAGCAGAGATTATGGCTGCTTTGAATCGGTTGTCGCCTGAGCGACGGCAAGTATTTATCGACACCGTAATTGACGGTAAAACATATCAGCAGGTGGCCGACGAGCAAGGCGTTAAAATCGGCACGGTAATGAGCCGACTCAACCGAGCGCGCACGCAACTCAAACGAGATCTCGCCTCATATGCGCGAGAGCGTGGATATGGCAAGAGCAAAACCGGTTATGGGTCCAATGACAAGCAAAATTCACTATCCGCGAATCGCAATGAATCCGGCGATAATGGAGACAGTGCGAGAAGCAGTGAAGGAAAGGAGCGGTCATGACCAGTTCGATTGAACGACATAGTCACCTTGTTGTGACTCGTCAGACCGAGGATGGTGCAATCGTGCACACTGACGTGCATGTGACCTCATCCATAACCACTACTATGTCTGCTGCTGTTCTACCGGTACATCCTGATCCAGCGCTTCAACCCGGGGTGCAGCCGGATGCGCTTGCTGGCGCGGCGTTACGAGCAGTGAGCGATGGTAACGAGGGTGTTCGTGGTAACGAAGACGCTGACGATAGTGCAGCAGATGTAACTGGCACATGTTTTGACCTAGACACATGCTGCGATGCACGCGAGCGCGCACTCATCATGGCGATGCGTGCGTATCTTCGCCCGGATGTAGCTCCAGCATGTCTGATGAAACGATTGCGAGCAACGCTGGATCATTGCTGCTGTGACCCCGACTTCTCTGATGCTGACGCGGACAAGTAAGTGAATGTAATGCTACATAGCGAGAACCCCGTTATCTCTATGTTGAGATAACGGGGTTCTCTAGCGTTATTCACGCAGCCTGAATCAGGCTAGATCAGGCGTTCGGGCGCTTGCCGTGATTGGCAGCCTTCTTACGACGATCCCTGCGCTTACGTCCGCGCATACCCATGATGGACTCCTTTGCTTGCAAGATTAATAAGCCTACGGGATTATCGCACATCCCGCAGACGTTTGCAACTTGCGGTGACCTATATGCTGCAACCTACGATCAATGTGAGCTGGTCAGAATCGTTGGCTCTCAGAGTTGCTCGGCTTTGATGAACAGCTTGGTTGTGCTTGTTTCACCGGGCTTGATCACGATCAGCTCGTTGCCAGTGTTGAACGCATTCGCATAAGCGGTCTGCGGTTCAACTGCCGTGCCGGCCGGATGCTGGAATGCGGGGAAACCGGTACCAGTGCACACTTGGAACGACGTAATCGTCTCATCGCCGCCGACCTTGATTTGCAAACCGTCCGGACGGGTGAACGTAGCGGTTGCAGTGCCGTCTGCATCATGATGCACGTCGGTCCATGCATCGTCGAACGGCTGACCGGTCAGCAACGGATTATCGCGCAGATCGTACTTTGTGCCATCCACAGGCTCAGTGCCGGTCGGAATCAGATTCTCATCCACGGTTACATGCGTGTCAGCAGGAACAGTGAGATGGCACTGCGCGTTGTGACCATCAATTTCGTCACCATAACCGTTGAAGCCGTTATCAAGCCACGGGTGAATAGCCAGTGCCCACGGAGCATTCGTGTCTCCATTGTTGTAGGCGCTTACGGTCACGTGCATGCCATCGGCGTCCAGCTCATGCTTGGCGGTTACGATAAGATCAAACGGGTAACCGAGCATATGCGGCACGCGCCACGATTGAGTGACGGAAGTCTCAGTCAACTCTTCGAGCGTCCAATATGAGCGATAGCCGTAGCCGTGAATAGCAGTGTTGCGATCATGCTCGTCAATCGGCAGCGTGTAGGTTTTGCCTTCAAACGTGTACGTGCCGGCCTCGATACGATTCGGGAACGGGATGAGCAGTTGACCGTGGCAGCAGGTGACCGGATCGTCGGGGCCAAGTGGAACGATGACGTTCTTACCTTGGTAGGTGATCTTGCGCATCGTCGCGCCAAGTTCAGTGATTACGGCCGCGTAATCGCCGTAATGAATTGAGTATTGCTGGCCGGTGCGTGGCGGGAAATGCTTTGTCATAAGTATCACTCCATAGTGAATTGAATAGTTGAGTGTTCGTTATGTTCAGTAACGGTATGTTACCGCTAACACAACAGTCTACCGCGTCAGTTGCGCTCTGCGTGGGTATGTCGTGTCTGATTACAGCTTTTTGTGTGTGTCGCGGGGCCTATGCGCGCATACTTACAGCTTTTTGTGCTCACTTACGGCCTGTTTGAAGTGGGAAAACGACCGTAATGTGTGGCTAAGGCAGCGAGTGTGCGTTGGCATTGTGGAGTGTGACCTCAGGTGCGTCCATTATCGGCAGGGAAACGGTAAGGTATGGACGGGTGATACGAGATGAAAGGCGGACTGATGACGACGGCAAAGCGAATCGTGTTGGCTGACCCGCGAGGCTTCTGCGCTGGTGTGGACCGGGCGATCCTGACAGTGCAGACGATTCTGAAAGCTGCGAAAACCACGCGCGACGATGGTTTGCCGCCGGTGTATGTGCGCCGTCAGATCGTACACAATCGGCATGTTGTCGAGGACTTGTCTGAGCAGGGTGCTGTGTTTGTGCAGGAACTCGCTGAAATCCCGGATGCTGCGGCTGAGGCTGGTATTCCGATCGTATTTTCTGCGCATGGCGTGTCGCCATCGGTGAAGGCTGAAGCGGCTGCGCGCGGTATGCATGTTGTGGACGCTACTTGCCCGCTAGTGAGCAAGGTTCACCGTGAAGTACTTCGTTTTGTGCGTGAAGGATATGAGATCGTCTACATCGGGCACCGTGGACACGATGAAGCAGTTGGTGTGGTGGGGGAGAGCCCCGAGCATGTGCATTTGATTGAGCATGCTGATGATGTGGAGTCGCTTGATTTTACGTCGCAGACAAAGCTTGTGTTGCTCAGTCAGACGACGTTGAGTATTGATGAGACGGCTGGCACGATCGCTGCGCTTAAAGCTCGTTTTCCGTGGATTCAAGAGCCGCCGAGCTCAGATATTTGTTATGCGACCTCGAACCGGCAAGCTGCTGTCAAGTTGATTGCTGAACAGTCTGATTGTGTGGTGATTGTTGGGTCCGCAAATTCCTCAAATTCGGTGCGACTAATGGAAGTTGCACAGGATGCGCTGGGTGGACGCGGTGATGCGCATCGCGTTGATGATGCGGAGGAGATGGACTCGACGTGGTTTGACGGGGTGACGGCGGTTGGTGTCTCGTCGGGTGCGTCTGTGCCTGACGAGCTTGTTGCCGGGGTGATCGAACGACTGCGTGATTTAGGATTTACTGATGTATCGACAGTAGAGACGATTAAGGAGAATATGCATTTTGTGCTGCCGTCTGAGCTTCGCAGCCGGCAGCCTTCGCGGGCGCAGTAGGCGCCCGCTCACTTCGCCTATGAAAAGCACACTGTGCTTTTCATTACGGCTCAGTCGTCTGAAATCCGCCGGCAGCCTTCGCAAGCGCGGTAGCGCTTGCTCACTTCGCCTATGAAAAGCACACTGTGCTTTTATTACGGCTCAGTCGTCTGAGCTTCGCAGCCGGCAGCCTTCGCGGGCGTAGTAGGCGTCGGCTTGGCGTACTACCACGTGCCGATGGGAGCGGCAACGGCATTGAGTACCTTAAGAAGGTCAGCTGGTGCAATGCCGATCGAGAAACCGCGCTTGCCACCAGAGAGTAGGATGCGATCATACTGCATTGCTGACTCGTCGAGTACGGTTTTGTGATGTACTTTCTGCCCGAGCGGAGAAATACCACCAACCACATAACCGGATTCACGCATAGCAACCTTTGGATCAGCCATCGCAGCCTTCTTTGCACCGACTGCCGCCGCCAAGGCTTTCAAATCCATATGTCCGCTCACCGGCACCACACCTACTACGCGTTCAGTACCAGTGTCAGCCATAAGTGTCTTAAACACTTGATGTTCGTCAAACCCGAGTTTAGTAGCTGCTTCTACGCCATAACCGTCATCCATATGGTCGTTGGAATGCTCATATTCGTACGTTTCAAACGGCACACCAGCCTGCTCAAGCTGCACCGTCGCCGGCGTCGAGCCTTTACCCTTGTCGTGCTTTGCTTTCTTACTCATAACGCCCCATCATAATAAGTCGCTATACAAAAAGTCTCCTTCCGCATTCAATGCGAAAGGAGACTTTTTGTTACTCACTGACGACTCGTCATGAATCTAGGCGGGCGAACCCGCGTGGATTCACTCGGAGATCTCGGCGAAGTACTCCAGCGTGCGAACCATGTTGGAGGTGAAGCCGTACTCGTTGTCGTAGAAGGACACGGTACGAGCCATCGTGATGCCGTCAACAGTGTTCACATCGGTCTGGGTCGGATCGAACACGCCACCGTGGGTGTCGCCGAGGATATCAGACGAAGTGATGCCATCCTCGTTGTAGCCGTAGTACGGGGTGTCAGAGAAGGCTTCCTTGAACGCCTCGTTGATCTCCTCAACGGTGGCTGGCTTCTCGAGCACGGAGGTCAGCTCGGTGATGGAGCCATCCGGGACCTGAACGCGCTGAGCGTGGCCCTGCAGCTTGCCGTTGACTTCCGGCACAACTTTGCCGATAGCCTTAGCAGCACCAGTGGTGTGAGGAATGGTGTTCAGGGTAGCAGCACGCAGAGCGCGGCCATCCTTCTTGCCACGCGGGCCATCGAGCAGCATCTCGGTGCCGGTGAACGCGTGAACGGTGGTCATGAAGCCAACCTTGATGCCGAACTTGTCGTTCAGCAGCTTGACCATAGCGGCCAGCGAGTTGGTGGTGCAGGAACCAGCGGAGACGATGTTGTCTTCCGGCTTGAGGATGGTGTGGTTCACACCGAACACAACGGTCGGAGTGGTGTCATCCTTGGCCGGAGCGGAGATCAGAACCTTCTTGGCGCCAGCGTTCAGGTGAGCCTGAGACTTGGCAGCGGAGGTGTAGAAGCCAGTGCACTCGAGCACGAACTCGACACCGTCGTTCTTAACCCACGGGATGTTGTTTGCATCCGGCTCAGCGTACACCGGGTACTCCTTGCCGTCCACAACGATGGCGGAGTCGGTGGCCTTGACGTCAACCGGGGTGCCGTCAGCGTGCTTGAAGGTGCCGTGAGTGGAGTCGTACTTCAGCAGGTAGGCGAGAGCGGACGGGGAAGTCAGATCGTTGATGGCGGTGACCTCGATGTCGGCAACTTCGCCACCCTTCTGCTGCAGATCGAAGATGCGGCGGAAAGCAAGACGACCGATACGACCGAAGCCGTTGATACCAATCTTAACTGTCATGTAATTCTCCCTTGTAGGGTGACCTCGCGCATGCCATTGCTTATGCCGTGGCACACACGCGGCCATTGTTTACCAACATGACCCACTGTAATGCGCCGTCTGTACTATTGGCAACGATATCCGGGCGTGTTTTTCGCTTATCGAGCAAACTTTACGTGAACGCTCACATCGTTGATTAGCTGTACGTTGACGTCAGTGCTGCGCACGTTCGTTTATTGAACAAGTAGAGACGACACATGCGTGTCAAGAGCGCCGAGATCGCCATGCAATGAACGGTATCGCGTTACTGTTGGCATTGGTACTTCGGCTGGGAAGGTGACGATAAGCGTGCCATCATGCACGTTGATTTCTGCAGGTGTATCAGGGCGAAACTCGTTACTTAATCCCAGCACAGTGTCATCGGTCAGGGTTCCGTCAAGCAACTCGTATTTCAATCCGGGTTCGTTGACTCCTTGCGCAGTACCGGAATGTGCGAATACAGAGACCATCCGTCCTGGCTTCGCATCGTGTGCAGCAAACGACAGTGCGCCGTCGCAGATTGCCGTGACGATAGTACCGTCGCCGTATAGAAAACCAATGCCACCGTGATGCGCAAGCAGCGTCATGAGTTGGATGCCGGAAATCGTGTGGTCAATACGACCGCCCAACGCACCATAAATATGAAATTCGCGACAACCGCGCGTCCAACCAACCTTGAGTGCTGAGAGCATATCGGGATCATCTTTTTCACTGGGCAGTGTGATCGTATGCGCTGTATCGGCAGGACGCGCTCCGTGCAATGAATCAAAATCGCCGATAACGATATCGGCATGAATACCGAATGCGCGGCTGTGGTCAAGTCCGCCGTCTGCGGCAATTACTAGCGCGCCATCTGGTACGACTGGCGGTTGTGCATAGTATTCACCGGCACCGAAAATCACACAGGTCTGGTTTGTCATGATGTTCACTGTACGCTTGCAGGTGCGCAAAACTGCGACATGATTACAAACTCACTTGTCTCATTAGTGTGTTCGATATATGGACGTGCGGTGCGATTACTGTTGCAAGCGAGGCTAGCGTAGCCAGCATGGTGCAATGGGATTCCGTACAATATCTACGATTCAAACGCGAGCGCACGCAGCCAGCGCGCGATCTGGCGATGCAACTGGCGGCTGACGATGGGACAGTCACACGTGTGCTGGATATCGGTTGTGGACCGGGCAACAGTACTGCTGTACTACGTGAGCGTTACCCGCATGCGACAATCTTGGGTGTTGACAATTCTCCTGAGATGATTACGGCTGCGCGCGATGCGCATGCTGATATTGATTTTGCGTTATGCGACGTTTCTCGCGAGCTTGACACACTTCCTAACGATTTCGATATCGTATTTTCGAACGCCTGCATTCAATGGGTGCCTGATCATGCAAAACTCATTCCGGCTCTGCTCGGACGGCTTAAGCCCGGCGGTACACTTGCTGTGCAAACGCCGATGAACTATGAGGAGCCGATTCATCGTATTATCGCGCAAGTAGTACGTTCTCCACGTTTTGCTGATCGGTTGTCACAGCGGCGTGAATTTTTCAATCTCACGCCGCCTGAATACTGGGAATTACTCCACGAGCACACGCAGCAATTTCGTATGTGGAAGACGACATATATGCATACGTTGCCTTCGCACGAGGCGATTATGGATTGGTATCGTGGCACTGGTATGCGGCCTTACTTACAAGCGCTTGACGATGCTGATCGTGCGGCGTTTGAAGCTGAAGTATTTGCTCGGGTATGCGAAGCATATCCCACACAATCTGACGGTAGTATTATCTTCCCGTTCCCGCGTTTCTTCTTTACTGCTGTTGCTGGTTCTCACTCTCAAGAGTGAGCGTGACACATACTTCAAAGCGAGAACCGACAACCGTCACAGTGCAGATAGTCCGGTGAACAGTCGTTTGAGTCCTTCGTGCATTTGTGCGCGTGGACAAGCCACGTTGATACGTAGGAACGTGCGACCGTTACCGCCGAACTGAGCGCCGGGGGAGAAGAGCACCTTGTATTCGCGGCGTAGCCAGTCGCACAGTTCGTCAGTATTCGAAAAACGTGGATTGACTGACGTGCTGGATACTGCCGTATCGTCAAACACTGGTTGCTGCGTTGTATTATTGCTGTCGTCAGTCACGCGAACAAATGCTGAGCAGTCCAACCACAGCAGATATGTAGCTGGCCCTTCAACCAACGTAACGTGACGATCAGCCAGTGCGGTGGCATTATAGTCGTCAACCATGTGTGCTGCTTCGTGCTTGTTCTTCGCCAAATATTCGCGCAACGCATCCAGCCAGTCACCGCCGTGTGTAAACGCGGCAATCGCAGCGTCAATGGCAAACGCATTCGGTTCAGCTACTTCATCAGTGTTCAGTCCCCGCCACACTTTGTGCCGCAACACTGGGTCAGGAACCATCACGGCTGCCGTATGCAATCCTGCGATATTAAACGCTTTCGTCGGTGCAAGACATGTTGCGGAAATTCGTGCGCAATCCTCGTTCACTGATGCGAACGGCACATACTTATACCCTGGGTCAGTCAAATCGCAATGAATCTCGTCACTAATTACCGTAACGTGATAGCGAACACACAGTGCACCAATACGAGCTAACGTATCGCGATCCCAGATCATGCCGGTTGGATTATGCGGGTTGCATAGAATCATCAGCGTGGTTTGTGGATCAGTGAGCTTCGCTTCGAGATCAGACCAGTTGATCGTATAACGTCCGGCCGCATGATCATAAGCAAGCGGCGACTGTAGCGCGTTGCGGCCGTTATTCAGAATCGAATTGAAGAAAATGTTGTACACCGGGGTCATAATGACAACGTTTTCAGCTGGCGTCGTTAACTTGCGCACCATGCTCGAAATAGCAGGAATCACACCGGTCGTAAAAATCAAAGACGATGGGTCAATCGCAAGGCCATGCCGCGAACTCCACCAATCAACGTACGCGCGATTCCACGCATCCGGCACAATTGAATATCCAAACACACCATGCTCAAGACGTCGCTGCAACGCATCCCGTACCGCAGGAACAGTTGGAAACTCCATATCCGCCACCCACATGGGCAGTGCGTCACCAGCCTCTTCCCACTTCAACGACCATGTGCCGGAACGGTCGACCGGCGTATCAAAATCAAACGTGTCGTTGCCGTCCGCACTGCTCACGTTACTCGCGCTGTTCGCACTGCTCACTTCGCACGCTCCCCGGTAATAATTGTCGTCTTCGATGGATCCACGCGATCTGCTTCCAACGTAAGCGTACCGATCGCGTCAGCGCGAATCACACCAGCTGAAGGATTCACGATACTATCAATCATGCCGTGTACATCTACATCCACCGTCGAATATTCAAACGCGCGCGTCGTATTGATCAGACGACAGTTTTTCATCACCAGATTGTCGATATAACACAAACCTTGCAGACTCTCGATCGTACAATTCACGAACGTAAGATTACGCGAATTCCAACCGAGATATTCGCCAGAAATATACGAGTCTTCAACTGTCACATTCTGCGTATTCCAGAACGCATCCTTCGAGATAAGACGCGAATTGCGCACAATAATGTCATGCGCGCCGTCGAACGGATAGTTACCAATCAAACGAAACTGATTTGCGGTCACGTTCGCGCAATTCATGCCAAAATAGTCACCGCGCGCAACAACATTATCGAGTGTTACCTCTGTACAATCCCAGAACGTTTCTTCAGCGTTCGTCAAATCAACACTGTGCAAGGTGATAGCATTCGCTCGACGGAAATTCTTCGGTGCTTCAATTGTCGAGTCTTCCACCAGCATTTGATTCGTATACCATACGCCAGCGCGACCCATTTCAAACCACGTTGAATTACGTACCGTGACATCGTTGGCATACCACAGCGGATACTTCCACTGAAATGAGCAATTATCGAGCGTAATATTGCGCGCATGCTTAAGCGGCGACTCACCATCCGCAAAAATCGTGTCAACATAAGTCATGTCGTGCGCGAAAAACTCCGCACGTTCGCCTGTTAAACGTGCCTGTTGGATGATTCGGACATCCTGATGAGTTGGACGCGTTTCGTTGGATGAGACTGCCATGTCTGCCACGTCGTTTGCTATGTCTGATGCGCCTAGTGGATCTGTCGTATATTGTGTTGCGTTCGTTGCACGCTCTGTGGATTCGCTCACGGCTCTTCTTACTCCCTCATCCCTATGGTAGTGCCGCTATCTGATTGTGGTGTCTTCAAGTGCTCGAAGTCAACTTTCGCTCGCAGAGCGAACACAGTAGCAAGCCGCAGCCTGACCAACGATAGTTGCTATAGGCTGACGTAACTCAATTGGACATACGTCGATATATATCGCGGTGAAGCTCATCATCTATCTGAGCAGGTGAGAGGTATCGATATACATTGGGAAGAGTCGTGTATCCAGCGTCTTGAAGATGAGCCACGATATTCGTTGTTGTTTCTGACTCGTATTCTTCTGGTGTTTTGACAACACGTGAGAACATGGTGATTAACGCTGTTTCATCAGCAGTTTGGCGAGCTATCTGCGATGCATTATCGTTCTCTTGCTTGGAGATTTGACTCCAATCCAATCTCCACCCAGCATCATGAGCGATAAGATCCCAAAACAAACGCTGTGCACGTCCATTGCCCTCGCGGAACGGATGCAAGATATTAAAGTTGTCATAGTTAGCACTAAGACGATGAATGAACGTGGTGCGGTCCATATTTTGTAGCAAGTGGTCTTCTGCAAGGGTCCGCTCACAATATTGGACGCCCATGTCGAATACTGCGAGCGGTTGAAAGACTTGGCTGTTTCCTTTGGCGATATCTACAGTACGGATATGTCCAGCCCAATCGTAAATATCCTGAAACAACTGGTGATGAATCCACTGTAATTGTTCAAGCGTTCCCTGTGCTTTTGGCGGAGCTGATTGCAGCTCTAAGATTCTAATAGACACGAAGTCGTTTTCGGCTGCTTCAAGTTCCTTCGCAGTTGTAGCGCCTACCAGATTGCGCAGAATATGAGTTCCTGGGATGAGATACGTGTCGAACGCGTTAGGAAGCTCGATCATACCGTACTCAGTCCATAACGTACGCGAGTGCGATTCAACAATTCATGAATGCTGATTTTCTCCTCGATATAGTCACGCGCATCAGTCAAAAATGCTGTAGTGACATCGCCTCCTTCAAGATGCGCAGAATGAATAGCTTCAGCCACGCTGATCGCACGTGATTCGCGCTCTGTCATGTGCACCTCCTCCTTACTCATGTAGCATCATGATATCTACTATGATATGAAAGATCGGTTGCAGTGGGAAATGGAAAAGTCCACACAGAAGACGCTGTGTGAACTCGTATAATATGGCTGCATCTGCTGCTAGCGCTCGGCTGGCGGCTTGTATTGATCGTTAGCGGTGAAGCAGGTGCGGTAGACCATTGCCATGATGAGACTGTCGGCCACGAGCGTGAGTGCGGCAATCGCTGCGAATACGACGAACTGGTATTTGGCAGCTTCCAACGGGTCACCGCCGGCGATAACCTGACCTGCCATCATACCGGGGATCGTCACAATGCCGCAGGATGCGAGCGTTGCGGTCGTCGGTAGCAACCCGAGCCGAATTGACGAGACAATTGACGGGCGCGCTGCCTCCCACGCGGTTGCGCCAAGCGCGAGCATCGTATCAATTTCATCACGTCTTTCGTCCATACTCTCGTAAAATCGGCTCAAGCCAACGGCTAATGCAGAAACCGTATTACCGAGGAGCATGCCAGTCAACGGCACCACGAGCTGTGGCGCATACCACGGGTGCGGGCGTACCACCAGTTCGGTGACGAGTGAAATCATCAGCAGCATGGTGATCGTCAGACTGAGCAGCACTGGCCCGGCCAATCCTTTCGGGACTCCTTTGGCGCGGGACAACGTAATCTGTACGGCAGCAATCAGCATGACGGCGATAACCGTGAACACAAGGAATACATTGTTCGCGCGGATCACAAATCCAACGATGTAACCCATCACGCATAACTGTATGAGCGCGCGGCAAGCCGACCATAGCAGTGTCTTACCGATGTTGATACGCATCAACTCGCTGATACCGGCTGCAACCGCCACCATCGTGAGCGCAACAACAAGCCCCCAGATATCAATATCGTATGCATTGCCGCTCATGCTCGGTCACCGTCCTTCCATGTAAGCTGACCATCCGACAACGTTGCGATACGTGAAGCACGGCCATCTGGCGGACGGTGTCGAATACGTACAATAGCCATACCTTGCGCAGCCGCACTCTCCATAATCGTCGCAACCTTATCCGCGTTCTCATCATCCAAGCCAGCATCCACCTCATCAGCGAGTAGTACGCGCGGGTTCGTCAGCAACGTGCGCGCCAACGATACACGGGCCGCCTGTCCGCCAGACAAATCATGCGGCGGCCGAGTCAGATCAATATCTTCGCAACCCATCGCATCCAGCGTCGCTCGAATACGATCATCCGGCAACAGATCTCGAGCCATCGCCTCGTTACTGCGAAACAGACGCGACAAACGAAACAAACCACGCCGCCGCGCACCAGTTACAGACCGAGTTTCGTTGTTCCCAAACGACGACGAAGCAGCGTCGCCAGCGTCACCGTCGTCATCGCTACGTACGGTCAGCATGAACGGCAGTCGAATCGCATCCGCCACCGTGGCGCCCGGCAGAATCGGCTTTTGCGGCAAATATGCGACTTCGCGACGCCATTGTTGCGGCGTAAACCCATTCGCGTCCCGGCCGTCCAATATCAGCACACCATTCGCGTGCGGATTGAGCTGTGCAAACGCAGTCAGCAAACTACTTTTGCCCGAACCAGACGGGCCAACGAGATCAACGATCTCACCGGCGGCTATCGAAAATGACAACCCCGTAAAAATCGTGCGCTCGCCATCCGGCGACGGCACCGTGCACCGCACATCGCGAGCTTCAAACAGCATCGGATTATCTCTCATAATCGCGTACGTTACCGCCACCGATAGCTTCGACCAATTTCCTAGCGTTTCTTAGCGTTCTCTTAGTGCGAGCGCCATCTGATATAACAAAAGAACACTAGTGAGCCACGAATAAGGATGATCGGTGATGGATAGTATACGCACGCACAGCGGCGAGCAAAATGGCAACGCAGGGGAGCGGTCTGCACAAGTGACACAGACAGTAACAGCACAGCAGTCCAGTCTCTCAGCGCAAACACGCCAGCTGTCGTTCGACCCGTCCCGCCTACTTTTGCCGGCGATCCTACTCATTGAAGATGATACTAATCTTGGCTCGATGCTTACCGAAATGTTAGGCGCGGATTACCGAATAACGTGGGCGCGTTCGCTGAGTGAAGCTCGCCGCACATTATCAAACGGCGGATACGATGCGCTCATTGTTGATCGACGACTACCAGACGGCGACGGCCTATCCTTAATTCGTCAGCTGCGCGGCAGTGGCGTGACAACGCCGACGCTCGTATTGACTGCGCTCGCTGACGTTGACGATATTGTTGGAGGATTGGACGCGGGTGCGAACGATTATGTGACCAAGCCCTTCCATATTGCTGAACTTGAGGCACGTTTGCGGGCGCTGTTGCGAGGATTCGTGGCACAAACTACGAGCGTGATAATTGGCGATTGGCTGCTTAAACCGCAGTCCAATAGTATTGAAGATCCTGATGGGCACACGGTAACGCTTACGGAAGCCGAGACAAAACTACTGGCAACGCTTGCCGCAGCGCCTGATCATGTATTTACTCGCGACGAACTACTCGCGAGCGTGTTTTCTACCGGCAGTGATATCGGTGCGGTTGACGTGTACGTGTCGTATGTGCGGGGCAAAACTACGCGCACGATCATCGACACGGTGCGCGGACGTGGCTATCGTATCGGCAATCCACAGGAATGAGAGTAGTCATGAACCGTATTGTTCGTTTCTTGTCGCGTATTGCTGGCCGTCGTGCGACTCGTGGAGATGAAAGTCGCAGCGTTGCTGGACTGATTAGTTTGCGTATGACGATCGCAATGGCCGCAGTTACTGTGATTGGTGGCGTGCTGTTTGCAGCTGGAGTTCTGCTTGGATCGCGTCATGAGTTTACCGAGCGAGGTTTTGACCCGAACAGTATGTCGGTTACGCAACAGTTCGGTTCGGGAATGATGGTGATTGATACGCGTAAAGCGATTGCGTTTACTGTGTTGTTTGTGGTTGGCGTGGTAGTCGCAGTTGCGTTGATTGGGCGATACTATTCGCACAAAGAAGTTGCACCGTTGGAGCATGCGTTCGCGTTGCAGAAACATTTCGTCGCCGACGCAAGCCACGAGTTAAAAACACCGCTCGCGGTGATTTCCACGCGTATTGACTTAATTGATTTCCGCCGCGCGCACGGCCAGCCGATCGACAGTGCGATTGCTGACTTGCGAGGCGATGTTGACCGCATGAACGCAATTCTCACCGATTTACTGGTTGCGGCGCGAGGCGCGGTCAATACGGAGCCGGTTGCGCTCGCGACGACTCTTCACCAGTCAGTTGATGCGGTTGCCCTGCTTGCTGATGAACGTGGCGTGACGATTACGACTCGTATTGACGGTGATCCGAAGCATTTCATTGTTGCTGGTAACGCGGTTGGTTTATCTCGATGCGTGGTTGCTGTATTGGATAATGCGATCGCGCATGCGCCGGATAGTTCCAACGTGACGGTGTCGCTTGGCTACTTACATCACGGTGATGCTGCGGCCATTCGCGTGAGCGATCATGGCAGTGGCATCGGTGACAATCCAGAACGGCTGTTCCGCCGTTTCGCGCGCGACGACGATGGAACTGCACATCAAGGCTATGGACTTGGGCTGGCGCTCGCACGCGATGTGGCGAACCGATACGGTGGCACGCTTGACGTTGAATCAACATCATCATCGGGCACGACCATGCTTATCACGTTGCCATTGGTGGATGCTGCGCACTAAAAACGCAATTGCTGTTGCCTTAGCTTCGCCTAAGCGAGTGTTTCGTATCGTAGCGGTATGATCACTACTGAATCATTTATCGTAATGACCGCCGCTTCCGCAGCTGCAACGAACATCGCAACTCCAACCGTTCTGGCGCAGCCATCTACACTTTCAACGATCACCTCGTGCCCAGTATCTACCGGTGGTTTCATCGGTACGATAACCGACTGGCTGGTCGGCCTTATGTCTGCTCTCGGCTGGCTTGGCACCGGTGCGGCAGTGTTTCTTGAAAACCTGTTCCCGCCGATTCCTAGCGAAGTGATTCTTCCTCTAGCGGGTTTCACCGCTGCGCAAGGCCGTATGACATTATTTGAAGCGATTGGCGGTGCGACTATTGGTTCGGTTGTCGGTGCACTGGTACTGTACGGTGTCGCTTACGCGATCGGTACTGAGCGTATGCGTCGACTGTTTGATGCGATGCCGTTGACTGACGCCAGTGATATTGACAAAGCGAACGATTGGTTCGCGCGTTACGGATACCTTTCCGTACTGATTGGTCGTGTTATTCCGATCGTGCGCAGCCTGATTTCCATTCCGGCCGGTATTGCACGGACGAATCTGCTGCGATTCACGCTGCTTACCGCGTTCGGCTCTCTGGTATGGAATGCCATTCTCGTAATGGCGGGTTTCCTGCTCGGCTCGCAATGGTGCGTGATTCTAGGATTCCTTGACCGATTCCAGTATGCAGTAGCTGCGGTGATTATTGCGCTGGCTGCGTGGTATGTGGTTGCTAAGATTCGCGCGCGCGTAGCGCGTCCGTAATTGCTGGTGCGTTGCCGCAAAGCTTTTTTATCGCGGCTCCCCTTGTCAGGGGAGCTGTCGACGAAGTCGACTGAGAGGTAGTAAGACCTCTAGAACGTTCCGAAAGTGTAACTACCCCTCAGTCAGCTACGCTGACAGCTCCCCTGACAAGGGGAGCTGTATACACGCTACTGACGCCAAGTGCGGCGACGGCGGTTGATGATACGCTTGCCGCCAACTCCGGCCTTGCCGCCTGGACCCCACGGACCGCGAGCTTCGGCCTTGAGCTGGGTGAGATGATGCTTCATAGCAAGCAGCATAATATGCGAATCTTCTAGACCAAGATGGCGTTCGGCATCATCCTCATGCAGCGCACCTTGCCGCTTTGCATACGCGTCAAGCGTATTATCACCGTCCGGGTGACCTTCGCATGGAATCGAACCTTCATCCCACAGTCGACTCATCGGTAGTGTATCAATAATCGTCACATGACCGTTGCGATACGCTTCCGCATAACCGGCCACGTTGAGCATGAAGAAGCTATGCTCGAACGTCGCCATATGCGCAACAAACGGCTGCGATGTCAAACGCTTGAGCAGATCAGCCTGTGCCGCTGGGTCCTCGTCAAACAACGGGTAATCCGCGCCCGTACGCTGGCTAATATCAATGCCGGTCAACTGAATAATAAACGCGTTGCCATGCCGTGCAGCTTCAGGAGTCACCCCGAACGAGTAGCGGTGCTGGTCATATGCATCGCCAGACTCGTAATAATCCTTGTCATACGAATAGTCAGCGCCAGTGTTTGTCGGACGCGGCGACTTCATATTCATATATTCAAAGCCGACATCAATAATGTACGCGCGGTATGGTTCGGTACCGTTCGTTTCCAAGTCAATGCCCATGACGTTGTCCACGTCGCGACCGGGCAGGTAGACTTCACGCCAGTAGTCTTTCGGGGCGGCTGCTTGACGTGCCGCTACGTGCTCGGCTGCTGCGTGACGGAATTGCTCGTACCGTTCTTCTGACACAGCAGTCTCGTTTTGATTGACCTGAGTAATATCCGGTACCGCTGGATTGTCGTCGTTAATAATCGGCTGCGCTTCAATAAGATAGTCAGGGCTTCCCGCATCCGAACTGGAATCAGACGGTGCGGACTCGTCCGGTCCTGCCTCCACAGAACCATACTGCTTCTCGTCGGCCTCAAACAATGCCATCTGCCGTTCGTGACGAGCCGCTTCGCGTTTTTCGCGATCGGCCTTACGTTGCTCAGCGCGAGCGTTCACGATCTCAGCTGTATGATCCTGCACGTCGTCAAGATCGGCGTCAGTCAATCCGCTGCCCTCTGCAGCATGCAGAACCGGCACTGTGACCCGCTGACGATCCTCATCGGTAACGGTCCACAATCCTTCCGCCACACCGCGATCGCGCAACAGTGCAATCTGATCAGTCAAACGACGATCAGCATACGCGAGCGCACGCGGCAGCTCGTACGTTTTAATATGACGGTCGAAATCGCGCATGAACGTCATGCTCATCTTCGCGAGAATTGCTTCGAGCTGGTCACGAATCGCAAGATCGGCCTTGAGTAAATCGTGCACGCTACTTGCTGCGCCCGCTTCAAGATCGGCCGGATGGGCTACGCCGATGCCATGTTCGAGATCGAGTGAATTTACCCAATCCCAGTCAATATCATGATCGTCAGCGTCTTTAAGCATAATGTACGACCACTGGCTGATCGTCTGCTTGGCGGCGGTGAGCCATGAGCGGTCAACGGTGGATGCGGTGTTTGTATTGGTCATATCATTCATATTGTTATCATTCGTTTCGTCATACTGTATGTCGTTATCGTTACTCATCATCATCTCATCATCATTCATATTCATTCATACGTATGGAATCAAACCCCACGGTGTCTATGGTAACGCTCGCAGCAGATGACCGGCGTTTATGCTCATACAGTTTCGTTCGCTGGGAACTGCTGATTCAGCATGGCAATGCGTTCAGCGAATGCGGCGACCTGCGCAACGGGGGAGCGCGGGTACATTAAGCCATACCACATGCCGACCGGTTCAGGCCAGTCAACTGGCACATTGACAAGTTGCGGATGTACGTCGCGCCACATTGGTTTGGAGATAAGCAAGTCACCGGTTTCAGAGCAGTCATTAAAGACATCGAGACTGTACTGCTCAATATTGACTAACGTTATAGATGGGTTGCGTTCGAGTAGATCGCGCGCGATGTCGTCGGTGCCATTACCGCGTGGCAAAATGCGAATGCGTGTACCTGCAAGATCGTCGATAGTCAGTGTCGCGCGGTGCGAGAGCGGATTGCTGCGTGGCACGGCCAGACATAACGGTTCGTATGACAGCGACAGCGTGTTGCATATGCCTTGCCAGTGGCCGGGAACGAATGCGGTGGCGATTACGTCAACGGATTCGCCGAGATGTGCGATGATATCGTCAATCGATGTACTGTCGTCCGGTAGTTGCACGAGTTCGAGCCGTATGGAGGGTTGACTACGGCATTGACTGCCATGCTGCCATAAATCGAGGATACGCTTGGCCGGGCGCAACATAGAAATGCCGAGTCGTACGGGAATTGATTCGGGATGGGAACGTTGCCGTGCCCTGCGTATGATTTCGTTCGACTGTCTAATTATTGATTGCGCATCGTCAACGAATTGTGATCCGGCTGCTGTGAGCGTAACGCCTGCGCGTGAACGATCGAAGAGAGTCAGCCCGTATTCGTGCTCAAATGTGGTGATTTGTTGGGCGATCGCTGGCGTAGATAGATGGAGTCTGCGTCCCGCTTGCGTAAAACTGCCAGTATTTGCTGTTTCGATGATTGCATCAAGTCGTCTGTCATACATAATCGGTATCGCTCTCGTGCCTATGTATAAACTTTTTATTTATATAGTATGAACTATAAACATTCATGATTCGCTGTTTTCAAGTACTGAGATGCCCTATTATATCTCACGTAGTAACTTAGTGACACATGTGAAACCAGCATCTTATGTGAAAATTCGTTTGCTATGTCTTACTTAGCTCTCCTTGCGCTCCCTTGTTGGAGAAGTTAGCTGATAGGTAGTGAATGTATAAACGAATTATTAATACTGGATGCCGGTCATATCGTGCATGGAAAAGGAAAGTCATCTTCGTGTCTGCATCATCGACAACTCAACATCAGGCGAATCAGAGTACGACATTGCATGACCAGCGTCATCAGTATTCCGCTTCGCTAACCACGGCTGCTGCGGCTATTGCATCGTTTCTCGTCGGCATGGACGTGCTCATTGTCAACGTTGCGCTGCCAGCCATCGCTGCTGATCTCGGTGGCGATATGGCCTCGCGACAATGGATGGTTGACGGTTACAGTCTGCTCTTCGCCGTATTGCTGCTTTTCGCTGGAAATCTTGCCGATCGGTGGGGTGCCAAACGTGTTTTTATTGCCGGTGCAATGTTGTTTGGTGCTGCGTCTGTATTCAGTACGTTTGCATGGTCAATGGCTGTGCTGATCGTCGGTCGCTGTCTGCTTGGCGTGGCTTCTGCACTCATTTTGCCAGCGTCAATGTCGCTGATTAACGAGTCAAATCCGGACCCACGTCGGCGTGCGTGGGCGCTTGCCATGTGGGGTGCGGGTGGTGCATCTGCCTCGGCAGTCGGCCCATTACTCGGCGGTTTGCTGACGCCAATCCATTGGAGTCTCGTTTTCGCAATCAACATACCGTTCTGTCTACTGATACTCGCGTTCGCCGCGCGCATTGCACCTTCGCCGCGCCGTGTGACACGGTTCGACGGTCTTGGTCAGACATTGGCATTGCTTGGCTTGACGATGTTCGTTGCTGGAGTTATCGAAGTTGGTTCGCTTGGTTTCTCGTCGCCGATAACAGTTGGGCTGCTAGTTGGCGGCGTTATCGTACTGGGATTATTTGTCTATTCGCAATCGCGCGTATCGGTGCCGATGATGCCGCTTGAACTGTTTCGCGTACGCGGTATGCAGGTCGCGTTGATGATCGGTTTCGTAATGATTTTCAACTGGTATGGCATGGTGTTTATTGCAACCATGTTCCTGCAGGATGGACTCGGCATGAGCGCGTTTACGGCTGGACTCGTATTTGTACCATCCGCGTTTGTCACAATGTTCGGCAACATGTATGGCGGCCGTCTCATTGCTGCGCGAGGTTCGAAATGGTCGATTACGCTGGGATTGTCGATTATGATCGTCGGATTTATGCTCGAGCTGCTTTGCCCTGCACCTATTCCGGTATGGGTGCTTGCCTGCGGGCTGAGCATCGTCGGATTCGGTGCAGCCATCACCACGCCTGCAGCCGCCGGTGTAGTACTGGCTAGTGTGGATGCGACGCAAGCTGGTATCGCATCCGCTATGTTCAACACGTTCCGTCAGGTTGGTGGCGCGCTTGGCGTAGCTGTTTTCGGTGTTATTGCCGCCTTCGTGCCTTCGCTCACGCTCGCCCTAAGCGTCGTGTTTTTGGCCTCTGCCGTACTGCTTGTATTGGTACTCGTTTACGAGCTCGTTCGATGGCGAGGATGATATTGCTTGGAATATGACATATGGGGCTTGCGGTATGCGTTGTGCACGCCGCAAGCCCCATTGTTCATACGAGTTTCACATGTCAGTTATGCGATTGTGCCATGTGATGTCATGACACGAGAACTACTGAGCGAGCAGCTCTTGATACTGCTTTGCTGCTTCAGCCAGTGCATCATCGCTGATGCCAAATGCGCCGAACGTGACGAACGGCTTGACCCACGTTGCGCTGATGTAGTTAGCCGTGCCTTGGAACGGGACCAGCACCTGATCGATGGTGAACTTGTTTGTGCCGTCGGGCTGGTAGTTCGCCTCAGGGGAACCGGTGGAAACGGCAACCGCGAACTCCTTGCCTTCGAACGCATGGCCTTCTGAACCATATGCCCAGCCGTGCTCGAGCACCGCATCCTCCCACGACTTGAGCAGTGCGGGGGAGGAGAACCACCACAGCGGGAACTGGAAGACCACGCGGTCGGCGGCTTCGATGGCCTCCTGCTCGGCCTTCACATCGATGTTGCCATCCGGGTAGAGCGCGTACTCGTCGCGTACGGTCACGTTGTCCAGTTCGCCAGCGGCCTTGGCCAATGCGGCGTTGACGTGCGACTGCTCGTTGAGGCTCGGGTGGAATACGAGTACCAGCGTTTTCTTTGCCATAGTAAGGGTCTCCTTAGGGTATGGGTATGTGTTGATTAATGGAATATACACTAGGTTACGTTGCGCGAATATCTTGGCCTATTCAGGTTCGCATATCGCGAAATGAGCGGTCATGTGACAGTCATTGTTTCGCGCTGCCAACGAAGTTTCCACTCGGCTGTACTAGTGAGTAAGTATGAAAAACGTCGTTCGCGGCGAACGATAGCATGATGCACATGAGCGAAATCGAAAAACGCGATGCCCGCGACGGCGTTCGAAAGAGAGGGAATATGGCCATTACATGGCTGTTGCTGTTCGTAACTATTGGCTGCGAGGTTGTCGCAACATTGTCGCTACGCGCATCCGAAGGCTTCTCTAAACCATTGTGGGCAATTCCCGTTATCGCTGGATACGTGGTGTGCTTCTGGTTACTGTCAATCGTGCTGGAACGTGGCATGCCGACAGCACTCGCATACGGCGTATGGTCGTGCGTGGGTATCATCTTGACGGCATTCGCCGCGCGCTTACTATTTCATGATCCGCTCAATGCGAAGATGCTGGCCGGCATGGCAATCATGATCATCGGCATCATCGTTATGCAATCAGGCGCGCACACTGTTGCCTGATTGCATAACTGACGCACGTTTCGTGTGATTTCAGTGGACTTGGGCAAAGCGTTACTTGACGACCTTGAAACCGCCGGTCCACGGGGTCTGCTCGGTCACGCCGAGAATGATCTGCAGCGCGCCGTAGCCTTCCAGATACTGTGCGCGCTTAAGAGCGCCAGCATCCACGGTCTTGAGTCCAGCACCTTCGATGAACGATGCGACGGCCTTCTTGGCGTTCTCGTCATCACCTGCCAGCTGCACGACGGTCGGAGCACCGTCGTTGACTCCGGTGGCTAGCGTTGCGGCAAAGGTGGTGTTGAACGCCTTGACTACAGCACTGTTCGGCAGTTTGCTGGCCACATATTCGGCTGCCGACGCGGCACCCTGCGGCAGGGCGAGATCGAAGGTGGTGAAGTCGATCGGGTTGGAAACATCGACAATGGTCTTTCCTGCGAGCTGGTCAGCATAGGCAGCGATTGCCTCATCGTAGGCGGGGAATGGCAACGCGAGTACGACGATGTCGCCGCTGATGGTCGCTTCGCCGAACTGTGCGCCGGTAACGCCCTCAGCTGCTGCAGCGGCCTTATCGGGGTTGCGATCGATGACCTGTACGCTTGCACCGGACCTAACAGCAATGCCTGCCACTGCAGAGCCGATGTTGCCTGCGCCGAAGATAGTGATGGTGCTCATGATGATGTCCTTTCGGTAGGGCGCGCGCTTTTGGGATTGCGCCTGTTTAGTTGTGGTTGTTTGCTTGTGCGATCTGGCGGAAGGTTTGTGGCCTCCTGCGTGATTGCGTTGATGCCAGTATGCATCTCATTGCGATATATTTCAAATCGAGATATATCAAAAAGATTTATGGAGGTTGCAAAATCTTTGCAATGACGCCGATTGTGTGGGGTTGTTGGTTCTCTGTGACTGGCGTGTCGTTCTGAGATATCTCAAATTGAGCTATCATGATGGATATGATGAATACGATTGAACTGATGACACTGGGCTTTTTGTCCGAAGAGCCATTGTGTGGCTACCGGCTGCGCAAAAAAATGGAGCAGCTGCAGGGTTACATGCAAGCCGTTTCCGATGGCACGTTGCATACGGTGACCAGCAGGTTTGTGAAAGCCGGATACATCGGCGAAACCTTCAACGTCGTCAACGGTCGGCGACTGCGTGAATTCCATCTCGAACCGGCCGGTCGTGCAGCACTCATTGACGAGCTCAAAAACACCAGCGGCTACATGCTCACCAACATCACCAAATGGGCGGTCGTCATGTCATTCCTGTCAGTCATTCCAGACGAGGAAGATCGACGTGTCGT
The DNA here is from genome assembly GCF_002259755.1 of Bifidobacterium hapali. GTDB lineage: Bacteria > Actinomycetota > Actinomycetes > Actinomycetales > Bifidobacteriaceae > Bifidobacterium > Bifidobacterium hapali. The sequence goes on from NZ_MWWY01000005.1 coordinate 196,254, forward strand.
ATTGCGCCGACGTCTCGACCTGCTCGAATCCGACGTGCGGCGTCTCTACAGCGACGGCGAAGGCCCCATCGATAACGATGACGTCACCGACAAATATCGACGTGCCATCATCATGGTTCACGACGCTGAAATCGACGCCGAACGCTCGTGGCTCAAGCAGGAGCTTGGTATTGACAAGTGAGTTTGCTGCCCGTCGTGGTTCTCGATTGACTGTGCGTCGCCATCGTGTGCAACCCGAATCTGTGCCCTCGCCAGACGATATTGTGCGTCTCTACCGCACGATGATGGCAACGCCAAGGCCGGCTCTTTCCTCGCAGGCTGGCAACGGTAGTGGTTTCCTGGCATGTCACGCTGTAGGTGGGCGTCGGGCGACGGCTGTGTGGAGGCGTATCTTGCAGTTGTAGGGTGTCAGTGCGTTGGTGGTGCATTGGTTCGGGATTTGCATGACCGGGCGCGCTCCGATGGAATGGCTGTTTTCCGCCGTTTTCGGTAGTGCGACAGGTGGTGCCATAGTGCGGGCCGGGCGGTGTATGGCGTGGTCATGCCCTACGACTGCAAGATACCGGCCAGTGAACCGTTCGGCATTACTGAAGTGCGACCAAATCCGGGGTTGCCTGTTCGATCACGCCGTCCGCCAGCAGACGATAGCATCGCTTTGATGGGTGAAAATCATCACTCGCCCAAAACTGAGCATCCGTCAGGCCAGTGTCATAGTGCGTCATATCCACAAAACGCACCTGCTTGTCGGCACAGATTGCCTTGCTCATCGCGGTCTGTGCGTCGGTCATATCCAAAATCGCCTTACGCAAAGTCCGGCCGAGCGCCGGCGAACGATACACCTGACCGGAACTGAGCACCACAACATGCGGGCACAGTGCCTTGGCCTCATCGATAGCAGCGGTCAGATCAGCGCGCCATTCCTTCGCACTGCGACGAGCCATCACATCATTCGAACCGGCACACAGCACCAGCAAATCTGGCTGTTCCTTAACCTGCGGCAGTAAACGAAATCGTACGCGGCGCATCGTAGCCCCCAGTTTGCCATACGCCGCCCATCGCACTGGGCGATTAACGACATTGGTAAGTGTGCGAGCCATGTCGGGCACTAAACCATCTCTCTGATTGTCGACGCCGCATCCAACGGTCAGCGAATCACCAACGACAACCAACGTGAACGGTTTGTTCGACGACGGCGCATGATCGGCCGGTACTGGCACTAGTCCACGGCGCTCGCCGTCCGGCTCAGGCGCAAGTTGTACGGTATGCTGTGCCACCAACGCTTCGGTTAGCGCGATCGGTCGTTCCCACCACGACAATGCCATAGTTGTTCCCCTCCGTGTACGAGCATATCGACGTCAAATTGTAGCGGTGACGCGTGAAGATGAGACGAATATGTGATGTTGCTGATACGGATGTCTATTCACCGTGCTTTTTATGCCGAAGCTCTTCCGTTTTCGAGCGTAACTGCGCGCATTAGCGACGGCTGCGCGCACTTACGCTCGAAAATCAGGCTAAAAACAAGCATAACTGCGCGCAGGCTTCGTGAGTGCGCGCAGTTACGCTCGTTCTGTGATACGAATGTCTACTTTGTCGGGTTTCGTTAGGTACGGGGGAATTTTTGTCGTAAAGTGCGATTATGGTGAGCACCATGTGTTCAATGCGTTGCATGATGAGCGAGTTTTTCGCCAAGCCTGCCATTTAGCGGGATAGTGGGCTCGGCCCGGGCGGTCCGGGCGAGGTTGCCGTTATAGGCGGGCATACATTCAGGTATATGTTCTTCCGCTATATTTCGTTACGTGGCGACCTTACATCAATCCAATTGAACGTTCGCGTGCGAAATGAATCGTGCGTTTCACTGGAAAGTTATGAACACATATGTCGCAGAATACACATACTGCTCAATCAACTGTTGAATCGGCCCCTGAATCAACCGTGACCGAATCGGCTGCAATCGAATCAACCGTAGCTAGGTCCGCTGATTCGATTAAGTCTGATCAGAGTACTCCTGATCCGCGCGATGCTGGCTGGATGTCACGCGTTGCGTTGCTGCTCACTGGGCAAGCATTCTCCCTACTTGGCTCCAGCATCGTCCAATACGCCCTGTGGTGGTGGATTGTGCTGGAATCCAAAACCGGCATGGCTATGTTGTTAGCCACGCTTTTCGGCGTTGTACCGCAGGCTATTGTCTCCATGTTCGGCGGTCCGATGGCTGATCGTTACAACCGCAAACTGCTTATCATGCTGCCGGATCTCATCATTGCGGCCGTAACCGTGGCGCTGTCGTTCAGTTTTGCAATGGGATGGGCCAGCCTGTCGGTGATTTTCGTGGTACTGCTCATTCGCTCATCTGGCGGTGGCGTACAAATGCCTGCCGTGCAGTCGTTCATTCCCGATGTGACGCCGACGGGCAAGCTGCTGCGCGTGAACTCGATCTTCGGCGTGATCAACTCGGCGAATATGATCGTGGCTCCCGCCATCGCAGCCGTGCTCGTGAACATGGTGCCGTTGTGGTCGATTCTGCTTGTCGACGTGACGACCGCGGTAATCGGTGTCGGATTCGTTTCCATGATTCGAGTGCCGAAAAAGTCGAGCGCGACGGATACCGGTACGGCTCAGACAATCAGTATGCAGAACGCAACGGCTGACGAAGCCGTGAAAGCCGCGACCGATGGTACGCATCTGTTCGCTGCTACTCTTCGTCGTACGTTTGTCGATCTCAAGGATGGATTCAGGTATGCAATGGGCCATCCCCATCTCAAAGGGGTCATTCTAGGTGATGCACTCACTTGTTTTGTGGCCGTCGCGCCGATGAATCTGACTCTGCTGCTCATGACCCGCGAATACGAGGGAATCGACCTGAACCTTGGATTCGTGAACCTTACCACTGCCTCCGATAAGCTCGCGGCCAACGAACTCGGATGGAGCATTGGCATGTTGCTTGGCGGCGCGTTCATGTCGACAATCGGCGCGAAAATACTGCGCGACGGACGCGCTCAAATGCGTATGGTGGTGGTTGGCATTGCACTGGTCGGCATTACGGTCATCGGTCTTGGCGTGGCGCCGAATTTGTTGGCGTACCTGATTATCGATGTACTCAATGGTATTGCGTCGGCCGTATGCGTCGGCCCGATGCGCACGATCATGCAATCCGAGTCCGATGAATCGATGACCGGCCGTGTGTTTGGCCTTGAAACCACCATGGCGACGTTTGGTATGCCGTTGGGCATGCTGATATTCGCTCCGCTCGCCGACGTCATACCGATTTCGTGGGTGTTCATCGCTGGAGGAGTGCTCACGTTGCCGGTCGCATGGTATGTGCGATTGCTGTTTCGACGTGGTGTGTCAGACGCTGCGTGAGAGTTGCCGCACTCCCGTACTTTCAGCTAATTGACTTCGAGCGCTTGAAGCCTTTATCGTCGAGGGTATCGGCTGTTTGATAATGATCATATGACTAACCGAACAGCCGACGATTCCCATATGTCGTGGCAAGGAGCGAATCATGGATAATCCAAGTGCATTCCCAATGGGTGAACCGAATGATGCGTACGCCCAGTATTTCGAAGGACAAAGTTATCTGTCTGCTTTGGCTGGCGACGATACGGTAAGTGTTGCCAACGTCACCTTCGAGCCGGGCTGCACGAACCACTGGCATATTCATCACGGCATATGCCAGATTCTGCTGGCTGTGGGCGGCCGCGGATACTACCAGATCGATGGACATGACCCGGTTGAGCTCAAGCCCGGTGATGTGGCGTACATTCCGCCGGACACTAAGCATTGGCATGGTGCGGCTCCTACCAAGTCCTTCGCGCATGTGGCTGTCATGCCCAAGGCGGACGGCGCATCGACCGAATGGCTTGAGCCTGTCGATGAGGCTGCATATCACGCGCTCTCATAGCGTGGCGTCGCGTGCAGGGTGGTCTGAAGGCGACTGCAACCAGCACACTCGTACTGTTGATCATGTGTAGGTACGTGTAGGTGATGCGCGTCCATATGTATTGCGTGTTGCATCGCGCACGCAGCTTATGCCAACCGTCAATACCGAGCGCCGTCAATACCGAGAGTAAGTGCGCGCAATAACATGACCTGCGCGCACTTACGCTCGTTTTTTCGCCTAATTTCAAGCGTAACTGCGCGCGGGCCTCGATATTGCGCGCACTTACGCTTGAAATCGGCATATGATCAGTCATGCTAACCCTGTCATTCACCGTTCTCGGCCGCGAATATCAAGACAACGTTCATATTGCGGATTAGCGACCGTCATCGGCACGTCCGCATCGAGCAGTTTACGTTTCAACGGCGTACGCTGCACGACCTCGTCGTATGTCGTACGAATAATATCCGTTACTTTGGCTCGACGTAACGCATCCTCACGATCGCGCTCATCGCGGATCACATCCTGTATGCCACGTCGATGTGTCATTTTGGGATCTACATATTTACGTGTGCCATCATATTCGAGTACGATCACGCGACCATCATGCGTGTGCCAAACAAAATCGGCGCGATGCCGAACCCAGGGATTATCCGGGTCAATGAACACATGCTGCAGCTGCGGTACTGCGAATCCCTCGTCAATAATTGTGCCATAACACAGTGATTCGCCGCCGTTCTCGTTGAGTGGATTCGCATAATGCAGCAAGCGCAGTACACAACTGCAATCAATATGCACTTCATTGCATAGGTCAAGCACTTGCCCGCGTGTAACAAGATTATTGCGAAATGCGGAATCAAACATCGGTAATGCCTGCACGAATGGGTAACGTAATCCACAGTCGATGAGTGTTCGGGCTGGCGTTGTGATACGCACGATGTTAACGGTATCGGCAACATTGCTACCAGATGCAGCTGCAGATGCAAGTGTTTCGGGAATCACACTAGTAGCGAATTGTCCGTTACCGAAATGATCGACTAACGTGCAGGTTGGAGCTGTGCGCATGACAATATGATGTAAACGCGAGTACGTGCCGGTTGAACGGCCTCTCGGTGAGGCGATGAATACTGATTCGTCATGATGTAGTTTCCACGGATATTCAAGGTGCAACATTGCGGCTGCGCTAAGTCCGGCGAATACGCGGTTTGGATACTGATGCGACATTGCTCGGATGATGTGACGCGCCTGTTCTGGAGGAGGTAAGGCATGCCAATATTCTGAGCGTGCATACATATTCCGGTAAGGGCGGATGAATTGTCCGCCGTGTAGTCGGGCAGCGAGTGCTTGCTGCTGTAGGTGGTTATTCGGGTAGAAGCAGCGTCGGCCGCGCTCGCCTTCGATGCGGAGCTGCTCAATGTCATTGCGTAGTTTCATATGCCAATGGTGGCGGTGTGAGCGTGACAATGCAAGCTGAACAGGGGTATGTGGTCGAACGGTCGGGTGTTCGGCGTGTCTGTGGATAACTTAGGGATTGTGCTTGTGGCTTGTGCTGGCTGGGTTATGCGGTGCTCAGATCGAGCGTAACTGCGCGCATTAATGAGGCCTGCGCGCAGTTACGCTCGAAATTGGGCGAAAAAACGAGCGTAAGTGCGCGCAGGTCCTGTTATTGCGCGCAATTACGCTCGGTTCTGGGTGCAAAAAGGCGACGGCACACAATGGAAAACGCTTACCATCGAGAATGGTATCGAGTACAGTATCGATCAGTCAATGCCACTACAAGGAGGTATGAACCATGCTGGTTCAGCATAACAATCCAACTCGCGAAAACATGCTCGCGCACATGGGTAGCTTGCAGCAGGCCGCATATACGCGCCCGATCGAATATCAGGAGGGTCGCGCCCACGGACTTAAGGCCATCGAGGTCAAGAATGGTCCGCTGCGGTTTATGTCTATGGCTGATCGTGCGCTCGATATTGCCCAGATCGAATATCGCGGCGAGAACCTCACATTCCTCTCAAAGCCTGGCCTGAACGGCCGCAATCAGTTCGATACGAACGGTCTTGAAGCCCAACGTTCGATCATGGGCGGCCTGTTCTTCACCTGTGGCTTCGAGAACATCTGCGCGCCGTATGTCACGCCTAAAGGTTCGCAATATCCAGCCGGCAGTTATCCGATGCACGGTCGTATTCGTACCACTCCGGCCGAACACGTCAGCTCCGACGCATACTGGAATGAGAACGGTGATTACGTACTCGAAGTGTCTGGCGAAATGCGCGAAGCAGAACTGTTCGGCGAGAACATGGTGTTGCGTCGACGTATTACGAGCGTATATGGCACTGCGACGATCACTGTTGAGGACGAAGTGACGAACGAGTCTTTCCGCGAAGAACCGCTGATGTGGATGTATCACTGCAATGTTGGCTGGCCGCTGCTTGACTCGGGCGCTGAAGTCGTGATCCCAAGTCGCAAGGTCACACCGCGCGACGAGACGACTGCTGCCGACGATACCCCGTGGAGTCAGATCGGCGAGCCGGTTGCGAATAAGCCGGAAAGTGTGTATCTGCACGATCTTGCAGCCGATGAGCACGGCCGCAGTTTTGCAGGCGTGGTGAACCGCAAGCTTGGTCTTGGTCTTACGATCGAGTTTGATGCTGCTGACTTCCCGTATTTTATGGAGTGGAAGTCGATGGGTGCTGGCGACTATGTGGTCGGTCTTGAACCGTCTAATTCGAGCGTACTTGGTCGCGGCTGGCATGAGCAGCGTGGCGATTTGCATACGTTGGCACCGCAGGCTAGCGAACGTAAGACGATCACGTTCACGGTGATCGAAGGGAACGAGGCGATTGACGCATTCGTTGCCCGTCGTGATGCGCTGGTAAACATCTGAGGTGATCTAACTGTAGCGTGTGTAGCTTGATGTAGGAAGGCGGCATTGTCGGATGACGGTTGGTGTGATGGCCGTGGTGGCGATCGCCGCAGTGCTGTACGGATTGGATAAATCATTGGCACCGGGTGCGGGTATTCTCGCCGTGGCTACGCTCACCGCCGTCATGCCCGCCAAGGAGGCCACCGGCATCACTCTCATCATGGCGATCGTGGCTGACTGGAGTGCCATCTGGGCGTATCGGGGCAATGTGTCGCGTCGCACGCTGCTGCGACTGTTTCCGTTTGTTGCCATTGGCATCGTGGCGGGCGCTGGATTCCTGTTTGTGGCGGACAACACCGTCACCCGTCTGACCATCGGCGTGATCCTGGCGGTGTTCGTGGGCATGTACTTCCTCTCATTGGCGCGCAAAAGGATTGCCGAGCGTAGGACGGTCGGACGTTCTGGACAGGCCGAGGCGAAACCGTCGAAGACCGATGCATCGAATGCCATGATGACGGATGATACGACGACGGCGGATGATTCGGATGCACGGTCGTCTGCCGTGCCTCACGCCGTTGGTACGAAAACATTCGCACTGGTCAAGCGCGTGGTGTGCGGCGCGCTCGCCGGCTTCACCACGATGGTTGCCAACGCGGGCGGGCCGATTACCTCGATCTACTTCCTGTCCGAAAACCTGAGTGTTGTACGTTTCCTCGGTACTACCGCCTGGTTTTATCTGATCATCAACATGGTCAAACTGCCGTTTGCCATCGGCCTCAACATGATTACTTGGACGAACTTCACGGCGATGGCATGGACTATTCCGCTGGTTGTCATCGCTGTGTTGTGTGGCCGGTGGGTGGCTCGCCGTGTCAGCCAGTCCGCGTTCAGCGTGCTCGTCTATGCGCTATCCGTAGTGGCGGTCATTCGCCTGTTCCTGTGACGCCGAGCTATTGAAGCATCGTGCGGTGGAGGCGCCGAAATGTCGCGCGCCGATACGCCACGTCCGTTGCCTACTGTCCGTCGGAGATGGCGCGCAGTACGTTAATCATCTCAATGGCACCGAGCGCGCAGTCGAATCCCCTGTTGCCGGCCTTGGTGCCGGCGCGTTCGATGGCCTGTTCGATGTTCTCGGTGGTGATCACGCCGAAGAGCACCGGTACGTCGGAGCTCAGCGACACCTGTGCGATGCCCTTCGCGGTTTCGTTGCACACGAGGTCGTAGTGGGAGGTGGATCCACGGATGATTGCACCGAGGCAGATCACCGCGTCGTAGCGTCCGGTCGTCACCATGCACTTGGCGGCGATCGGAATCTCGAACGAGCCGGGCACCCACGCCACGTCGACGTTTTCGTCGGCCACGCCGTGCCGGCGCAGACCGTCCTGAGCGCCGGACAGCAGCTTCGAGGTGATGAACTCGTTGAAGCGGGCCGCAACGATGCCGATACGGATCGGTGCGTTCGCTTCGTTTCCGGTGCTAGTGGTGTTCGCGACCAGCTGGCCTTCGAATACGGTCATGTCAGTTCTCCTTGGTGATGGTGGTGGTTGTTGCGGTTGCAAGGACACCCAGCAGATGCCCCATGCGATGTTGCTTGGTGGACAGGTAGTTCGCGTCGTACATGTTCGGCGGGATGACGATTGGCACGCGGGATGCGACGGTGACGCCGGCATGTTCCAGCTGATCGATCTTGTCCGGATTGTTCGTCATCAGGTCGACGGAGGCGATTCCAAGATCGCGCAGCATGGCGGCAGCGGTGTTGTACTCGCGTGCGTCTGCGGGGAAACCGAGTTTGAGGTTCGCGTCGAGCGTGTCGAAGCCCTGCTCCTGCAGCTCGTAGGTACGTAGCTTGTTGAGAAGACCTATGCCGCGACCCTCCTGGCTGAGGTAGAGGATTACGCCGCGGCCGGCTGCCGCCACGCGACGTATCGCCTCATGCAGCTGCGGACCACAGTCACAGCGTTGCGAGCCGAACACGTCACCGGTCATGCACTGCGAATGGATACGGCATAGCACGGGCGGAAGCGCCGCCGTATCGGATACGCCGGAGACGTCTGTGCTGGCCTTCGCGGCGGGAATGTCATCGCCCATCACCAGCGTCACATGCTCGCTGCCGTTCTCGGATTCGTAGCCGATCATAATGAACCGGCCGTAGTTGGTGGGCAGCTCCACCTGCGCGACGCGTCGCACCCTGTGTGGGAAAGCGTGCGTGCGGCGGTACTCCTGCAGCTGGGCAATGGTGATGTACGTGAGCTCATGCTCAGCGGCGAACCGTTCGAGATCACCGCATCGCATCATCATGCCATCCTCTTTCATCATCTCGCAGCACAGGCCGCAAGGCTCCAGCCCGGCCAGTCTCGACAGGTCGACGGTTGCCTCGGTATGTCCGTTGCGCTCCAACACGCCGCCCGGTCTCGCCACCAACGGGAACATGTGGCCGGGGCGGCGGAAGTCCTCTGGACGCGACTTAGGATCGATGCAGGCCAGCGCGGTCAGCGAACGGTCGCGCGCGCTGATGCCGGTGGATGTGGCCACGTGGTCGATGGAAACGGTGAATGCCGTGTGATGGTTGTCCGTGTTCGTTGTGGCCATAGGCGCAAAGTCGAGTCGCTCCGCCAGTTCGACGCTTATCGGCATGCAGATGAGACCCCGGCCATGCGAGGCCATGAAGGCGATGTTGGTCGGGGAGGCGTGACGCGTGGCGCAGATGAGGTCGCCCTCATTCTCTCGTCCCTCGTCGTCCGCCACGACGACGATGCGACCCGCCTGGATGTCGCGTATCGCGCGTGCCACCACTGCGTCGGCGGTGCGACCGGTGTTCGGTGAAGTCATATGATGTCCTTCGATTGTGTATCTTTTTTATCCTTCGTGTGCATGTCAGAAGCCGTGTTCGATGAGGAATCGCTCGGTGATCGCCTCGGATGCGCGGCTGTCACTGTCGCCGCCGTGCGACGGCAGCGCGAGCAGCCGGTCTACGTATTTCGCAATCGGATCGGTTTCGATGTTGACGATGCTGCCGATCCCGCGCTCGGCAAGCACCGTATGCGACGCGGTGTGCGGGATGATGGATACGCCAAACGTGTCGTCAGTTACGGATGTCACCGTCAGGCTGATACCCTCGATGGTGATCGACCCCTTCTGCGCAATGAATCGCATGAGCTCATACGGCGCACGGATCGTATAGACCTTCGCGATGCCATCTGGTGTGATCGACTCGACCAGTCCCGTGCCATCGATGTGTCCGGAGACGATGTGTCCGGAGAACCGTCCGGCGGCAGGCATTGCGCGCTCCACATCGACATGGTCGCCGCGTCTGAGGAATCCGAGGGAGGAGCAGCGCAGCGTCTCGTGCATCATATCTGCGGTGAACGCCGTGCCTTGTACGGCTGTCACGGTCAGACATACGCCGTTGACGGCGATGCTCTCGCCGATGACCGTCCGATTGGTCACTGCCACTGGGGAGTCGACCGTCAGGCGCGCGAAATCAGTGCCGCGATCCAATCGCACGACCGTGCCCAGATCCTCAACGATTCCCGTGAACATACGCGACACCTCCCTCGATGACGATGTCGTCGCCTACCGTGATGACATTGCGATTGACGATGCGGAAGGCATCATCGGGAGTCGTGATGCCTTCTCCGCCCACCGGTCCGGGAGCGTTCCTTCCGCCGAACAGCTTAGGTGCGACGTAGGCGCTTACTTTGGACACCGCACGATCATGCAGAGCCGACCATGCCAGTGCGCCACCGCCCTCGATCATCACGCTATCCAATCCTCGATTGCCAAGCGCCTTTACGATTTCACCGACATGCACGCGGCCATTGCCATCGATATTCGCTTGGAGGATTTCACAGCCTGCCTTGCGGTAGGGGAGTGTACATTGCCCATCTTCGACCGCTGTGGCGATGATTGTCGGCGTCGTGCGTGCCGTGGTGACGAGGGCTGCGTCGATCGGAGTGCGCAGCCGGGTGTCGCATACCACGCGGACCGGATCGTGTCCGCCCGGGATACGGCAGGTGAGCTGTGGATCATCAGCCAGCACAGTGCCCACACCCACCATGACTGAAGCGAACCTACCGCGATCTTCATGTACGCGACGGCGCGCAGCTTCGCCGGTGATCCAACGGGAGAGCCCCGTGGAGGTGGCTATGCGTCCATCCAAGGTCATCGCGTATTTGAGCATGACGAACGGCGTATGCGTGGTGATGGCATGCAGGAAGATTTCGTTGAGCTGATTGCATTCGTTCCGCAGCACACCTTCGACGACCTCAATACCCGCTGCGCGCAGCTGACGCACACCTTTGCCGGCGACCAAAGGATTAGGGTCGGGAGAGCCGACCACCACGCGGGCCAGCCCCGCATCGATAAGCGCCTGCGAGCACGGTGGTTGCTTCCCGGTGTGGCAACATGGCTCCAACGTGACGTAGATGGTGGCGCCCCGCACGTCGACGCCTGCCTGTTTTGCGTCCTCGAGTGCAGCGCGTTCGGCGTGCCAGCCGCCGAAACGATCATGATGGCCGGTGGCGATGATTATTCCGTCGCGTACGATTACCGCGCCCACCACCGGATTCGGGTTGACCTTGCCCGCTCCGAGTCGTGCGTGACGCAGCGCCACGGACATGAAGTCCCTATCGTCCATGAAAAACTCCTTTCCTGCGATAGGGCATGTCCAGGGGATTCATGGAAAGGCATGCGAAAGCCATCCGCGATTCCACCGACCGAGAGCATCGTGTCGGTGACGAATACGGTTTCGACGCTATGCAGCCCGGAAAACGCAAAACCCTGGATTCCGAAAGGATTCCAGGGTACGTTCATTCGGGGCATGCAAGGCCGTCCGATCCGTATTCGCGCCAGAGACAAATGCATCGCCATACGGTCGGATAGACCGCATGGGACACCTCGCCCGGCTTGCATACGGAGGCATTCTCACCGCCGCAACTTCTTCCATCCAGACTATGACTGTCGGTACCGGAATCGCACCGGTTCAGCTCCTCGATTGCTCGTGGGGCTCGCGGACTGTACCGCCGATCGGGAATTTCACCCTGCCCTGAAGATGCTTGTTTAATTAGCGTATCCACAATGTACAGTGCCTGTAAGACATGAACACGTGACAATCTCGGGATGCTTGGAGTACTTGTGTGTAGGGTGCTTCAGGATACGGACTGTAACAATCGGTGGTTGTTTCCTGCTGGCGGCCGTGTGTCCGCAGACCGGTGGCGGTCGCACAAGACCCACGTGAGCACGGCTGGATGAGTGCGATCATGCAGTCCGAATCCGACGAGTCTATGACCGGACGCGATTAAGCTGAAAACCGATGAGTCGCCGATGCCAGGCATCGTGCGCAATCATGATGTCTGACATTTCCTACCGGCCACGGGAGGTCGGTAGACGACGGAACGAAGACATGCCGCCGATGTGGGCGGCACTTAATTGGAGGCCAAGGCATGGAAGCTGGATCGAATATGGATACGGGAACGCAGGAAAAGAATACTGCAGTGGGCGTCGACGATATCAGGACTGTCGCCAACGTGGGCACGGGCACAATGGGTCACGCCATCGCGCTGCAGTTCGCGCTCGCCGGGTATGCGACGCACCTCGTCGGGCGCAGCGAAGCCTCACTGGACCGCGCGATGACGAACATCCGCGCGGACGCCGGGACATTCGCGGACGCCGGCCTGCTACGTGACGGCGAGAGCGTGGACGACGTGCTCGCGCGCATCACGCCGGTCATCGGCTACGAACAGGGTGTCGCCGACGCCGACTTCGTCATCGAGGCGATTGCCGAGAACCTCGACGTCAAGCGTGAGGCTTGGCTCGAGATCGAGCAGTTCGCGCCCAAGGACGCGATTTTTGCCACGAGCACGTCCGGACTGAGCCCGACCGCCATCGCTTCCGTGCTTGAACGCCCGGAACGGTTCGTGGTCGCGTATTTCTGGAATCCTGCCCACCTCATGCCGCTGGTCGAAGTCGTGCCGGGTGAACGCACCGACCTGCAGGTACTCGACACGATCGTCGAGCTGATGCGCCGCATCGGCAAGAAACCGGCGAAGCTCAACAAGGAGGCGCTCGGCTTTATCGGCAACCGATTGCAGATGGCCGTGCTGCGCGAGGAGTTCCACATCATCCAGGAGGGCATCGCCGACGCCGCCACCGTCGATGACGTGATGAAGTACAGCCTCGGACGGCGTTGGAACCTCGTGGGACCGGTCGCCAGCATCGATCTGGGTGGCCTTGACGTGTTCTACAACATCAGTATCTACCTGTTCGACGTATGGACAACGGTACCGGCCCGAGCCCACTGCTCGCCGAGAAGGTCAAGGCCGGCGACCTTGACGCGAAAACCGGCCGAGGCTTCTTCTCCTGGCAGGGCGAGGCCGGCAAGCGCATTATCGAGCAGCGTGACGCGGCCTTGCTCCAGGCCTTGAAGGACGACACCGCTGTAGAGGAGTAAGCATGGGATTGGATGCGGTTGACAGAGTCTTTCCTCCACGTTCGGAGCTGAAGGGGAATCGTTCCTCCACCACTGGTTCATGCGGGTGAAGCCCACTGTGGATGGGCTCCGTGCCATTGATCGCGAATACGCCAATGCCTGAGATTTTCAGCTTCGCTGGCTATTTTCGCAAGCTCTAAATGATATTGCTGGATGGGATTCATCGCAGGAACCAACGCCATGCGGGAATCACCTCGATGGTTCCCGCCGGCACGGCGATCTCGCCTTCCTCGTCCAATGAGATGAGTGTGCCGTGATTTAGCCCCGTGTTGCCCATCGCTGCTGAAAGATTGCCGATTTCACTGCGGAACTTGTCGCTGAGGGACCGGTCGCCGAAATCGGTGACCACGGTGCGATCGATGCCGGTCTGCGCGGCGACCTGAATCAGCTGATACGGCTCTCTGGTCGCTTCATCCCCGACGATGAAATCTACTTCCGGACAATTAGCGGCTGAATACGAGGCGATGGTATTGGTTCTGTTGTCGCCGTAGCGTCGTTTGAGTTCGACGAACACGGCCGTCTCCAGTCGCTGTCCGAGGTCGAGATGATTGGCTGGGGCCACCGCGAGGGAGAGTCCGGGGTCCACGGAATACACCTTGTACGGGGTCTTGGGATTGTCCCGTATGGAAAGGGTGAAGTCGCCTACCTTAAACAGCAGGTGCGCATCTTCGAAATCATCCATCAAATCATACAGTTTGCCGCCGGAGACGGGTACCTGTATGCTTCGCATCGCCTTGACCTGCGCGTTGACGGAGAATTTGAGTCCGGTGGACCGTAACGCATTGCGGGAAAACCGCGTGGCGACCCTCAGGGATGTGGTGCCGAATCGTTCCAGAATATCCTTGGTGACGATCTCATCCGCGTACCCTTGCAGCATGCGCATGCGATCGAGCGTGCCCATGCGCTGTACTGCAGGGAATCCTCCGGTGTTGAGATAGCTGTTGCATGCGGACTGCAACGGCCTCCGCATGTTCGCTGGGTATTCGCCGGCGACGCTCGTTGTGGAAATGTCATGGAATAGGCAGTATTCCCTGAAGCTCAAAGGCCACATTTCCCTTGACAGTGAGCGCCCCCGAAGATTCGTGGGGATGTCCGAGGACAGCAGCTTCGATGAGGAGCCGGTGAGCACGATGGTGACGTTATGCTGTTCGGCTACGCGTCGGATGAAGTTCGTCCAATATGGAGCCTCTTGAATCTCGTCGAAAAGAAGATAGCAGCCATCCAAAGCGTCAGGCACCATACGGTAGTAGGTATTGAGAAGGTCGGCGAGCGTATGGTCAGTGAACGGCATGATGCGTTCGTCGTCGAATGAAAAGTGGAACAGCTTTGTACGCGGAACTCCAGCGGCGATAAGCCGGTCCATGAGCTGGTACATGGCGTAGGTTTTGCCGCACCGACGTACGCCCGTAATGGTGTAGATTACATTGTTGCGTGCCGGTTCGGGAACCTCGATGACCGCGCTGTCGCGTGCAATGTATTCGGGGACGCGAAAGTCGAGATACTCGGCGATAAGCGATGACAACGACATAATGCTCTCCATCTTCACTTGCTGACAGTAAAGATTATATCCTATCTTCACTCGCCAGAGATGAAGATTGATGCAAATCTTCTCTTGTGGAAAGTGAAGATTAGGTCTGGTCTTTTCGCTCCGGTTATGCGCGGGTGCTTTCGGCGCGCTCGTTGGGCTTGGATGTCTGGCTTTCGCCAGCGCCAGTACCGGCGCCAGTATCAGTGCTCGCGTCCTGCGGCACGATGCGGGGGAGAAGCTCCTCGGACATGAACCGGCCAATTTCGGTGGGATTGATGAGGTCGGGATTGTTGAGCGCCGCGCGGAACAGGCCGAGGATGCCTGAGAGGTAGAAACGCTTGAGCAGTTCCAGCCGCCGGCGCTCCTGCGGGTCGCTTATGTCATCGATGTCCGGTGTATCCGGGAAGAGGATCGGCTGGATGTACGGCCAGACGCTCTCCTCGGCGCGCTCCACGAACTTCGGGTCGCCATGCGGGCCGAGCAGCACCTTGCCGTAGCGGAACAACGTCATGGGCACATCCGTCAGTTCGGGGGTGATGGCAAGTTTGCCGTCGCGCATCGATTCGTTGAGCATCGCGTCGCGCTGGGCGATGAGGTCGTCCACGATCTGGTCGCGCACGTCGCGCACCGAGGAGAAGTACAGGTAGAACGTGGCCCGGTTGTAGCCTGCCAGGTCGGTGATCTGCTTAACGCTGATCTTCTCGATGGGCTTCTCCTCATAGAGCTTCCAGAACGCCTCCTTGATATTGCGGATGGTTTGCCCAGTCTGTTCCGGATTTTTCTTGGCCATGATTGAACTCCTTGGTGAACGCTGATTGGCGGTGCTCGCTGTATTCGTTGCGAATCACTCGATAGGTTCGCCGAAATTGTTGATTGATGATTGATGTTGGATTCATTATCTTGTTATCCGACGACATAGTGTCGAGTGATTAACGAGAGGAACCAATCACCATGTCATTCCTAGAATTCCATGACGTCGTGCGCCAATACGGCAGCGGAGAATCGGCCGTGCTGGCGCTCAACCACGCCACCTTCGACATCGAACAAGGCGAGCTCGCCGTCATCCTCGGCGCATCCGGCGCCGGCAAATCCACCACACTCAACATTCTCGGCGGGATGGACCGCGCGACTTCGGGCACCGTTACCATCGACGGCAAGGACATCGTTAAGGCCAGTGAGGCGGAACTCACCGACTACCGCCGATTCGACGTCGGGTTCGTCTTCCAGTTCTACAATCTCGTGCCCAACCTCACTGCCTTAGAAAACGTCGAACTTGCCTCGCAGATCTGCCCCGACGCGCTCGATGCCCGCGAGACCTTGGAGAAAGTCGGCCTTGGCGATCGACTCGGTAATTTCCCGGCGCAATTGTCCGGCGGCGAGCAGCAGCGCGTCGCCATCGCCCGCGCCTTGGCTAAAAACCCAAAGCTGCTGTTGTGCGATGAGCCGACCGGCGCGCTCGATTACAATACCGGCAAACAAATCCTCCAGCTTCTGCAGGATGCGTGCCGTGATCGTGGCATCACTGTGGCCCTCGTCACGCACAACTCCGCGCTTGCGCCGATGGGTGACCGTCTGATTCGCTTCCGCTCCGGCAAAGTCACCGAAATCACGACGAACGCTAACCCCACGCCCATCGCGGACATCGAATGGTAAAGGGGTGAACGCTATGGCACATGCACAACAGCGCCGCACCGTGCGTCAAACGCGAGTGAAACGCACCGCGCTCTACAAGGACGCCTGGCGGGCCGTCGCCTCCAACGGCAAGCGATTTGCGGCAATAGCAGTCATTGTCGCGGTCGGTGTGATGATGATGGGTGCGCTTTCGTCTATCAGCAACGATTTGCGCGGTGGCCTCGACGGTTTCTTTGACAAGACCGACATGCACGACTTGAGCATCGTCTCCACGTTCGGTTTCGATGATGACGATATCAAGGCCCTGTCTAGCGTGAATGGCGTGGGGGCGGTCGCCGGTCAGTGGTCGGCCAGTGCATACACCCGAATCGATGGCAAGCAGGCGTCCGCCACGGTGACCGCGCTGAACGATCAGGGTCTCGACCAGCCGTATCTGACCGATGGCCGTCTGCCGGAGAAGGCGCATGAGATCGCCGTCACCGAGCAGTATTTGACCGACAGCGGCAAGGCGTTGGGTGATACTCTCACGTTCACGCTGGACGACTCCACGTCCGTGACGCAATTGATTGCCAACGCAGGCGGTTCGTCCGACGATTCTGGCACGTTTGCGACCGGCGAGTACACCATAGTCGGCACCGTCATCGATCCGAACGATATCGTCAACCCGTCCGGTCCGATGGCATTGATCTCCGGCTCGAAAACCGTCTATCCATTGTTCGTCGCGCCTGAGGCTGTGGACAAGACGGACGCGCCGTACACGTCTGCGCTGATCAGCGTGGATGGTGCAGCGGAACTCAACACGTACGGTAATGATTATCTGACGAACGTAACGCAGACACAGTCGAATATCGAGAAAATCCAGTCGTCCCGTGAACAAGCTCGCACCGACGCTATCAAGGACGCCATTCGTGAACCGATCGAAAGCAAACTTAACGAGCAGAAGCAAGCTATTGTGGCCCTGCCTGACGGCAATCCGATGAAAACCGCTGCCGAACAGAAAATTGCCGACGCGCAATCGCAGCTGGAATCAAAGCTTGACGCGCTGCCGGACGCCACATGGATCATTCGCGACCGCAGTGCCCTGACTAGTTATGAGGACGTCAAGACCGAAGGCGAGATGATCTCCCGCCTCGGCAAGCTGTTCCCGATTCTGTTCCTCGTCATCGCGATTCTCGTCAGTTTGACCGCTGTGGCCCGCATGGTGGAAGAGGATCGCCAGCTTATCGGCACATACAAGGCACTCGGCTACACGCGCGGCGAAACGATGCTCAAGTATCTCATCTACTCGGCTTCGGCAGTGCTCGCAGGTGGTGTGATCGGCGATCTGATCGGACTGGCTGGTCTGCCGTTTGTGTTCACCAAACGCATGTTGCATATTCTGTACGTGATTCCCACGTACCCGCTCATCATTGACTGGCGTATCGGCATCGGTGGCATCCTGCTGTTCCTTGTGCTCATCTGCGGCAGTGCGATGGCTGTGTGTGCTGGTTCTTTGCGGCTTCAGCCGGCCGAATTGCTCCGTCCGAAAGCGCCGAAAGCTGGCAAAACCATCGTTCTGCAGCGCATCGGGTTTGTCTGGAATCATCTGAGCTTCCTCGGCAAGGTGACTGCGCGCAACCTGTTCCGATACAAGTCCCGTGCACTCATGGTGATTATCGGCGTGCTCGGATGTACTGCGCTGATGACCGCCGGTTTCGGTATGGCATCCTCCGCAATGACGATGATGCCACGACAGTTCAGTGAAATCGCCACTTACGATGTGATGGCCGTGACCAAGCCGACTGATCATGACGCGGCTCAGCAATCGTTGGATAACGATGATGCAGTGGAATCCTCGCTGCCGTTGTATGTGCAGAGCGCGACGTTGTCTGCGGATACTGGGAATAACACTGGGAATAGCGCGAATGATGATGCTGGTGATGGCGAATCCACTGAAGATGGCAAGCTGACCGTGCAGTTCATGGTCATTCCGAACGGTGAATCGCTTGACAGCTATCTTGATCTGCATACTGCGGACGGTCAAGCCATTGCGTTGGATGACAGTAGCAGTGAGGCGGCGGCAATCGTCACAGCCAACGCCGCCAAAACTTTTGGTCTGACTGCCGGCAGTACCGTTAAGCTCGCCGATGCGATGATGGACACCGCTACGGTGAAAGTCACCGGCGTGGCTCAGTATTACACGGGCAATATCGTGGTCATGTCCGAGGCAGCCTACCGTGCGGCGTTTGACGTGAGTGATGATACGGATCTGACGCTCAACGCCGACCTCATCAAGGTGAAGGGCGACGATGATGCGCAGATCGCGTTCGCTGACAGTCTGGCTGAACAGGACGAATACCTGACGGTGATGAGCACCGCCAAGCAGACGCGTGATTTCGGCAAGAGCTTCCTCATCTTCTTCGTGATGATCGGCTTCATCGTGGTCATGGCGGCGATTCTCGCGGTGGTAGTGCTCTATACGCTCGCATCCACGAACATTTCGGAACGGGAGCGCGAGCTGGCTACGATCAAGGTGCTGGGCTTCCGGCGTGGTGAAGTGCACGGTTACGTGAACAAGGAGATGCTACTGCTGGCCGGTATTGGCATTGTCATCGGCCTGCCGTGCGGTCGCGGCTTGCTCGGGTTCCTGTTGAGCCAGTTGAATCTGCCCGGTATGAGCATCGTGCCGCATGTGGCGTGGTACTGCTATGTACTTGCTGCATTGCTGGCATTCGGATTCACGGTGATTGTGGAACAGTCGACGAACAAGTCGCTCGATCGTATCGACATGGTTGGTGCGCTGAAGAGCCCCGAGTGATGTTGGGCGTGGGTTGGCGGTGACGGATGGATGGTGTGATGACGACACAATTGCAGTGACGCCGTCACTGTAACGCTACTGCTATTGTCAAGGCTCCCTACGGGGAGCCTTCGTCGCGTTGTTGGAAGATCGTATCCGTAGTTACTTGGGCTGTATTTGCAGCGAGTGAACGAGTTGGGATACTGTTCGTGGCACGGGAGATTGAGTAATCCAATCCGGGTTGAACTCCGTGTGCTCGAGCATGCCTTGTGTCACATTGAACATGCCGAGAATGCCGCTGGCGGCAAATTCTGCGGTGATGCGTTGCTCTGGAGAGAGTGATTCCCGTTTGACATTGATCGAGGACAGCCAGATGTCGATGACGAAATCCTTGAGCTGTCGCACTAACGCTGCTGAACCGTGTGAGCCTGCGATCAGCATGATTTTGCGAATACACGAGCGATACACGGGGTCGTCGATGCGTTTTCCGTAGTCGCTGATGGCTTCTGTGTCGTTCGGCTGCTGGATGAGATGGACGATGAAAGAGGCGACATTTGACTGCGCATACAGTGCGGCGATGGCATCGTCGGCCAGTTCTGGAATGGATGTGTAGTGATAGTAAAATGCGCTGCGATTGAGCCCGCTCGCGCGCGTGATATCGCTGATGGTGATTTGCGCATATGGCTTGGCTTCGAGCAGCATCCAGAATGCGCGTTGCATTTTTTCGGGTGCACTTTGCTCGTCTGCTTTTGGTCGTCCCATGTTTGGTCCTCCTTGCTGTGCTTGCCGTGTGGGATGCCCCGTATCGGCTGTCGTCACGGTACGCCTCTAACTCAACAGCATATCGAATTATGGGGATTTATATTCCACAATGTGTTGGGTATTCTCATCGTTTGGGCGGATTCGATATGAATTCGCAAATGAGAGGAACCCATGATGAATATGTTGAATATATTGAGAAAACATGCGAAATATGCTCTGCCATTAGTGGTAATTATCGCCATCTCCTGCTTGATGGCGCTCATATTCTACCCGATGATGAATGCGCAGGTTCGCCAGCTGCCTGTCGCAATCCTGTCGTTAGACGAAGGCGCATCCACCGCTCAAGGGGACGTCAATGTCGGTGACACAATGGTCAAGAAACTAACCGGAGCGTCGTCGGATGTTTCGTCTGATAATTCGTCGTCTGACAGTGCCGACGAACAACCGATGGTCTGGACCGAGGTCGCTTCGCAGGGCGATCTTGACAAGGGCTTCGCCGACCATGAGTATTATGCGGCAATCACCATCTCTAAGGACTTCACCGCCAAGCAGATGGCTGTAAAACAGGCGGCTGCCAAGGCTCAGATCGAGTCCGCCACAGCGCTTGCACAGACCTTAGCCAAGGCGCAGGCTGAAGCGGCAGCGCAGGGGCTTACCGGGGCAGTGGCGCAGCAGTATGTGCAGACTGCTATGCAGAAGGCTATCGCCGCACAGTCTGGCGATGCGGCCGGCGTTTCAGGCTCCACGTCTGCTTCGTCCGACGACGAGAACGCCCCGGTCATCACCCTCACTATCGACAACTCGAAGAGCCCACTTGTCGCCAGCCTGCTCAAGCAGAGCGTGCCGGCCATGCTTTCCCAGAGCGGTGCGAAGGTGGATGTCAAGACGATCAACGCCGGTGATGTCAAGTCCAACAGCAGTCTGCCCACAGCGGCGATGATGGGGCAGAACGTGCTCATCATGCCTACGTACATGATGTCCATGATCGTATCCGTGCTCATCGTGTCGCAGTTGGGTCGCAAGCAGTACGATTCCAAGTCGCAGCGTTGGGGGGCATTCGGTGCACAACTGGTTGCTGCACTGGGCTGGTCGCTATGTGTTGCACTTGGTGCATGCTGCATTTTCGCCATGCTTGGCTCCGGCTGGCCGCCGGTGGCGATGATTGGATTCCTGTGGCTTGCCAGCTTCTCTATCATGGCGGTGCTGTTGTCCCTGATGAACATTGCGCTGCCTTTTGGTGTGCTGTGCGGTGTTCTTGGATTGGGACTTGGCATGACCAGCGGCTTGTTCCCCTACGAGCTGTTGCCCGGATTCTGGCGCGATTGGGTGTATGGCTGGGTGCCGCAACGCTACATCGGCGATGGCGTGCGCGCGGTATTGTACAGCGGCGACGGATGGTGGAACGTTGCATCGGAGCCATTGATGGTGGTCATATGCGTCGGCCTGTTGGTCTTTGTTCTCGAAGGTGTTGCGCCGCTCGGCAAACGCAACAGCCGCTAGTATCGGTTGATTGAGTAACCTCTGATCGCTGCTTGCGAAGAAGCGATCAGAGGTTACTGGAGGTTATGGGAGCTTTATGCTGCTCCGACGGTTGATGCGTGGCGGATATTGCTCGCTGAGCGGTGTCTCAGCGAGCAATATCCGCCACGCACATGGGGTTGGCCCAGATTAATGGCCGGTCTTTATGTGAGATGGGAGTCTGCGCGTTCTGCTCGGCTGTTTTCAGGCGTCACTCCCACACGTCAAGTTTGCGCTGCTTGAAGTAGTACTCGCGATCCTTATCTCCGATGGGTCGGACCACTTGACAGGGCGCGCCGTATGCCACTGTATTCGCTGGAATATCGTGGGTGACAACCGATCCTGCGCCGATCACGCAGTTATCGCCGATCGTAACTCCCGGCAGAATCGTTACGTTTGCGCCAACCCACACGTTGCGGCCGATCGTTACTGGAATACAGTACACATAATGATGTTCGCGCAGTACTGGTAGCACAGGATGCCCGGCCGTCGCGATGACCACGTTCGGCCCGAACATGCACCAGTCACCGATGGTGATGTCTGCGTCATCTACGCATGTGAAGTTTACGTTGCAATAGACTCCTTTGCCCATGTGCACATGATGGAATCCCCAGTTTGCATGGGCTGGAGTTTCAACATGGCAACCGTCGCCGATCTCGGCGAACATCTCCTTGAGGAGTTTTTGCTTGCCGTCTGCGTCGGTGGGATGTGTGCGGTTGAACTCCCACAGTTTTTCTTGATATTCGAGCTGGCCGCCCATGATGGATGGGTCGTCATAATGATAGGGCAGTTGTTCAGTACGCCGCTTCGCGTTATCCATGATGGTCTCCT
This sequence comes from Bifidobacterium hapali, assembly GCF_002259755.1. Lineage (GTDB taxonomy): Bacteria > Actinomycetota > Actinomycetes > Actinomycetales > Bifidobacteriaceae > Bifidobacterium > Bifidobacterium hapali. Next base: position 218,528 of record NZ_MWWY01000005.1, read on the forward strand.
TTAGCGCCGAATGCTAGTGTTTGCAACTATGTTTGCGTTACCATCAAGTATAGCGGTATGTTTTGTATTCTGTGTCAATAATTCGTTAGTGAATTAATGACCTCCTAGTTAGAAAATGGCTCCCGTTGCCGGGATGTTACCGTGGAACAAACAGCAGAGCTGTTTGTGGGCAATATGTGAGCCGGCAGGCGAACCAATAAGCTGCGCGTGAAGCGCGTCTGTAATTGCAGGATGAGTTGTCAGCGTAGCTGACTGAGGGGTAGTCATGTCTTTGGAGCGTTCACAAGAGTGTCGACTACCCCTCAGTCGTTTTCGCTCGACAGCTCCCCTGACAAGGGGAGCTGCTATAAGATGCTGTTTGCTTAACGGCAACAAGCCAGTCGGCTTGAGCTAATTGCAGCGTTTACTCGCCGAAATCGAGTGGCTCGCCCTTGATCATGTGAGTGAGCTCATTGACCACGTTCTCGCCCATGCCTTGCAACTCGGTGCCTTCAGAGCCAGCGATATGCGGGGTAAGAATCACGTTTGGCATATCCCATAGTGGCGAATCAGCAGACAGCGGCTCATCTGGATCAGTTACGTCGAGAATCGCATTGATGCGGCCGGTCTTGAGCTCTGCGATCATCGCATCAGCATCTACAACAGCGCCGCGAGCAGAGTTGATGAACCACGCGCCATCCTTCATCATCTTGAAGTACTTTTCACCGATCATGCCCTGCGTGGCTGGCAAGCTTGGCGTGTGTACAGAAATCACATCAGACTCACGGAATAGCGTGTCTAGATTAACCTTGGTTGCACCATAAGATGCTGTTTCCTCGGCGTCCATCGAACGTGATTCAGCAAGTACGCGCATACGGTATGATTTGAGCAGTCCCAGCAAATGACGACCAATACGTGCAGATGCAGTCACCAAGCCAACAGTCTTGTGATAGTTGCCGGCGGTCGGGAATTCAACTTCACGGTTAATGTATTCGCGGCGTTCGCGATAGATGCGTTCGGCGCGGAAGAAGTCTTTGTTGGCCATGAGAATCATCGCCATGCAGTATTCGGCAACCGGAATACCGTTAACATAGCCAGAGTTAGACATGAGAATGCCGCGTGTTTTAACAGCGTCCAGAGCTTCAGGTGTGAGCAGACGCCATGTGTTGCCAGCGGCCGCTGCGATGCCCTTAATATTCGGCATCTTGGCAAGTGCATCAGCGTCAATGCGCGCGTCTGGACCCCAACCGGAGAAGATGTAGTCAGCTTGTGCAATCTGCTCGTCAACGCCATCTGCGTGGAAGTCGGTGATAACGTTGCGATCAACATTGGCGATGGTGTTGAGTCGTTCCCACTGTTCGGCGTTCATTAGTTTGTCCACGAGTTCCGGTGGACGCATAGTGAGAATGACGTGTTTGGTTTGGATGCAGTCATGACGGTGGTATTCCTTCTTTGGAAAACGGTTTCCATACGGCGAATACTATATTATGATTTCGTAGAAAATATTTATTTGTATAATAAGCTAGATGAACATTCGCGTGTTATGGTAAACCCTTACCGATCGACTCTTACGCATTGCACTGTGTTCTTCGCGGCTATCGTTACTAGCGAACGCCAATATCTACAGATTACACTTGAGCAATGCGTCGAATACCGTCGCGAACAACCGCCAGATCACTAGGCACGCCGCCAAGCGCGCGATGTAAAGTAACACCCTCGATCATTGCGTCGAGCAGCATCGCCGTTCTCGCATCGAAATACCGCTCAATTTGCGCGCGACTAGCCGCCATCCACCGCTCGGAGATGTCACGATAATCATGGTTACGTGCGGCAAGCGTATAAAATTCGAGATTAATATTGAGATCACGTTGTGAACTGAGTAAATCGTTTCCCGTGATGTGTTCGACGATCGCATCGCATGCCTCATCCGCAGTTGTCGCGTGGGCCATACGCTCGGCAAAACGGTCAATACATTGTTGTGCGTATTGGTCGAATGCTTGATGAAGTAAATCGCCTAATCCGGTGAAATAATAGGTCATCGAACCGAGCGGAACATCGGCTGCGGCTGCAATCACGCGATGGGATGCACCAGCCACGCCGCGTTCGGCGATCACGTCAAGACAAGCGTCAATAATGCGTTGTCTGCGGTTGGGATCAATGCGGCGTGGCTGTCTGATGATATCGTCCATGACATTGACCATACATGTCGAAGTGTACGATCGTACCATCGCGGTTACTGGTTACTGGTTACTGGTTACTGGTTGCTGGTTACTGGTTGCTGGTTACTGGTTGCTGGTTGCTGGTTACTTTGGCAAACTGGTAGCTCGCATCCTACTCAATGCGCAATCGTTCAGCATCCTTCGGGCGAATGTGTGCTGCTCACGCCATGTCATTCACGGACGTCGGATACCACATGGCGAACCATCCAGCATCGTTGTCTGCATGCGATAGCTGTTCGGCCATCCAATTGCGACATATGGTGAAATATTGGTCGAGCACGTTGTTCAATACGGCGGCTGCTCGTATTGCGATATTGTAGAAACTCAGCATGATCGTTCCTCCTTGAACTTACGTATCTGATGATGAAATCATTCAGACGTTATTGCATTAATTATCGTATGTTCTGTTCTGAGTTTTCGACTGGAACTTCTAATAAATCATATGATTATATGCTCCTGAAATAGCCGCTATCGATAGCAGGTATGATCGCGATAATATCAATATCGTACAGAATGACATTGTAACCAGTTATACGGTTTAGCGTCAGAAAGGTCGTCTGCTTATGTCAGAACGGGCTGTCAAACGTCCTATTGTGCTATCTGATCTTTCGGAGCGTGTGCCATACAATATCCCCGAACTGCCGATTTATGCGTTTCGTGATCCGTTGAGTTCGTACGCTGATTATCGTTGCGCCTGCCACTGGCATCGTGACTTGGAGTTTGTACACGTGATCAGTGGTGCAATGCAGTACTTCGTCAACGGCGTGGTGCATGAACTTCATGTTGGCGAAGGATTAGTAGTCAACTCAAGTCGATTGCATTATGGTTTCTCACCGCAGCGGCACGAATGCTGGTTTACTTGTGCAGTAATTAGTCCGGCGCTGATTGAGCGGCTCACATCTGATATTGCAGCGCGCTGTGATCGTGCGTTTGACCAGCATATGGATGATTGTCTGAGACTGTCTCCTGATGTTTTGTGGCAGCAAGAGATTCTGAAGAGCATTGATCAGTTGGTGATACAACTGCATGGCGAACGACTCGATCGAGTTTCGCAATCATCATCTGCTCAAGTCATCAATCCACTTCCGGCAGTTGCTACAGCGGTTAGTCTGCTCAATGCGGTGCTGGGTCGGTTCCAGTTGTCCACGGCGGCTGATGCAGATGTGTCCATTGAACAGCATCATCGTATCGACGTGTTGAATATGACTGGACTTATTCAACAGCGGTTTGCTGAGCCGCTCAGTGTAGAAGATATTGCGGTGGCTGGCAATGTCAGTCGTACGCAATGCTGCTTGTTGTTCCGGCAATATGTTGGACACACGCCGAATGAATATTTGACTGAGCGTCGGATTGAAGAAGCGAAACGATTGCTGAGTCAAACAGATGGGGCAATTGCGCAGATCGCACGTGCATGCGGATTTGCATCGGCAAGTTACTTTATTAGTGTGTTTCGTGCGCGGATGGGTGTCACGCCGGGTATGTATCGAGAACGGCAGCGCAATAACGGACTATAAGAGCGTGGCAGAAATCGCTCGCTGAGGCGCCGTTCAGCGAGCGATTTCTGCCACGCGTTTCTGTGAGTGGCGGTTTTCTCTCACTGACGACAGTCTAAGCGAGCGAAAACCGCCACTCACATCAATGGCGGCGGTTTTCTCACTGATACTGCGAATGATTATCGATGCGGCAGCGATTCGCGCAGGACGATATCAGGTGTGCTTTGCACGAAAATGAGCCGGTTAGCTGATTGCTGTGCGCTGACTGTCGTGCCGTTCGTACCAGCATCGTCCCGTTCGGTGAGCACACAGTCAACTGCCGCCTGTCCCATTTCGGTGAGCGGCAAATGAACGGTTGTCAGCGAAGGATGCACGTCAACTGAGTAAGGGATATCACCGAAGCCAGTTACGCCAATTTGTGTCCCGGGTTCAATGTCATTGGCGCGCAAAGCGGTCATTGCTCCAATTGCCATCACATCGTTCAGCGCAATAATCGAATCCACGCCAGCTCCGTCGTAGGCGGCACCAGCGCCAGCTATCAGCAGTCCGGATCGTGCCATTTGCATTACCGCCGCATATCCTTCTGTCCGACTGAACCGACCATTGACAATCGCACGCGGGTCAACGGCAATGCCTGCCTTGTTCAGCGCATCCGTCACTCCACCTAAACGTTCGCGCGACGAACGATGATTGTCATCCCCCTTGAGAATCGCAGGACGCCGGTATCCTGAATCCACTACCAACTTGGCGATCGCGCGAGCACCAACTTCATTAGCAACGTCTACGGCAGGAAATGGCAGGTTGCGGTTGAGAATAAACACTGCTCGCCCGCCCGCAGCTTCGTATTGACGCAACTCCGCTTCAAGAGCGGTTCGTTCCGGCGCGTCAATATATTCACTTTCTGAAATGATGATGCCGCGTGGTCGAGTGGCAGTTGCCTTGCATACGGCTTCGAGTTCTTCTTTGGGCCCCGCCGCAACTCCGATAGTTACTGCAATGCCGTGTTCCCCGGCTGCTTTTACCACGCCTTGCGAGACGGACGCGAAGTACGGGTCGGAAATGTCGGAGACAAGCAACACAATGCTTGGTGCTGCGCCTTTGGCTACCGCTTGAGCATACGCGTTCGGTCGGTAGTTGAGTTTTTTGGCGGCTTCCATGACCTTGACGTATGAATCGTTGCGTACTTTGCGTGCGCTACCGTTGAGCGCGCGAGACGCAGTGGCAATGGATACGCCGGCTTTTTTGGCAACGTCCATTAAAGTTGCGGGGGAGACTGACTTGTCGTTCTGCTCTGCCACGTTTTCTACTTATCCTGCACTTCTTGGAAAAACTATCTTAAGCGTTTTCCAGTATAGCGTGTTGCGATGAAGTACTTGCGGGTGCTTCGTACATAGGTGAGATTAACGAATTATGTGGGTTGCCAGTTGGCATTGGTGATTTGCGTGAAAATTAAAACGGTGCATGTGAATTTTTGTCGCAGTGTAGTGGGACTCATTCCATGGGCTCATTTCAGTGAATGATATGCAAATGCTGAGCGAAGCTTCGCGTAATTTACCTCTTTTCTCTCACTCTCTATCTCAGACGGTAAGCGCTTTCCATTTCGGCGTGTCGTGCGGTAGGCTGGTAGACATGACGCGATATGTATGCGCCCCTGACTCCTTTAAGGAGAGCCTGACCGCCATGCAAGCGGCACAGGCGATGGCGCGGGGGATACGACAGGCTCAGCCGGATGCTGAGATTCGATTGCTACCGATGGCTGACGGCGGTGAAGGTACCGCGCAAGCATTGGCTGATGCAACAGGCGGCACGATGCACACGGTCACAGCACATGATCCGCTCGGCCGATCAATCACGACTTGTTATGCTATGCTCGGCGACGGCGTGACTGCTGTTGTAGAGACTGCTGCAGCAAGTGGACTGGGCTTGCTGAGTCGCGAGGAACGCAATCCGCGCATTACCAGTTCATACGGCACTGGCGAGCTTATCGAAGCTGCTCTTGATGCTGGAGCCACGACGATTATCGTCGGTCTTGGCGGCAGCGCAACCAATGATGCAGGCGCTGGTATTCTTGAAGCTCTCGGTGTGCGACTACTTGACGCAAATAACCGTGAATTAGCTCATGGCGGCGCGGCCTTGACTGATTTGGCTCACATTGACACGAATAATCTCGACCCGAGACTTGCCGCAGTGACCATCATCGCCGCTTGCGATGTGACCAATCCTCTGACTGGTCCAAGTGGTGCAAGCGCCGTATTCGGCCCGCAGAAAGGCGCGTGCGCCGAAGATGTTGCCGTACTCGACCATGCGCTCGCTCATTTCGCTGCTGTTGCCGAACGTCAGCTCGGCATAACGCTCGCGAATCGTCAAGGTGGAGGCGCTGCCGGCGGTATTGGTGCAACATTACTTGCATTCCTACACGCCGAGTTCAAGCCCGGCATTGATTTAGTCATCGAACGATCAGGACTGAACGAAGCGACGCAATGGGCAGATGTAGTCTTCACGGGTGAAGGATCAATTGACTTCCAAACCAAGTTTGGCAAGACTCCAGCCGGCGTTGCTAAAACTGCCAAACACTACGGCAAACCAGTCGTAGCAATTGCTGGACATATCGGCGAAGGCATCGGCGAACTGTATGACTGCGGCATCGATGCAGTATTCGGCATCGCTCCCGGTGCAGCTAGCTTGCCCGACCTACTGCGCAACGCATCTGCCAACGTCGAACGTACCGCAGAGCAAGTCACACGCTTGCTGAACGTGTGTTGCTGAATTGGTCGAATTGCTGTTCATCCAATTCAGCAGATAGGTAGTCCGACTTCTCAGTCCGTGTCATTGTGGAATCATTCGATAAAGGATATTGATCATGCGCCCTGCACAAGTAGTAGCCGATTGCAGTGGCGTGGTGACAGTTCATTGCTGTAAAAGTGAGTTCGGCTCAGCAATTGGCTGCTGTTCACATATTGCGATCAAGTTAACGAGTCAACTCTTCTGATAGCGCAAACATCGTCGGCATTGTCTGCGGCATCATCGGCATCATCGACCATCACAAAGGAGCAGTAATGACCACGATGATCACTAACCCAATCCTGCCGGGCTTCCATCCCGACTCGAGTGCGCTACGTGTCGGTGACGACTACTACATCGCCGTATCCACATTCGAATGGTGGCCAGGCATCGACATCTACCATTCGCGCGATCTCGTCAACTGGGAGTGGATCGTCGCACCCGTCAACCGCGAATCACAGGTCGATTTGCGCGGCAACTACGATTCCGGCTCACTGTGGGCACCGCACTTAAGCTATGCAGACGGCAAATTCTGGCTCGTCTACACTGATGTGAAAACCTACGCGCCGTTCAAAGACACGCTCAACTACGTCATCACCGCGCCGACCATTACCGGTCCGTGGAGCGAGCCGAGCTTCCTGACTGCATCCGGTTTCGACCCAGCCATCTTCCACGATGACGACGGTCGCAAATGGTTCCTTAACATGCTCTACGACTACCGTCCGGGCCATCAGAGGTTCGCTGGCACAGTCATTCAGGAATTCGATCCCGTGACCATGCGACTGATCGGTGAACGCAAGCATTTCTACAAAGGCACCAAACTCGGCGTATGCGAAGGTCCACAAATCCTCAAGAAAGACGGCTGGTACTACCTGCTGTGCGCGGCCGGCGGCACAGGCTACATGCACGCCGCAACCGTCGCACGCGCCCGCACACTCGAAGGACCATTCGAAGATTCGCCGTACACGCCACTCATGACCACGAGTGATGAGCCAAGCAATCCGTTACAAAAATCTGGACACTGTTGCTTCCTGCAAATCGGTGACGAATGGTACGTCACGCAAATTTGCGGTCGTCCCCTGACTGAACGCGGCAATTGCACGCTCGGCCGCGAAACCGCCATCCAGAAAATCTATTGGACTGAAGATGGTTGGCCAAGACTGATCAACAACACGATCAGCCCTGATCTGCGCGTACCTGCGCCAGCTGTTTCACAAGGTATTGCGCAGGAAACTGACCATTCTGAACGCATCGAATTTGAGTATGATTCCGCTGCACAAGCTGCCGCTCCGCTCAACTCCGCAACCGACCCGGCCATTCCGTCGAGCTTTAAGACTCTGCGTGGAGCTTTGCGTGCAGAGCGTGATTACTCGCTTACCGCACGTCCGGGCTGGCTGAGACTGTATGGAGACCAGTCGTTGCGCTCGCAGCACCATCAGACGTTGTTTGCTCGACGTTGGGAATCGTACGATTTCGACGCTGAGACTGTGCTCGATTTTGAGCCGGAAAACTATCAGCAAGTGGCTGGTCTAATCCTGTATTACGATACGCAAAACTGGGTTTACGCGTATGTATCGTTTGATTCAGAAGGCACTGATCGGCGCATTATTCAAGTGTTGCGCTGCGATCATGGTGCACTCGACTATGGTTCCGACGCGCTTGCTTTGGACGAGGAGCCGGTGCGGTTGAAAGTTGAAGTGAGGCATGACACTGCTCACTTCCGATTCGCGCAAGGCCCGAACATGCGCGGTGACAACGCTCTGTGGAAGGCAATCGGCGGCGCGCAACCGGCGGACCATATTAGCGATGACTACGTGGAACGCACGATTCAAGGCTGCGCGTTTACTGGTGGCATGGTTGGCATCTGCTCGCAAGATATGGATGCCAAGCGTTCGCATGCAGACTTCCAGTATTTCGACTATCGCGAACAGCACTGATATGGGCTGATTGCCTAGCATTTTTCGGTTTTCTAACTTCCAAGTATGCACTTCCAAATATGCAACGAAAGGAATAAATTATGACATGGGAACTAGCAGCGTCCACTTTGGGCGCACCGTACGATTCAATGGATGAGCTTGCTCGTACGTTCAAGGCGACAGGTGTTCATCAGATCGAAGTCGCCGTCGGCGATGAGATGAAGTTCACGATGACCTCCACCGACGACGAACTCAAAGCGATGCGCGATGAGCTGGCCGAGAAGGCCGGTGTGTCCATCTTCTCCGTCGACTCGCGTGTGCAGGTGTGCAACACCGCCCGCGAAGAGGATGAGCTGGTTGAAAGTCTTGAGCACTGCCTGCATATGGCGTCCGTGCTCGGTGCACGTTATGTGCGCGTATTCCCCTCTGCACCGCTTGAGCCCTCCTGTGACCCGGACCGTCTGCCGGGCATGGTGCTGCCGAAGGGTATGAATCTCGCTGGAGTGTCCAAACGCGGTGCCCAGATCATCGCCCGAGCGCTGCCGACTGCCGACAAGCTCGGCGTCCAACCGTTGATTGAAACGCACGACAGCCACACCAATGGCGAGCGTAACGCGATCATCCACTACTATCTCGATAAGCTCGCCCCGGGCAATCAGGTCGGTTCCATCTGGGATCTGGCCCATCCGTGGCGTGTCGGCGAAGCACCAGCGGTGACCTTCGATTACCTGAAGCCGTATCTGGTTGGCGGTCGTGGCGTCGTGCAGATCAAGGATTGTGCGTTCCCCGGCGACCAGACCCCGGTATTGCAAGGCACTGGTCGTGTGCCGCTGGCCGAATGCTGCAAGCTGCTCAAGGACGGTGGCTACACGGGTCCGCTCTCCCTCGAATGGGAGCGTCGCTGGTATCCGCATGCTGAGCCGCTTGAGGAAGCGTTGATCGCCGCCCGCAAGGCCATTGAAGCACTGCCTGCCGAATCGCAGCTGTGATGAACTGGCGTCGGCCATTGTGATCGTCGTCCGTTCAATCAGACGGCCGTAACTCAGCAGGATCGGCATCCTTTCCTTGAGTTACGGCCTTCTCAGACCCCTTTGGAGGCCGTAACTCAGCAGTATCGCAATCTTCTCCTTGAGTTACGGCCGTCTGAAGGGCTTTTGGAGGCCGTAACTCAAGGTGAGGGTGGAGATACTGCTCAGTCACGGCCTGTATGGCGAATCCGATCTCACGGACGAGTCGGTGTACCCTCGACGAGCGACTCCGCAGGCAGTAGATCGTACGGCATCTGCTTTTTCACCCAGTAGAAGATGAGCAGTGCGAATGTGAATATGCTGGCCCTAGGAATCAGCTGCGCGAACACGACAATCATGAATACCGCCGTCCGCAATGCATAGAACAGCGCGCGACGCCAGCCGGAACGTGGTCGCGTCTCGCACGTCATATGCGTGAACCCGCCACCGAGCGTTTGTCCGTTGCGCAGCAACGGCACCAACAGTTCGAAGATGAGCAGCGAGATCAACATCGTCACATCGTAGATCGTGACATCATTGCCGAATATGTGACCGACAGCCGGAATCGTCTGCCATGTTGCGATGTCACGCACCACCGTCATGTCGTAGACGATCGTGATCAGCATGGCCGCCGGCATTGCAACGACCGTGACGACTGTCAGATCGATCACATACGCGATGCAGCGTCGCAAGAATCCCGGCCGAGTCACCGTTGTCAGATCGTGCGTGCGTGGCGGCACAAGCCGGTCGAACAATTTGGCTGCGACGTAACCGAGTACCGCTCCCAGCGTGTTTGTGATCAGATCATCCACGTCGAACAGTCGGTACGAGCACGGGTAGAGTCCAAGGAATCCGGTCAACTGCAATGTTTCGATCATCAGACTCGTCGCGAAGCCGAACGGCAGTGCCGCGGCGATCGGCCAGCGGAATACGCGACCCATGATGAAGCCGAGTGGTAGGAAGAATAGGACGTTCAAAGCGAGCTGCATAATCGCTGACAGACCGTCGGCGCGGATGTCGCCGATGAACTGCAGTGGGTTGAGTTGCGGGGTGAGATGATGCGCGGCACAGTATGCGGCTGGATCTGCTGGCATCGGATACAGCGTGAAGCAGAGTAGTCCGATGGCGTACAGTACCGTGCCATACGCAACGAGAGCCTGCGCGAAGCGGATGCGATTATAACGGTGGTACAGCAGCGCGAGCACCGGCACCGTAAGCACCGCTGACATGAACGGCCACAGTGCGACCGCCAGCATGAACGGACGGCTGAAATATGCGATGTATCCCATGATGTTCCTCTCTCTGCATGCCTGCTGTGGGTACGGATACCGAACTCACTCCGGCCCTGTCATGCGCCGACAATCGTATGCCACTGTAGCGGCCGATCCCGTCGTTTGGCATCGGCTGATGGGATGATGTGTGCGATTGACCGTCATCTTTGTGGCTATGACCGTAACTGAGCGGTATCGTGTTCCTCTCCTTGAGTTACGGCCGTCTGGAAGGCTTTTGGAGGCCGTAACTGAGCGCTAACCTCACTCCTTCATTGAGTTACGGCCTTTTGACGGCTCCACAGAGGCCGTAACTCAATGAAAAGGTATGGATAATGCTCAGTTACGGCCTTGAAACGGCATGAGAACGGCCGTAAGCCGTGGAAGACTTGCGGTAGTGCACGTCCTCGCAGACTGATCCTATCGTTCGTCATCGGAAAGCGTAGAAGCCTGCGTCAAGACTGGATTTGCCCGCATGCAAAAGTTATCCACATACTGTTGGCGGCATGCACTACCCGCATATTACAAGGCGACACGCCGTATGAACCACCGTTCGACCACATACCTCGTTTTTGCTTGCGCAGACGGCAGTCACTCGGCATGATCGGTTCATGGATACGCATAAGGATATTGAACGACTCTCAACGCAGGCAGAACGTTATCGGCGCTGCTTTTTCCCTACGACTAACGCGGAGCGCAAGGCTACGTATGTCAGGTTGAAACATGGTGAATTGGTGCGGCCTCACCGCAATGTCTACGCGCGTTCGGACTATTGGACCGCTTTGGATGTCGTGGAACAGGCCCGTCATGTCATTCGCACGCTTGCGGAGCAGTTTCCGCATCGAATTTTCGCTGGTCTGAGCGCCGCGTCCATGCTGCATTTGGATCACGGCTGGCATTTGCATGCTGGGGACCCGGTGTTTATCACCACGACCGGTTCTGCGCATCTGCGCAATGCCTATCATAAGTTGCATCGGATATACATGTATGATCCCGATGTTCGTGAGATCAGGTCTATATTGCGCGACGATGGCACGATCAGTATGCGCTTGACTGATGTTGATGCCGTGCTGGATTCGGGATTGATCGGTATGGTGCGTATTACCTCGCCGGCTCGAACGCTGGTCGATTGCGCATTGCGGTACTCGTTCGTGGATGTGTTACCGATGTTCGACGCGGCATTGCGTCGTGGCTTGACGCGGTTAGAGGATGTTCTCGATATCTGCGATGGATTGCGTGTGGATTGTGGTCCGGTGATGAGAGCGTTGCATTATGCAGATTCTGCGAGCGAGAACGGCGGTGAATCGGCGTGTCGAGCGGTGATCCTTGATGGCGGGTTCGTCAAACCGAAATTGCAGCAGGTGTTTGTTGATCCGCGGAACGAGATGGTCCAGTATCGTGTGGATTTCCTATGGCAGCTGGCTGATGGCAAGAGCGTCGTGCTGGAATATGACGGTATGCGCAAGTATGTCGATCTGTCGATGACCAAGGGAAGAGACATACGTCAGGTGGTGCAGGATGAGCGCGCTCGTGAGAGTGTTCTACGTGACGCTGGCGTGACGACGATACTGCGTACCGATTATGAAGAGGTGAAACAGCGGCATCCGTTGTATTGCAAGCTGGAGGAGGCTGGTGTGCTGAAAACCGGTATGCGACTGCTGGTGTGATTCGGTAGTCAACGTCGTATGCCGAGGCACAGATGGAGCGCATGCTGTTGACGGTAATCCGAGGATGTTGTTCTGTGGGCGTCCCATTGCAGACCGTAACTGAGCGCTATCGTAATGCTGTTATTGACTTACGGCCTTCGCAACCCCTAAAGAAGGCCGTAAGTCAATGGGAGGATGAGGTTCCTGCTCAGTTACGGTCGTCCTGATGCCTTTTGGAGGCCGTAAGTCAGCACTAACGGTATTCTTTCGTTGGCTTACGGTCGTTTGGAGGGACTGAGGAGGCCGTAACTCAATGAGAAGGTGCGGTGTGAGGTGAGACGGATGGATGAGACGGATGGACATTCACCGACCAAAGACCGAATAATCTCCCAACGTTACGGATGGTTTCAGCATTACGATATTGTCATAGTCTACGCACTCTTTCATGTATGCCTTATGCTTGTCGTCAATCGTATGCGCACTGTGTTTGAATTGCTTCTGTTGGACTTCCACGTCATCTACGATCGTGTACGTATACATCCATAGCCCTTCCGGTTCCTCGCTTAGGAACCATGTCTCGATATACACACCTTCGTCCGGCAATGTGGCGTTGCCTTCCTCCAGATGATCGGCTAGGAAGTGCATCCATTCGTGGGCCAATGCTTCTTTACCTGGCTTGATGCGACATTTCGTCAATATGGTTTGCATTATCGTCCTTTTCTGGAATGCCTTGATTGTTGTTTGCCTTTACTGTACAACTTGTGCTGTGTGCGCTCCGATAATATTCTCGCTCGTGGCTTGTTCTGGTGGAGGGTAGTGAGGGGATTACCCGAGTCTGCGAGCGTCTGACCGATAGCGCCAGCAACGGTACACGAGATGGACTCCTGCTGAAAGTCGCCAAGCGCGGATGGTACCGGCAAATTCGCATCTTCCGCTAGATCGTGCTACCGCTGTTGCCTACCTCCGACCGCTACCATCTTTCACCTTTGTCACAATAACTTCTACCTGCCGATTACAATGTTGCGTGGCTCACGATCGCTCGCACCGGGCTGTCTGGACATCATCCCGCTCGCCGCGTCGGAAGAGGAGGTTGCTGGGCAATCGGCGATGCTCGACAATCTCAGGCGGGACGCTTACGCCAGCATCGAATGGTTTCCCTTGACAAGGGGAGCCACTATTGGCGAAGCTGACTTGAGAAGCAATGAATTCGTTAACGTATTTATGACGCAGGATACTAGGGAAACCATGCACATCGTAACCGAGCTTCTCATGCAGTACCTATTGCGTATGCATGCGTGTCGCGGGATTCTGGACCTACCGGTACACTAGTTGCACTTGGCCGACGTTCATATATCACCGGTCGTCGGCTTTGCAATGACAAAAAGACATACGGGAGGCGGAACTGTACGATGACCGATGCCCATGATGTAGCTGGCACGATCAATGCCAACAACAATTCCACGAATAATGTACAGGGGCAGAAGCCTCGCTCTACTCAGCCGGCAACGTTGCTTGCCATTGCGCTAGTCACCCTACTGTTCTTCACGTGGGGTCTCACCATGAATATGGTGAATGCGCTGAATACTCCGTTCGGTAACTATCTGCAACTCAACAGTGCGCAGTCGTCACTGCTGCAGGTGGCGTATTACAGCGCTTACTTCATCATGGCTATTCCTGCTGGTCTGATCGCACGTCGATTCGGCTATAAGGGCGGCATTATTTGCGGTTTGTTGCTGTTTGTGATCGGCTCGTTTACGGTTGCGCCGGCTACTGGCATGGCAAGCTACCCGCTGTTTTTGCTCGCTATGTTTGTGATCGCGCTTGGTGCGGCATCGTTGGAAGCGAACTGCAACCCCTATATCACTAAGCTAGGTGATGAGCAAGGTGAATCGTTCCGTTTGAATCTTGTGCAGAGTTTTAACGGTGTTGGCACAGTGGTTGGTCCGTTGATTCTCGGTCAGATTGTGTCGCAGACGGTTGCTCCTGGCCAGCCTGGATTTGAAGCAGCGAAAACGAAGTTCCTCTCGGACACGCGTGGCGTGTACATGGCGATTGGCATTGCTCTGGCAGTGCTGCTTGTGATATTCGTTCTTGTAAAGCTGCCTACTCCGCCTGACGATGATGCTGAGGTTGTTTCGGATGCTGCGCAAAGTAACGTATTCCGCGATCTGCTGCATCGCCCGTATTTTGTTCTCGGTGTGTTCGCACAGTTCTTGTTCCTTGGCATTCAAACCGGTGGTATGGCTATGTTCCCGGCTTATGCGCTAAAGCATTGGGGTGAGGGCACTACGGCTGGTTTTGCGACGGCGTTGTTATCAGTGATGGCCTTACTGTTTACGCTCGGTCGATTTTTGACGACGCCTCTGATGGCGCGGTTAGATCCGGCGAAGATTCTCGGCTGGTACATGTTGATCGGTGCGGCACTGATGGTCGTAGTTTTCCTTGGGCTGGGCCGTGTATCTGTGATTGCGTTGCTCGTGTCGTTCTTGTTTGTTTCGATTGGTTATCCGACGATTTTCTCGTTGTCGTTGCGTGGCTTGAGTGGCGTGCAAGCTAAGACTGGTTCGTCAATTATCGTGATGAGCATTGTCGGCGGTGCGGTGATTATGTTCATCCTTGGCGTGATTCAGGATGCGGCTGGTATTGAAGTGGCAATGCTTGCGATGGTGCCGTTGTTCTTGTTTGACGCGTGGTATGCGTTCTTCGGTTCGCGTATCGGTCGCTAGTTAGCTTTGTTCAATACATGAGTTTCCAGCATCGAACAATGAGCATATAACACGGCGGGAAATGGGACTGCATTGTCCTGTTTCCCGCCGTTGACGTGTATAAGTATCATGCCATCGTCTAACGGATGACATGACAGGGGGCAGTCCGGTTGGTAGCGCAACAAGTGCCTACGCTAGCCGAACTATAACGATTCAGCGGGCAGTCTTGCCGTTAGCAAGATTGACGAGATCGGAGAGCACCTTGGTGTTAGAGAAGCTGCTCTGAGCCATCGAGCTCATGCCGTACATGGCCAGACCACGCAGCATGGAATCCTTGAATGACATGATATGTTCCTTTCCTTGGACGCCGTCGGTTTGACTGACGTTGCTGTGTCTGAAACCGGTTTCTTTTTGAAACCGGTTTCATAATACAGCACACACACGATGCTGGCAAGAGCAATATCGTCGCATCGGCGTTTCGCAATAGGTACAATGGTTTTCGCGATGTCGTACACAGTCTTTACTGGCCTATGCAACGATAACGCAACCGAACCGTAACGCAGTCAATTTCAGAAGGGGCGCGCAACACATGGCAAGAAGTACAGGGCATACGAGGCCAGTAATTACAGATGTCGCTAAACTCGCCGGCGTATCTGCCCCCACGGTGTCACGCTATCTCAACGGTACTGCTAACGTTACGGAAGACAAGCGTGTCCGTATTGCCGCCGCGATTAAACAACTCGGATATGAGCCGAGCATTGTCGCCCGTGCACTGTCAAACCGTGAAATGGATTCTGTAGTGGTGTTTGCTGCCAATCCATCAGCGTTTTCGACTTCCGCTACAAATCATGGTGCGGAAGCTGCCGCTCGCCGTCTCGGTTTTCTACTTACGATCGTCTCACTTGATGAATCTGATATGTCCTCAGTTGAGGCGCGCGTACGCATGGGGTTGTCTGTTCGTCCGGCTGGAGCGATCGTCTATGAATATGATCGATCGGGACTTGAGGCATTGCAATACATGCCAAAAGATTTGCCAGTTGTTGTAGTGGGCGGCAGTTTTGGCGACGGAGACTACCAAATCATTAATGCTGAACGTGACGGTGGTCGTTGGATGACCCTGCACTTGCTTGATCTTGGGCATCACACTGTTATGTATGTGGGTGGAGGCGAAGGTCCGAGCGATAACACTCGGCTCAATGGCTGGCGTGACGCACTTGAAGAGCGTGGCATAGAGGTGCCTGAGCCAATTATTATCAATGATGATCGCAATGAATTAGTACGTGTTGGTCGTGAGCTTGGCCCGCTTAAAGATGTGACTGCGATTTTTGCTGGCAGTGATGAGACTGCGATTGCTGTGATGAAAGGGCTACGTGAAGCAGGTCGCCATGTTCCAGATGATGTGAGTGTTGTTGGTTTTGACGATCGTGGATTTGCTGCGATGTGGGAGCCTGCATTGACGAGCTATACGCAGAATTTCCATGAGATGGGGGAGAGGGCATTTCGTATGCTGCATGAACAAGTGTATGCGCGCCGCACAGGAACGGCGATGCCACAGCCTCGTGTTGAAGTGGTACAGGGGCGTCCGTGTTTGCGTGATTCGGAAGCATGTGTTGCTTGGTAAGTAAACTGTCATCGTGACAGTCGGTAAACGCTTACTGTTATTTGCATCACAATATATAAAAATAACGAATTCTCTAATGTAGATATATGGTAACCGCTTTCCGTACTATGGTATAGTAATCAACGGCTGTATGGATTACGTGTAAGCCGCATACTTCTCGTGATTATTCAATAAAACAGTCACAAGAAGAAGATTGCTATTGAGATACGTAAGGACGGATAAAAATGCCATATATTGTCAAGAGAATCATCTGTTTTCTTGCCGGCATTGCCATTGAATCATTCGGTATCGCGCTTATCACGAAAAGCAATCTTGGTACTTCACCGATTTCCAGTCTTGCATGGGTGACTACGCTACGATTCCCACAAATCAGTTTCGGTGTAACCACGTTTGTGATGAATGTCCTATTCGTTGTTGTTGAACTGATGTTATTGCGTCGTGATTTTCAACCCATTCAGTATCTTCAACTTGCTGTCACCTTTTGGTTTGCTTCCACGCTCGATGTCAGTATGAATCTACTTGTCTGGTTCTCTCCTGATACATGGTGGGAGCAAGGTATTGGTCTGTTGCTCGGCTGTACGATTCTCGCACTCGGTATCTGCATGGAAGTTGCTCCGGGGCTCATCATGGTGCCCGGTGAAGGCGTAGTGAACGCACTCGTCATCGTGACGAAGGCACGTTTTGGAACGCTTAAAGTATGTTTCGATGTATTGTTGATCATCATCGCTGGCATACTGTCGTTTGTATTCTTCGGTGGTATTCGCGGACTCGGTATCGGTACGATCGTCGCCGCAATTATCACGGGGCAAATCGTCAATGTCATCAATCGGTATTGTCGTTTCGTTCCTGCGAAAGAACCAGTCGCGGCATGTGCCTGATCATGTGATTATATGGTCATGTGGAATCGTGTGCCATTAATAACGAATCCACTGCCACTCGCCCCGTCTACGACGACAGCTGAGGGGGCAAGAATGTTGTCAACAAACTTCTGATTCAAGCTGCTTATCTGCTCTGGCAACGTATGGCAACCTGTGGCCGTGACTATAGGCGGTGCGTAAGATCGATTATGTGTGCCCGTTTTGGGTAATTTCGATTGAAGGAGCATCGCATGTCACAGCAGACCGCACCATCCGCGAAGTCATTTGTCATATTCTCGTTCCGCCCGACTGATCTCGTCGACAAAATTATGGGAGATGATGCGTGGCGCACTCTTGAACATGTTGCTGACTGGGACCGTGATGAGAACGGTAATCCGATTGTCGTGGAGAATTTCCATGACTCAGCGAACGCAGAACGTATCGCAAAAGCTGACTACATCATCACCGGTTGGGGAGCGGAGCACCTTATCGATACAACTGTGCTAGATGCGATGCCGAACTTGAAAGGTATCGTTGCTGCCAGTGGTGCCGCTGACCGTATTTTTGCCGATGCTGACGCCAAATCAGCTGCACAATCGCGAGGTATTGCGTTATCGAACTCTGGCTATCTCAACGGTTTGCCAGTTGCTGAGTACTGCTTTGCGAACATTTTGCTTGCGAACAAGCAGTTCTTCCGTGCTGAACGCATGTATCACGAGCAGCGAGGCTGGGGCGCATGGGTGGATGTGCAGAGCATTTTCGCGAACGTTGGTAACTATGAGAAAACGGTTGGCTTAGTATGCGCATCGTCGCGTATTGGCCGCAGGCTCATGACGATGCTGCAAATGACCAGACTTGATGTGCTGGCGTATGCGATTGATATGTCTGCTGATGAAACTGCTTCGTACGGTGCAATCAAGGCTGATCTTGACACAGTGATGAGTCAGTCGGACATTGTGTCGCTTCATGCTCCTGACATTCCGCCGCTGCGTGGCATGATTGGTGCACATGAGTTATCTGAAATGAAAGATGGGGCGACGTTACTCAATTCTGCGCGCGGTCGCGTGGTTGACCATAACGCGCTGATTGCTGAATTGAAGACTGGCCGTATTAACGCGATTCTCGATGTGACGTGGCCGGAGCCGTTGCCGTCTGATTCACCGCTGTGGGATATGCCTAATGTGATACTAACGCCGCATATTGCGGGTTCGACTGGTACCGAGTTGCATGCAATGGGACTCAATGTGGCGCAAGAAGTGGCTCGTCATGCCGCAGGTAAGCCGTTACGTTTCCGTGAGGAGTACTAAAAAGTATTAGAGGGGTATCTACTATTCTGCATCAGAAGTTCGCTTACGATGCTTGTAACTCCCCTTGTCAGGGGAGGTGCCAGGGTAACTGACTGAGGGGTAGCACACCTTTGGAACGTTCAGTCCGTGTGATTACCCCTCAGGCCGCTTCGCGACCAGTTCACCCTGCAATGGGCCGGTGTGCGCGGTACAGTATCACTCAGTGTTATATCTGTCATAGCAGAGGAGTTATTCATGGCGAATCGTGCGGAACGTCGTAAGGCCGCTAAAGACCAGCGTAGGGGAATCCCGTCTCAGTACGATCAAACGCAAGGCCGCGGCCGCGCGAACATGATCGACGAATACGCGTTGCAAGAGAAGTCCCGCCGTATTCAAGAAGGCACTGACGGCCCGTGGAAGCCCACCGCGCATTTTGACGTTGATGACGTGGAATCCGCGTTTGTCGCTGATCCGAACTATCGCGATCCGAAGGCACTCAAGGCACCGCATTCGCTCCATCAATGGTTCCGCGTAGTCAGCTGGACACTGATTATTCTCGCTGCAATCGCGTTCTGCGTGGTCATGTGGTTGCCACAGCATCCCATGTGGTTGATCGCGACGGTTGCAATAGTATTTATCATCGGCGTGCTCAGCCTATTCTTCACTGCCGGCAACTCCAAAGACAATCCTAATCTTGATGCCAACGGTACTGCTGTGTGAATCTGTTCTTACATGTTCAGTAGTTCAGTGCTGACTGAACCACGGACTGAACGCAACGCACAATCATCGCAACACAACACGCGATGGTTGTGCGTTTTTTGTTACCAGATGGCCTAGAGTGGACTGTGATGGCAATAGGCTATCTACACAGATTGGAGCGTTGAACCGATGAAGGTCGATCTACTTACCCGCGAATACCCGCCGCATGTCTACGGTGGAGCTGGCGTACATGCTGAAGAATTGTCTAAGGTCTTAGCCGAGCGTATTGACGTAACCGTACGAGCGTTCGACGGTCCACGTACGGCAGCAGATGTGCCTACGATCCCGAACGCGGCAGAAGCTAAGGGCAGTCTCAATGTTGTCGGCTATGGTGTGCCGTCTGAACTAGCACAAGCGAATCCGGCGCTTAAGACATTCGGCGTTGACTTGCAGATTGCCAGCGATGTGGACGCGGATATTGTTCACGCGCATACGTGGTACTCCTGCCTTGCTGGTTACTTGGCCAAGATGTTGCATGGCACGCCGCTGGTGATTACCGCGCACAGCCTTGAACCGTTCCGTCCGTGGAAGCGCGAACAGCTCGGTGGCGGATACAATCTGAGCTCGTGGGCAGAAAAAGATGCGTATGAGCATGCCGACCGTATTATCGCTGTTTCTGGCGGCATGCGCAAGGATATTCTTGCCGCATACCCGAATCTTGATCCGGATAAGGTTGTTGTTGTTTACAACGGCATCACTATGTCTGAGTTCGCTACCCCGGCTGCAGACGACCCAGCGTGGGGTGTATTTGACCGATACCACATCGATCGCAGCAAGCCGACACTGCTTTTCGTGGGACGCATCACCCGTCAGAAGGGTCTGCCGTATCTGCTCAAGGCGTTGCACTTCGTCAATAAGGATGTACAGGTGGTGCTGTGCGCCGGCGCGCCCGACACCCCAGAAATCATGGAGGAAGTCAAGAATTCCTTCGCCGAGCTCGACAAGGAGCGCGGCAACATCATCTGGATTGAAGAAATGCTGCCCAAGAAGGAGCTGAGCGCTCTGGAACACGGTTGCGACGCGTTCATCTGCCCGAGCATTTATGAGCCGCTCGGTATCGTCAACCTTGAAGCAATGGCATGTGGTTTGCCGGTTGTTGCTTCCGCTACTGGTGGTATTCCAGAAGTTGTGGTCGATGGTGAGACTGGCTATCTTGTGCCGATTGATCAACTGCACGATGGTACAGGCACGCCGACTAACCCGGACAAGTTCGTGCACGACATGGCCGACGCGATCAACAAGATCATGGCTGATCCCGAACTGCGCAAGAAGATGGGGCAAGCTGGTTACGAACGTGCCCGCGACGTGTTCAGCTGGGAGTCGATCGCCGACGAAACCGTCAAGGTCTATCAGTCGGTACTTGACGAACAGAAGTAATCTGGGCGTTGTTGCCTATGTCAGAAGTTCGTTGACGATGTTCTTGGCTCCCCTTGTCAGGGGAGCCCTATTGGCGAAGCTGACTTGAGAAGCAGTGAATTCGTTAACGGATTAATGATGCAGGACACTAACTGTCCAACCGCCACAGAATCAAATCATCACAATCACCAAAGGAATCGTTCATGCCTACCGAAGTCCTCAAACTCGAGAACGTCGAATTTCGCCGCAACCGTCGCGTCATCATCACAGACGTCAACCTTACGATCAACGCTGGCGAACGTTGGATTCTCTTCGGACCAAACGGCATCGGCAAATCCACTGCGGTAGGCATGCTCGCTACACGCACCTTCCCGTCAGAAGGACGTGTATTCGTTCTCGGTCATCAACTCGGTACTTACGACGTTTTCAAACTTCGCACGCGCATCGGTTTGGCTTCCGCTGATCTCGCACGACAATTTCCGCCGTTTGAAGACCCACTCGATGCAGTCGTCACCGGACTATCTGCGGTCACCGGCCGTTGGCAAGACACGTATACAGACGCAGAATATGCGCGCGCACGCCAGCTGCTCAAGGATTTTCGTGTCAGTTATCTCGAAGGCAAGCAAATGTGGCGTCTGTCTGAAGGAGAGCGTACACGTGTGCTCATTGCTCGCGCACTTATGGGCGATCCTGAACTACTGATTATGGACGAGCCGACTACGGGGCTTGACTTGGGTGGACGTGAACAAGTGATGCGTACGCTGAGTCGTATCGGCGAAGAAAGTTCGTCGCGTGCTGTAGTGCTTGTTACGCATCGGCTTGAAGAGATCCCAGCTGGATTCGATCATATCGCTATTATGGGTCGCAAGCCGGTGTCTGCTGAGGACGCGACCGAAGACGGTATTGATGCGATGGGCAACCCTTCAGCTGGCACGATCGTGTACACAGGTTCGCTCGAAGATGGACTTACTAATGAGCGGCTTACAGACCTGTTCGGTATGCCTATCGCAGTTGAACACACGCATAACCGCTGGTCTGCCTTTGCTGTGTGAGTTGGCGCAGTGAGTTGGCGCGCTGTGCTGGTGCGGTGCGCTGGCGTTATGCCATGATTGAAGTAATACCATTGGTTGAACTGATGTGCGTATGGTGAGAGGAGAGCCACAGTGACAACGCGCAAACTAGTGTTTATTGATATTGATGGCACACTGGCGGACGAGCATCACGAAGTGCCAGTTTCGGCTCGAGAAGCATGCCAGCAAGCGCAGCGTAACGGGCATCTGCTGTTTATTTGCACCGGTCGTTCTATGCCGAAGATTGAACGAAGCATTCTCGATCTTGGTTTCGATGGCGTGGTTTCGGTAGCTGGTGCGCAGGCGAATATGGGGGACCGGCTCCTGTTCCAGCACGAGGTATCTCCTGAAGCAATTGACGCTGCAATGGAGTATTTCCGCGCGCATCATATTGACAATTATCAATGGCAAGGTGCAAACGGTATGTATATTTCCGAAGGCTATCGTCGCCATCTTGAACGCAAAGGCAACATGTGGAATAAAGG
This sequence comes from Bifidobacterium hapali, assembly GCF_002259755.1. Classification (GTDB taxonomy): domain Bacteria; phylum Actinomycetota; class Actinomycetes; order Actinomycetales; family Bifidobacteriaceae; genus Bifidobacterium; species Bifidobacterium hapali. The sequence goes on from NZ_MWWY01000005.1 coordinate 240,976, forward strand.
CGAGTTTGCCCGATTCTGGCATCCAATTGACGAGGTTGAGATTCCTGAAGGTTCTACGCTGGGCCACGTTATTCATACGAGTAAAGGTTCGTATTTCACTGGTCCTGATCCGGACGTGACATTTGAACAGACGAAGCAGGATTTGAGCCCGTGGTTTGAGACAGTGCACGGCTCGTACGACAAGATTTCCCCCAATAATGGCGAACTACTGATCAACGGTGTTGACAAAGGCACTGCGGTACGCGACGTAGCTGCAATACTGGGTTATGACATCACTGATACGATCGCAATCGGCGACAGTGACAACGATACTGCCATGTTGAAAGCTGCCGGCACTTCCGTAGCTATGGGCAACGCTGTTCACGGTATCGAGCGTTTCTGTGATATCCAAACCACCGATATTCACGACAACGGTCTAGCCAACGCATTCCATACGCTTGGATTGGTGTGATAGGCAGTGACGAATGATATGGACGAGCGTTGGATGAAGGTATTACAGGCCAAGGGTATTGCCGTTGCTGGGATGCAGAAGAATGAAAAGCGTAACGGCAATGATCGACATAATGAGCGGACAACGGGTGCGTACAGTATCTCGAAGATACCGATGTATCGTGCACAGCCGTTCAAAGCTACTGGTCACAAAGGCGGAATCAGTCGGCAAGGCAACTGACCATGTTCTGTGATGCTGTTGAACCGCTCACCCGCAGTCAGGTCATCGATATTATGAAGGCTAAGGCTCGGGATGCCGAGAATCACGAGCTTAAGGGAACTTTTGGAAGCCAACGGCCGCACTTCTGCCACTTCAATACTGTTGTGACGACATCGCCGGTCGAGTTGACTGAGCCGGTGTCAAACGAACCGGCGAAGCACGACGAATCCGAACAATCTGTCACTCCGGCACCGAAGCATGTTCCAACGAATGAGTTCGCGCCGACTGAAACGGAATCGGTCAACCACACGATTCGTGTCACGTCGCCTCATCTCAAGCCGATATTGCTGACAGAGACTGACGTGGACGACTTCCTCGATGCTTACCGTCGCAAGCTCATGGACGCTATCGAAGAAGGAAAACGTATTTTACTTTGAAAAAGATTGGTTAATGGATTAAAAATAGATTTTAAATACTTTGATATAATTGCAGTATTGTAAATCTATTTTAATCTTAGAAGGAAGGTGTTGTCGGTGATCGACAGGCCACAATACTTGCGCAAACTTGACGCATGGAAAGACCATGATGTGGTCAAAGTGATCACCGGCGTGCGCCGATGCGGTAAATCAACGCTGATGACGCTCTGGAAGCAACGGCTGATTGAACGGTATGGCGTCGCACCTGAAGCCATCATCCACATCAACCTTGAACTACTGCAAAACGAACAGTTCCTCGAATATCACAAGCTCCACGAGGAAATTCTTCGTCGCTGCGCGCTCGCGAACTCTACGACGAGCGATCGCCGTTATGTGTTGATCGATGAAATTCAGAATGTGCCGGACTTTCAGAAAACTCTCGACAGTTTGCAAGCTAGAGGCGATCTCGATCTGTACATCACCGATTCGAACGCCATGCTGCTCTCCGGTACGTTGGCCACCCTGATATCCGGTCGGTATGTGGAGATCTCCATGATGCCGCTTTCCTTCGCTGAATACTGGAATGCGCGTTCCGACGAAGGATTGACTATGCAGCGCGCATGGTCGGAGTACCTGCATGATGGCGCGCTTCCGGCGACAGTGGGATTCCCCGGCGATGCGACCATGTTGCACGATTATCTTGACGGCATTCTTAACACGGTGCTATTCAAGGATGTGGCGGCACGTCTTGGCGTATCCAACATCGCTTCGTTGGATACGGTGACCCGATATCTGTTCGACAACATCGGTAATCTCGTCAATCCCAAATCCATTGCGGATACCATGACCTCGATGGGTACAAAGATATCACCGCCCACAGTATCCAATTACGTGGAAGGTCTTACGGCGGCATTTATCTTCTACCCGGTGCAGCGGTTCGATATCAAGGGCAAACGTGCGCTGCGTCAGGAGCGCAAGTATTACGCTGTGGACCTCGGCATTCGTCGTATCCTGTGCTCCAACAACGTGCGCGATACTGGTCGTCTCTTGGAGAACGTGGTGTTTCTCGAGCTGATGCGCAGGGAAGGGGACGTGTTCGTCGGCCAAGGTTCGGGCGGTGAGATCGACTTCATCACCAACGGCGTCAACGGACGCCGATACTACCAAGTGAGCGAATCCGTGCGCGATCCGAATACCTTGGAACGTGAGCTATCGTCGCTGCGCGCAGTCAAAGACAATTATCCGAAGATCCTGATTACGTTGGACGACGAACGCCCGACCTCGCACGAGGGCATTGAACAAGTGTATGCGCTGGATTGGCTACTCAACGAGGAGAACATATGACCGGTAAAATAACGAGTGATGATTACGACGAGACCGCAGATATCGTATTTGGCGGTGACATTTCGCTAGATATCGGTGCGGCGAACTATGACGCTGCTATGCGCGAGAAAGATCCCGGTGAACGAGCCCGTTTGTTCCAACAAGCAGCGCGATGGTATGAGCGTAGTGCGAACATGGGTAATGCGCAGGCTGCCACAAACCTTGGTTACGTGTATTTATATGGCCGTATTGGCTCAGTGGATGACGCGCAGGCTTTCCACTGGTTTACTCTCGGTGCTCAGATGGATAATCCGGAAAGTTGCTACAAGCTCGGCGACCTGTATCGGTCCGGACGAGGATGCGCTAGTAATCCGGATAAAGCTATCGCGTTATACCGTAAAGCAGCAGATATTGCATATGATTGCTGCGATCCTAGTTTTCCACAGGATGCGGCAGTGTTGGCTAGCATCGAATTGCGTTTGGCACAGTGGTATGAGCATGCTGAAGAAACTGCCGAGAACGGTGGTAACAAGGCGCTTGCACACGATCATTATTCCCAGTCGGCTCGTTTCTTTGAAATTGCGACGGCTGGCGGGCTTAGCTGGTATGAGAAGGCATTGGAAAGTGCACGTGCTGGATACGCGCGTACGAATGATTGCTTGATTGATTAATGTGGGGCCGAAAAGAAACCCACAATAAAATCCTCAAGCGCGAAGGAACAGACAATGCCGCTAACTTATGCTATAGCTGTCCTCACCGCTTGGAATTTCTTGTCACAGGTTTTCATCGCTGCACTTTATCAAGTTTCGCCGGTGAGGGGCACCAATTTGACCATTGGTTTGTATGCCTTTCCATGTTCCCCACATCGTAACTCCGTCACGGGTTCCACGGTTATGCTTGAGTCGGCTCAGCAGCAACTGCGCAAAGTCAAGGAATTCACCGTCATCTACCAACGCGACCGGTCCGAACACTGACCTTGACGGTCGGCGGTGGTCTACAGCGGCCGGTTTTCCGCTGGCGAGATTGCATGCATTACACTTGTACCGTTTGATGTGATATTGACGTGCATGCGCGAAAGTGTGTGAGGAGGAACCCCATGAATCCAAGGCGAGGACCGCTGAACGCCGGCGAGAAGGTGCAGTTTACTGATCGTAAGGGCAAGAGGATCACCGACCAGCTGGTCGCCGGCGGTTCCACGCAAACCGAGCATGGGCTTATCCTGCACGATGATGTGATCGGCCGCACGGAAGGCATCGTCGTCACCACGGTCACCGCAAAACGCGAAGCGCAAATTAACCAAGTGCATCCGGAACGCGATGCGAACAAACCGTGGAAGGCAGTGCGCGCGATCGGCGGTTGGGATTATGCGGTCATGCGTCCGCGGCTCGCCGACTACGTACTGTCTATGCCACGCGGTGCGCAGATCATGTATCCGAAAGACATCGCGCAAGTCATCCAGCTCGGCGACATTCGCCAAGGACTTACCGTGCTCGAATCCGGTGCCGGCTCGGGTGCGATGAGCGTCAACCTGCTCGACGCGGTGGGGGAGAACGGTCACTTGACCACAATCGAGCTGCGCCCTGATTTCGCGCGTGTGGCAGAAGCAAACGCAACCCTGTACTACGGCGAAAAACCGACCTGGTGGGATCTGAAAACCGGTGACTTCGACTCAGTCGCGGCAACCTTGCCGGAACATGCATACGATCGCATCATGCTCGACATGCTCGACCCGTGGAACCGTCTCGAACAGGCGTACCGAGTGATCGCACCCGGCGGCGTGCTCATCTGCTACATCACCACGACCACGCAGATGTCGCGGCTTGTTGAAGCCTTGCGTGATGCCGGATGCTGGACCGAGCCGGACATTCAGGAGACATTGGAACGTAGTTGGAAAGCACAAGGGTTGGCCGTGCGACCCGACCATCAGATGATCGGCCACACCGGTTTTCTTGTGGTGTCGCGCGCAATGGCTGAGGGATTCACAGCGCTCAAAAAACGCGACCGCGTCACCAAGGATACGACCACTGATATTGATTCGCTGACTGATGATGAACGTGCCGCGCAGCTCGAAGACCTTGAATTGCGTGATATTTCGGATCGTAAACTGCGCAAAGTGTTGCGAGATCTCGACGCGCAAGTTGCACAATTGGGCTGAGCATTGATTAAATCTTGGGCTGAGACTGAGCCAAAAACGGATCGAGTTGGCGAGTGAGCTGAACTGTCAGCATAACTGCGATGATCGAGTGAGCCAAACGGCAACCGAGCGACAACACGCGGGCAGAAAGTTCACTTTCATCGTCCATAATAGGGGCAGTTGCGATCTGCTGACCGAAGGGGAGTCATGGCTGTCAAGCTGGGCAAAGTCGAGAAAAAAGCGAAATCGTATGAGCATGTGCTCATCATCATGCGTCATGCAAAAGCTGAACCGTTCGGCGAGCATGGCGACCGTGATCGTCCACTAGCTGACAAAGGCTTGAAACAAGCAAAAGCTGTCGGTAAAGGATTGCTTGATCTTGACCTTGTACCAAACCGTATCGCATGCTCTGGCGCTCTTCGCACGCAACAGACTTGCGCTCGCATGCTCAAAACATTCGGTGACATACCGAAAGTCGACTATCGGCAAAGTTTGTATGACGGCGGTGTGCAAGCCGTACTTGACGAACTTGCGCAGACCAAAGATAAGCATCGTGTGCTCATGATCCTAGGCCACGAGCCGACCATGTCGATCGCCAGTCAATGGCTCGCTTCCCCGCAATCCGATCATGCAACATTGGACCAGCTTAACCTTGGCCTGTCTACTGCGTCCGTAGCAATTTTTGGCTCGAACGAACCATTTAGCCAGTGGAAACTGCACGAAGCTGATCTTCTCGCGGTGATTACTCCTAACGATTTTAACTGAATTATTGAATCCTTGTGCCTAGTCCTGCGCGCGTTTCTCGAGTATTCGTCGAAATGCCTGTCGCGGGACGCTCACTACCTATGTAAGAATACCGATATGATTTCGATCGGCATAGTGGACAATGACCGGTTTGCTCTGGCCATGCTTGCGCAGACTGTAGGGCGGGCGCTAGTAGGAGCCCGAGTGGTCTGGACTGTTGAATCGGGCGTGCAGGCGCTGCATCGCTGCTTGTATGACAGGATGATACCTGACGTGCTGCTGCTGGACATGTCGCTCACTGACGTCGACGGTGCTGAAGTGTGCCGACGCATCCGTATGGCGTCAGATCGGCCGTCGATACTATGCATTACTTCGTACGCGCTCGATCATTACCGGCAGGCTGCAATCGATGCAGGGGCGCAGGGCCTCATTGCGAAGAGTTCGACGCCGCGAGAGCTAGCCGAATTCATAGGTGCCGTCGCTGATGGCAATGCCATCGGAACGGGATTCATGAACGCGACTGTGGCACATCGATCCGTCATCACTGCAACACAATCGGCTGTGGTGTTGTCGGAACGAGAACGGCAGGTGCTGGACCGATATGCAGCGAACCGCTCCACCGTTGAAATCGCTCAAGAACTCGGTATCAAGGCATCCACCGTATTCGTGGTCGTCGGCCATGCCAAAACCAAACTTGGTGCAACCACTCGCGCAGAGGCGATTCGTATCTATTTGGCTGCAAAACGCGCTGACAGCACCCACTGACCATCTTCGACGCGAGTGGTCATGTCAACGCCCATGCGGCGGTATCGTTCCAATCCACTGCCCAGTCCCTCAGTCGCATCATACTGCCGGGGAATATTCGTTGCTGTAATGATGATGGCAGGATTCGTTTCATCACGGCAGCTTACCAATGAGTGTTCATTTGTGGCGATCGACACCACATATCCGTGAGTTGGATCGCCATGTTTGGCAATATTTGTGTAAATTTCCGACAGTAGTCCAGACAGTTCGTCGAAACTGCGGTCGCTGAGACTTGGCAAGGTGTTCGATAGCGTCGTTTGCCCGCCGAAACCGATCGTACGCAACCGATCCTCCTGTTCATCAACGTATGCAGCGATGCGTTCGACCGTGGCCTTCGTAGACGGAAGCATCGATGATGACAATGGTGTCGTCGTGCCGTCGAGTGTTGTGATGACTTGGTGCGTGCTACACAGCGCATGATCGATGATTGCACGCAGTTCGTGTAGCTCAGCTGTGGTATCGAACGACGTCATATTAACGTGCGCTCCACATTCGACGTGATTGTCCTGCTCATCGTTGTGTTCGACTGACGTGAGATTGCGGTCGATACGCATGATTGCGTATGCCAGATCGTTGGAGATACGATCGTGCAGTACCCTAGCGATATGCTCCCGTTCCGTCTGCCGACGCACTTGTTCGGCCAGTCGTGCATGATCTACGTGCCAGCGCGACGCGACGCCGATCGTCAGCGCAAACACACAGTACGCGAACGATATCACTACCGAGTCGGACAGACCAAGACCGAACAACAGCTTGCGATCGATCATCAGTGCGATGACGCTGAGTGTGGCCGCGAGGCCGGATGCCAGTCGACTGTCTGTCCAAATCACCGTTACTGCTATCAGCATTGCTAACGAATACGAATATGACATTGGGAATGGCGACACCAGACCGACACAATACAGTGTGACTACTAGCCACGCACCGGACTGTGAAACGAACAGGAGTACGATCAGCGACGCCAACGCCAGCACTGGAATCAGTAAATATGAGAGCAGATGATTGCTGGGCCAACGCATGAGAGTCTCAACGATGATGCAACAGGCAACGGACCCGCACGCATATATCATGGAACGCCGAACGGATGTTAAGCGTTGTTGTGCTGATACCCCAAGAGCGGAACCGACGTGAGGGCTTTTGAACTTACGGATGGCCATAACTACATTGTCCTAACATCCTCTGATGCGTCTGTATGAATGTGCAACTCGTTACAGAAGAGGGATACAGGTTTTCTTTATTGACCTATGCAGACTTGCAGATAGATCAATAGAATCCATGATATCGGCATCGAGGCCGGTATTGAACTAAAGGAGAAACTATGAAACGGATACTTAAGCAAAGGCACATGGATGCTCATGACCGTAGGACTATCGATGGAATCGGAACATACTACCGTGTAAGGAGATAGAGCATGGGAAAACATTCGTGTTCCTGGTTCATCGGATGGGGTTGTACGTCTGTGGTGATGGCACTCGTAAATGTTGTTGAATGGATCATTAAGCCGCAAGAGGATTTCCTGATGATCGGAATATGGAATATCGTCGATGCCACGCCGATCCTGACCATCGTCATTTTGCCGGTGGTATCCGTACAGTTGTTGGTTCGTTATGCAGATGAGTACTCTGTCAAAAGTAGAATGAGCATAGCGCTGGTGTTTATGGTTCTTATGGCGGCCTGCCTCGAGGGGTATCATCTTGCTCCGGATTGGTTCATGCTGCCGGACCTTGCTCCTGAGCATGTTTACAATCATCCATATGCGAACTATGCTTTAGCGTGGGGAGCGCTATGTGCAGTCGTGACTGCATTGTGCTGCTTTGCATGTGCATATGCTGGGGCGCGGGATAACCCCGGGATGACCCCATCTCACCAACAAATGCGGGTTAATCGTTCTGTTGATCGTCTATGGAGATCTCCCCGATAACTCTAAAGGGTGTCGCCATAACCTTGGTTTATGGCGACACCTAAGTTTACCTGATGTCTTATGCAGGGCTGATCTGTGATAGGTTGGCCGGGTTGCATTCGTAAGATTCGGGAGGAACCATGTCCGCACTGACTTCCGTTTCCGGTTTTCCGCGCATCGGCCAAAACCGAGAACTGAAGAAGATTATCGAAGCCTACTGGAAGAGTGCTGCGTCGCTTGACGATGTACGCGCAACCGCCAAGGAGCTGAGAGCCCGGCACTGGAAGTTACAGGCTGCCGCTGGCGTCAACCTGATCCCTAGCAACGATTTCAGCTACTACGATCAGATGCTTGATACGGCGATCCTGCTCAACGTTATTCCGCAGCGTTACCGTCGTCTCGCGTTCGAGAATCCAGAAGAAACACTGTTCGCGATGGCTCGCGGCTATCAGGGTGAACGCGGTGACGTAACCGCTCTGCCGATGAAGAAATGGTTCACCACAAACTATCACTATCTCGTGCCAGAAATTGAGCCGTCCACCGAAATCAAGCTCAACGGTACCAAGCCGTTCGACGAGTTCAACGAAGCCAAGGCACTCGGCATTGACACTAAGCCGGTACTCATCGGCCCGTACACGTTCCTGAAGCTCGCTCGCAATGACGATGCTGAAGAGATCACGATCGACAAGGGACTCGTTAACGCAATCGCCGCCGTGTACGCACAGATCATTACCAAGTTTGCTGAACTCGGTGCGGCATGGGTACAGATTGACGAGCCATACCTCGTGCTCGACAAAGAGCCGGGGGACGTTGAACTGTTCAAGACGCTGTATACGAAGATTCTGCCAGCGCGCGATGGCAAGGTCAAAGTACTGCTGAACACGTACTTCGGCCACATTGCCGATGTGTACGATACGGTTAATCTGCTCGGTTTCGACGGTATCGGTCTTGACCTCAATGAAGGCAAAGATGAAAACCTTGCAGCCGTCCAGCAGTATGGTGTGAACTCGGCTACGACGATTTTTGCAGGCGTGGTTAACGGTCGTAACATTTGGCGCAACAACTATGCGGTCAGCCTCGGTCTAATCGATGCGCTCAAGCAGGTTACGGATAATGTTGCGGTATCCACTGCCAGCTCTCTGCTGCATGTGCCGTTCAGCACCGAAGGCGAAACTGCACTCGATCCGGCTGTGCTTAAGCATTTCGCATTCGCCGTCGAAAAGGTCGGCGAACTCGTTGAAATCGCTGAACTCGCTAACACAGATGACGATCAGCGCAAGGCGTCGGCTGCTCTCGCTGCAAACCAAGCACTCTTCGATGGCACACGTGTAACCGCTGATCCGAAGGTTGCCGAGCGTATTGCCGCCCTCAAGCCCGAGGATTTCGTTCGCCAGCCAGCTCGCGCCGAACGCCAGAAGCAGCAGCGCGAAGCACTCGGTCTGCCACTTCTGCCGACCACCACGATCGGTTCCTTCCCACAGACCAAGGAAATTCGTGCCGAACGCGCTCGCCTGCGCAAGGGCGAAATCACCCGCGACGAGTATGACACATTCATCAAGGCGCAAATCGACGCATGCATCAAGCATCAGGAAGAGATCGGCCTCGACGTGCTCGTCCACGGCGAGTTTGAACGCAACGACATGGTCGAATACTTTGGCCAGAACCTCAACGGCTTCCTGTTCACGAAGAACGCGTGGGTACAGTCCTACGGTACTCGTTGTGTCAAGCCGCCGATCGTGTGGGGCGACGTTTCCCGCGCTAAGCCGATCACCGTGGAATGGTCGAGCTACGCACAGAGCCGCACCGATCATGTGATGAAAGGCATGCTCACCGGTCCGGTTACGATCCTCAACTGGTCGTGGCCGCGCGAGGACATCACGCACGAACAGCAGACCGAGCAGCTTGCGCTCGCCATCCGCGACGAAGTGCTCGATCTTGAGGCTGCTGGTATTCGCGTCATTCAGATCGATGAAGCTGCATTGCGCGAGAAGCTGCCGCTGCGTAAGTCCGACTGGCACAAGAAGTACCTTGACTGGGCAATTCCCGCATTCCGTCTCGTGCATTCCGCAGTCAAGCCAACTACGCAGATTCACACGCACATGTGCTACTCGGAGTTCAACGACATTATTCGTGACATCGATGCGATGGACGCGGATGTGATCTCCTTCGAGGCATCTCGTGGCGATCTCGTTGTGCTCGATGCGATTCACGATGCGCACTTCGAGACGGAAGCTGGTCCGGGTGTCTACGATATTCACTCGCCGCGTATTCCGTCCGAAGCTGAGATTGAGGATCGTATTTATCAGATTCTCGACAAGATGGATGCTGCGAAGGTGTGGATTAACCCTGATTGCGGTCTGAAGACTCGTGGCAATGCGGAAACGTGGCCGAGCCTTGAACATTTGGTGGCGGCTGCTAAGGCTGTGCGCGCCAAGCTCGCTGAGTAGTTGAGTCGGCTGAAGTTTTGACTACATAGTTGAGTTTTGCGGCTGTACTCATGAACGGATAAACGTGTGGGCTCCCATTGCTAGGGAGCCCACACGCGAATAAGGGCTGAATAAGTTCTCTACATAAGGATTCTTGATGACTACTCCTATGTTTTCTCTGGAAGTTTTTCCTCCTAAACGTAACGCGCCAGTCGGTACTATTTACGACACGCTTGACGGACTTGAAGGGCTTAAACCGGACTTTATTTCAGTTACGTACGGTCATGGTACTGCCTCTGATCGCACTGCCACCGCGCGCATTGCGCACACGATTCGTTCGGAATACGGCATTCCTACGGTGGCGCATTTAACCGCGTTATATGCAGATCACGAGATCGTCGATCATGCGCTCGAAATGTTTGATGAAGCTGGAGTCACGGCTGTACTTGCGCTTCGCGGTGACTATTTGCCTGATCGTGAAACGGTTAGTGTGTTTCCGCATGCCAGTGATCTGGTCGCGTACATTCGTGAGCAGCGCCCCAATCTTAAGATTTTCGGTGCCTGCTATCCGGAAGGTCACTATGAATCATCGTCGCTTGACGAAGACATTGCCAATTTGAAAATCAAAGTAGACGCCGGTGCAAGTCATTTGATCTCCCAACTGTTCTACGATAACGATGATTTTTACCGCTTCCTTGACAAGGCGCGGGCAGCTGGTATTACCGTGCCGATCGAAGCAGGTATCATGCCGGTGCGCGGACCCAAATCGGTACGAAGCATGGCTGAACGTAATGCTTCTCGTATCCCAGAAAAACTCGACCGTATGCTCGACAAGTGGGCTGACAATCCCGCGGCGTTGCGCGCAGCCGGTATCAACTATGCGTCTGAACAAATCACTGATCTTGTGGCGCACGGTGTGGACGGCATCCACCTGTATACCATGAATCATCCTGCTGGTACGCGGCGTATTTGGTCGAACGTGGAGTCCCTGTTCGCTAAGTGATTACGTAGGCAGTACTTGAGCAATGCTGAGTACTACTTGAGTACGCAACGTCACGAAAGTGTCAAAAAACAGGCAGCAGATGCGCAAATATCATGCTGCTATGTCTCAGTCGTGGATGTCCGCGCACGGCTTGACCAATCTTGCGCTACATTGGGACAGTATGGACGCAACCCGAGAATTCAAGGCAAGCGCACGCGAACTTATTCACGCTGGCCTACAGGATCTGGATATCGCACGGACACAGTTTGACAAGCTCGTCGCCGATGGTGTCGACGAGCCGAGACTACGTATGCTTTTGACTGATTTGGAAAAAGCATGCGATCCAGACATGGCACTGGGTAATTTGGTTGACATTATTAACGCGTTACAAAGTCAAGGCAGAACACTTGATGAAATCCTGCCTGACGAGCAATCGTTCGCACGACTTGTAGCGGTTCTTGGCGTGTCTGATGCAATGGGCAAGCTCATGCGTTTCCGGCTTGATCTTGTAGAAGCGGCCGCTAGTGACGCTTGTAATTCGCACTTATTTAACCATGATCAGCGTCGAGCTCACGTACTCGAAGCGGTTGGTGCTGACCCGAACGAACGCAATATGCCAGTCGCCACGTTGGATTTGGCGGAAGCGACTACTGCGTTACGTCGCACCTATCGTAAGCAACTCGCGTCGATCATCGCGCAAGATACGCTTGCCGACGACCCGATCGCTTTGCAACCGCGTATTAGCGAGGAACTTTCCGACCTTGCTGATGCTGCGCTTGAAGGAGCGTTAGCAATCGCTCGGCATGAAGTGGACGGTAGTGAGCATGTGCGATTCACGATTATCGGCATGGGCAAGCTCGGCGCGCGCGAACTCAACTACGTATCCGATGTGGATTTGATTTACGTAGTCGAACCAGTTGATCATCAGATTGATCATCAGTTGCTGGTACGTATCGGTACCAAAATGGGTACTCTGCTACAACGCGTGTGCCAATCGGTCATCATGGGTGTTGCTGAACCGACCTTGTGGCAAATCGACGGTGGATTACGGCCTGAAGGTAAGGATGGTCCGCTCGTGCGTACGCTCGATTCACATCGCGGCTATTACGAGCAATGGGCGGAAAACTGGGAGTTTCAAGCACTGTTGAAAGCGCGCCCGGTTGCTGGAGACAAGGATCTTGGCCAAGCATACATGGATATGACTCGTCCATTCGTGTGGAGTGCGTCGAAGCGCGACAATTTCGTGTACGACTGCCAAAAAATGCGCAAACGTGTGGAAGACCTTATCCCGGCGCCATTGAAGGATCGCGAGATCAAGCTCGGTCGCGGTGGCTTGCGCGATGTGGAGTTTACTGTGCAAATGCTCCAACTCGTGCATGGCCGTGCGGATGAGAATTTGCGTACTGCGTCAACGCTTGAATCGTTACAACGACTTGCTGACGGTGGTTATGTGTCGCGTAAACAAGCGGTGAAACTGTCGTGGGATTACCGGTTTGAGCGCGTGATGGAGCACCGTCAGCAAATGTGGGCACTCAAACGCACGCACTTGTTCCCTGATCTTGGGGCGGGTAGTATCGGTGGCCTTGATCGCAAACGTGATGTGAGCGATGAGGACCTTAACCGTAATCCTGAGTTACGTAGGCTTGCTCGCGCGTTCGGCATGCATCCAGAAGAACTGGTGAACAAGTACGACGAGACACGTCGTGAAGTACGCCGCCTGCATATGGATATTTACTATCGGCCTATGTTGCCAATTGCTGCGTCGACAGACGGTGACGGGGTTACATTATCTGAGCAGGCGGCGCAGGAGCGATTCGCATCAATCGGTTTTGCGGATACGGATGCGGCTATCCGTCATGTTCACGCGTTGACTGCTGGTGTCTCACGCGCGGCAAAGATCAACCGTATTATTCTGCCAGCGGTACTACAGTGGCTTGGCCAAGGTCAAAATCCTGATATGGGATTGTTGAATTGGCGCAAACTTGAAGAGAATTTCGGCACAGATAGCGAATATCTTGGGTTCTTGCGCGATTCAACTTCCGCTGCGCAGCGACTGTGCCATATTTTGTCCAATTCGCGATTCCTCGGTGATGCGTTAAACAAATCCGTTGTTTCAGTAACATGGCTCGGCGACGATACGCGGTTGCGCGCCCGAACTCGGGAAAGTCTTGACGTGCAGTGTGCATCATCATTAGCTCGTAATGCTGACAATATCAACGATTTCGCAACATCAATGCGAGCAATGCGACGTCACGAAATTGAACGCATTGGCTTGGCATGGATGAGTGGCGTCATGGATGACGCCGACTCATTGAACGGCATGACTGACGTGTACGATGCGATTATCGACGCGTCATTAACATGGGCGATGCGCTGGCAATGCCGTGAACTTGGCCTTGACGAGTCACGACCGCCGATCGCAATGTCTGTTATTGCGATGGGTCGGTACGGTGGTCGGGAAGTCAATTTCAGCTCTGACGCGGACGTGATCATGATGTATCGGCCGGTTGATAACCGCGGCGAGAGTGAGTCTGAAATTACAGATGATACTCCAGCAACTCCAGTAGCTCCTGTATTCGACGAGCAGCAGGCCAATCAATTCGCGCGCAAAGTATGCGAGTCCATGCGCCAGATTTTGCAAGGACCGACAACACTTGAGCCAAAAATCGAACTTGATATGGATTTGCGGCCTGAAGGTAAGAACGGTCCGCTAGTGCGGTCTTATGCGTCCTGCCGTGAATATTACACAGCTTGGGCAAGTACGTGGGAGCATCAAGCGTTGCTGCGCGCACGATATGCGGCTGGTGATCGGGCGCTCGCTGAAGACTTTTTGCATGAGATTGCGGACCCGTTGCGTTATCCGGTGAACGAGCTGACTGAGTCTGAAGTAGCGCAGATTCGCAAGCTCAAGGCGCGTATGGAAGCTGAACGTTTGCCTCGCGGCGTGCGCCGTGATCGTCACCTGAAGCTCGGCAAAGGCGGATTGTCGGATATTGAATGGACTGTGCAATTGCTGCAGTTACGTCACGCTGGTGACCATGCTGCGTTGCGGTTGAACTCTACGCTCGGTGCGCTCGACGAGTTGGAACGCATGACATATATCAGTACTGCTGATGCGATGGTGTTGCGTAAGGCGTGGCGTATGTGTACGGCAGCGCGTAACGGCAACTATCTGTGGAGTGGACGCGTTTCGCAAGCTGATATTTTGCCGGACGATATTTATTCGTTGGGCGGTATTGCAGTGTATCTCGGTTACGATGCACATCGCGGTCAGCATTTTGAGAATGATTTGCTATCTGCAATGCGCAAAGCGCGCGACGTAACAGAACGACTGTTCTACGGTCGCTGATGTGTTGGTTGTGTGGTTGGGTTGGGTGTCGTTGGGGTGAATTGTGTGGGTCGTGTGGGTGGATTTGTGGTTTTTGGTGTGGTTGTGGTGGTGTTTTGGGCGTATTGTGAGAGTGTGAGCGTGTTGGAGGCGTGTTTTCGACACGCCGTGGGAACGTTGTTGTTGCAACGTTTTGGGTGTTGTTTTGTGATGCTGGTTTGCGCTTGTGTGTGGTGTCGTGTATGTTTATCTCTTGCTGCCGCTGAGCGGTCTGGTTCCTTCCGGTTGGTTGGTTTCTGGGTTTGCTTGGAGTGTGGTGGTGGTTTGAGAACTCAAGAGCGTGTTTGTACTACTTCTTTATGTTTGTGATTGCCAGTCCAATTCCCGCCTTTGACCTGTTTGTTGGTTGGGGGTCTGCGAGAGTGGTTAATGGGGGTTGGGGTTTTTGTGCGAACGTCCTTCCTTATAGGACGATTGTCGATTTTTTGTTTTTGAGAGTCATTTTTGTGTCTTTCTGCAAGTTTTTTGTGGAGGGTTCGATTCTGGCTCAGGATGAACGCTGGCGGCGTGCTTAACACATGCAAGTCGAACGGGATCCTAGACTTCGGTTTGGGTGAGAGTGGCGAACGGGTGAGTAATGCGTGACTGACCTGCCCTGTACTTTGGGATAGCTCCTGGAAACGGGTGGTAATACTGAATGTTCCACATGATCGCATGTGATTGTGGGAAAGCTTTTTTGCGGTATGGGATGGGGTCGCGTCCTATCAGCTTGACGGTGGGGTGATGGCCTACCGTGGCTTTGACGGGTAGCCGGCCTGAGAGGGCGACCGGCCACATTGGGACTGAGATACGGCCCAGACTCCTACGGGAGGCAGCAGTGGGGAATATTGCACAATGGGCGCAAGCCTGATGCAGCGACGCCGCGT
>NZ_MWWY01000050.1 GCF_002259755.1 Bifidobacterium hapali
GGCACGCGAGCTGGGTTCAGAACGTCGTGAGACAGTTTGGTCTCTATCCTCTGCGCTCGTTGGAATCTTGAGGAGGCCTGCCCATAGTACGAGAGGACCTGGGTGGACGAACCTCTGGTATGCCAGTTATCCCGCCAGGGGTATGGCTGGTTAGCTACGTTCGGAAGGGATAACCGCTGAAAGCATCTAAGCGGGAAGCCCGCTCCAAGATAAGGATTCCGTAACCATTTGGTTTGAACCCTCCATGAAGAACACGTGGTTGATAGGCCGGATGTGGAAGCCCTGTAAAGGGTGGAGCTGACCGGTACTAACAGGGAACAACAATCACTATATTCAACCCATTACGATTGGGTTGGACTAGCATCCAATTGTGCTACAAACATGGTGACTTCAAGGAATACTCACAGTCACAAAACAATCAACAATATATTACGCGTCTACTATCCGGTCCCCAAACCATCACAAGGCCAGCAGAAGGAATATGATTCTTTTTGACTGTTAATAATTAGAGATTTGCGGCGGTCATAGCCCAGGGGAAACGCCCGGTCACATTCCGAACCCGGAAGCTAAGACCTGGCACGGCAATGGTACTGCACTCGCTAGGGTGTGGGAGAGTAGCACACCGCCGCTTAAATATTTGATAGGAAAACCCGGTCGAGCATACACTCCCGGGTTTTCCCATATCTCATACCACGATAACCCGGTAACCAAACCCACTACACGTAACACGTGACAGAAAACACTCACTAAGACCCCTACCAGCGAGCATTATCCGCCACTCGTATTCATACGGGTCGATAGCCTGACAAGGAAAAACATCTGGAACGGTGAAAGGCGTGCTAACTCAGCTGTTTCAGGAGTGAATCTACGTGACCTTTGGCTCGTACATTGTAGCGTGCGAGCGTAAGTTGACCATTTGTATCAATTGCGAACGTCGAACGAATTACGCCTATATGCTTTTTGCCGTACAGTTTCTTTTCCCCATATGCGCCATATTGTTTGTGCACGGTCAAGTCAGGATCGGAGAGCAGCGGGAAATTGAGATGATCACGCTCGATGAATCGATAGAGCTTAGTCAACGGGTCTTTTGAGACACCAAGTACAGTAAATCCAAGCGTATGCAGACGCGCGAGATTATCACGAAAATCGCACGCTTCTGTTGTACATCCCGGTGTCATTGCAGCAGGATAGAAGTACAACACAACCTTGCGTCCATCGGCAAGTAACGATGCGAGCGAAATCTGTGTTTCTGTTCCATCCGGCATTGCAGCAGGCAACATGAAATCAGGAGCCTGACTACCAACCTCAAGCCGAACAGGTACCGCAGCATGATCGACGTCAGAATCTGTCATGAAGATCACGCATCCTTGCGACTAATTAATAGCAAAATACCAGCAATCTGATTCGCAAAGATCAACGTGCATACGCCAAAAGCTGTTGTGTTAGCAGCCTCACCTTTATAGATTCGCCAATTGTGAATAGTCATCGGAATCATCCACGCCAGTGCAATCAAGGTCCAACACCATGCGACGCATCCGATTACGTTGAGTACGAACGCGGCGAGACGTAAGTTGCGGTCTGTTTCTGTCATGAAATACGTTCCGTCAGCGGTATAAGTTGGCTGTGGAGCATATCCGTATGCGCCATACTGTGGCTGCTGATAAGCGTTCTGTTGCTGTTGTTGCTGCTGCGCAGCTGCACTAGGAGTGGGCATAGTGGCATCAGTCCACTGATTGCCGTCCCACCAACGCAACTGATTTGGATCACCAGATGGATCTGGATACCATCCTGCTTGAACCTGAGCCATAACAACCTCTTTTTCGTGTGAATATCAATAATGTCAGTCATTCTAACAGTCGCTAACCACAATAAATAGCGCAAACTGCTATGCGGGTAGCCAAAAACAGACGGTACAACCAACGGCAGTCAGCGAGAACGGGTAAGGTAGCTAGACGTAATGTATTGTGAGTCAAGGAGATAAGGTGGCAGGTTTACTGACATCCTCACCCATGATGGCCGATGGCGACGCTCCATCCATCGTGGACCCGATTTTTAACCGGTTGCTCAAAGACCGCATCATCTGGATGGGCGAAGAGGTTAAGGACGATATGGCTAATCGCATCTGCGCGCAGATGTTGATGCTTGCGGCTGAAGATCCGAAGAAGGATATTTGGCTGTACATTAATTCGCCCGGCGGTTCGATTACTGCTGGCATGGCGATTTATGACACGATGCAGCTGATCGAACCGGATGTGGCGACGGTGGGTCTTGGCATGTGTGCTTCAATGGGTCAGTTCCTATTGAGTTCCGGCACGCCGGGTAAGCGATTCCTCACATCGCACGCTCGCGTTCTCATGCATCAGCCGTCTGGTGGTATCGGCGGTACCACTACTGATGTGCGTATCAATGCCGAGCTCATCATGGATATGAAGAAAACTCTGGCGGAGCTTACGGCTCAGCAGACAGGCCACACGGTTGAAGAAATTTATCGTGACAACGAATATGACCATTGGTTCACCGCTCAAGAAGCATTGGATTATGGTTTTGTGGACAAGATCGTGTCCACGCATGACACGATGAACGCAAAGGAAGGAGAGTGATCATGGCATCTGAAGAAGCACAGTTTGTCGCGCGTGCCGACCGCTTGGCTGGACCGCGTGGCGTGATCGGATTTATGCCAGCTGCGGCTCGTGAGACTGCCTTTGCTGGTCGCGCTGCAGCACAGTCTGCTATGCCGCAGGATCGCTATATCCTGCCACAGTTCTCGGAGAAAACTCCGTATGGTATGAAAACACAAGATCCGTACACGAAGCTGTTCGAGGACCGCATCATTTTCATGGGCGTGCAGGTAGATGACACTTCGGCTGACGATATTATGGCGCAGCTGCTGGTGCTGGAAAGCATGGACCCGAATCGTGATGTGATGATGTATATCAACTCGCCTGGCGGCTCGATGACGGCTATGACCGCGATCTACGACACCATGCAATACATCAAGCCTGACGTGCAGACTGTATGCCTCGGTCAAGCAGCTTCAGCTGCTGCGATCCTGCTGGCTGCTGGTGCGAAGGGTAAGCGTTTGATTCTGCCGAACGCACGTGTGCTCATTCACCAGCCTGCTATTGATCAGGGTTTCGGCAAGGCTACAGAGATTGAGATTCAAGCTAAGGAAATGCTGCGCATGCGTGCGTGGCTTGAGACGACGCTTGCTCAGCACACTGGTCAAGATATCGAGAAAATCCGTAAGGATATTGAAGTTGACACGTTCCTGACGGCTCAAGAGGCCAAGGAATACGGCATTGTTGACGAGGTGCTTGCACATCGCGCATAAAGCACACAAAGCGCACAAAGACACTGATGGTGCCCTCAGCCGCTGAGGCAGAGGGCACCTTCATCATGTCAACGTGCTATCCAACGTACCGGTGGACGACAAGGGAGCGACATGGGGCGTGTAGTGAGTTACAACGAGGATGTGCCACGCTGCACGTTCTGCGGTAAAAGCGAACATCAGGTGCATAAACTTGTGGCAGGTCCTTCAGCTGCGATCTGCGATGAATGCATTGAACTATGCGTTGAGATCATTTCTGAAGAGCGCAAACATACTGTTGACGCTACTATGCTTGGTCTTCCGAAACCAGCTGAAATCAACGCGTATCTTGATACTTTCGTGGTAGGGCAACAGGCGGCTAAACGTACGCTGTCAGTTGCGGTATATAACCACTACAAGCGTGTCAATATGGAGATGAGAGAAGCGGCGAGTCGTCTCGATAACGCTAATGCTGCCTTCCATGAGTCGTCTTTATCTCGACACGGCACTGATTCGTTAGACGATGTTGAGGTCACAAAATCTAATATTCTGTTGCTCGGCCCGACTGGTGTTGGTAAAACATATCTTGCACAATCGTTGGCTGGGATTATGAATGTGCCGTTTGTGATCACCGATGCTACGACGCTTACTGAAGCTGGCTATGTTGGCGACGATGTGGAAACCGTTTTACAGCGGCTTATTGAAGCTGCTGATGGTGATATTGAACGTGCTCGCCACGGTATTGTCTACATTGATGAGATCGATAAGATTGCGCGTAAATCCGGTGAAAACACGTCTATTACGCGCGATGTATCTGGAGAAGGTGTCCAGCAGGCGTTACTGAAGATTCTTGAAGGTACGATTGCGTCTGTGCCAGTGGAAGGAACGCGTAAACATAAAGAGCAGCAGACGGTACAGATTGATACGCGTGACATTTTATTTATCTGCGGTGGTGCGTTTGTTGGATTGACTGACATTATCGGTCGCCGATTGGGAACGCGAGAAAGCGGTTTTGGTACTGCATGGCATGATCATGAGATAGCAGATTGCGATTTGTTACGACAGGTGAATGCTGATGATTTAGCTGAGTTCGGTTTATTGCCTGAATTTATTGGTCGACTACCTGTTGTCAGCGTATTGGATGATCTCACTGAGCAGGATTTGGCTCGTATTCTTGTTGAACCGCGAAACGCACTGACGAAGCAGTATCGCAAAATGTTCGCTGCAGATGGCGTAGATCTTGTTTTTACTGAAGATGCTGTGCATGCGATTGCGACGACTGCGATTGCGCGGGGGACTGGAGCTCGTGGGCTGCGGTCGATTATTGAGAAGACGTTAGAATCAACTATGTTCGCTTTGCCGAGTATGGATAATGTGGAGCAAGTGATTGTGGATGCAGCATCAGTGAACGGCGATAGTGAGCCGAAACTTGTACGAGGCGAGAAGCGTGCGACGTCTATGCAACATCGGCGTGCGGCATGAACGTCTTGATACCATATTCTCGACACGCCGATTTGCAATCTAAGTTACTTTGATGTAGTTTATACGGGTTGCCAAAAATGAGCAGCATGCGCCAGTAGCCCAGCGGATTAGAGCAGCTGACTACGGATCAGCAGGTCGCAGGTTCGAATCCTGTCTGGCGCACACCTCTAACCACAAGAGGATAAAGAGTGGTGTTGCGCCAGTAGCCCAGCGGATTAGAGCAGCTGACTACGGATCAGCAGGTCGCAGGTTCGAATCCTGTCTGGCGCACGAGCTGCGAAGTGTTTCGTGGCATGAGATAACCGAATATCGGTATGCGCCAGTAGCCCAGCGGATTAGAGCAGCTGACTACGGATCAGCAGGTCGCAGGTTCGAATCCTGTCTGGCGCACGCTATACCCCTTGTTTCCGCATGGATGCAAGGGGTTCTTTATTTCGCTGTGGTTACAGGAGTTCTCGATAGTGGCAGAAAACGCGGGTTATAGGCCAAAATGTGTGTCTGGTGGTCTAGTCGTTGGATGGCCATTCGACCCGGGTGTGGAAGTCGTTCCAGTCGATGCCGGTGCCGTGGTGCATGGGGATGCCGAACGTCTCGTATCGGCCCTGCGGGCTGTTCTCCCATGCCTTCTGGTAGAGGCTCTCCAGCCGTTCGTCCGTGATCGCGTTCGTCGCCAGCCATGCGTCCGTCTCGGGGTGTTCGGCGTGCTGGTGGCACCACCAGCAGATCGCCTTCAGTTGCCGGATCAGGCGCAGTCCGCGGTGATGGCGCAGCATGTCCCGGATTCGTCCGTTCCATGATTCGATGAGGTTGTTCGTGGATGGTATCGTTCCGTTCTCCGTCAGGTCCTCGTCGAGGAACGTGAACAGGTGCCCCTCGCGGATGCGTCCGCGGATCATGCGCTTGGCCTTGACGAGTCTTTGGTGCATGTCGTTCACGCTGCCGTCGGCGTATTCGCTTTTCTCGTCGAGGAAACCCGCGAAGTCCTGCTCCCACTGGTTGTAGGAGGCCAGCCAACTGGCCGCGGCCGCGCCGTCCCTGACGCGCGGCAGGGCGAGGGCGATGCGTCTGAGCTGTCTGCCCGCCTCCAGCCGGGGCCTCATGCCGGTGAGCCCGAATATGTTGGCCTGCACGTGGAACAGGCAGCGTTGGATGCGGGTGTCGGGCCACATGGTCTTCGCGGCCTTCATGATGCCG
>NZ_MWWY01000051.1 GCF_002259755.1 Bifidobacterium hapali
AAGGCGTTGGAGAAGGCGGAATCCGTCGCCAAGGAACTGGAGACAAGGAAGCTCAGAGAGGCTGCCAAATGCCTGCGCGAAGGCATTAGCGAGACGACGACCTACCTGCTCGACGACTATCCGAGGGAACATCGCCGGCGCATCCGTACGAACAACATGATCGAACGATTGAACCGCGAGATCAGGCGACGCACGCGCGTGGTCGGCTCGTTTCCGGACGGGCGGAGCGCGTTGATGCTCGTCTGCGCGCGCGTCCGCTACGTGACCTCGAACGAGTGGTCGACGCGCCGTTACCTCGACATGTCCCGGCTCGGTGAGAGCGTACCAGTAGCGAACTGATCATCGTCGCAGAGCCGGGCGAAGACCAAAGTGCGCAAGAATCCGGGCACTACCGGCAGTGGCAGTGGATGATAATGCGTGCACGTTCGTTATTCGTGACAAGAAGAATCGTGACTATGCGTTACTTTCTGATCGTGCGTTGACTATTACGCGAATACAGAAGCCCAACGCGTAGTGTAGGTTGTTGTTTGTGAGCCTATGTGGGTGTTGCCAATGCTAATACATTGGCAACACCCACATAACTATTAGCACGAACTAGCGTTCGTTGTGCTCACGTTCGCCAGAGAAAATGCTTCGCCAAACATCGAAGCTAGCAAGATTATATGCGCGATATCGCTTCGCTAATGTATCGAATTCATGGTGGAATTTTCTCGCGAGCTGTAACCCTTCAATCATGTTGCGGCGGAATGTTGTATCATTGCGTTTTAGCCAGCTTACTGAATTACCGTCAGGCGTGGTTACTAGTGCTGAATTAATGCCGGAGAATGAACTCCAGAATGCATCTTTCGCAGGTATTGCCACATCGGGTGCCTGAGCATGCGAAGCATCAACTGAACCGAGCAAACTCCTGACAATACTCCGCACACCATTCTTCGTATTCTGTGAACGAGCTTGCGGATGATTCGTGGGGGAGACGAATTCAGTAATCGGCTCGGGAAAAGTATCGAGATCGTTGGACGTTTGTGCATCCTCGAACGCAGCCCGTTCTTTGCGAACCTCTGCCAGCTTGCTAGGCATGGATGAGACAATATAATCTGGTCCTTTGAGAATATCCTTAATACCTTGATGGCGAAGCGCCATCGCAGAATACAGGAACCGTAACCCTACATTGAGATCGCCATAGAGCATTTCAAAGATCATACGGTTCGTAGGCTTCGGACAATGCAGAAGCGCGAAAATCCAGCGATTTCGTTGGAAGAAATACTCCTCCCATGTACGGGCAGGATCTTTGTCATGCCATGCTTGATGCCATACAGCAACACCAGGCATACAGACTGTTGGGAATCCATGCTCACGGGCACGAATACAATACTCAGTATCATCAAACTTAATGAAAACTGGCAAACTCAAACCGATTTCTTTGATCACTCTAACCGGAATAAGGCACATCCACCATCCGTTAAAATCCGCGTCAATCCGTTGATGACGTTCCGGCGAATCTCGTAACGGACGCATAGCAAAATCATGATTATATTCCAGACCCAGCGAAGGCTTCATCCAAATAGTATGACGATCGAGGCGTTCTCCTTGCGTATACAGTACGGTACGGTTGTCTAAATGGAACATTCCACCGCCTACCAACGTAGGACGGGTAGTGTAATCCGCAAACTGCACTGCACGCAGAATAGCTTCTGGCTCTGTAATAGCATCGTCATCATGGAGCAGAACGTAGTCACTTTTCCCAGCTTCTACAGTTTCAAACATGCCACGCGAATATCCGCCCGAACCACCGAAATTTGACTGCCGAAGATAGGTGAGCTGGGAGCCGAGCTGCCGTGCGGTGCTCTCAAAATCAGGCTGTTCAGATACGTGATCGGTGCCTTGATCTACGCAATAAATAGTGTCAAGGCGTGTGCGTAACTCATCTGCTGCTGCAATATCTTTGAGCAACGAAAGACAGTACGATGGTCGATTGAACGTGGTAATCGCCACTGACACAGTGGACTGAGATTTGCTTTGCTGCGGGCGCACAGTTTTCTCGGCAGACGGGACTTGCCATTGTGCCGACTCAATAGTGAACGTATCCGTATTGCTCGTATTTTCTGCGTCAAACCAAATGTAGCCGCCATCCATGAGATTCGTTAGTGGAATAACTGTTTCAATATGCTGAAGCTCGCTATTGTTTGCCGTGTTGACGCTGATCGTGGAAACGGGGTTATACAATCCTCGTCCAGTTGACTTGAAGACAGTCAGCGTGCCCGTTCCAGTAACGTTGACCGTTAAACGAACCTGCTTGACATGAGTCCAGCGTTTCCAGTACGCGGCTGGGAACGCATTAAAGAACGTGCACAGCGACAGGTGATCATGCGGATTTAAAGCGATAGCATAACGTGAAAGGATATTTGACGATATTGGTAGCTGAGCGTTGGAAGATTGTGCTTTCTTAGCAGCCTCAGCAACAATCTGCTGAAATTCAGTTCTATTCATTCCGCTGAAATTCAGTGTTTGCATATCAGTTCGCGCATCAAGTACTGATGCTTGCAAATATGACGGCGTCCATGCCGTCACGTACAGCGGAAGAGTCAGTTCTGCGTCTTTGACGGGGAATACCACACGGTTAACGGTTTCCCAAGTATTGCTGGTATTGATATCCGACATGGGGTTCATTATACAAACGCGTGGCAATTTTCAGGTTGAAGATGATCTAGCGGGTCTGATCGGTTCTTGGCATGGCTTTATGTGGTTTTATGTTGAACCATGCTAAACCGATCAGGCATACCTGGCAGACCGTTCAATTTAGGGAACCGCAAAGAAATCAGTATCGTTAAGATATCCTTTGCCGGCAGTCATATCGTATTGGACAAGACGATAGTCATTGAGCAGCTGCTTAGCTTGCTCAGAGAGGTCTTGCTGCGCGATTTGATTGCCGTTAACGTCGAGATATGTTGTGGAAGTATCATTACCAAATCCTCCAGCTCCTAACACTAAACGACTTAGTGCAGGAGTTACGTCATGTAACTTAGTAAGTAGTGACAGGTAAGGTGAAACTTTTGCATTCATGTGCTCTGCGGCCATAGACATGAACATGTTAGATGACGCATATGCGTTGCTCTGTTCATCCAGTTTTGTTCCAGCTGATGGGGATGCCTGATTTGACCATATGAAATAATCAGTCTCATGAAGAGAGAGTGTATTGTCAGGATCGCTGGCAGCTGTTGGATAAATGCTGGGTAAATGATCTCCGTAAAAAATCACAGTAATCGGTTTGTCAATCTGATTGAGTTGATTAAGGAAATCGGCGGTTGCTTGATCTGTGATGCTGATGCCTTTTGTGTATGTGTCGATTGCGTATTTTTCGCCATCACTGAGCTGTGAAATGTCTGCAGCTTTAAATTGGTTATCTATATACCAATCGTTATAAGGCATGTGATTTTGCATGGTGACCAGTTGTATGAACTGGGGATGGTCAGTCTGCTGTATAGTATCGATGACACTGTGATATGTATCTGAATCACTGGTGTATGGCGAATTGTCGATATGATTTTGATATGAAATTGGTGGATTACTGTCTAGTGTACTCGAGGTGCCTCATTTGAAAGTGAGCGCGTAATCCGGAGTGGTGCCTCACTTAGGGTGAGCGCGAAATCCTAGTCCTTATCGGCTGGTGGGGTTTCGTTGTCTTCCGGTTCGACGCCCGCGATCCGGGCGAGCGTCTTGTTCAAGTATGCCATGTCCGGGCCCGAGCGTCTGGCCAGCCGCGCGGTGCGCGGGGCGGCCATGTCCTCGAGCCGGTCTTGGATGTCGTGGATGCGGCGGACGAGTTCGGCGGGGTTCACGGTCGCGAGCGTGCGTTCGATCTCCTCGCGCTTGTCGTCGGGGATGAAGCCGGGGCCGCCCGCGGCCCTATCTTGGTCGTCGAACTCCTTGAGCCGCTCCCATGGTGTGCGCGGCCTGTCGTAGACGCGGCGGGGGCGTCCGTCCCGTGTGCTTTCGCGCGCGATGGGTTTCTTGGACGGGGTGAACAGGTTGGCCTTGACACGCACCAGTTCCCACAGCTCGTTGAGCAGGTCG
>NZ_MWWY01000052.1 GCF_002259755.1 Bifidobacterium hapali
GAAACCGGGAGTGGGCTGCGGACGCGCTTAAGGCCGTGTTTGCTATGGAATCACGCGACAAGGCGTTGGAGAAGGCGGAATCCGTCGCCAAGGAACTGGAGACAAGGAAGCTCAGAGAGGCTGCCAAATGCCTGCGCGAAGGCATTAGCGAGACGACGACCTACCTGCTCGACGACTATCCGAGGGAACATCGCCGGCGCATCCGTACGAACAACATGATCGAACGATTGAACCGCGAGATCAGGCGACGCACGCGCGTGGTCGGCTCGTTTCCGGACGGGCGGAGCGCGTTGATGCTCGTCTGCGCGCGCGTCCGCTACGTGACCTCGAACGAGTGGTCGACGCGCCGTTACCTCGACATGTCCCGGCTCGGTGAGAGCGTACCAGTAGCGAACTGATCATCGTCGCAGAGCCGGGCGAAGACCAAAGTGCGCAAGAATCCGGGCACTACCATCATGCGTTGAAATGCGAGTGAATGTTCCATTTATTTAGACAAATAAAAGTGGCTCGCTTATCGGATATACATATAAACGAGCCTTACCTTATTTATTAGAATAAATTATTCCCACAGTATGGGCAATGGTCCATACCAAGGGTACCAGTAGTAGGAAGACGCTTTTCACAATGAGGGCATTTCCAAACGATAAACTGAAGAATGAAACCACCGATTGCGCTTGCCAATCCCGCGAATCCGAAGATAACCGTCAATCGTTCATCAACGAGAATCGCGATGATGAACAGAACCATTCCCAATACAATCAGTGAATAGTACAGTGCTTGCCATTTTCTCAGATTCATTTTTCAACCTTTCATGTTGAGAGAGGGCTATGCGATCTCAAATCAGTGCACTTGTCCCATTCACGCGAAGCAGGGAGTGGAAACCTTAGATACACTTTTGCTTTCAACACGTGTAATCGCCAGCAACACTGCCGCGACGGAAGCTATGAAAGCAACCTTGCTTTTCATGATCTTCTCCTTGATTGTGGGAACGGATGTAATCTAATCCTCTTTGCATTAGACTACATCCACTCCTCAATTATATACTCATGCGAATCATCTCGTAAGTATCATGTTATGACGTTTAAGCTGGCAACTACGCTTCATTGCCTCATACGAATGGACATTATCCTTCAAGCTCATCACACAACATGTGCAAGAGTTTTATGCGAGAAAGTCTCCATCGGCAACACAGCATCGCACTCAGCGTGACCAAGACAAGCTAGACACCTGCCTGTAGCCCGTACACTCATGCACACGTTGAAATGTGCACAAGAGCCATATCCCCCAGTCCGCGCTGACTTTCACAAGAGAGGGAGCGATGCAGGATACGAAATGGCCCGCCTGCCACAGAGTACAGAGTACGGGAGCAAGCGGGCCATCGCTGTCAATCGTCAGCGAGGCAGCATCATTGGACGCTGCGAGGCGACGATTGGTGCGGGCAGTTCAGTAGTACCGGTCAGGTATTCGTCCACGGCGGCGGCGCAGGAGCGTCCTTCTGAGATCGCCCACACGACAAGGCTCTGGCCGCGGCCGGCATCACCGGCGACGAACACGCCGTCCTGCGACGTGGCGAACTTGTCGTTGCGCGCCACGTTACCGCGCTTGTCGAGTTCAACCGGCAACTGGTCAACCAGCGTAGTGGTGTCTGGGTGCAGGAAGCCGACCGAGATGAGCACCAGATCGGCGGGCAGTACACGCTCAGTACCGGGCTGGCGGGTGAACGGACCGTTCTCCCCCGGTGCCACGTCTACCACGCGCAGACCGGTCACATGACCGTTCTCGTCGGCGATGAAACCTTCTGTGGCAGTCGAGTTCTCGACATGCACCTTCGCCTGTTCCTCTTCAGAACCAATGAAGTTCACCGAGTCCGTGCTGTACATGTAGGTGCCGCCCTCCTCCATCGAGGAAGTCTTCTGGTAGAGTCGCGCGAACGTTGGCCACGGCTGGTTATCAGGGCGTGAACTCGGCTCCTTCGGCATGATCTGCAGAACCGTGACATCCTTCGCCCCCTGACGGATGGACGTACCGAGGCAGTCGGAGCCGGTGTCGCCACCGCCGATGACAATGACATGCTTGTCCTTAGCAGTAATGTCATTGACCGGCTTCACACCGTAAACGCGACGGGTCGCATCCGGCAGGAAGTCCATCGCGAAATGAATGCCTTTCAATTCACGGCCAGGCAGCTTCATATCACGCGGCACACGAGAACCGATAGCCACAACCACAGCATCATAACGGGAACGCAAATCGTCCCACGTGATGTCCTTGCCAATCTCCACGCCAGTGCGGAAGCGAGTACCCTCAGCTTCCATCTGCTTGACGCGTCGGTCGAGCAGTCGCTTGTCGAGCTTGAAGTTCGGAATACCGTAGCGCATCAGACCACCGATCGCATCGTCACGCTCGTACACAACAACCGTGTGACCAGCGCGAGTCAGCTGCTGCGCGCAGGCAAGGCCAGCAGGACCAGAACCGACAACGGCAACAGTCTGATCAGTTAAACGCTGCGGCGGCAAAGGCTTGACATAGTCAAGATCCCATGCCTGATCGATGATCGTACACTCGTCATTCTTGATCATGGTCGGCGGCTGGTGAATGCCAAGCACACACGCCTGCTCGCACAGAGCCGGGCAGATACGACCCGTCACTTCAGGGAAATTATTTGTGGTAGACAGACGATTGTAAGCGTCCTCCCACTTTTCCTGACGTACGAGATCGTTGAATTCAGGAATGATATTGCCCAGCGGGCATCCAGTCATGCAGAACGGAGTACCACAGTCCATGCAACGCGCCGCCTGTGCAGTCGTCCACGGTTGCAGACCGGACTCGGCGTGCACGTCAAGCCAGTCCTTGATACGTTCGGCGACCGGACGCTCGGCGAGCTCCCGACGGGTACGGACCTTCAGGAATCCACGAGGATCTCCCATATCAGTGCGCTCCTTCCATCACATGCTCGTACACCTGTTCCCAGGCACCGGGCGCATTGAAATCAATATTGTCTTCCTCGGCCTTCTTCATGGCCTCGGTCATAGCCAGATAATGTTCGGGCACTACGCGAGTGAAGCGCAGCACGTTCTCATCCCAGTTGGCAAGCAACTCAGCAGCAAATGCAGAACCAGTTTCCTTAGCGTGCTGTTCAACGAGCGCGCGCACGATCGGCTCAGTTGTCTCATCAAGCGGCTGGAACAAGAGTGCACCACTATCGCGACCTTCAGGATTGACCTGCTTCATGTCGAGGTCGAGGACGTACGTGTTGCCGCCGGAGAAGCCAGCACCGAAGTTGCGGCCAGTCGGACCAAGCACGACAACCGTACCGCCGGTCATGTATTCGCAGCCGTGATCGCCCACGCCTTCGACTACAAACGTCGCACCGGAGTTACGCACAGCGAATCGCTCGCCTGCGCGTCCAGCGACGAACATTTGACCGGAGGTCGCGCCGAAACCAGTCACGTTACCGGCAATCACATTCTCATGCGGGTTGAAGGTGACATCCGCATTCGGACGCACGATCAGACGACCACCAGACAAGCCTTTACCGGCGTAGTCGTTGACTTCACCGATCACGCGAATCGTTTCGCCGCTCGGAATGAACGCACCGATAGACTGGCCGCCAGCACCGTGGAAGGTCATGTCAATCGTGTTGTCCGGCAGTCCTTCGGCACCATAGCGACGCGTGATCTCGTAGCCGACCATCGTGCCGAGCGTACGGTTGACGTTACGAATCGGCATATCGATTGTGACTGGCTCACGACGTTCAAGCGCAGGCTCAGCAAGTTCGATGAGCTTATTGTCGAGCGCCTTCTCCAGCTCGTGATTCTGCGGCTCAGTGTTGTGCAGAATCGTGCCTGGAACTGGGCCGGGCTGCATGAGCACATTGGTCAGGTCGATGCCATCGGCCTTCCAACGCTTAATAGCCTCGTTCTGATCAAGGCATTCGACATGGCCTACAGCTTCTTCAATTGAGTGGAAGCCAAGTTCAGCGAGAATCTCGCGCACTTCCTCGGCGATGTACATGAAGAAGTTGATGACCGATTCAGGCTTGCCGCGGAAGCGGGCGCGAAGTTCCGGGTCCTGCGTAGCAATGCCTTGCGGGCAAGTGTTCTTCTGGCAAGCGCGCATCATGACACAGCCTTCGACAATCAACGCCGCGGTCGCGAAGCCGAATTCCTCAGCACCGAGCAGCGCAGCGATCACCACGTCACGGCCAGTCTTAAGCTCACCATCGCACTGCACAACGATGCGAGAACGCAAGCCGTTCAAAATCAGCGTCTGCTGCGTTTCACTCAAGCCAATCTCCCACGGGGTACCCGCGTGACGAATCGCGTTGAGCGGCGCCGCGCCGGTGCCGCCGTCGTAGCCGGAAATCAGCACTACGTCGGCATGGCACTTGGCCACGCCGGCCGCAATCGTACCGACACCGAACTCGGAAACAAGCTTGACGTGAATGCGCGCCTTCGGGTTCGCCATCTTCGCGTCGTTGATCAGCTGCTTCAAATCCTCGATCGAGTAAATATCGTGGTGAGGCGGTGGGGAAATGAGTTCCACGCCCGGGGTCGCGTGACGAACCTTAGCAATCCACGGCGGGACCTTCGCGCCTGGCAGATGGCCACCCTCACCGGGCTTAGCGCCCTGTGCGAGCTTGATCTGCAAATCGGTGGCGTGCACGAGGTAGTCAGAAGTGACACCGAAACGCGCCGAAGCGATCTGCTTGATACGACTGTAGCGCAGCGGATCGGTAATACGATCGTCAGATTCGCCGCCTTCACCGGAGTTGGAGCGCGCGCCGAGCGTGTTCATAGCAATCGCGAGCGTTTCATGCGCTTCTTGCGAGATGGAACCGTAGCTCATCGCACCAGTGGAGAAACGCTTGACGATCTCGGACGCCGGTTCAACTTCGCTGATATCAACCGACTTACGATCGTGCTTGAACTTCATCAGGCCGCGCAACGTCATAATACGGTTTGACGTGTCGTTGATATGCGACGAATACTTCTTAAACATCTGGTAGTCGCCGCGCGCGGTGGACTGCTGCAGCAGGAAGATCGCCTCAGGATCGTTGAGATGATCTTCACCGGTACGACGCCATTTGTATTCGCCGCCGGTTTCGAGATTCATGTGCGGGAATGCGGTCCACTGGTTTGGATAGGCGACACGGTGACGAATCGCGACTTCTTCAGCAATCTCGTCAAGTCCAACACCACCGACCTGCGAAACAGTGCCAGTAAAGTACTTGTCGACCGTATCCTTGCTCAGGCCCACGGCTTCAAACAGTTGCGCACCACGGTAGCTCATAATCGTGGAAACACCCATCTTTGCCATGATCTTGAGCACGCCGATCGACAATGCCTTGGTGAGATTCTTCACTGCAGTAGGCGCATCGACCTTGAGATAACCGGTACGAGCAAGATTTTCGACAGATTCAAACGCAAGGTACGGGTTCACGCAGGCCGCACCGTACGCGATAAGCAGTGCAACATGGTGAATTTCGCGCACATCGCCAGCTTCGACTGCCATCGAAATCTGCGTACGCGTGTGACGACGCAGCAAATGATGCTGCACCGCACTCGTGAGCAGCAGCGACGGAATCGGACCCCACGTATGGTTTGAATCACGATCGGACAGCACAATGAAGTTGCTACCGTTCGCAATTGCATCATCAACTTCAACGAAAATCTCTTCGAGACGCTCTTCGAGCGCCTTGCCACCACCGGCAACTTGATAGAGACCCTTAACGACGAACGGACGATAGTAGCCGCCGAGCACCTTAGCTTTGTCGAGACGCTTGAGCTGAGCCATCTCGTCAGAGTTAATAACCGGCAGCGGAATCAAAATCTTCTTCGCGTGCAGTTCGCTGTCCTCAAGCAGGTTCGGCTCAGGGCCGATCGCTGATTCAAGCGAGGTGACAATCTCTTCACGCTCCCAGTCGAGCGGCGGGTTGGTGACCTGCGCGAACTTCTGGTGGAAGTAGTCGAACAGCATGCGGCTGCGCTTGGAAAGCACCGGCAGCGGGTTGTCGTTACCCATCGAACCGAGCGGTTCCTTACCAGTGTTCGCCATCGGCGCGAGCAACAGTTTCAAATCCTCTTCGGTGTAGCCGAACGCGCGCTGACGGCGTTGCACAGACTGGCCGGAGTGGCTTACATGCTCACGCTGAGGCAGGTCACTCATTTCAACCGAGTTACCTTCAACCCACTGACGATACGGATGCTGAGAGGCAAGACTCTTCTTGATCTCCTCATCGGGGATGATACGGCCTTCGGCAGTGTCCACAAGGAACATCTTGCCCGGCTCCAGCCGGCCCTTAGACACCACATGCGCATCATCGATTTCCGGCAATACGCCCGCCTCGGAAGCAAGCACCAGATAGCCGTCGTCGGTCAGCTGCCAGCGGCCAGGGCGGAAACCGTTACGGTCGAGCAGAGCACCAACCTGCGTACCATCGGTAAAGATAATGTCAGCCGGGCCATCCCACGGTTCGATCAGCGTGTTGTTGTATTCGTAGAATGCGCGCACATCCGGGTCAAGCTGATCATTGTTCTCCCATGCCGGCGGCAACATCATCGAAATTGCGTGCGGCAGTGAGCGTCCGGCGAGATGCAGGAGTTCAAGGCACTCGTCAAACGTACCGGAATCTGAGTAACCGGGCGTAGTGATCGGCAGAAGCGGTTTGAACTCGCCCAGCAGCTGCGAGCTCAAACGGCCTTCACGAGCAGACAGCCAGTTGCGGTTGCCTTGAATCGTGTTGATCTCACCGTTATGTGCCAGCAGTCGGAACGGCTGAGCAAGCGGCCAGCTCGGGAACGTATTCGTAGAGAAACGCGAATGTACGATTGCGATCGTAGCCTTCATAGCCGGATTACTCAGGTCCGGGAAGAACGGGGTGAGCTGCATCGTGGTGAGCATGCCCTTGTACGTGATCGTACGAGCAGACAGCGATGCGAAATAGATACCCACTTCGTGTTCAACGCGCTTGCGAATGCGGAACGTCTTACGGTCGAGATCGATGCCAGCGAGCTCACCGTCTGGATCAGCAACAATGAGTGTCTTGAAGCTCGGCATCGAAGCGAGTGCTTGCAGACCTAGACCATCCGGATTGGTGGGCACGACACGCCATGCGAGGACCTCAAGTCCTTCTTCTCGCACAATGTTGGCGATGGCCTGCTCTTGCTGGCCGGAAGTGGCGATATCTCGATCAAGGAATGCAATGCCGGCTGCATAGTGTCCAGCTTCAGGCAGTTCAACACCGGCAGTAGCGCGCATGAACTCATCAGGCATGCTCATCAAAATGCCTGCGCCGTCGCCAGTGTTTTCCTCGGCACCAACAGCACCACGATGGTTGAGGTTGACGAGCACCTCGATCGCATCGTCAATAATCTTGCGTTCGGGGCGCTTGTTGAGCGTGGTGACCATACCGACGCCGCAGGCGTCGTGTTCACTACCTGGGTCGTACAGACCTTGTGATGGATGAATGCTCAAGTTGAGCGGGGCGTGGAAAGTCACCGAAACCACCTTCATATCGTTTTGGCAGAGCCACTGGGATTCTGCGGTTCTTTAGGTAATGCGTAGACAGACTACCGCTCGCTCGTGTCATACACGTTTCACCGTCCATATACCGAATAGCGGAATTTGTCAATACCTAAATTCTAGTTTATTCCCAGTTGATGGTTGTGACTGCGTCGTGTTGCGATCTACTTAAATCATTGCGGATTCAGCTTGCATAAGATGAACGTTCGAGCGCATAAGGCGCGCATCTTCGCGAGTGATCTCCTTGTTTTCGAGCATTTCACGAATGGTATCAAGTTCCATACGCATAGCATCGTTACGCACAGCATCAATCGTTGATTCGTCAACCGCAGGCATAGGTGACATCGATGTGTCGAGAATCTGGTTCAGTCCTTTGCGATATTCGATAAGTAATTCAGCAACCAGCTCAGCATCGTAGACGTGATCGAGCATGAGATCTTGCAGTCGATCAATAATGTCGTTATACAAAGGCACTTGCACCGCGCGAATTGCTTTAGTGCGTTCCGCTTCAAGTCCCGGCGTGTGACGTGCAACCCCTTCCCAGAATCGGCGCATCACTGGCATGAACCGACGGCGTAGTTTGGCAACACGGAACGACAATCCGCGTCCGCGACGACCATCAACTCCGGGCTCCATCCTTGCGAGCACACTTTCGATATGCTCATACAAGGAGCGCGCTCCTTCAAGCTGCATAATCGTCTCTTCATCAGGATGAGCGATGCCTTCACGCGAAACGATTGCATCACGCAGCCAATCACGTTCCCATCTCAAGGTACGAATACGCAGTTCGTTAGCTTCACGAGGCGAAGAACCGGAAATATTTGCTTCAACGCGTCCAATACGATCATTGTAGCTTTTCAATACTTTCGTAACAGCAGCATGGGTTGCGGGAGTTTCATTGTCCACGATTTTCGCGATCGTACGACGCAACATTTCAATATCACGACGTGCCCACTCTTCACGCGAGGTATCTTCCGGTTTAGGAGACAACAGCGGAAGCATAACGTTCGATATGACAATAGAAAGCACGATATAGCCGGAAACAATAAACAGGATAATATTGCGCACCGGCACCGATGCCCCATTATCAATCGAATACGGCAGTGAGAATGCCATTGCCAGCGATATAGCGCCTTTCGGACCGCCGAACGTCATTACGATAGCGGAATGCCAACGTTCCGGCGTCATCCTACGCCGCAATCCAGTAACGAGATCTTTCGCAAGTCGCAACGTCGCCGCGCACCAAGCGAAACGCAATACCAATGTCAGTACGGTCAGTAACAGTACGAGACCGATCATCGCCCACAAATTGACGCGCGGGTCTTCCCAAATTGCCCACATAGCAATAGGTAGTTCAATACCGAGGAGTACGAACACTACGCCGTTGAGCGTAAAGTCAACGAAATGCCATACGGAATTTGACACGAGGTTGACGCGTGCCACGTCACCGCCCACACCAGTGTGAGGGAATGTGATCACCACGCCGCATGCAACTACTGCAAGCAGCCCAGAGATACCAATGCGTTCAGAGAGTAGGTACACGCCAAACGGTAGGAAAATCTCCATAAGCATACGCGTGGTAACATCTTCGAGATTGTGCCGCCGCAACATGAGTACCACGCGGTCAAACGCCCATCCGACCGCAGCTCCGATCGCCGTACCGAGAATAAAACTCGCGATCACCTGCGAGCCGAATCCTACTGGCGAAAAGCGTCCGGTAGCGAGCGCCACAAGCATTGTTTGAAATCCAACAAGGCTCACCGGATCGTTCAGCAAACTCTCGCTTTGTAAGACTGACTGTTGACGGTCAGTGAGCTTGACCACACCGCCAAGTTGAGCAACCGATACAGCGTCAGTCGGGCTGATCACCGCGCCCATCGCCACAGCTGCCATCATCGGAATTGCCGGCCACACTGCATGCAAAGCCGCGCCGCTAACCGCCATTGTCACAAGTACAAGGCCGACTGCGAGCGACATAGACAGGCCAAGATCGCGGCTTAGCGCTTTACGATCAATGTTGCGCGCTTCAAGATAAAACAGAGGCACGATGAACAACAGCATGAACATGTCCGGTTCAAACTGAATGTTCTGCAAAGATGGGGTGAAATACCACGCGATACCGAATGCTATTTGAATAAGCGGCGTGGAAATTTTAGGTAAGAATCGGCTGAGGAATGAGGAGATCAGTATTGCGAACAGTATTTCCGTGACGAGTATTGCAGTCGCCATCGTACAGTCTCCTTTTTGGGCCTAATGCGTGCGGACACAGTGTTACGCTATCTACTGCCGTCACGTATCCAGCTGTATGTACAGCGATTCTTCGTAGCGGAACCCGCAGGTGACCACTGTAGAGACCCTTTCAATAGCTCATGATATGAGTTGTACCGTTATATTGACCGCGGCACTAACAAAAGACATATGAACTTTTTCCAATTTAGCGGCATGTCTTTAACGATTTACTAACGTTTTATCGCATCTGTTGCCAAATATTC
This sequence comes from Bifidobacterium hapali, assembly GCF_002259755.1. Taxonomy (GTDB): domain Bacteria; phylum Actinomycetota; class Actinomycetes; order Actinomycetales; family Bifidobacteriaceae; genus Bifidobacterium; species Bifidobacterium hapali. The sequence continues at coordinate 10,014 of NZ_MWWY01000052.1, forward strand.
TCTTTACCTCGATATTGTGTGAACGAGTTAGGTACGGCTCTGACTAGTGTAAAACCAGTTGGCAAGCGGTACGCTGCAGCATAACTGATGACTTCATTGGATGAAAACGGGACAACATAATGGCAGGTAAACATAGCAACGTGACTCGTACAGTTCGTGACAACGAAAGTAGTACGAGGAACGATGAGACTAGCTCTGCAATCAGTGAACTGCTGAGCTGGGTTCCGTGGATTGTTGTGCCGATTGTTGTCGTGGCGCTGGTGCGTGTACTTCTGCTTGGCACCTATGTGATTCCCTCAGGCAGTATGTTAGATACGATTCAGTTAGAGGATCGTGTAGCGGCAGTTAAAGTGATGAAGCCGCAACGTGGAGACATTGTCGTCTTTAAAGATCCTGACCACTGGCTGACGTCTGGTAAGGGGAAATATTTGATTAAGCGTGTGATCGGATTGCCCGGTGACACAATCAGCTGCGAAGGGGCCGGCGCTCCCTTAAAGATCAACGGAGTGACGATTGACGAGTCTGCATATCTGAAGACTGGTGTGAATCCGTCCGATCAGGCATTCAGCGTCACTATTAGCGAAGGCATGATGTGGGTGATGGGCGACAACCGTTCAGGTAGTGCGGACAGCCGTGCACATCAGAGCGATGCGCACGGCGGTCAAGTGCCACTGTCTAATGTGGAAGGCGTGGCTGTGTTTACGTTCTGGCCGGCAAATCGCATTCATGTGCTTAATGGACATCACGAGGTGTTCGACTCAGTACCGGCAGCCTCAACTTCAACGCACTAGTGTCCTGCGTCAGAAGTTCGTTTGCTGTATTTGCAGCTCCCCTTGTCAGAACATTGAAAACGAACTTACGATACAGGACACTTGCCAAAAATACAGTCAATACACCGGAGATAGTGCCTGTGCAATCACTGGCGATAGTAGCTTAAGAAATCAGAGAGCTTACTCACCGCATCCTTAAGCACTTCAATACGTGGCAAGTAGACAATGCGGAAATGATCTGGCTCTTGCCAGTTAAATCCGCCACCGCGTGTGATCAGAATACGCTTGTCGTGTAGCAAATCGAGCGCAAACTGTTCGTCGTCGGTTACGTTGAACTTTTTGACATCAATTTTCGGGAAAATATAGAACGCAGCCTTCGGCTTGACTGCGGTTACACCGTCAATCGCGTTCAGGGCCTCATAAATATAGTCACGCTGATCGTGAATACGACCGCCGGGCACAATGTAGTCGTTGACGGACTGGTGCCCACCGAGTGCAGTTTGCACGATCGACTGTGCGGGCACGTTCGAGCAAATACGCATGTTAGCGAGCATATTGAGTCCTTCAATATAGTCCTTGGCAATGCGTTTGTTACCGGACAGCACCATCCATCCGACACGGTATCCGGCGATCATATGCGATTTCGACAGTCCAGAGAACGTGACACAGAACAAGTCAGGGGCCATTGACGCAATGGAAACATGCTTAAGACCGTCCATGACGAGTCGATCATAGATTTCGTCAGAGAAGATCATGAGCTGATGCTCACGAGCAAGGTCGACGATCTGCTGCAACACTTCAGGCGGATAAAGTGCTCCAGTTGGATTGTTCGGGTTGATAATCACGATCGCAACCGTGCGATCGGTGATTTTGGCGCGCATGTCATCGATATCGGGATACCATTCGGACTGCTCGTCGCACGTGTAGTGCACGGCAGTACCGCCAGCGAGGTTCACACACGCGGTCCACAGCGGATAGTCAGGACTCGGTACGAGCACTTCGTCACCATCGTCAAGCAATGCAGACATAGATAGGTTGATAAGTTCGCTTACGCCGTTACCCGTGTAAATATCTTCAATACCAACGTTCGGAATGTTCTTGAGCTGCGCATACTGCATGATGGCTTTGCGCGCGGAGAAGAGTCCTTTGGACGCGGAGTATCCCTCCGTTTCAGTGAGCTGACGTGACATATCGTACACGACTTCATCAGGTGTGCGGAAACCAAACGGTGCAGGATTGCCAATGTTGAGTTTCAACACATGCATACCTGCTTCTTCCATACGAGCAGCTTCATCAACGACTGGGCCACGCACGTCGTAGAGCACATTGTCAAGTTTGGTAGATTTATGGAACTGGCGCATGGGGATTCCTTCTTCCGTGAGGATGGGTGAGTGGGTAAATGTTTCGTCGGTAGCGGTTGATGACAGTGGCACGTGTTGTGTTTGAGCAAGTGGTGATGCCAAATGATCTGATTCGTCTAAACGATGATGACGCGCATCGTATTCAGCCGCGCTCATCGGCACGTCATGACCGAGAAGCCACTGATCATCAACATCAAGCGTGGTGGCGAGAAAATGTAGAATCTCAGTTCGAGGTACCGTCTTGCCACTGACGTACTGACTGATATGACTTTTGCCGAGTTTGACACCGGCACGTTGGGCAGTGCGTACGATATCCACCTGTTTGAGATGACGGGCGTTCATCGCGATGGTAAGCCGTGTCGCAAAACTGTCCATGCCACTCCCCCAATCAGCTCACGGAAAGTTCAAAGTTCAACTTCATTGGTTCAAACCATAGCACTACCTCATATCAAGAAACGCCCATCAAGTTCAATTTTTGTTATGCGCATGAACACGAAATTGAACTCGATGGGCACGCCGAATAGAATCTCACTCTTCCATTATTGTCGAACGGTATTTTGCACAAAAATGAAGATACAGCATAGAAATTTTGCACCAAATCATTCTTTTAAAGACCGTCGTTTTGCACATACATAGTCTAGAATGCTACATCTGGAATGCTGCAGACCAGTGTGAGAACATCAGGCAAAAGAGAATCCATGCATGAAGCCATTGCTAATGGCAAATCACTACATTCGACGAGTTACAACATCGGTGCCGTAACGGCCATAGTTACCATCCGCGCCCGTATCCCATGAAATCGGCGTGAACGTCATACCTGTAGGATCGAACGTAGTAGTACTAGTAATCACACAGTCAGTATTTGGCGCGCAACCGTCAGTGCTAACTGCAAAATACGTGTTAGTGATGTTGCCAGCATCATCAGTGAACTGGTAACGAATTTCATAGAATGACAATGTATTTGCAGTGTTGTTGTGTATCGTAATCTGAAAAACGTGATATCCATATGAGAATTGTGCTGGTCCAACAGCTTTCACCGTAATTGGCGGATTCGCATCACCGTTAACAGCCGAGAACTCTTTGACGAGGTCTTGATAATGCTCTTTTTCTTTCACAACTTGCGAGACAGCATTGCTAGCCTCATCAAGCTTCTGCTTACTGCTATCGGCATCCTGCTGGGATTCCTTCAGATCACTTTGTGCACGTTTCAACTCTTGAACTTTAGCCTGATATTGCTCACTGCCCAACACATTGACAGAGCGTTTGCCCATATTCCAGCCCAACATGCCCACTGCAATTACCACAATCACGCACATCACAGCAGCTGTCATATTCTTCAACCGCACTGAAGCAAACATCTTCGTCGCATTTGACTCATTCGTACCAGTCAAACTGGGCTGCTCCCCACGCCAGACGCATTGTTTGCATCATTCATGTCTATCACGTTGTTCTTACTCTCATCGTTATCCACGATACTCATGAGATCACCTTCGCTGCCACATCGCTGCCGAACTGCACGTTCTTGAATTGGCTATCACTATACGTCTGGTAGTAATAGTGCTTCGGTCGAAACAGGTCGCCTGCTGCACCCTTAGCAATAAGTTCTTTCGCAACCACAGCTGTTTTGCCCGGAAGGAACCGAATATCATCAGCCGAAACTGATTGGTCGCTATCAACCACTGTTCCGTCCGGTTTTACAATGTCTCCAATAATCTCAATTTTTGTGATGACATGTCCCGAAGTGTTCCGCACCACAAACTTTGGATGAATATACGTTCCACTACCGATTTCATTTGGCACAATGTTTACGTCAAACGACTCAACCTTTAACGGCTGGTCTGCAACACTTCCGGCAGGGACGTACCGTTCGTATTCCTGTTTCGCTTCTTGCAACTGCTTATCTGCAGTCTGTTGCTGCTCCTGAAGTTCCTTAAGCTGATCAGCAGACTGACGTGACGCATCCTTATTCACTTCAGTCTGCTGTTTAGCATTGGCGATGCGCGTTGTCACATCCTGATACTCAGCCGTATCAGCCGGATTGACCGTCATCCTTCCGGCAACATACGCGCCGATGAATATAAGTACTGCCACAATTGCCGTCACGATAGCCGTAATAGCAAACTTACCCATATGCACGTGCGCAGTTACAGAACGCAGCAAATCATCATCTTTCATATTGCCAACTGTAATTGACTACACTACATCATAGGAATCAACGTCATCGAAAATTCATCTCACACAACTCGGTGAACTCCGGGCACCATCGGTCAGCGCTGTAAGAAGTCAGATGGCGGTGAATATCAGGACCAACCCAACCCTTTCCCGCCACTCAGCCATGTGCCACGCCACTCACACCTCAGTCAGTTCAGGTGTGCGGCGGACGGAGAAACGGAACATGAGCACGGCCATCACAACTCCGGCGAGCGCCATGCCGGCGATCGGCCACATGCTCGACACGAAGCCCTGAAGATACGAGTCGGAGGCGGTCGCACCGGAGCGCGCGGCCGAAGCGGCGAATTCCGTGATCAACGCGCTGGCAACGGCGGCAACGAGCATTGCGCGCATTTTGCGAAGAAATGAGTGTCTATACCTTCGCAAAGTGCGCGCAATGTTCGTGATTGACGGGTTATTCCACTGATTTAAGGGCTGCGAGCATGTCCACGTCACGCAACCGCCGGTAGACTATCCAGCCGAGCGCAGCAAGTACGGCGATAATCAGGATAATCGGCACGACGAATGCGGCCCATCCGAGTGCCGGGTCGAACATCACCTCGTCCGGAGGCACTTCGGTGATGATGTACCGATGTAATCCGGCGCCGAACGCGTAACCGGCAAGAATACCAAGGACGGACAGTATTATCGTTTCGCGGTAAATATACATGGTGGTTTCGCGCGAATGGAAGCCGAGCACCTTGATGGTGGACAGTTCGCGGATGCGTTCGGAGACGTTGAGATTCGTGAGGTTGTACAAGATCACCACGGCGAGCAGGCCCGCCACTAGAATCAACACCTCCATGATCTGGTCGAGCGAGTCAACGATGGTTGCCACTTGACTTTTCATCGTAGTGTTCTGCACCACGCCCTTGACACCGTCCACGGTCATGAATTCTGCTCCTTGCCGTTCGGCGTTCTCAATGGACGTGTCCTTCAGCCGTACCAAATAGGCATTCGACCGATAGTCCTTATCGAACACATGCTCGTATTCACCGGAGGTCATCACCATGAAATGGCCGATGTACATTTCGCTGATGCCGTCCACACGTATGGACCGGCTCGCACCCTCCTCGTCGGCAACAGTGACGGTATCTCCTACGTTCGCATCCAACATGGCGGACATGCGTTCCGAGATGATCGCACCACGATCACTCAATACCTGCGGTGTATGACCGACGCGAGAGCGCAACGTGAGGTAATCGCCGAAATTGTAGGCATCATCGGTGACCAGCAGCGTAATAGTCTGCTTGTCGTGCTGCTCGTCAGCCGCGATGGTGAGTTCTTCATACCGGATCGCTGTTGATGATGCGACGGCTTCACGGTTCATCGATTCGGCTACGGTTTGGCGTTGCTCAGCGTTGTTGTCGCTTCGCTCGGCAACGATCAGATCGTAGTGGACGATTTCGTCGAATTGTCGTTCGCCAATCTGCCCGATGGATGCCTGCACGCCAAGACCTGCAGTGAGCAGGCTCACAGCACCGGCAACGCCAAAGATGGTCATAAAGCCACGAGACTTGTAACGGAACAGGTTGCGGGCGGTGACTTTGCGAGTGAAGTTCAGCCGATTCCACAGTGGTGTGATGCGTTCGAGCAGAATTGTTGAGCCTTTGGCCGGCGGCTTGGGCAGCAAAAGCGCGGCCGGCTTCTCGCGCAGTTCGCGCACTGAGACAAGAATGGCCGGAATCACGGCACTTGCCCATGCGAGTAGAAACGCCACGATGGTGATGCCCGGATGGAATTCGAGTGCGATGCGCGGCATGGTGAATCCGTCACTGTAGGCATGGTAGACGATCATCGGCAACAGCGTGTGCCCCGCTATGACACCGAGGAAGGTGCCGAGCGTGGATGCAGCGAAACCATAGCAGACGAATTTCTTTACAATATCGTGGTTGCCATATCCGAGCGCTTTGAGCGTGCCTGAATTGGTGCGTTCCTCGTCGACCATGCGGCCCATAGTAGTAAATGTGACGAGAGCAGCGACAAGATAGAGGAATACGGGGAAGATCATGGCGAGTTTGACGACAATGTTCGCGATGATCTCGTACACGCGGTAGCCTTCAGAAGTTAATCCTTCGCGTCGGCTGTCCACCGAATAGGCGGGCACTTCAAGCGTATCGACTTTTTCGCGGGCGAGTGCGATGTCGTGTTCGGCATCTTTGATCTTCTGCTCGGCGGCTGGCTTGGCATCATTGAACTCTTGCAGTTTGGTCTCGTATTCAGATTCAGCTTGTTCGAGCTCACGACTGCCTTCGATAAGCTGGGTTGCGCCGTCTGCCACTGTTGCGGGAGCAGAGGAAACGGCTTGTCCGAGCTCGTTTTCCTTATTGGCAAGTTGATTGTTTGCCTCAGCTAGAGCAACGGCGTTCTTCTGATATTCTTCGCTGCCTTGTTCGAGCGTTGTTGCGGCGTCGTTCCACTGGTTCAATGCCGTGTTGTACTGGTTCAGTTTGGCGTTATATTCGTTGACTGCATTGTTGTATGCGCCGACTGCCATATCGTATTGTGCTTTGACACTATCGTATACATTGCCAGTTAGTCCAGTGCTTGCCCAGTTGTTCAGCAGAGCATCGATCTTGTCAAGAACCGGTTTGATAGTTTCGAGCGTGGTGCGAGCAAGGTCGAGTTGCGTTTTGGCGGCTTCCAGTTGAGTCCATGACGTGTCGAGTTGGTCCTGTCCTTGTGTGAGCTGTTGTGCGCCGGCAGCAAGTCGCGTCTGCGCTGCGGTAAGCTGCGATGTTGCAGACGCAATCTGTGCGGTGGCTCCGGACAGTTCCGCAAGTGCGGATGATGCTTGGTCGACGGCTTGCACGCTACTGCTGGTTCGCTGGTCTTTGGCTGCTTCGATTTGTGCTTTGGCATCGTCCAACTGCTGTTGGGCATCGACGAGCTGCTGTTTGGCGTCGTCGACCTGCCGTTGCGCCTTGTCGATTTGTTCGCGCCGACTCTCGCGTATCGTCGCTTCGCGCGCCTTAGGCTGGCCGGCGAGGCGTTTGACGAGTGTGTTCTTGCGTTCTTGCACACGGTCGCGGTATGAGTCGGTCCAATAATCGAGCGACGACGTATCGTCGAAGATGACACGGCCGATCATGGTGACGTCAGAGTTGAACGTATCAGCAGGTACGACCGCGTAACCGTCAAGTTCGCCGGTGCCGGCCGTCGACTGGCCGAGATTAAGATCGGATACCGCTTCGCTCGAGTCTACGAATCCAACGACAGTGAATTCAGTGCGGGTGAGCACGGTGTCACCAGCAATATCAGCTTGTTCCGTGACTTTGATGGTGCTGTCGATGGTGTATTTGTTTCGTTCTGCACTGTTTAATGCGATTTCGCCGACCTTGCTTGGCATTCGCCCTTCGACGATCGCGTAGGTTGATACATGTTTCGGCGCTGAATAGACGCGCAGACTGTGGTTACTGTTGGCAATGGTGACGTCTTTGAAATAGCCGAATTCCGCGGTTTTGACACCGCTGGTGTTGCGAATGATGGTTTCGTCGTCACTGCTTAATCCATAATCACTGATGACGGTGACGTCGGCGAGATGATGATCTGCATAGAACGTGGAGCCGGCCGCGCGCATGTCCGGGGCGGTGACGAACAGGCCGACCAGTGCAAACGAGCCGAGGGTCATAAGGCTGACGATGGAAAGGAATCGTCCTTTGGATTTGGTGAGCGTGACTTGGATGTCTTTCCACAACATGCGTTTGCGCGTCAAGCCGCGGCTGCGTTTGGACTCGGTATGACGGGTTGTACTGCCGGGATCGTCCGGCGTGAGAAAGTCGTTGAGATCGGTCATACAGATCACCATTCCAGGTCGTTGATGTTCATCGGATGTTCGGATAAGGCCCGAAATTTTGCGCACTTTGGCTTGGGCTTGAGATGAAAGGGCATGGCTCGTGTCCTGTGTACGATTTTCTGTCGCCAAACAAAACAAATCGCGATTGGAAAGAGGGCACGAAGCCATGTCACAGCAGATTCTACAGGTCGACCAGGCCATGTTGGAGACCACCCTGGACCGGATGGTCCGTAGAAGCGTCGAGGAGACGTTGAACGCAATGCTCGACGCCGAGGCCGACGAGATCACGGGCGCCGCCCGTTACGAGCGCAGCGGGGATCGCAAGGCGTACCGGGCCGGCCATTACAAGCGTGATCTGACCGTCAAGGCCGGGAAAATGAGCCTGAAGGTACCGAAACTGAAGGGCGCGGTGTTCGAGTCGGCCGTGATCGAGCGTTACCGGCGGCGCGAGGAGAGCGTCGAGGAGGCGCTGATTGACATGTATCTGGCGGGCGTGTCCACGCGTCAGGTTGATGATGTCAGCCAATTGTTGTGGGGTGAT
>NZ_MWWY01000053.1 GCF_002259755.1 Bifidobacterium hapali
CAAGCGCACCCGTGTCCGATTACCATGCCAGTGTGGACGCGTATGGCCGCATGGCTCGCGTCTGTTGGTGGACTGTTGGTTGTGCTCATTGTCGCTGCGTNNGTCGTATTCAAGCCGCAGTGACGGCGTGTCGAGTAAGAGGAAACCGTTGCGATGAGTGACGGTGAACGTTGGACGTGTGTTGTCATTGGCGTTGCTGGTGTTGGTGTTGCTGTTGCTGAAGTCGCGACTGACAACGGTTTGCGTAGCGTGATCCTCGAAATGTCCTGAATCTGACCACTCCAGTCGGATGAGTGAGTCGGACAGGACTGAGATACGCCAATGATCGCCTTGGATGATGTTGGATGAGTGTGTGACTGGCGTGAGATGGACTGGAGTTGCGCTGATGGGCGGTGTGGCTAGGGTTGTTGATGCGTGCGCGTTGGTGGTGTTGGGCGTGTTATCGGCGTGGGGGAGTGGGGTGGTCATAAGTACCTTCTGCTGAGTCGAGTTTGGTGGGTGGATGTTGTTACTGGGGTTGATATCGGGTCAACTGTGAGCCGATACGGATTATCCTAGGCGTAACGAGGCACGACAGTGTTGATTGCGAGACTGTGTCGTCCGTTCGTGTGTCATTATTCGCCGATCATTTGTCTACCGTTATATATGATCGCGTCCCCTCTAGTGCGTGGCAGAAATCGCTCGCTGAGGGCATGCTCAGTGAGCGAAAACCGCCACTGCATACTGGGCGTGGCGGAAAATGCTCGCTGACAGTACCCTCAGTGAGCGTTTTCTGCCACGCGGTACGAGTAAACGGAGCCGGAGGTACGCCCTTGTCCGTCCGTCTCCATCCCATATTGTAGCGATCTGTATGTAGACACGCAGCCAACGCGTCTTGAAATTCCGCCAAAAACGTGTGTTAACGCTCACTATGTCGAAGATCACACAGAAGATAGAGAAAAATGGTTCTGTTAAACAAAGACATATGTTTGCGGACTACTCCTCAGTCAGCGTCGCTGACAGCTCCCCTGACAAGGGGAGCCAAGGAAAGGATTAATGCCAATTCTGGCTTAACAGAGCCTAGAAAATAACAGGCTGTGAGAAGAAGCCAAGGAAGCCAAGGAAGTCGTTATGGGACACATAAAAGGATATGGACAACATGCCAATATCCCCGCGAACACTGGCATAGCACGACACTGGCGTGTGCTCGCGTCCGTTCTGCTGATCGCACTGTCTTGCTGCGTCGGTCTCGCTATCGCACACGTCACTGGTCCTGTCGCATCAGTCAATCCGTCTGCAAACGCGAACCATACTATGCAGCAGCCATCCACAATCAACAAGCCAAACGCCGCGCCGCAGCCAGTCGTCGAGCATCACGGCAACTCGCCAGACTGTCCTGACACTGATTGCATCGCACTGTTCGTCAACGGCGACCTGCTCTTCCATCCTGGACTGTGGGATAATTTTGCAGTCAACCCAACGGCTAGTGACGGGTCGGCTTACGATTTCACCAGCTTATTCGAGCCAATGCGCCCGTACATCGAAGCATCTGACATCGCAATCTGCAACTTTGAAACGCCCGTCGCCCAGCGCGGCGGCCCATACAGTGGCTATCCAGTCTTCAACATTCCACCCGAAGTTGCCGACGCAGCTGCCAAAGTCGGCTACCGCGCCTGCACGCACGCGACCAATCATTCATGGGATCAAGGAGCAGACGGTATCGCGCGCCTATGGAAAACGCTTGCGGACAACGGCATCGCGCAAACAGGTTCATACACAACTGAAGAAGAGTCCACCAAGCCTCTCGTGATCGACTCGCCAACCGGCGGTGGCAAGCTCGGTCTGATCGCCGGCACAGTCTCGCTCAACGGCCAAACTGCTGACTATGACTGGCGCGTTGACCGACTGCGCGAAAGCAGCGACCCGCATTATCAGTCCGACATTGACCGAGCAGTCGCCAAAGCCAAAGCCGCACGCGAGCAGGGCGCTGACGTCGTCGCAATGGCTATGCATTCCGTGCAAGAATATCTCGACTACGCCGACTCATGGCAGGTTACTGAAGCGCACGCGCTCGCCGATACTGGCGAGTTCGACGTGATTTTCGGCACTGGATGTCACTGCGCGCAACCTATTGAGAACTACAACGGCACGTGGATTATTTACGGACTTGGCAATGCGCTTACCGAAACCGCTGGGCCGGCCACGATCGTCAACAATCAAGGCGTTAGCGCGCGTATCCAACTCGCTGGTACGCGCGGCAAGGCTGGTTCGTGGCGTGTCACGCGCATCGACTGGACACCGAGTGCGAACGAAACGCGCGGCAAGTATCAGTGGTGCTCGCTCGCGTCTGATAAGCCGGACGGTACCTGCTGGTCAGACGCGCAAGATGCGGCGGTGCGTTCGCGTATCAACGATGTAATCTACTCGATGGGAGCGGATCGCAATATAGTGCGCGAGTGGACGATCACGGACGAACAGCGGTAAGTGCCGCGATGGCTGCGATGGCTGCCGATGTCTGTGACGGCCGCGATGTCTGCGACGTCCGCCGACCGTCGAGAGTAGGCTAAACGATCATGCACACTATCCTCAACACTGCCGACGCGCCCGCGCATGACGCGTTCGTCGAGAAAAAATCCGAGTTTATCGGCGACGCGTGCCATATTGACTCACTCGACGAGGCGCTCGCGTTTGTCGAATCGATTCGCGAGCAGCATCCTAAGTCGCGGCATGTTGCGTATGCGGCGGTATGCGGCGGTTCGGATGGTCGCATGACCGAGCGTATGAGCGATGATGGAGAGCCGTCTGGCACAGCCGGCAAGCCGATTCTCGACGTGTTGCGACAGGGTGGGCTTACTGATTGCGTAGTCGCAGTGACGCGATATTTCGGCGGTATTTTGCTGGGTTCGGGTGGTCTGATTCGCGCGTATTCGACAGGTGCTTCGATTGCGGTGAAAGCGGCTCGGCTTGCGCGTATTGTGCCGTGCCAGCGTTATACAGTGCGGCTCGAATATCCGCAACTGGCACAGTTTCAACGGTTACTTACTGATTGTGATGGACTCGCTGATGATGAGTCGTATACGGATCGCGTGACATTGCGTGCTGTAGTGCCAGCTGATCGTGCGGATACGTTCGAGTCGCGCGTTCGTGAAACGTTCAACGCGGTCGTTACGCCCGAGCGACTCGATACGGTCAACCGCCCAGTCGCGCTGTAGGCTGCGGCGCTCGGTTATCGTGCCCATGATGCGGTAAACCACCCATGATGCGGTAATTTTCACATGGTGCGGTAAACCTCCCATGATGCGGTTTTACAAAATGGTGGAATTTCGCGGTTTTTACGATTTGAGGTGCAAATCGTTTACCGCATCATGGGGATTTCACCGCACCATGTGAGGTTTACCGCATCATGGAAGGGTTGCGAGGAGGAATGACGAGGTTGAGTACGAGGGATGATGACGCGTTAAGCTGATGTTCATGAGTGAAGACCAGAAACCTGAATCGCAGCGGAGTGCCGCCGATACCGCACAATCGCAAGCTGCATCGGCGACGGCCGATACGAACGACAATCAAACGGATAATGCCGGCATTCCAGATGATTTCGAGCCGCTAACCGCCACATACGAACGATTGCGTCACTCAACTAATCCGGCTGAACTGTCTGAATTTGCGCGCCGACCTCTGCCAGATAAATCCGATCAAGCTGCGTTTTCGCGCGCCACCGCATTGCTTGAAGCGGTCGCTGGCAATCCACATACTCCTGTTGAAGATCGTATTTTTCTCGCTGAAACAATGCCGTTCCCGAACGTGCTGGTCAAACTGTCGATTGATGAGGATGCCAACGTACGCAAGGCGGTTGCTGCGAACGCTGATGATAAAAATTGGTTGGTTGGCCGTCTGACTAAGGACACGGTGCCGGAAGTACGCGACACGGCGTTGCGTAATAAGCGCACGTCGTGGAAGATGCGGCTTGAAGGCGCGCAGAATCCTGAGTTAGATGCGGATATGCTTGATTTCTTAAGTCGATTCGGTGTGGAAAGTGAGCCGAACGCGCCGGCGGTGTTGACCTCGATGGTGCGTCGCGCGGTTGCGCTCAATCCGAACACGTCGGCGGATACGTTAACTCGGCTGGCGTCAGACCCAGATCCAGTGGTGGCAAAAGCTGCCGCTAGCGTTCTGTCTTGCAAGTAGTCACAATCAATTCAGTGATTCGGCTCGACTGTCGGCACCAAAATGCCCAAATCTCGCCACTTGCCCACATCGTTCACATTGTTCACATTGTGAAATATGTCCATCTCGCGGAATCGCAAAGCTAACATTCGGTAAAGTGCGGTGATTTCGGCGTTTTGACTTGCATTACGCTCCATATGACGGCATACACTAAAGATTATGACTGAGAGAACAGAAAGCGCCGAGCGACTGGCTCGTCCGTTGATTCGCCTCGCAAAACTTGTCGGCGTGGCCACCAGCTATGTTGGCATGTCCCACGACTACCACGAGATCGAAGATGATGTCTTGGTATCGGTACTCGCGGCTCTTGGTATTGCAGCCGAAAGTGACGAAGCAATCGCCGCATCCACTCGCCGTATTCTTGACGAACGTCACGGTCGACTGATCAGTCCCACCGTGCTGCACATCGCCGGACGTCAAGATACCGCGCTTATCAATACGCCGATTTTATCCGTGCCGAAAGCATCACTTACGCTGGAAAACGGCGACGAGTACGGTCAACTTGAGGTTGGTGCGGGCGACGGTTCGCAAGCGTACATGATTAACGGCAAGTTCATCGCGACCGCGTCAGTAGTACTGCCGGCCAATCTGCCGCTCGGATATCACACGCTGCACGTCACCGTCGGTGATCGTACGCAAGATGCGACGCTGATCAGTGCTCCCGAGAAAATCGACATGCTCAACGGTATGAACGACGGTCATCTGTGGGGTTGGATGGCACAGCTGTACTCGATTCGTTCGTCCGAATCGTGGGGCGTGGGCGACTACGAGGACCTGAAAACTATGCTGGTCGAAGCCAAAGCCAAGACTGGTGCCGATTTCATCCTGATCAACCCGTTGCACGCGGCCGAGCCAGTCTCGCCGCTCACACCGTCGCCGTATCTGCCGGTATCGCGCCGTTTTGTTAACTTCACGTACATTCGGCCTGAGTCAGTCGAGGAGTACGGTCGACTGGATGCGACCGTTGCCGCGCAGGTGCAAGAATTGCACGCGCAAGTCGAACCGCTCAATGGGGACTCTCAGCTTGTCGATCGCGATGCCATGTGGCGTGCCAAGATGGGCGCACTGTGGCTGATTTTCAAGGCTGGACGCACGCCTGAGCGTCAAGCCGCGTTTGACGCGTACAAGCAAGCGCAAGGCGGCGAGCTCGAATCGTACGCGACATGGTGCTTGTGCTACGACAAGTGGGGTGCTCCGACCGGTCAGGCTGACAACTGGGAGAAGCGGTTTACCAAGGATTCTCCTGAAATCAAGGCGTTGCGCGAGCAGTATCCGGACACGCTCGACTTCTACCGTTGGCTCGAATGGATTGCGGTTGAGCAGCTCGAAGCCGCGCAGGATGCAGCGCGCAAGGCTGGCATGCGCATCGGCGTCATGTCTGATATGGCTGTAGGCGTGCACCCGCTCGGCTCTGACGTGTGGTGGAATCCGGAACGCTTCGCTAAGGGCGCGACCGTTGGCGCCCCGCCAGACATGTTCAACCAGCAGGGTCAGGACTGGAGTCAGCCTCCGTTAAGCCCGATCAACTTGGAGAACACCGGTTACCGCACGTACCGCGACATGGTGCACGGCATGTTCCGTCAGGCTGGTGCGGTGCGTATCGATCATATTCTCGGCCTGTTCCGTTTGTGGTGGATTCCGAACGGCAAGTCTGCGATTGACGGCACATACGTGCACTACGACTACAACATTATGCTCGGTATTCTTGCGCTCGAAGCGCGTCGTGCCGGTGGTGTGGTCGTTGGCGAAGATCTCGGCGTCGTTCCAGATTACGTGTCCGACGCACTGTCTGCGCACGGTATTCTCGGTTGCGCAGTCGAATGGTTCGAGCAGTTCGACGGTACGTTCCGCGCGCCAGCTGACTGGCGTCCGTATGCGCTCGCTTCGGTCAATACGCACGACTTGCCGCCGGTTGCCGGTTACCTTGAGTACGAGCACGTCAAGTTGCGTGAGCAGCTGGGATTGTTGACTGGTCCGAAGGAAGATTTCGAGAAGTCTGCTCAGGCTGAACATCGCGCGATGATGGACATGCTAGTTGCCAACGGTTATCTGGATGAGTCACTGTTGGCTGATGAGCAGGCTAACGAGTGGAAGATTATTGAGGCTCTGTATCGTGCGCTGCAGGATTCGCCGTGCAAGTTACTTGCTGCGTCGATTACTGATGCGGTCGGTGAAAAGCGCGCGCAGAATCAGCCTGGCACGAATAATGAGTATCCGAACTGGCGTATTCCGTTGGCTGACGGCAACGGTAACGTCGTTCCGCTCGATGTGCTGTTTGATAATGCGAAGTTGCAGCAGTTGACTGCGATTATGCACGGCTGATTGAGCTGATTGACTCGGCTCATGTGTGTGGGCATAGGATGTTCATAGAGAAGTCTGATTTGGACTTTCTGTGAACAGTCTGTGCCCACATTTCATTGTGTGATCAGCCCATGCCCACATTGTGGTGAGTATGATGGGGTTGAGTCGTGGCAACACGCCCGAGATAGTGACTGTCGTAATGTCAAGGCACGCGATATACTAGTCGATTGTTGTGTTTCCCTAAGGGGTCCTTCAAAGCGCTTTCCCACTCGCCATCGAGGACTTTCAGGGAGCCCACGGATAATGAGGTCGAAGCCTCTCGTTTTGTGTGCTCTAACCAAGTGCACGGTCGAGCAGCTGAAACCCGGAACACAATAATTGAGAAAAGGTACACCAGTGAAAACTTTCACGCCGAAGCCAGCTGATCTGACTCATGACTGGTACATCATCGACGCGACCGACATCGTCCTCGGCCGTCTGGCCTCTCAGGCCGCCATTCTGCTGCGCGGCAAGAACAAGCCGACGTATGCGCCGCACGCCGATTCCGGCAACCACGTCATCATCATCAACGCCGACAAGATCGCTCTGACCGGCAACAAGATGGGCAAGGAACTGTACGCACACTCCGGTCGTCCGGGTGGTCTGCGTCGCGATTCCTACGCCGAGCTGCTTGCTCACAAGCCGGAGCGCATCATTCAGGCTGCCATCAAGGGCATGCTGCCGAAGAACCGTCTGTCCAAGGTGCAGCTGGATCGTCTCCACATCTTCCGTGGCGCCGAGCACCTGCACACCGCGCAGAAGCCGCAGGTTTTCGAGATCACTCAGGTCTCGCAGCAGGCTAAGTGAACCGAAGGGAGATAAGAATCATGGCTGAAAACACCAACGACTCCGCGGTTCAGGAAACCGAAGAGGAGCTCACCTCGTACACCACCGAGACCAACGCTGGCGCTGGCACCGGCACTTCTGCGATCGCTCCGGGCTACGGCACCGGCCGTCGTAAGGAAGCTGTCGCCCGCGTGCGTCTGATCCCGGGCACCGGTAAGTGGACCGTCAACGGCCGCACCTTGGAAGAGTACTTCCCGTCCAAGCTGCAGCAGCGTGAGGTCAACTCTCCGATCGTTCTGCTCAAGCTCGAAGGCAAGTTCGACGTTGTCGTCCTCGTTGACGGCGGCGGCACCACTGGCCAGGCTGGCGCTATTCGCCTCGGCGTGGCTCGTGCGCTGAACGCCATCGATCGTGATGCGAACCGCGCTACCCTGAAGAAGGCCGGCATGCTGACCCGCGACGCCCGCGTCGTCGAGCGCAAGAAGGCTGGTCTGCACAAGGCTCGTCGCGCTCCGCAGTTCTCGAAGCGTTAAGCCTTACCGCAGGTTTGGCAAGGCCCCGTACCATTTCGGTGCGGGGCCTTGTTGTGTTTGGGCGTGGCTCCCTTTGCCGGAGGAGCTGTCAGCGTAGCTGACTGAGGGGTAGTTATACGGGTTGGACGTTCCCCTCAGGGGAGCCGTTCTAAAACCCCGTTTTCTGTGATATTCCGGCGGACACTTGACCGTTCTCCGCCGGAATATCACAGAAAACAGTCCTTAAGTGTGACATTGCGGCGGAGATATGCCATCCATCCGCCGGAATATCACATTTAGAACCGGATTTTTGTGATATTTCGGCGGACGATGGGTGTTCTACTGAACCCGACGCATGACGCTGATACTGAGCGCGGGAATAGTCCACAGATCGGCGTCGTACGGTTCATCAGATGATGGAACGGTATCGGATGAGCTTCCGCCATCAGCCTGATCATTCACATTGGCTGCGCCGTTAACTGTGCAATCGCTGGTATGAGAGACATCACCAGTGGTAACACTGGCATCGGCGGTAGCACCATCACCGCTATCTCCAGCATTCCCACCATCACTCGTTACTGCCGTCCCCGCAGCCGGCGCCTCACCACCCGGCGCCTCACCAGCCACCGTCGCCTCGCGCGGCGCGTCCAACTTTGCCTGCCGCGCCAACTCGGCTTGCACCACCTCAACCAGTTCGTGAATTGGATCATCCTCATCCACGGCCACAGTCCAGTTCGTATTGCGATACTTATGTGCGTCCAGCCGCTCAGTGCACAATCCGCGACCAGGTCGCACGCCGCACACCACGCCGGAACTCCACTCGCATCGCCACTCGCAATCAGACGGTAGCCGGAACGACGTATCTCGATCCACACCGTTGATCACGATCAGCACATCCATCTCATTCGCCGACAACAATCGCATAGCAAACGAACGCACACTCGTATCAAACCAGTCACTATCCATCGGCGTCGTGCCATCCGGCAGATACCATTGCACGCGACTCGACGGCCGGAATAATCCGAGCTGCGTAAGACGCGTGAAAAACTCTTCGTGATGATATAAATCAAGCGACTTACGGATAGCAATCAGTCGAGAAACCGTCTCCAAACGGCGCATTTCCGGCGTTTTCTTGGTCTGATACAGCCAATCCCAGTCCAGCCACGTAATGTCGTTGTCTTGCGAATACGCGTTGTTGTTGCCGTGCTGCGTGTTGCGGAACTCATCACCGGCGAGCATCATCGGTGTGCCGAGCGAGAGCATCAGTGTACCGAGCATATTCATGGCCGCGCGTTCACGATTGCGCTCGATTACCGGATCATTGGTCGGTCCTTCCACACCGAAATTCACGGAATGATTCGTGTTAGAACCATCCATATTATTCTCACCGTTATTCTCGTTGTGTTTAGACACGTAACGCGTCAAATCGGTGAGCGTAAACCCGTCGTGACAGGCCACGTAGTTGATTGACGACACACAGCCGCGGCCCGGATCGGTTGCGAACAAATCAGCCGATCCGCACAAGCGAGTCGCCATTTCCTGCATCCCGATACTGCCTGTGGCGCCAGACTGCGTGTCGGTTAGCCAGAAGCGACGTACCGTATCGCGGAATCGATCATTCCACTCACTGAACGGCATACCAAAACCGCCAGTACGCCAACCTTGCGGGCCGAGATCCCACGGTTCCATAATGAGTTTGAGATTGCCGAGCAACAGGTCGGAACGCAGCGCATACAGGAACGGGTGATGCTTGGTGAAATCGCCGTCGAGCCGAGCTAGCGACGCCGCCAAATCGAAGCGGAATCCGTCAATGCCAATGCGTTTCGCCCAGTATCGCAATGAATCAACCGCAAACGTCACGACATGCGTGTTCGTGAAATCGAACGTATTGCCGCAACCGGTGGTGTCTTCAAGCCGGCCAACATTATTTTTCTGCCGCCGATAATACGAAATCGGGTCAAAACCACGCCAACACACGGTTGGCCCTTCAACGCCGCCTTCGCACGTATGGTTGTACACCACGTCCATAATGACCTCGAAACCGGCCTCGTGCAATGCGTTGACCATCGCGATAACCTCGTCACGCACCGCGCCGGCACCTTTCGCACGAGCGTCCGCAGTTGCGTAGGATGGCTCGGGGGAGAAGTAGCTCAGCGTCGAATATCCCCAGTAATTATGCCGTCCGCGCTCTTGCAAGAACAGTTCGTCTTGCTTGGCTTGAATCGGTAGTAACTCAATCGATGTGACGCCGAGCCCTTGTAAATACGCGAGTGTGATCGGATGCGCAAGACCCGCGTACGTGCCGCGCAATTCCGGTGGCAACCACGGCGCGTTTTGCGTGAATCCTTTCACATGCAGCTCGTACAGCACGGTTTTACTCCACGGCACATGCGGATGCAGCGGATCGCCGTCGTGTTTCGTGGTGTCGCGGTCGTCGATGGCGACAGACAACGGCACTTTACCGAGCGCGTCCACGGTACTCATCTCACCGAATGCAGAACCACGCACTTTGTGATCCTCGCCGATTTCGCATCGATACGAAAACGCGGCCGGATCGAGTTCCATACGGCCGTCAATACCCTTGCCGTACGGGTCGAGCAGCAGTTTGTACGGGTTGAATCGCAGACCATGCTTGGGGTCCCACGCACCATCCGCGCGATACGCGTAGCGCATGCCGTCCCACGCCTTGGGCAGATGCACATACCACAGTCCGTAGTTCGGACCTTCCATACGGAACAACGTTTCGCGCACGTACATCGATTCAATAATGCGCGTGCACACTGCATGTTCGTGAATTTCCTTGACAAACGGCATAGGAGAGTCGTCGAAAATACGAATCGCACCGTTGAAGAACTTGGTTGGCTGATCAACTGGTTCGTAAACGCACAGCCATATTTGGTCGGCGGTTTCCGAACGGACGACAGCGTCGGCGCCGCCGTCCTCGGTGAAGTAGAGTCCCGGCCTCGTTGCGTAACGATGCGGTATCGCATACCGCTCAGGAATTGCGTTCTTCATACACTCATTGTAGATGTGTTGTGTGAAGTGGCGATATTGCGGCGGTTATTGGGCCGGTTGCGGCGGTTATTGAGCCGATTGTGACGGCGCGTTGACTACTCGCTCGCCAGTCAACTGCGTAAGATACCGCGTGACGAATGGCAGTGCGGCACCGGTCAGATGCTGGCGGTCGTCGGCTCGCGCTGTGCGTAACGTAAACTGCGGCTGCGCTGTGTCGTCACGGTGCGTACCGTCATTGTGCGTACCGTGATAGGTCGACAGCGCGGACCGTGCGATCACGCGACGCGTCAGTTCAGCGATATCGTGATGATCGAGATACTGTGCAGCCTCGCCGCCGATAATGACATCACCAGCCACGATTGATCGCGCGTTAACGATCGCTTGCGCCACGTAATCGAGCCACTGATTCATGCGCTCGCGATGATGCGTTTCGCCTTGCTCAAGCACGCTGAAAAAGCCCGGAATACTTTCGTAATCTTCAGGTAGCGTTTGCGGCGAACAGTATGCGGCCATGCAGCCGCGTCGCCCGCACTGACATTCGCGACCGTCTGGTACGAGAGTCATGTGTTCGATCGCACCGTTGCGATGTGGTATGGTCGAGGCGGCGTGCTGTGGCTGATGCAGTTGTCCGTTAATGATCAGCGATCCGCTGGGCACGCGGTCGAGATAGATGCAGATTGCGTCGCTGATGGTCGGATCGAACCAGGCTTCTGCGGATGCTGCGGCGTCCGCAGGGTGGATGAGAGCGTACGGATAGTGGACAGTTTGGATGGTCTGAGTGAGATTGAGCGGGGCGACTGGCTGACGATCGTCGTGGACACACAGGCCGATGCCTAATACGGTGGTTACGTTTGTCGCGGTTGCGGCGGTGTTGGTTGAGGCCGCAGTTACGGCGGCATTGTCAACTGCATGACGCGCGCTGACGTTGCTGACGTTGCCGATAACTTGTGTGGCAAAGTCGTTTGCAATAGTACTGATTCGCTGCCAATACGCGGTGTCGCCTCGCCAAGGCAGTGTGCGGTTGAAATCGGCGACGGTTTCTCCGTAGAGATTGATTGCGCGTAGCGTGGCGGTGGTCGGTGTCGTTGCGATGCCGATTGCAAGACGATGATTACGGTTGAATATGATCGTGCGCGCTTGCCGTCCACCTGTGGACTTGAGTAGCGGGCCGGGTGCGATGATGCCGGACGCGGCAAGCTCGCGTATATGCTGTGTGATAGTGGGCATGCTGAGATTGAGCTCGCGCGCGATCTGTTGTTTCGTGGCTTGACGATGCGTGTATAAGTAACGGATGATGGTGCGCTGCGCTTGTGTTGTGGATTGTGTTGTGGTCAACGTCATTGTCGGCCTTTCTGTTTGACTCTTTTTGCTGCTGGCAAGTGCAGGTCGCGCTCACTTTATGAAAATCATTTTACATATCTTGACTATGTATGACTACTTTTAGAAAGCTACTTTTATAAAGTAAGCCAGCGAGTGTGTGCATTCATTTGTGAGAAGGACGGAAAAAGTGAACAATATATGGCGTATAAGCGGTTTTTGTGACCAAATTATCATGAAATGATCGCATAATACACAAAAAGAGAACAAAATCAAACGCAAAACGCCGCTAATGATGTGCGTGTGCGATGCTCTACGCAGTCCGCTACATTGTGACGTAGGCCACATTGTGGCGACCTATTATGCCTGTCACGAGACTGGCATGATGTCGTCAATGTGGCGAGCATACCCGTACAAGTCAAGGAGGATTCATGGCAGACGCACAGCAGGCCGAGACCCCTACTAAGCCGACCCCTGAGGAAAAGCAGGCGGCAGCACAGGCCGAAGTTGATGCTCTTGTTACCAAAGGTCTGAAAGCTCTCACCGAGTTTGAAAAGCTTGACCAAGCTCAAGTAGATCGCATCGTTGCGAAAGCGTCCATTGCCGCACTGAACAAGCATCTCGTGCTGGCAAAGATGGCTGTTGACGAAACTGGCCGTGGTCTTGTCGAAGATAAAGCCACCAAGAACATCTTCGCATGCGAGCACGTCACCAACTATCTGGCTGGACAGAAAACCGTTGGTATCATCCGCGAAGACGACGTCATGGGCATCGATGAAATCGCTGAACCGGTTGGTGTAGTCGCTGGTGTAACCCCGGTTACGAACCCGACGTCCACCACTATTTTCAAGTCGTTGATCGCTCTCAAAACTCGCTGCCCGATCATCTTTGGCTTCCACCCGTTTGCGCAGAAGTGCTCTGCGGAAGCGGCTCGCATCGTGCGTGACGCGGCGATCGAAGCTGGCGCTCCGGCCGACTGCATCCAGTGGATCGAACACCCGTCCATCGAAGCGACCGGTGCGCTCATGAAGCACGACGGCATCGCCACGATTCTCGCCACCGGTGGTCCGGGCATGGTCAAGGCTGCGTACTCGTCCGGCAAGCCGGCCCTCGGTGTGGGCGCTGGTAACGCGCCGGCCTACGTCGACGCTGACGTGGACGTTGTGCGTGCAGCGAACGATCTGATCCTGTCTAAGCATTTCGATTACGGCATGATCTGCGCAACTGAACAGGCCATCATCGCCCACAAGGATGTCTACGAGCCGCTCGTCAAGGAACTCAAGCGTCGCAAGGCATACTTCGTCAACGACGAAGAAAAAGCCAAGCTCGAACAGTACATGTTCGGCTGCACCGCATTCTCCGGCGGCACTCCGAAGCTCAACTCTGTGGTGCCGGGCAAATCCCCGCAGTTCATCGCCAAGGCTGCCGGTTTTGAAATCCCTGCCGACGCAACCATCATCGCCGCCGAGTGCTCCGAAGTCTCCGATAACGAGCCACTCACGCACGAAAAGCTCGCCCCGGTTCACGCCGTACTCAAGGCCGACTCTAAGGAACAGGCGTTTGAGATGTGTGAGGCCATGCTGAAGCTCGGTGCTGGTCACACCGCCGCCATTCACACCAACAACGAAGCGCTCGTGCGCGAGTACGGTCTGCGTATGCACGCTTGCCGTATCATCTGGAATTCCCCGAGCTCGCTCGGCGGTGTCGGCGATATCTACAACGCCATCGCTCCATCGCTGACCTTGGGCTGCGGCTCATACGGTGGCAACTCGGTGTCCGGCAACGTTCAGGCCGTCAACCTGCTCAACATTAAGCGCATCGCTCGGAGGAACAACAATATGCAGTGGTTCAAGATCCCGGCCAAGACCTACTTCGAGCCGAACGCGATCAAGTATCTGCGCGATATGTACGGCATCGAAAAGGCCGTTATCGTGTGCGATAAGGTCATGGAACAGCTCGGTATCGTCGATAAGGTTATCGATCAGCTGCGTGCACGTTCCAACCGTGTCACGTTCCGTATCATCGACTATGTTGAGCCGGAGCCGAGCGTGGAGACTGTCGAGCGCGGCGCGGAAATGATGCGCGAAGAGTTCGAGCCGGACACGATTATCGCAGTCGGCGGTGGCTCGCCGATGGATGCGGCCAAGATCATGTGGCTGCTGTACGAGCACCCGGAAATCAGCTTCTCTGATGTGCGCGAGAAGTTCTTCGATATCCGCAAGCGCGCGTTCAAGATTCCGCCGCTGGGCAAGAAAGCCAAGCTCGTGTGCATCCCGACGTCGTCCGGTACCGGCTCGGAAGTCACGCCGTTCGCAGTGATCACCGATCACAAGACCGGCTACAAGTATCCGATCACCGACTACGCGCTCACGCCGTCCGTCGCAATCGTCGACCCGGTGCTTGCTCGTACGCAGCCGCGTAAGCTCGCTTCCGACGCTGGTTTTGACGCGCTGACCCACAGCTTTGAGGCGTACGTGTCCGTCTATGCGAACGATTTCACCGACGGTATGGCACTGCACGCGGCCAAGCTGATCTGGGACAACCTCGCCGAGTCCGTCAACGGAGAGCCGGGCCTTGAGAAAACCAAGGCCCAGGAGAAGATGCACAATGCGGCCACAATGGCTGGTATGGCGTTCGGTTCTGCGTTCCTCGGCATGTGCCACGGTATGGCGCACACGATCGGCGCGCTGTGCCACGTTGCTCACGGTCGTACCAACTCGATTCTGCTGCCGTACGTGATTCGTTACAACGGTCAGGTGCCGGAAGAACCGACGAGCTGGCCGAAGTACAACAAGTACATTGCTGACGAGCGTTACCGTGATATCGCGATCAACCTTGGTATTGACCCGGGTAAGACCCCGGCTGAGGCTGTCGAGAATCTGGCTCGCGCTGTCGAGGATTACCGCGATAACAAGCTCGGCATGAACAAGAGCTTCCAAGATTGCGGTGTGGATGAGGATTACTTCTGGAGCGTGCTCGATCAGATCGGCATGCGCGCCTACGAAGACCAGTGTGCTCCGGCGAACCCGCGCATTCCGCAGATCGAGGACATGAAGGATATCGCGATCGCCGCATACTACGGTGTGCCGCAGGCTGAGGGACATCGCATCCGCGTCGAGCGCGAAGGTGTAGACGCCACGGAGGAAGCCTCCGAGCGCATCTAACCTTGTAAGGTTCAGGGGTTCGTTCATCATCGCGATGGGCGAACCCCTTTTTTATGTTGCGCATGATCGCTGAGCGGATGCGCGTGCAGCTGCATTGTGTATGCGCGTTGTAAGCGGCGTTATATGTGGGTTTATATGCGGTGGGTATATGATGCTGGCGTGGTTGTGGGTGTGATGTGGGTATATGGGGTGTGTGGTGTGTGGGTATGCGGAGCTATAGGAACTGTTGTGGTTCGGTGCGTGGCAGAAAACGCTCGCTGACGGGGTCGTCAGTGAGCGTTTTCCGCCATTCGTATTGCTGCGTGGCGGTTTTTGCTCGCTCAGACCACCTTCAGTGAGCATCCATATAGTGCGTGGCGGTTTTTGCTCACTGATGGGGTTCTCAGTGAGTGTTTTTGCCATCGCGTGAGTGAGCACGACATCGAAGAGAATAATGCAAATCAATATGACCGGCGCACCAGCCGAGCGCCGTTACTTTTTCGTATCGCCCTCGGCGCTAGTGATCGCCTCGGCAATCGGATCGTGGCTGAAATCGTGAGCCCGGTATTGTGGATCATCAACCGGCAAATGCTGCACCAACGTATCGAATACTTGGCTGTAAATCTTGCCGTGATCGAGTACCGCGTCAAGCACATGCCCGCCAAACGTATGATCATCCGATAAGAAATGCTCATGAAATCCAGCAACCGCAGCACCATGGAACATCACTGGTGAAAAATAGCCGAGCATCGTGCCACTCACATCGTGCCGTAAGAACATCGCCTGTCGGTCAGCAACCTCCACCAGCGTTGGGTACGGAGCCTGCTGTTTGATCACCGCGCGCGTTTTCATAAAACTGAACGTGCCGCGCACGATCACCGAAAAGAACGTGTTCGCGCGGCCGTTCGCCTCGACAATACGGTCGTTCAACTCTTTGAGTCCAATATCGCGCCGCTCGCACTGATATTGAAACGCAGCATGATGTACGTTGGCGAATGGCATGGTGAAATCATCTGGCACACGCTCAGCCTTGCCATTGCTGCCAACCTTGTATGCCACACCGTCGAGGATAATAAGCTCGCCGTCGAGTCCTTCGCCGGTACCGATACCGGTGTCACCATGTGTGAGCAGCTCGCCGATTGTTGTGGTGCCTTCTAGTAGCCCCGGGACAAGCAAAGCGAGCGTGCCATGCTGGTACAACTGGTTCGCGTGATGCGCCGTGATGGGTTTGATTTGAGATCCGCGCGATGATGTCACGATTCACACGATAGGGGCTGTGGCTGAAGCTGGTCAATAGTCGTATCGTATCGTGTGATTACCGTGACGCGAATCACAGTCGGTTGTTCGCTTGTGTGACGCGGTCGAGTTGCGTGTCAGAGTATTACGATCACGGTTACGAAAATCAGCAAACTTGAAACCATCTCAACCATGCCAGTGACGATCGGCTTGATAGTACGCCGTCGTGCAAGTATCGGCAGTGCGATTGCGCGAGCCAGTAGCCACAGGTTCGTGACGATTACTGGTATCGCTGTTATCCACCCGAGACTGAAGAGACTAGCCAGTATTGCAATGCCGAATAGCACGGCGTGCCATAACCATGATGCCCATTGATAGGTACGGTTACCACGTTCACGAATCATAGTTTTGACGAAAAGTACTGAACCGAACTGTTCGAGTGCGAACATAACGCTTGCGATGATGCCAATGGCAGGCAGCGCCAGCGGTGACCACCATGTCGCGATAGTTGGCAGGTGGCGGGCAAACTGGTCAAACTCGGCGCGAGCATGAGCGAGACATGCTGCTATTTGGGGTGCGCATGATATTTGCGGACCTGCGAACGAAATGATGATGGTGGTCATGATGCAGGCGGCGACGATCGCTACCGCGTTGCCCCATAACGATCGTTCACGTCGCAGCCATGCCGCTGCAAACGATGCTGCAGCGAGCACAATATATAGTGGCGCCCAGCGCAGAATGCCGGGGTGGATAATGACGAACGGTAGTCCGACAAGCGCGAGTAATACTGTATATATAAGGACTGGTGGCGCGTAGCGACGTGCATAGTGAGACTTCATCCAGCGAGCGGCGGTGAATTGTACGCAATAGCACAGTATCCATGCCGCGAGTAGCCACAGCGTCGTGATATTCGCACCGCCGATGATGACGCCGGCGATTGAGGGCAAGAGTGCCATTGCCCATGCACCGGGTTGATCGGGAATCCAGTCATGTGCGCTTGTGACACGGCGCTGCAACTGTTTGATGGCGGACTGAGACGGCTGGTGTGAAGTCATACAGGCCACTGTAAAGGATGCGCGGCGAGACTCGCCATGATCAGTTTTTATGGGATTGCCATATTGAGCCTGAGCTGTTCTATTTGTGGGCATAGACTGATCATTGGCCGTTATAGATTGTGGGTGTGGACTGTTCACGAACTGGCAATGTGGGTGTGGACTGTTCACGAAAAGGTCGATTTGATCCTTTTCATGAACAGTATGCACCCACAGTAGATGGGAATGGTCAGTTGATGCCCACATTCTATGAACTCGAAATAGGGTCAATGGGGATAACTGGTATGACATATCCACAAAAAATGTGGATAGACACGCCGACTGTGGATAACTCAGTACCATTCGACCACATACCTCGAAAACAGCATGCTGACATTACATAATCGGGTATGGTCGGCGCATGAGATGTAATAAAGAACTCGAGCAGCGTTGCCTCGATGCACAGCAGCAACGAATATGTATATGGAGCAGATCAGATGCAGAATGCCATTTATTTCAAAGGCATCGCAAGGCAGGTGATTTGCTGCGCGTATTTGGTAGGTTACACGCCAATACAGTGTATTGGTCACACTTAAGCCGTATCGAACAGTACCAACACATCGTTCGGTCGTTATCTGTGTTGCATTCGCAATGGGTGTTTTGTGATGCAACGGCTGCAATTATGCAAGGCATTGATGAAGCAACTCGTCATATGAATAATGTGCATATTGTTACTACTCGCGAACGCCATGTGCATAATTACGGGCATATTCTTCATCACTATATTCGTGATGATGCATATGAAATGGTAGATGGCGTAAAGGTCACACCGTTGGATCGAACGATATTTGATTGTGCTCGTCATCAATCATTTCCAGACGGATTAGCAGTGATTGAATCGGTATTACGACAAGGACTACGCACAAGTGCTCAACTGGAAATTATATTTCAAGAATATGCTGGACGACATCGTAAACATGCGCTACGTGCAGTTACTTGTGCATCGGGCCGAACTGAGAACGGCGGTGAGGCATATGCGCTGGGTGTGATGTTAGAGTCGAAATTCGTTATGCCGGTTGTTCAGGAAGAATTTATTGATCCATTGGGTTCTGGACGTATTGATCGAGTGGATTTTGCATGGCATACCGATACTGGTCGGCTGATTGTGGCTGAGCTTGATGGGCGTGTGAAGTATACAGACCCCACGATGTTTATTAATGGCAGTCTGTCAGACACAATTATTGAAGAAAAAGAGCGGGAAGAACGTCTTCGCATGCGTGCGGATGAGGTAGTTCGATTTTCATTTGCTGAAGCGTATCGTAGGACTCCATTAATTATGAAATTAGAACGGGCGGGTGTACCTCGAACTGATACGCCGTTCTGGGAACGGACATCTGTGGGCATCGGCTGATCGTTGCTTTGAATGGTTGTGGGTATGGGCTGTTCATTCAAACGATGGTGTGGGTATGGACTGTTCATAAAAAGGTCGATTTGATTCTTTTTATGAACAGTCCATGCCCACAATCGTTATTAATGGTCAGTGAACATCCACATTTTGGGGTTATAGGCCAAAATGTGTGTCTGGTGGTCTAGTCGTTGGATGGCCATTCGACCCGGGTGTGGAAGTCGTTCCAGTCGATGCCGGTGCCGTGGTGCATGGGGATGCCGAACGTCTCGTATCGGCCCTGCGGGCTGTTCTCCCATGCCTTCTGGTAGAGGCTCTCCAGCCGTTCGTCCGTGATCGCGTTCGTCGCCAGCCATGCGTCCGTCTCGGGGTGTTCGGCGTGCTGGTGGCACCACCAGCAGATCGCCTTCAGTTGCCGGATCAGGCGCAGTCCGCGGTGATGGCGCAGCATGTCCCGGATTCGTCCGTTCCATGATTCGATGAGGTTGTTCGTGGATGGTATCGTTCCGTTCTCCGTCAGGTCCTCGTCGAGGAACGTGAACAGGTGCCCCTCGCGGATGCGTCCGCGGATCATGCGCTTGGCCTTGACGAGTCTTTGGTGCATGTCGTTCACGCTGCCGTCGGCGTATTCGCTTTTCTCGTCGAGGAAACCCGCGAAGTCCTGCTCCCACTGGTTGTAGGAGGCCA
>NZ_MWWY01000054.1 GCF_002259755.1 Bifidobacterium hapali
GGATTCATTACCGGTATGCTCGCGCGTGGGTTGAAGGGCGTGCGATTGGTAACGGGTGACCGGTGCGCGGGACTCGTGGCCGCCGTGAACGAACTGTTGCCGGAGGCGCGTTATCAGCGGTGCATGGTGCATTTCGAACGCAATATCCTCGCCAAGGTCAACCCCAGAAACCGGGAGTGGGCTGCGGACGCGCTTAAGGCCGTGTTTGCTATGGAATCACGCGACAAGGCGTTGGAGAAGGCGGAATCCGTCGCCAAGGAACTGGAGACAAGGAAGCTCAGAGAGGCTGCCAAATGCCTGCGCGAAGGCATTAGCGAGACGACGACCTACCTGCTCGACGACTATCCGAGGGAACATCGCCGGCGCATCCGTACGAACAACATGATCGAACGATTGAACCGCGAGATCAGGCGACGCACGCGCGTGGTCGGCTCGTTTCCGGACGGGCGGAGCGCGTTGATGCTCGTCTGCGCGCGCGTCCGCTACGTGACCTCGAACGAGTGGTCGACGCGCCGTTACCTCGACATGTCCCGGCTCGGTGAGAGCGTACCAGTAGCGAACTGATCATCGTCGCAGAGCCGGGCGAAGACCAAAGTGCGCAAGAATCCGGGCACTACCTCCTATTGTTGTCTGATCGGTGAAATGTCGGTATCATGCATGTTGGCGTGCCACGAGTGGATTCCGGAGCCTGCTGTATGTGTCGTACCGTCGGGTAGTATCACTGTCGCGTCCACGCCTTCGGGAATCGTTGCTGACACGCTAACCACAGTCCCTTCACGTGTCCACGAAGTCTCGATCATCCCATACGGGCTTAAATGCGAAGCAGACGCATGATCCAAACGATCACAATACTGTGGTCGGATTAACACTGAACGCCAACCCGGAGCAGCCAGAGACAAACCCGCAATCGTACGAACCATCCAATCCGCTACCGAGCCAAGCGCATAATGATTAAAACTCGTCATCTCCCCCGGATTAATCCGCCCATCAGGAAGCATGGAATCCCAACGCTCCCACATAGTAGTCGCCCCCATCGTAACGGGATACAACCACGACGGACACTCCCGCTGATTCAATAACCGCCACGCCACATCCGCATGACCAGTTTCGCTCAACGCATCACAAATAACCGGAGTACCAATAAAACCAGTAGCAATGTGATATCCAGCCTCGTCAACAAGCTGCGCCAAACGCTCACCAGCCCGCTGCCGCTGATCAACCGTCAACAAACCCCAATGAATAGCCACAGCATACACAGTCTGCGCGTCAGATTGAATACGACCATCCGTATCAACAAACGCATCACGAAACGCGACACACACCTCCCGCGCCAAATGATCATACCGGTCAGCAGAAACCATATCACCCACAACACGACACGCCTGAGCTAACACTCTCGCACACCGAGCAAAACACGCCGTCGCTACCACATCACGATCAGCTTTCGCCTGCCACGGCTTATCCGCAGGCGCCATAGGATCCAACCAGTCACCAAACTGAAACCCTCCCCGCCACAACCGAGACGGCCCAACAAGCGACACAACATGATCCATCCACGCCATCATGCTCGACAACTGCCGTTCAAGCACTTGCACATCACCAGTCGCAAGAAAAACATTCCACGGCACGATAATTACCGCATCACCCCACGCACAAGCAGTAGGATCCTTCTGCACAGCATCCGGTTCAGGAACAACCAACGGAATACCACCATCCGCATACTGCTCAACCGCAACATCCTTCAACCACGACACCAACAACCCCGACACATCATACACATACAACGCAGTCGGACTAAACACCTGAATATCCCCAGTCCAACCAAGCCGCTCATCACGCTGCGGACAATCAGTCGGAATATCAACAAAATTCGAACGCGTACTCCAACACACATTCTCAAACAGTCGATTCAACATCACATCAGACGTATCAAACCAGCCAACACGACGCAAATCAGTACCAACAACAACAAACTCAATATCATTACCATCGATCGTATCAAGCCCATCAATCTGCACATACCGAAACCCATGCAACGTAAACACCGGTTCCAACACCCGCTCAACCGAACCATCCAACACATACGTATCCATAGCCCTCGCCTTACGCAACGGGCGAATACCAAGCTCACCATCCTCCAACACTTCAGCATGACGAACACTCACCACATGCCCCGACTCAAAACCACGAACCGTCAACCGAACCCAACCAACCGCATTCTGACCAAAATCAACCAACAACCTACCCGACGGACTACGCCACACCCGTTGAGCAGTCAAAATACCAGTCCGACACATCAACGGCCCATCAGAAGCAACCAATTGACCCATATCCTGCTCGACAACACGAACAGCATACGTGTGACCATCGTTAGTAAAACGATCAACCGTATAGTCGATCGTCGAACCGTGGTACAGACTGTTACTGATAACACGACTGTTACACGCACGCCACAGTGGGTCAGTGCCAATTATCATGGTACGACCATCAACAAGCTCAACCTCCAACTGCGCACACACAGCCAATTCATCCCCATAAAACGCGCTACCACCATCCCACTTAAGATGACCACGCCACCACCCATCACCAAGCAACACAGCAATCTCATTACCACCAACACGCAACACACCAGTCACATCAAAACACTGATAACGCAACCGAGACCGATACGACGTCCAACCAGGATTAAGCACCGAATCCGTCACCACACGACCATTCACCATCACCTGATACACCCCATGCGCAGTAACATACAATCGCGCACGCCTCACCACCACAGGCACAGCAAACGAACGAAACAACAACGGCGCCGACTCCCCCATCACCCCAATACCAACCGGCGCAACAAACGACGCCACCCAATCAGACACCCGAAACAAACCCGCCTCAACAACAACCCAATCACTCCACGCACTCCATGAGGTACCGGCGTATACCGATACCCTGATGTAGACCACGTCACGGGATACGAGTCTGCGGCCCGGCCATTTTACAAACGTATGACATTGACCTTCAATGACAAACTGCTGCGTTAACCCTTTATCGTCAGTAATTTCGATAACTGCGGCTTGCTGCGTGACACTCTCGTTCTGACCGTTAGCCTCGATGCACCATGACAAACGAGGAGAATCAGTTCCAACTCCTATGAATCTATCAGTAGGATTCCAATGTTCTACGGTAAGATTAGTCACCTTGAGATAGGGTGATATTGTACGGTCATCAGTCAGCACCAATTTCCTCCTTCGCAAAGATGCCGTTATACAAGTAGACCACTCCTCACACCTACGTCACTACATACACGTATCCAGAGGCGGGACAGATGTTGTCTCTAAACAAGCACATCGTGATGCCTCCGACAGGTCACTGCCCCGTGTGTGAAACCGGTAAACTCGTTCCCGATAGCTACTCATACGCCAGTTGAATAGCTTTTATCCGCTCCATATCGAATTTTGGGGTCCGATCAAACGTGTAAAGACCGTTTTCTTCTTGGAACACATCCGTTAGCTGCGTATAGCAATATCCGAACATGTTACCGTTCGTTCGTAACACCCGTATTAGTCCGCTGAACCGATCATAGAAATCTTCTATGTTCGTGATTGGTCTGCCGTAGCCCCACGATACCGTTACATCAGTGCCAGTACGTGTACTCACGTCAGGATTCCACCAGATGCCTCCGAATTCACTGATGAAATACGGCTGTCCATGATAAGGGACAGATTCCGTTCTGCCTTGGAACGTATTCATGAACGGCACAGGTCGCGTCAGAAGTTTCTCAAACTCGTCAGGGTCCTGAGTGTAATCGTGCGCATCATATATGTCTGTTGCTCGCACTCTATGAGCGTATCCACTGGAATCAAGTACCGGCCGTGTACCGTCCACTGTCTTCGCAATGTCGAACATAGCCTGCATCACCGTGTCAAGATCTGTGATGCGATCAGTCAACACTTGATACGTTTCATTCATCGGACACCATCCAATGATGGATGGATGGTTGAGATCTCGATTTACGACTTCAGTCCATTCCTTAATATAACCGACGGTCGGCTTCTGGCAATCAGTGGATGGGCCTTGCGACGAACAACCCCAGTCTGCGAATTCGCCCCATACCAAGTAGCCTAGTCTATCTGCATGATAGAGATATCGCTCTTCGAATACCTTCTGGTGCAACCGGGCGCCGTTAAAACCAGCCTGTTTAGACAAAATAATATCGCGTTCCAACGCTTCGTCACTCGGAGCAGTGAGCAATGATTCCGACCAATATCCTTGATCGAGCACAAGACGCTGAAAAACCGGCTTTCCATTAATGAGGAACTGCTGCCCGCGAATAGCGACGGAACGCAAACCGGCATAACCTACGACATGATCAACCGTGCGCCCAGACGAATCAATCAGATCATAATCTAAACCGTACAAATATGGATCATCCAATTGCCATAGATGCTTGTCCTGCTGTGGAATAGGCAAAAACAGCACCGGACTACTTTGCGATGAGGCATCCGCATCATCCGACGACAGCCGCCGTCCCTCAGCGTTACGCAACACCACACGCACACGATACCCTTCCATGCTTTGACTTACCGGAAGCGTTACTGTGAAAGACGGCCTATCGATGTCCGCTACAATTCGAGGTCTCAGCAGATGAATGTGAGGCACAGGTTCCAACCACACCGTCTGCCAGATTCCGGTAGTCCGAGTGTAGTAACACTCGGAATTTGCATACCACGTAGACTGTTTACCTCTCGGCTGTACATCATGCCGTGAATCACGAGCGCGTATGACCACCGTCGTTTCGGATGTGAAACGTATCATGTCAGTGACATCAATGCTAAACGATGTCGAACCGCCTCGATGACGACCAGCTTCTTCTCCGTTGACCCATACTGTGGTGTCATAATCGCATGCACCGACGTTAAGCAGTACGTCCATTCCCCGCCACTCGTCAGGGATGACAATCTCGCGTCTATACCATACAGCTTCATGAAAATCTGTGTCACCGATTCCCGACATATCAGATTCCGGGCAGAATGGCACAATGATCGTGCTGGCGAACTGTTTATTAACAAAACCACGTTCAAACCCGGAATCACCAGGATCAAACTCGAAAGTCCATGTACCGTTGAGATTCATCCACTGATCTCTAACAAATTGCGGACGTGGATATTCCGGCCTTGGAATGTTGGACATGCAAACTCCTTTGTTACTCTAAATGTCCTGTTTACCGTTATTCTGGATGTCTAATTTGTGACGGCTATATATAAACACATTGCTACAGCGTGTCCTACGCTACAGCGATCATGCACATGCGCAGCCCTTAGAATTCACCTCTACCATGTACTAGCCCTTGATACCACCCTGTTGCAATCCGCTGAAGAAGTACTTCTGTACACAGATGAACATAATGATGATCGGAATGAGACTCATCATTGCTCCAGCAGCAATCAAGCGAGGATCAGTTACGAAAGTGCCTTTCAATCTCGTCAAGCCAACAGTCAACGTGTATTTACTCTCATCGCTGAGAATGATCAACGGCCAGAGGAAATCATTCCACGCACCAACGAAGGAGAAGATACCAACCACGGTCATCGCTCCTCTTACCTGAGGCACGCAGACATTGAAAAAACGCTGCCATAGATTAGCCCCATCAATCTGTGCAGCCTCCTCAAGTTCATTGGGTATTGCTGCGAAGGCATTAGTCATGATCAACACGTTTAACGCGCCGATAAGACCTGGAAGTGCAAGACCGATTAGTGTGTTTTGCAAACCCATTGAACGAACGATGAGAAACACACTGATAATTAAGCCTTCTCCAGGTATAAGCATGGTGAATAGCACGAGGCCCATGATCAGTCGCCTACCACAAAACTGCAGTCTGCCCAAGGCGTAACCAGCTAACGACGCACCTATCACATTGCCACATACAGACATAATGCATACCAATACAGTATTACCCATATAGGTAAAGATCGGGATGCGTCGCAATGCATTGACATAATTTGAGAAAGTGAAATCCTTCGGAACAAGATACGGTGGCATCGACCAGATATTGTCTTTGGGACCTTTAAGTGATAGGGCGATCTCCCATACCAGAGGTCCAGCAAGCATCAGCAGGACTAGGACCAGCAGCACATAGCGGACGACATTGCCGACCGGACTGCCAATTCGCTGCGTTTTGACCTTGTGAATGTTCATGATTAGCCCTTCTTGCGTTGCAGCAGAGTCTGAAGAAGTATGAGAGTGCCAAGCACGATGATGAGCACGATACTGATCGCACTGGTATATCCCACTCGGGCCGTCAAGCCGGTGCCTTCGGATTTGATCAGCATAGTCATAGTCACATCCTCGCCACCAATGCCATTGGAGCCCCCCGTAAGCACATAGACCTCGTTAAACACTCGGAACGCCGCGATTGACGACATCAACATGATGAGCACAATGGTTGACCGGCAGCCCGGCATAGTAATACTGAGAAACTGACGAATGGGCCCAGCTCCATCAATAGACGCCGCTTCATACAACGAATCATCTATGTTTGCCAACGCGGACAGGTAGATGATCATGTAATACCCAAGTCCCAACCATATAGTAATAAACATCGCGCTAAACAGCAGCAGCCAGCGATCCGTAAGGAATGGTATCGGCTTAGCTATGATATGCATCGCCTGAAATGCCGAATTGATAAGGCCATTGGTGTCGAGAATGTTCGTCCAGATGAGTCCTACGACAACCGCTGACATGACAACTGGCACATAGAATGCAGTACGGAAGAATCCGAGTATTCTTGAATCGCCAGCTACCAACGACGCGAGTATCAACGGCAATATCACCATGAATGGCACGACACAGACTACGTACAACGACGAGTTCAGCATCGCCGTCCAAAAGATTGGATCCGTTAGCAGGGTACGAAAGTTGTTCAATCCCACAAACGATCCCGAATAGAAGAGTGTCGCATCAGTGAAGGCATATCGTATGGTGTTCACGAATGGAGCTAACACAAACACCGCAAGAATCAACACCGCAGGAAGTACAAACAGGTACGCACCATTGCACTGGGAGACATGTCTGTGACCATCTCTGACGGTCTTGCTTGCTGTCTCTATCTTATTCACAGGCCGTGCGGCCGGTTCGTGAGCCGACCGCTCTTGCCTCTTTGATCCGTTCATGTCTACTTCAACCGCTCATTAGCATATTTGACAGAACTGTCCAATGCCTCTTTAGCTGTGATCTGCCCTTGGAACGCCTTACCAATCTGATCAGCTAGATAGTTTTCGCCTGTGGCTTCCGCAAATGATGGAGGATTATTGCTTACCTTGCCGTCGTTGATCTGTTGGATAGCCACTCGTATCGCTTCCGACTGAAGACTGTCGTCAGTCGGTTTGAATGACGGATCATCAATTACGCCCTTTGCTGAGGGGAAGACGTGCGCCTGCTTGGCAAACTCCAGCTGGTTGTCTGCATTAGTCACATACCGGGCAAATTTATAGGACAGTTCCTTGTTCTTTGTTGTTCGGCTTACCACCATCATGTGCTCCCACAACGTCGGAGTGGTGTTGGTTGCCTGAGGAATGACTTTCAGCTTATCGACAATATCTGGCGCGTTTGTCTTGTAGTCATCGACACTATAGGCATTGCCTTCCATGTAAGCAATATGGCCTTGATAGTTGATGTTGGCCTGAGACGACGGATTCAACGCCGATTGTGGAATAGCCCCTTCCCTGAACAGATCAATGTATCGATCAAGAAATTCAACACCCTTGGTGTTGTTGAACGTGTACTCCGTGCCATCGGCGTTCATCGTATCCACGCCATACATAGCAAACGTCGACAAATATCGCGGGATGCCAGAGAGCATGTAGTCATCAGGACAATTGGCATGCAATGTTGATGCCTGATTCAACAAGTCGGTCATGGTCTTGGGATAGTCGTTGGGATCCAGTCCACATTTGGAGAACAGACTTGTATCTATATACGCCATGCTTACGTTTATGTACCAAGGGTAGCCGTAATCTCCTTCCTCAAAGCCGTGGCCCTTATAATGAACACCGCTAAGAGAGGACTCCGTATATAGTTTCTCAGCGTCCGGATCTTCCTTACTGATGTTCATGATCGCACCGGCCTTGGCAAGCACATAAGCCTGACTTGGTTCAACATTCACAACATCTGGCAACTGACCGGCAGAGGCATCGGTGGAAAGCTTATCATCATAACCATCTGCAGGTTGATCAATCCATTCAATATGTGTACCAGGATTTTCCTTTTCAAATGCGGCAATAAGATTTTCAAAATAGGGGGTATACTTGTCGTTCTTCAAGTTCCATGTCTGGAATCGAATACTTTGGCTACCAGACGAACCTGACGTATTGCCGCAAGCCGCCAACGTGGTCATCAGCGCAGCACAAGAAATCACGGCTGCAGCTTTCACGATATATGGATGCAACGATCGCATATCAGCACCTTTCTCTTTTACGCAGTACCGTCGTCTCCCCCATCGGAGACAACTCATCCCAATCGTCCGGCCGCGCCTCATTTAAGGATGAAGCTCGCACCATTTAGTCCTAGGAAACTGCTCTTGTATGCGGACACTTTTACTATACATTGGAAATACAAGCATGTAGTCGACGTTTCTTGCTTTTTTCATGTATATAAGTTAGATTTTCAATCATGGAATACACTGTCGGTTTTCTACCCAGCCAATTTCCCAATCGAGAACGCTTCTACGTCGAGATGACCGGGATAACCTACCCAGACGTCAATTACCACATCGCGCGCGAGCATTCTGCAAGATACTGCCTAGAATACGTCATACAAGGAAAAGGTCACGTGCAATGTGGACAGACCTTCTTCCAGCCAAAAGCTGGCGATGTCTACCTCTTACCGGCAGGTCTACGACATAACTATCGATCTGACCCCAAAGACCCGTATCAGAAGATATGGGTCAACTTGATGGGTAGTCTCGTGGATTCTCTTTACCAACAGTACAATCTCGGGTACCGATATCACTACCCTGACTGTGACGCCTACCCACTGTTCCGCGCATTTCTATCTATGTGCGAAGACAACCGGAAACAACCGACCACTGTCGCAGCCAAAGGTGCACTGATGATACATGAGATATTCGAACAACTCTCTGACGACATTCCCTCGGGGATCACCAACGATATTTTGTAT
Organism: Bifidobacterium hapali; assembly: GCF_002259755.1. Taxonomy (GTDB): domain Bacteria; phylum Actinomycetota; class Actinomycetes; order Actinomycetales; family Bifidobacteriaceae; genus Bifidobacterium; species Bifidobacterium hapali. The sequence continues at coordinate 9,169 of NZ_MWWY01000054.1, forward strand.
GCCCGTCAAGCGAAAGAATACATCGAGCAGCACGCTGAAGAACCCATCACTGTGCCACAAATTGCAGAGCATGTAGGACTATCCACATCCCAGCTTAATCGCGTATTTCAAGCCGAATACGGCGTCACACCGCATAAGTTCTATGTCGAAAGCCGCATGAACCTAGCTTGCCTACTTCTGCGCAACACTGCACTACAAGTCAAGGAAATAGCCGAACAGCTTCAATTCTCGGACGAGCACTATTTCTCAGCATCATTCAAACGAGTAATGGGAATAACACCCAAGCAGTACCGGATGCAGGTAGCCATGTGATATGGCATATACCAACCAGCATACGGAAGAACCGATCCTCATGATAAGCCACAGCTTGATCTTGGCACACAGTATGCTCACTGAATACAGGCCGAAGGCACACACAACTTGTGTCAAGCTGATGTCGTCTGTTTGTGCAGTGTTTTTCCGAAACGCAAACTTTAACGAATGAGGTGGTGCCGTTTTCTTGGACTGTGATCCGGGAGGAGCCATCATGGCGAGGTATACGAGGGAGCAGCGTCGGCGTGCGGTGGAGTTGTATGTGAGGTATGAGTGCTGCGCGGCGGACGCGATCCGGGAGTTGGGGTATCCCAGTCGTGAGGCGTTGCGTATGTGGCATCGGGACTGGCTCGAGGAACAGAAGACGGGAATACCCTCGACGCGTGGCGAGCGGTATTCGCGTTACACGTTGGAGCAGAGGCGGGACGCGGTGGACCATTACCTGACGCACGGGCGGCGAGCGAGCCGCACGATCCGCCAAATGGGGTATCCGAGCAAGACGCTGCTGGCCTCGTGGATTGACGAGCTCGCGCCCGGCGAACGCCGGCTTCGCCACGGGCCCATACCTGAGGAGCTCAAGCGCGAGGCCGTGCTCAAGGTCGTGTCCGGTGGAGCGAGCTCGCGTGAGGTGGCGGAGGGATTGGGAGTGGATTCGTCGGTAGTGAGAAACTGGAAGCGGCGATTGCTCGGCAAGACGAAAGGGGCCGCGGTGGCGAAGGACGAACCGGAACGCAAGGATACCGCACCGCAGGCTGATGCGGATGCGCTGCGCGGCGAGATCGCCTCGCTGAACGCCGATCTGGAGCGATTGCGCGCCGAATACCGGGCGATGGAGATCAGGCTGG
>NZ_MWWY01000055.1 GCF_002259755.1 Bifidobacterium hapali
GTCCGGGCCCGCGTCCCTGAGGCTTTCGGGGATTTTGAGCGCGGCCCATGCGATCACGTACGCGTCCCTCCGGTCGGTCTTCGCGGTTCCGGGCAGCAATTGCGCGGTCCGGCGCATCGCGGTGCCGGGCAGGTAGGCGACCTGTACGCCCATGCTCCGGGCCACGGTCAGCGGCAGGGAGCCGATGGTGTTGGGCTGGTCGACGACCAGCAGCACGCGCCCGCGTCTGGAGAGCTTCTCCAGCATCGTGCGGATGGCCTTCTCGTCCTGTTTGAGTGGCTTGTCGTACAGGGTGTTGCCGTCGTGGTCGAGGGCGTGCGCGTGGTGCGCGCTCTTGCCCACGTCCAGTCCGACCCNCACGTCGATGTCGTCCGGAGTCATCGTCATCCCTCCCGTCATGAAGGTTTCCGGCCGCCGTGGACCCTGCAAGAAGGTCCGGACGCCCGCGCCGCATCCACATTACGAAGAGACCTGCGCCATGCGTCCCGAAGCGTCCATACGGCCGGCCTGGTTCCTATCAGCGGTCTGCGAACGCCCCCGCTCCCGGCGACAACACCCCCCGGATCATCAATAACAGGGCAGGAAAGTCATACCGGAACCGGCGACCCGGCCCCGACCATTCGGGACCTACCAAACATAGTAATGGGTGAATGTTTCCGGCATCATGCGCCTCCTGATGACGTCGATTGCGATGAATCTTCTTCTATGCTATTGCGATTGGATCTGAGTGATTGTATCCACGCCGGCTGATGCACCAGATCGTTAAAGTCATCAGAGTGTTAACGAGATGGAGATGAGTATCATTGGCAGCAGGTGGCGAGAGCTGTTCAGAACGTCAAAGGAGATGGGGCATGTTGTTGGATAGATATGGTGGCACATTGTCGCCCGTCAATTATGAATGTGGTGCAACTGGAGTTTCGGTGCTGGCCACACACGGGCTGGTGTTAACTAGATCTTGTGCGGGCAACGGCGTGTATGAGATCACGGTGCGTGCTGCTTATCCAGAACCGGAGGCTGTGATCGCCCTGACTGTACCGTTGAATAACGCGGCCTCGTTCTGGCGGCCGGGTGTGCGCGGTAGTGTGCCGCTCGCCCCGGACTGGCATGGTGATGTGTCGGTGTCACTGGCGAACTCAGCTCCGTTGGGATGTCTGCTTGACGTGGATGACAACTGTCTACTTGGGTTTGCGTTCTCCTTGGCTGTCCGCGAGTCGACGTTGCAGTACGGCGTGGATGAGGAGCATGGTCTGTTTGTGATATTCTTGCGGTTCCACATGAATGTGGACGATCAAGAGCGGCTGCTTGTTGTAGATACTGCCGCTACATTGACCTTGATTGATGCTGGACGTCGACTTGCTAGATTTGTGCGCGGAGATCGCGAGTTGATGCCGATCCCTGCAAGCGCCTGTGAACCGGTGTTTTCGACATGGTATGCACGTTTGCAAGATATTGATGCTGAATATCTGCTGGATGAGGCGGATGGCATGGTATCTTTGGGCTGCCGCTCGGTGTTCGTGGATGATGGTTGGCAGGAGCAAGCGCATGGACGCGGCTATGCTGGGTGTGGTGATTGGGTTGCAGATCCTGCTAAGTTCCCTGACCTACGTGCGACGATCAGGAAGCTGCATGGAAAGGGATTAGCGGTGGTGCTGTGGATTGCGCCACTGCTAGTTGGCGAACGGTCGCGTACTTGGCATGATGTCGCGGCTCAGGATCCAATCTATCTTCCAGGTAAGGATCTCGATGTCCATGTGCTCGATCCTCGACGCGCTGTGAACCGAGCACGTCTTGCTGCCACTTGTCGCCGTCTGATGGATGATTATGGAGTAGATGGTCTGAAGATCGATTTTCTTGATCAGGCGTCGCGCTATCAGGGTACGCCCGCTCCGCATACTGATACAGGTGATCTCAACGATGTTGGCGAAGCCATGCTGGCATTGCTTGACGAGATTCGGGGAACGATGTACGAGGGGCGTGTTGAGTCTCCCATCGTGGAGTTTCGATCGCCATATGTCAACCCGGTGCTGGGATCGTATGCGAATGTGCTACGAGCGTCAGACTGTCCGTCCGATGCAATTGCGAATCGTTGTGGTGTCATGGATGCGCGTATTGTCGCGGATGGCCGCATCGTGGATTCCGATATGATGCTGTGGAACATTGCGGCACAGCCGGCGGCCTGTGCCCAGCAGATCATGTCTGCGTTCTTCGGTGTACCGCAGCTGTCAGTCTCGCCGTCGCTGATACCATCGTTGCAGCGTAATGTATGTGTGCGTCTGCTGAACTTGTGGAAAGACTGTCGCCGGGCGATTCTTGGTGGACAGCTGACAGCGGGGTCGCAGGCGTTGTCGTATCCGGTAGTGAACGCGGTGGGTGACGATATGCAGGTCACTGGTGTATACACGCAAAACGTCGTAGTGGATGTTGATGCGCAGATCGTGCATCGCCTAGTGTTGTTAAATGCAACGGACTCTTGCGTGTCGACGGTCCGTGTTCATGGACTTGATTATGGTCGGTCATTGCACATGGTCTCGTCTGACGCTGCTGGCTCACGAGAGCGGCAGACAGTTATTGACGTAACCAGCGGGACAATGCTTGTGGATGTGTTGGTTGAGCCATTCGGTGTGCTCGATGTGACGTGGTGATGGCGGACCAGTGTTGGTTGGGATACCGTTGGAGCTCCGACCAACACTGGTTTCTCGCGTTAGCAGCGGTTAAGAATCTCTGCGAGCGCATGTGCGACGGTATCCGGCAATGCTGACGGACGCGTTTGCGGCAGCCAGCTCGGCAGATTGGGATCAACTGGTCGCGTAATCGGACCGAAAGAAGCGACCGCGCGCTTGCCAAGCCGCTTGATCGCATCCCATGCGGCTTCCTTACTGACATAGTCGACCTGCGCATCCTGTAACAGCTGCTGACAGTCGCCCATCCACGGGTCGTCAGCAATACGCAAACCGTTGGGGAACGTGATCTCAACAGACTGGTCAGTCGTCGATGGCACGGTGACTGACAACGTAAGCGTTGTCGGATCGTAGTTTACGGAAGTATCGACTGGCTGTCTATCGATCGTAACTGTAACGTTGGTCGGCGCGACGCCGCGCAACGCGATCGTCCAATCACGCGTAGCTGGGACAGCTGTGACATTGCCGGTGACTGAGTGAATCGTAAGTTGCGCGTCAGTCTCACCCCACGTAAACGTAATCTGCGTACGTGCCAGCCGATCATCGCGTACGATACCGCGATCGTCGACTCCCGGATACGTGCCGTCGTCTTCGAGTAACTCGAATGAACCGGATGCGCCGGGGAACACAAGTAATGTCAACGCTTGCGGATTGGCGACTGAATTATCTGTCGAGTTCGTAGCGAGCGGCACGATCGCGCCGGCTTTTGCAAATACTGACATCTCATTGATCGTGCGCCATACGTCGATAATCCGACCGCGACGATTTTCGCTGTCGTTAGCCACGTTCTTCGTGTCACTCACACCAGCTATATCGGCCGTATTATCGGCGTTGCACACACCGTTCGTATCAACATGTCCTGCGTCATACCGTCGTCCAGTGAACAGGTCAAACCAAACGCCACTCGGCAACCACACATTCGCGTGCGCGCGCATCGTCGCCCGATCGATCGGCTCAGTAATCGGCGCAACAATTAATTCGGTACCAAAACGGAACTCGTTCGGCGTCTGATATGCGTCCGGCAGTTCCGCGTCTGCCCAATACATCGGCTCGATCAATGGCATACCATCGGTCGCGGCCCGCCAGTTCATCGTGTACAAATACGGCACGAGCGCTTGCCGCAATCGCAACGCTGCGACCATTGCTGAACGTACTGGTTCGTGGAAATTCCACGGTTCCTTGCCGTTGAACGGCGAGTCAGTCGAGTGCAGTCGGTTGATTGGACTGAACGTGCCGAGCTGATACCAGCGCGCTTCCAACTCCTCATCGCGCTCGCCAAACATGTGACCGCCAATATCGTGACTCCACCATCCGTAACCGATATTCGATGCGGTGGCAGTGAAATACGGTTGGAATCGCAACGAATCCCACGTAACAATCGTGTCGCCCGAAAATCCGATCGGATAGCGGTGTGAACCAGGACCGGCGTACCGCGAAAACGTGAGCGGCCAACGACCGTCGCGGCCAGAATCGTGATAATGCAGATAATTGAGCATCCACAGCGGGTCCAGTCCGGGCATATGCGTGACGCCGCCCTGCTGCCAGTCGAGCCACCAGAAATCAACGCCTTCGCGCTCGAGATCATGATGCATGTCGAGATACGCGCGAATAAACGTGGGGTTGGTCAAATCGAAGTCGACCGGCTCATTGTGGCTCGTATCAACGCCCATCGCCGCAGCGATTTTGGCGTACGGCTGCTCGAACGCGCGCACGCCGTCGCGCGGATGCACGTTCAGCGTAGCCTTGAGTCCTTGCTCGTGCAGCCAATCGAGAAAATCGTGCGGGTTCGGGAACAGCTTGGGATTCCACGTATATCCGGTCCATCCAGTGCCATATTGCGCGGGCACATCGTCCACCAAATGCCAGTCCATATCGATAACCGCAACGCTGAACGGAATGCCTTCATGCTCAAATCGGCGCATCAGCGTGCGATATTCCGCGTCACTGTAGCGATGGTAGCGGCTCCACCAGTTACCGAACACGAATCGCGGTAGCAGCGGAACCGGACCGGTAAGTCGGTAAAAGTCGCGGATTGCGTCACGGTAACGACGGCCGTGTGCGAAAAAGTACAGATCGGTTTCAGCATGATCGCGCGGAGCAACCCATGTGCCGAATGGAGTTGCGATACCGTGTTTGACTGGTTCGCTGGCGACGATGTTCGAGGTAGAATCGTCGAGTACTGCCCAGCCGTTCATTGCAAGTACGCCGTGACCGACGTCGATGCGGCCGTTAACGCCGTCAAGCGTGCGCGCGGTGCCGCCGAGATTACCGCTCGGTTCGTCGCCGTAATGCCAGACGTCCGAACCGTTCGCGCCGCCCTTGACACTGATGCATAGACCTTCGCGGCTGAACGGTTTACCGTCGTATTCAAGCCGCAGTGACGGCGTGTCGAGTAAGAGGAAACCGTTGCGATGAGTGACGGTGAACGTTGGACGTGTGTTGTCATTGGCGTTGCTGGTGTTGGTGTTGCTGTTGCTGAAGTCGCGACTGACAACGGTTTGCGTAGCGTGATCCTCGAAATGTCCTGAATCTGACCACTCCAGTCGGATGAGTGAGTCGGACAGGACTGAGATACGCCAATGATCGCCTTGGATGATGTTGGATGAGTGTGTGACTGGCGTGAGATGGACTGGAGTTGCGCTGATGGGCGGTGTGGCTAGGGTTGTTGATGCGTGCGCGTTGGTGGTGTTGGGCGTGTTATCGGCGTGGGGGAGTGGGGTGGTCATAAGTACCTTCTGCTGAGTCGAGTTTGGTGGGTGGATGTTGTTACTGGGGTTGATATCGGGTCAACTGTGAGCCGATACGGATTATCCTAGGCGTAACGAGGCACGACAGTGTTGATTGCGAGACTGTGTCGTCCGTTCGTGTGTCATTATTCGCCGATCATTTGTCTAC
>NZ_MWWY01000056.1 GCF_002259755.1 Bifidobacterium hapali
GCCTGATCTCCATCGCCCGGTATTCGGCGCGCAATCGCTCCAGATCGGCGTTCAGCGAGGCGATCTCGCCGCGCAGCGCATCCGCATCAGCCTGCGGTGCGGTATCCTTGCGTTCCGGTTCGTCCTTCGCCACCGCGGCCCCTTTCGTCTTGCCGAGCAATCGCCGCTTCCAGTTTCTCACTACCGACGAATCCACTCCCAATCCCTCCGCCACCTCACGCGAGCTCGCTCCACCGGACACGACCTTGAGCACGGCCTCGCGCTTGAGCTCCTCAGGTATGGGCCCGTGGCGAAGCCGGCGTTCGCCGGGCGCGAGCTCGTCAATCCACGAGGCCAGCAGCGTCTTGCTCGGATACCCCATTTGGCGGATCGTGCGGCTCGCTCGCCGCCCGTGCGTCAGGTAATGGTCCACCGCGTCCCGCCTCTGCTCCAACGTGTAACGCGAATACCGCTCGCCACGCGTCGAGGGTATTCCCGTCTTCTGTTCCTCGAGCCAGTCCCGATGCCACATACGCAACGCCTCACGACTGGGATACCCCAACTCCCGGATCGCGTCCGCCGCGCAGCACTCATACCTCACATACAACTCCACCGCACGCCGACGCTGCTCCCTCGTATACCTCGCCATGATGGCTCCTCCCGGATCACAGTCCAAGAAAACGGCACCACCTCACACTCACCAACTGTAGTGGCGGAAAACGCTCGCTGAAGGCCTCCTTAGCGAGCGTTTTCTGCCACGCTGGTTACTGAATGGCGGTTTTCTCTCACTGAGATCGTCTCAGTGAGCAAAAACCGCCACGACGCAAATAATGACGACAATGTGATTTATCTGACAGCAACACCCATCAGTCAACCGACAGATCATCCCGAGATCTGCGACACGCTTACTGCCATCACGATTCCAAACACTACATCTAGTGTCGCCGCATACGACACGCCACAAGAACTAGTGGTCACGATGGAATCACATGGTTGTAGTATTGATCAACTGTCACCGACCGCGTAACGACAAACCGGGGTTATTCGATACCCCTACGATACGAATGCGATACGAAATGGAGGCAACTATGACCGTCACCGTTTTCACCAAGCCGCGCTGCCCACAGTGCGATGCCACCAAGCGCCAACTCACGAAGCTCGGCATTCCATTCGAGACCGTAGATTTGTCCGATAACCCATCCACGCTCGATCAGTTGCAGCAGGCCGGCTTCAAGCAGGCGCCGGTCGTCATCACGCCGGACCGCTCGTGGACCGGCTACCGCCCGGACCTCATCCGCGAGCTCGCGAAGTCCGAGGCTGCTAAGTCCGTAGCCAGCAACGATGTTATTTCTGTGCCGTCCTCCGACCAGCGCGTACTGGCCGCATGAGCGAGACGACCTTAACAGCACAGTCAGTCGCCGCAGCTCACGCTGGCGCCGTCGTCTTCTTTTCGTCCGCGTCGGAAAATACTGCACGATTCGTAGCGAACTGTCAGCTCGACGAGCTCAATATCGCAACCTACCGCATTCCGCTGCGACCAGCCGATGAGCCGCTCGCAGTGCGCGAACCGTACGTACTGATTGTGCCGACGTACGGTGGCGGCGTGGTGGCGAAAGCCGTGCCGCCGCAAGTTAAGAAGTTCCTCAATGATCCGGAGAATCGACGCTGGATTCGTGGCGTGATCGCATCCGGCAACACAAACTTTGGCGAGGCGTACGCAGCCGCGGGACGGATTGTTTCCGCAAAATGCCGAGTACCGTTACTGTTTACGTTTGAACTGATGGGTACGCCGGAGGATGTGCGCAAGACGCGCGACGGACTCGCACAATTCTTTTCCCATCCCTGACTGCAACCAACCACCGTCACTGACATTGAGTTAAGGCCTCCTGCGGACCGAACGACGACCGTAACTCAGCAGTAACACGACGCTGTCATTGAGTTACGGCCTTCTAAGACCCGAATGGCGACCTTAACTCAGCAGTAACGCAACATCATCGTTGAGTTATGGCCTTTTGGGGCCATGAAGAAGGCCGTAACTCAACAGGAACGCCACAATACTGCTGAGTTACGGTCGCCACCCAACCTGCACGAGGCCGTAACTCAATGAGAGCGTTGACTCGCATGACGCCTTAGCGGACGCCCGCGGCACCCGCAACACCTGTAAACATTTGACACTCGCAACATCCACGACCACAATCCGAAAGACCTAACTACCCATGACCACAACCTACGACCCGTCCACCGATTACCACGCGCTCAATGCAATGCTCAACCTCTACGACGAGCATCACCGCATCCAATTCGGTAAGGACAAGGAAGCCGAGCGCGCCTACGTGACAAACGAAATCGAGCCGAACACGCGCCACTTCGCTTCCACGCAAGAGCGCCTGAGCTACCTCATCGAGCATCAGTACTACGAAAAGCGCGTATTCGACCAGTACTCCCCCGCGTTCCTCGACCAGTTCTACGCGCACGCCGCTGCCAGCAACTACGAGTTTGAAACGTTCCTCGGCGCGTTCAAATTCTTCCGCTCCTACGCGCTCAAAACCTTCGACGGCAAGCAGTATCTCGAAGACTTCCCGCAGCGTTGCGCCGCCGTCGCCCTCGACCTCGCGCAAGGCAACGAGCAAGCCGCCATCACCTACCTCGACGAAATGATCGCCGGCCGCTTCCAGCCCGCCACCCCCACGTTCCTGAACCTCGGCAAAGCCCAGCGCGGCGAGCCGGTCAGCTGCTTCCTCGTGCGCATCGAAGACAATATGGAGTCGATTTCACGTGGTATCAACGCGGCCCTGCAACTATCCAAGCGCGGCGGCGGCGTGGCTCTGTTGCTGAGCAACCTGCGCGAACTCGGCGCTCCGATCAAGCATATCGAAAATCAGTCGAGCGGTGTCGTGCCAGTCATGAAACTGCTCGAAGACTCGTTCTCGTACGCAAACCAACTCGGCGCGCGTCAAGGCGCGGGCGCGGTCTACTTGAGTGCACATCACCCCGACATCATGCGCTTCCTCGACACTAAGCGCGAGAACGCGGACGAGAAAATCCGCATCAAATCCCTCGCGCTCGGCGTCGTCGTGCCAGACATCACGTTCGAACTCGCCAAGCAAAAGGCACAAATGGCGCTGTTCAGCCCGTACGACGTCGAACGCGTGTACGGCAAGCCGTTCGCCGACGTGCCGATCAGCGAAAACTACGACAAGCTCGTCGCCGACGATCGCATTCGCAAAACGTACATTGACGCGCGTAAATTCTTCACCACGCTCGCCGAACTGCAGTTTGAATCCGGCTACCCGTACATCGTGTTCGAGGACACGGTCAACCGCGCGAATCCGATTGACGGGCGCATCACCATGTCGAACCTGTGCTCGGAAATCCTGCAAGTGCAAGAGCCGAGCGCGTTCAACGAGGACCTCACGTACGCACACGTCGGCCGCGATATTTCCTGCAATCTCGGCTCGCTCAACATCGCCAAAGCGATGGACGGCGGTCTCGCAAACACGGTTGAAACCGCAATCCGCGCACTCACGTCCGTCTCCGAGCAGACCAGCATCAACGCGGTGCCGTCGATTCGCCGCGCTAACGACGAAGGTCACGCGATCGGCCTCGGACAGATGAACCTGCACGGATTTCTTGCGCGAGAAGGCATCCAGTACGGTTGCGACGAGGCGCTCGACTTCACCGACATGTATTTCATGACCGTCGCCTACCACGCGTACCGCGCATCGCACGCGCTCGCAGTGGAGCACGGCCGCGCGTTCGTCGGCTTCGAGCGGTCTGCGTACGCGAAGCCGGCCGGTCAGGGCAACTATTTCGACAAGTACACGGACGGCCGCCGCTCGTTGAGTCCCCGTACCGAACGCGTGCGTGAATTGTTTGCGAAGTTTGGGATTGCGATTCCGACGGTCGCTGATTGGGCTGCGTTGCGTGACGAGATTCTGCGTGACGGTATTTACAACCAGAATCTGCAAGCCGTGCCGCCGACCGGTTCGATTTCGTACATCAATCACAGCACGTCGTCGATTCATCCGATCGCATCGAAGATCGAGATTCGTAAAGAAGGCAAGATCGGCCGCATGTACTATCCAGCGCCATACATGACGAACGAGAATCTTGAGTATTTCAAGGATGCGTACGAGATCGGCTGGCAGGCGATCGTTGATACGTACGCGGAGGCGACGCAGCACGTCGATCAGGGACTGTCACTTACGCTGTTCTTCCCCGATACGGCGACCACGCGCGATGTGAACAAGGCGCAGATTTACGCGTGGCGCAAGGGCATCAAAACCCTGTACTACATCCGCATCCGCCAGCAGGCGCTTGAAGGCACTGAAGTGGCAGGCTGCGTTTCCTGCATGCTGTAGCGGAATTGGTGATGACGGAGCGTCCTCACCATTTCCGCAGGGCGCTAGCTTTGCCGTGGTTGATGGGTGGTGTATGTTGTTCGACACACTCAAGGCCGTTCGGCCAAGCCTACGGTCGAGCAACATACACCACCCATCAACCACTCTGTGAAACGAAAGACCTTATCTTGGCTCCCCTTGTCAGCGTAGCTGACTGAGGGGTAGTCACGCCCTTGGAACGTTCAACTCGTGTGACTACCCCTCAGTCTCGCTATGCGACAGATAGCTCCCCTGACAAGGGAAACCAATAAAAACGTAACGTGAGCATGCAAACGAGCGTGGTTGGCTGGTATGTATTATCCGACCGTAAGACTTGGCCGAGCGGCCTGGAGCGTGTCGGATAATACATACCAGCCAACCACGCGGTCACCCGATTAAACTGGGCACAGTCACCATCCCAAGTAAACGCAACATCATCCATCATCGACACAAGAAACCAAGGAAAAACGCACATGGCACCGATTTCTGTTCCGCGCAAGCCACTTAAGCTCATCGATCGCGTCTCCGCGATCAACTGGAACCGTCTCGAAGATGAGAAAGATCTCGAAGTGTGGGATCGTCTCACCGGCAACTTCTGGTTGCCTGAGAAAGTCCCAGTTTCCAACGATATCCCCAGCTGGCAGTCAATGAGCGAGGAAGAGCACACGCTCACCATGCGCGTGTTCACGGGACTCACGCTGCTTGACACGATTCAAGGCACGGTCGGCGCGGTGTCGCTCATTCCGGACGCACTCACCCCGCACGAAGAGGCCGTGTACACGAATATCGCGTTCATGGAGTCCGTGCACGCGAAGTCATACTCAAGCATTTTCTCGACGCTGTGCTCAAGCGAGCAGATCGACGCGGCGTTCGCGTGGAGCGAGGAAAACGAGTTCCTGCAGAAGAAAGCGCAGATCGTACTCGACTATTACGAGGGCGACAGCCCGCTCAAGCGTAAGGTCGCGTCCACCTTGCTCGAATCGTTCCTGTTCTACTCAGGCTTCTACCTGCCGATGTATTTCTCGAGCCACGCGAAGCTCACGAACACGGCTGACGTGATCCGTCTGATCATCCGCGACGAGGCTGTGCACGGCTATTACATCGGTTACAAGTATCAGAAGGGCCTTGAGCTGGTCGGCGAGGCGAAGCGTGAGGAGCTGCGCGAGTACACGTACGATTTGCTCAACGAACTGTACGACAACGAAGTGGAGTACACCGAGTCGCTGTACGACGGGGTCGGTTTGACGGAAGATGTCGAGAAGTTCCTGCGTTACAACGGCAACAAAGCGCTGATGAACCTCGGCTACCCAGCGTTATTCCCGGCGGAGATTTGCGATGTGAACCCGGCGATTATCGCCTCGCTGTCACCGAACGCGGATGAGAATCACGATTTCTTCTCGGGTTCCGGCTCGTCGTATGTGATGGGCAAGGCCGAGGAGACAGACGACGAGGATTGGGATTTCTGAGTCTCGCTTGTGCACGGTTCTGCGCAAGGATGCGCAGAACCGATCGATTATGGTCGGCTGATCAGCCCTGTGCGGACGGCAGTTGGTCCCATACCGGCAGATGATGGAGCGCGCGGATGATGTTGCACTGCGCAAGCGTGTCGCCGCGCGCATCGCACATGGTCGGATACCACATGCGATGGCGAATTTTGGCGGTTTCGGACGGTTTTCCTTGAGCATGTTTGAGAAGTACGCCTTCGCTGTTGCCGTACTGGAAATGCAGATGGCTGAGTAGTCCGCCGTTCTCAAGTTCAACGCGCGCAGGCATGGGGTCCATCGCGATAAGAACACGGAATGGACTGTCGATCGGCGCGGAATCAGCGTGGAAGATATAGCAAGGTTTGCCTTCGAGTCCTTTGTCGATCATGTGATCGAACTGATAAGCGTATCGGCCGATAACCGTGTTCTCTTCGCTCATCCACGCGAGCGCGAATCCGTTTTCGGGATTGTTGCCAAATTCGAGCGGTTCGATCTGCCATCCGGCGATTGTCGCGTACCGGTTTTCGCGACCAGTGGTACGGCATGCCCAGCGCCAGAATCGGCGGATGCTGCCACTGAAGAACGGCAACATGATCGAGAACGCGGACCAGTGCGCGCGCATTGCCGTTTCGGATTCTTCCCACGCACGGTTGATGTCTGGGTCGCGGCTGTTGATGAGCTGTTCGAAGCTGATCCAGTCGCCGGTCCATGCTGCTGCGGTAAAGGTCATGCTGTCTGTCATGCTGTCTCCTTGGTTGCGATATCCACGTTGTCGTCCAAGTTGATGATGCGGTCGCACCATAGTGCGGCCAGTTCTTCGTCGTGAGTGACGACGAGCACTGCCCGTCCGTCGTCTGCGAGTTGGCGCAAGAGAGCCCCGACTTGCATCATGTGTGCGCGATCGAGGCCGCTGGTCGGCTCGTCAAGCACGATGAGTTCCTTGCCGCACATGATCGCCGACGCGATCGCCAGTCGCTGCTTCTGGCCGCCGGACAAGCTCATCGGATGACGGTCGGTGAACGGCAGCAGATCAAGCTGCGCGAGTACGTCGTCCGCGAGTTCGCCGAGCGTAGTAGCGGACCTGTTCGTTGATTGGACGGTCTGCAACGACGCTGGCACCGCATCGTCCGCGTCCCCGAGTCCGAGCAGGACTTCTTCGCGCACGCTGTCGGAGAATAGTTGATAATTCACGTCCTGCATGACGAGGAATCCGGCATGTGTAAGTGCTGCCGGCCGCGCTGGCTGATCGTGCAGGAGTACCTGTCCGGAAAGCGGTTTCTGTAGCCCGCATAATGTGCGTACAAGTGTGCTTTTGCCGGCTCCGTTGTGCCCCATTAGACCGATGATTTCACCGCCGCGCAGGTCAATGTCAGGAATACCGCGGCGGAAGGCGCGACGATAGCCGACGGTCAGATCGCGCGTGGCGATAATCGACGGGCGGCGCGACTTGCGATGCGTGCCATCATCGTGTTCTTGCAGTGCCGTTACGTTTGTTTTTGACCGCAGCTGTTCGTGATATGCAGTCAGATCGAGCGCGCGCAATCCCCATGATTGCAACTGCTTGGCAGGTAACGTCTCAAATTCAGCAGCCGTGTACTCGCCGGCGATTGCGCCGTGCTCGAAACGCACGTATCGGTCGACGAGATCGGCACACCATGCGAGTCGATGCTCAGCGATCACGACTGTCACGCCGTCGCGTTTGAGTTCGGCGACCATGTCGTGCAAGTCGCGCATGGCAGTATGGTCGAGGTTGCTGGTCGGCTCGTCCATGACGATAAGCCGCGGATGCAGCATGGTGGCTGCGGCGACTGCGAGCCGCTGTTTTTCGCCGCCTGACAGCTTGAATACGCTGCGGCCGAGCAGATGTTCGATACCGAAACGTTGCGCGACTTGCGCAACTCGCGCGCGAATATCGGCAGGCGATTCCCCCACGTTTTCGCAAGGAAATGCAAGTTCTGAGGTGGTGTCGGCGTTGAAATACTGGGTTTTCGGGTTTTGGAACACACTGCCGACGAGCGGCACATACGCTTCGATCGGCGGGCGTTGCCGGACGTCAGTACTACCTAGGCCGCACACGATTTGCGAACCGGTCACATCACCGTGGAAAAAGTTAGGAATCAAGCCATTCAGCAGTCGCGTAGCCGTGGTTTTGCCGCAACCTGATTGGCCGCACAGCATCACTGTTTCGCCGGGACGAACGGTCAGATTGACGTGCGCGAGAGCCAGTTCCGCAGGCGTTGCCGCGATCACCGTATCCTCAGTATCGCTTGCATAGCGAAATGACGTATCCGAAATCTGAACAATCGGCTTATCAGCACGAACGTCGCTCACAGCACACCTCCGATCGCGAGCGCCAACGGAACCGTGCACACGGCCATATATCCCCAGTCAAACCAGCGCATCCGAATCGTCGTCATACACGTATGCTCGCCAGCAATACCAAGCCCTTTCGTGAGCGCGGCGACCGACAGGTCACGCGACACGATCGTCGCATTCATAAGCAACGGCACCAAGATAAACTCCAGTGATTGCACCGGATGACGCACGAGCGCGAACCGACCGGCCGCAATCCCACGCATCGCCATCGCGTTGCGAATCTGGCGATAATCGTGCACGATCGTCGGGAAAAATCGAATCACCACCATGCATGGAATCACTACCGCTTCCGGCACGCGCATGCGCCGCATCGCGCACACGAACTCGCTGATCGTGGTTGTCGTGAACGCGTACGCACCACTGATCAGACACGGCATCATCATGCGGATACCAACCGACAGTAGGCCAGCAACGTGACCTGCAGTCACGAAAGCCGTCGTTGGAGCCGCTGCGCTACCAGCCGTCGCCGCGTCCGCACCACCGCTCGATATCGCGCTGATCAGCGATCCTCCGCCGCTGCCGGACCCAGTCATCGTCACCGTGTCCGACCACAAGCCCAACGCGAGCAGCAGTACGTACACGATCGTCAGCCGCAGTCCCGCACGCCAGCGGCCAGCGACGAACAGCGGCAGCAACAGCAGCGCAACGACGATCGCTTCGCCGCGCGTATCGACGTGGAAAAATAGCAGCAGATTGGCGATCAGCAGTAAATACAGTTTTGCACGCGGGTCGAGGCGACGGGCGGAATTTGAGGCAGTGTGAACCCCGGAACGGTCGGGGAACGCGGACGACGAGCTGGTCATACGCGAGATCCGATCATCGAGGCATGCGCGCGGCTGGACGTACGACTAATCACACGTCCGAACGCACGCAGGTCACGCGTGCGCAGGTCACGCAGCGCGATCGCCGAAGTCACCGTCATCAGACGATGCCAGCCTTCTTGAAATGCTTGCTCAGCAATCGCTGACCGAACCAGCCACCGACCAAGCCGCACACGAGAATCGCGCCCATCGCAAGGAAGAACGAACCGACGCTGATCTGCGCGAACAGGTTGGTGATGTATTCCGCGCTTTTGCCGCGGGCTTCGAGCGATGCGACGTACGCGTCCTTCATGAACCACAGCGGCAGAATCGGGCCGGTCAGGCCGTAGCAGAACACGACGTAACCGATGAGAATCGTGACTTTGTTTTTGTAGTTGCCGATGCGTGCGATGAGGTCGCCGGCGACCGGGAACACGATGCTCGCGACGAACGAGAGCACAAAATGGCCGGATACGAACAAAAATAGGCCGATCACGACGCCCATCACGGTGATGCCGCCGAATTTGCCGACGCGGGCGACCGCGAGCATGAACACCGGGCCGCAGATGAGGGCGGCGACGGCGGGCAGGAAAATCGTGCCTGCGCCGGCGATGAGCGTGCTGATGAGCGTGGCGACGCACACACACACGAAGTAGAGGGCCGTGAAGATGCCGATCGAAATGAGATCAGGAACGGTGAGGCGGGCGGATGTGGGCTGCTGCGGTGCGGTGGTCGTGCTGTCTGCGGGCTGCTGGCTCATGTGATCTCCGATACTACTTATCAATAATATCAATCATGCGTTTGCTGAACGTACGCTGAATGTACGCTAGACATATACGTAAGTGCTCGCGATTCTCGATCGGCGGCATGCAGTCAGCGAGCGGCGCACCATCTCGTCGATTGCTTGCCGATCCAATCAGCACATATATGTCAAACGGACAAACTCTTCTCAATGTATCGGGCTTCGGCCCGCAACACAATACCCCCGTTCTTACTTGCGTCCGTGCATCCAGGCCCGTTCATCTGCATCCCCCACATATCCCCACCGCCCACAGCATCCGCCCACCCCTCCGCGTGGCAGAAAACGCTCGCTAAGCACACCCTCAGCGAGAGAAAACCGCCACGCACTAATGAGAATGGCAGAAAACGCTCACTGAGTGGGCGCCCAGCGAGACATTTCCGCCACGCACCATTGCGTACTGCCGCTCACGGCTACACACCACCTCGAGTGGCAGAAAACGCTCGCTAAGCACACCCTCAGCGAGCGTTTTCTGCCACTCATGGCCACGCGTGGCGGTTTTCGCTCGCTGAGTGGGTGCCCAGTGAGCGTTTTCTGCCACGCACCACCCCCTCCTAACCGGCCACGCAGGTACACGCGCGCGAGGCGTGCCCGGTCGCTACATGCGGCCGGCCTTGGACGGGTCGAGGTGCATGGTCTGGAAGCGATTCGCCATGAACTCGTCGCCGAAATGCCGCGCGAAGAAATCCGACACGGGCGAATCAACCGCAATGCCGGCAAGCCGCGAATACCACGCGTCCAGCGCGAGCAACGTCATCGTCGCATCAATCACCATAAACACAAGAAACACAAGCGTCAGCGAATACCGCCATCCCCACGGAATCCGCTGAATCAACGCAAGCAGTCGCGGCAAAATCAACTTGACCCACGCCAATCCAAGCACACCCCAGAAAAACATGAACTTACCCGACGTACGCCCGTCAATCGACAGCCACTGACCAGTGTAATCCCACGCGGTAATACCGAACGCAACCTCCATAAACCAGCTCGTGAGATACTCAAACGTGCCGCCAATCACCGCACTCGCACAGAAAATCAGCAGCCAGTTCGCGCGCCACAGTCGGTTCAGCAGCACGGTGAGCAGCACCGCACCGAACCCGTAAATCGGCGAGAACGGACCCCACAGCAGTCCCGCGCGATCCTGCCATTCGCCGCCGGTGATCGCCAAATGATACACGGTCTCAACCGCAAGTCCGAACACGCAGCCGACCACAAACAGCCAGAAAATATTGAATACGTCCAGCGAAATATAGCCTTTGCCGCTCAGATCGCGGCCTGGCATACCTTTGGCGAGCGCCTGTTCGTAAGCCGAGCGGTTGTCCATGCGCCACAGCGCGGTTTTAAGCCGGCGTTCCTCGCGCAGCGCCGGGTCTACGCTTACCGACAGCGCGACGAGAATCACCAGCTGGATGATTGGCAGAATCAGCGGCGGCTTAAGCCCTTCGAGTGCGACAGTGAACAGGCCTTCGAGAATCGTGAGCGGGATGAGGATTTCGATCCAGCGCGCCGCATGTTTTCGATGGTTGAGGATAAGCAGGATTCCGAAGATCATGAGCACGACAGTGGCGATCGAGTTTGTGCCGGCAGACAGCCAGCTGAGCGTCGTGGTGAGGTCGGGTTGGGTGACGATGACTCGGCCGGAGGCGAGCGCACGGATGATATCGACGAACGCAAGCGTGATGTCGGGGACAGTAGTGATGCCGTAGAGAGTGATCAGGATACCGTAGATACGAGTGATGAGCGGGAGGCGTTCGTCGTCGATGTCGACGACGCCGTCGCCGTTCGTGTCGCCGGGGAGTGGTTCAGATGCGGCAGACGTGGCGACCGTGGCGGATGATTCTGCGCGGCTGCTGTCGAGGGTGAACACCGTTTCGGTATCGTTAAGGATGCCGATGACTGGGACAAGATCGTCGGAGGTGTTTGATTCTTTGGATACTGCAACTTCTTTAGTTTCTTCGACTGTATCGTGCAGCGTGCTGGTTATGGCGGATTCGGTGGTTCCAGCAGTTCCGGTGGTTCCAGTGGTTCCGGAAGTTCCAGTCAAGGACTGGGCGGACTGCGATTGTGACGGCTTGGATGAGGTCTGCTCTTCACTCATGGCACCCACGCTATCATTTGGTCGTCCCGGCTCTTTGGAGAGGGAATGCTCCTGTGAGCATGACTGTTTTTGTGATATTCCGGCGGAGGTCCCTAAGCTCTCCGCCGAAATATCACGTTTAGAGGCCATTTTTTGGGGTTATAGGCCAAAATGTGTGTCTGTTTTGGCTCGCTTTCCTTTGTGGCAGTGGGCGTTTCCCCTGTTCGAGTTGTATGGGCGGGGAACTTGAAGTCGGCCAGAATGTGTGTCCGGAACAGGCTGTGAGGCCTTTCGGGACAACGGTTGAGCGGCTTTCGAGTTGGCGTGGCAGATTGGGTGGATGAACACACCCAGTTGCGCCGTGTGCGGCGAGCCGATGAAACGGAACGGAAGAACAAGCTCGGGGCGGGTCAGGTGGCGGTGCCGGGACGCCGGCTGCGGGAGCTCGCGCACCCAGTCGCGCGACAACAGGGCCCGTGACCTGCGGTGCGGACTGGACTGGCTGTTTTCCAAACGGTCGCAGGCCGAGCACGACCTGCCCTCCCGCACGCTGCGCCGCCGGTGCGAGCTGATGTGGGGCCTGTGGCCGCCGGTGCCCCTGGTGGACGAGGTGCATCACGTGGTGCATGTGGACGGCATTCACCTGCACCGCGACGCCGTGGTGCTGATCGCCATCGCCGACGGGCACGTGATCGGCTGGCACATCGCCAAAAGCGAACGGTCGGCGGCGTGGCAGAGCCTGATGGCG
>NZ_MWWY01000057.1 GCF_002259755.1 Bifidobacterium hapali
CGTCGATATCCGCGTAGATGCGCTTGAGCTTGTCGGAAAGGGTCTGCGAGGGCATGCGGTCGCCCCACAGCAGCTGGCTGACGTCATCGATCTGACGCGTGGACACGCCGGCCAGATACATGTCGATCAACGCCTCCTCGACGCTCTCCTCGCGCCGTCGGTAGCGTTCGATCACGGCCGACTCGAACAACGCGCCCTTGAGCTTGGGCACCTTCAGGCTCATTTTCCCGGCCTTGACGGTCAGGTCGCGCTTGTAATGGCCGGCCCGGTACGCCTTCCGATCCCCGCTGCGCTCGTAGCGCGCGGCGCCCGTGATCTCGTCGGCCTCGGCGTCGAGCATCGCGTTCAACGTCTCCTCGACGCTTCTACGGACCATCCGGTCCAGGGTGGTCTCCAACATGGCCTGGTCGACCTGTAGAATCTGCTGTGACATGGCTTCGTGCCCTCTTTCCAATCGCGATTTGTTTTGTTTGGCGACAGAAAATCGTACACAGGACACGAGCCATGCCCTTTCATCTCAAGCCCAAGCCAAAGTGCGCAAAATTTCGGGCCTTATCTTCTAGACTTTGAGACAGACCCTGATACACTGATTCTTAAGAAACAGAGATAACAATAAATTGAAGTTGCGAGTTTATGAAAAAATATGCAAATAAAGAGGAACTTAAAGATGTAATTAATAATACTTTCGAAAAGTATATTTCAGAATTTAATAATATCCCAGAATCGTTAAAAGATAAAAGAGTTGATGACGTTGATAGAACTCCAGCCGAAAATCTTGCTTATCAAGTTGGTTGGACAACATTAATTCTTAAATGGGAAGAAGATGAAAGAAAAGGACTCCCAGTACATACCCCATCAGATATCTTCAAATGGAATCAGCTAGGTGAACTATATCAATGGTTTACTGATAACTACGCACATTTTTCGTTACAGATATTAACAGCTAAATTAAAAGAAAATGTGACTGATATATATGCAATGATTGACTCATTAAGCGAAGAAGAATTATTTAATCCGCATATGAGAAAATGGGCTGATGAAGCAACTCAATCAGCGACTTGGGAAGTATATAAGTTCATACATGTCAATACTGTCGCACCATTTGGAACTTTTAGAACAAAGATTAGAAAATGGAAAAAGCTAGCATTATAAATCTTAAGACGGATGCGATCCACCCCTCAGATTAAAACCAGCCGAAAAAACAAATGAAATTGCAATACACCAAGAAAGAAACATCATGACCACCATTTATGACTTCACCGTTACCAACATCGACGGCAGCAAGAAGAGCCTTGCTGATTACCAAGGCGAAGTGTTGCTAGTAGTGAACATCGCCACGCACTGCGGCTTTACTCCGCAGCTCGAAGGACTGGAAGCATTGCAGCAGGCATATCATGAGCGTGGCTTCGACGTGTTAGGATTCCCTTGCGACCAGTTTGCAAATCAGGCACCGGAATCTTCCGAAGAAATCAGCACCATTTGCCGATTGTCCTACGGCGTGAAATTCCCTACATTCGCCAAAATCAACGTGAACGGAACGGATACTGATCCTTTGTACGTGTGGCTCAAACAGCAGCAAAGCGGCACGCTAGGCAGTGCGATCAAGTGGAACTTCACTAAATTCCTTATCGATCGCAATGGTCAAGTAATAACACGATATGCCCCTACTACCAAGCCTTCAGCCATCGAGAAAGATATCACCGCGCTTATATAGCTTCACGTTGAGATGCGCTGATATGCAGGGGTTGCGGTAGCCATGTACCCGATTTGTACCCGATTTCCATAGCCAAAACTCAGCAATAGCATGATCAACGGTCGCGCTCTTAATACAGTTGATCATGTGATCCCGTTCGGGTCAGTACTAGTTGCAGCTCACGGCAATCAATCCGGTAAATCAGCAACCAGTCGCCCTCGATATGAATCTCCCGATATCCTCTCCAATTATTAACCAACGCATGATCACGATACTGAGTCGACAACACATCACGATCCTCAGCCATCAACACTTCAATAGCACGACGCAACTTATCCGGATCATAATGCTTCTTGAGCAAACTCTTAAAATCCTTCTTAAACTGCGTAGTACGAAAAACAGACTTAAGCATCCATGAGATCCTTCATCAAATCATCCACGGATGAAAACGCAACACCCTCATGAGCATTCACTTGACGACGCGCCTCCACATTTGACGGGTGCTCCCGCGTCGCACGGAATGGCATACCATTATCAATCAACGACTGACGCAGGAACATATTCAATGCCGTCGACAGGTCCAATCCCATCGACTCATACAATTCCTTCGCCTGTTGCTTAACTTGCGAATCCGTCCGAAAACTAATTGTCGTCGTATCAGCCATCACAACCATCCTCACAAAAACATAACAATGTATAAACATTGTAACACAAAAGAGACGCGTTAAATATGAAGGTCTCGATCAACTGATTGTATTTTCGTAATCAACCAACATTCCGACATCACAATCAACATCACCACAGCGTAGAGCCAGTGCCTCACCAATACGAATACCCGTATGAGCTAAGAACCCCGCTTTCATCACACACGATACGCTCCTCACACCAGCGCAAACAGCAGAGATCCAATATTCCTGTCAGCACTCTCGCCCGTTGGAGGAACGAACACCGGGAACTCCCATACGCAAAAATCGGACGACTCATACGATACCGGGAACAAGATATCAATGCATGGATTGAACAGCAGCTCGTCACTCCACTGAGATAAACAGCGGATACTTTAGCAATGTACCCGATTTGTACCCGATAAGCAGAACACCGAATTCCAAGAGTCCCAAAACCCTTGGAATTCCGTCCGTTCCACGCGTACAGGTCGATCACGTCGCAATCGGTCGTCTGAGCGGAGCGCACGTACGTGCTCATGCGCTCGGTCGAGAACCATCGCTGCAGGTCAGCAAGCGTGACGGGTTGACTTTCAGGACTCATGATGGCTATGCTACTGACGAATGCCCCGGAACGTCACTCATGCGAAACAACATGAAACCCCGGGGATTTTTCTTTTCTGCACGGCCAATTGAGGTTAAAGTCTGCGGTCATCGTTACCGAATCGTTACCACAGCGGCCTTCCGCCTCGAACGGTGAAACCCAAATTCCATGCGGGAGTAGGGCTCTCTGTCGGGCTAGCCGGATTTGAACCGGCGACATCCTTTTTGATAATTGTTGCTGTTTCTTTTATTCAGATTCTCAAGAGTGATAAGGCCCGAAATTTTGCGCACTTTGGCTTGGGCTTGAGATGAAAGGGCATGGCTCGTGTCCTGTGTACGATTTTCTGTCGCCAAACAAAACAAATCGCGATTGGAAAGAGGGCACGAAGCCATGTCACAGCAGATTCTACAGGTCGACCAGGCCATGTTGGAGACCACCCTGGACCGGATGGTCCGTAGAAGCGTCGAGGAGACGTTGAACGCAATGCTCGACGCCGAGGCCGACGAGATCACGGGCGCCGCCCGTTACGAGCGCAGCGGGGATCGCAAGGCGTACCGGGCCGGCCATTACAAGCGTGATCTGACCGTCAAGGCCGGGAAAATGAGCCTGAAGGTACCGAAACTGAAGGGCGCGGTGTTCGAGTCGGCCGTGATCGAGCGTTACCGGCGGCGCGAGGAGAGC
>NZ_MWWY01000058.1 GCF_002259755.1 Bifidobacterium hapali
CGGCGCAGCGTGCGGGAGGGCAGGTCGTGCTCGGCCTGCGACCGTTTGGAAAACAGCCAGTCCAGTCCGCACCGCAGGTCACGGGCCCTGTTGTCGCGCGACTGGGTGCGCGAGCTCCCGCAGCCGGCGTCCCGGCACCGCCACCTGACCCGCCCCGAGCTTGTTCTTCCGTTCCGTTTCATCGGCTCGCCGCACACGGCGCAACTGGGTGTGTTCATCCACCCAATCTGCCACGCCAACTCGAAAGCCGCTCAACCGTTG
Organism: Bifidobacterium hapali; assembly: GCF_002259755.1. Taxonomy (GTDB): domain Bacteria; phylum Actinomycetota; class Actinomycetes; order Actinomycetales; family Bifidobacteriaceae; genus Bifidobacterium; species Bifidobacterium hapali. The sequence goes on from NZ_MWWY01000058.1 coordinate 262, forward strand.
TCCCGAAAGGCCTCACAGCCTGTTCCGGACACACATTCTGGCCGACTTCAAGTTCCCCGCCCATACAACTCGAACAGGGGAAACGCCCACTGCCACAAAGGAAAGCGAGCCAAAACAGACACACATTTTGGCCTATAACCCAAGAAACGCGGGTTTTATCCAAGTTCGTTGTCGGCATGTGAGTGGTTAGTTTCCGCGTGGCGGTTTTTGCTCGCTGAGCCCTGCCTAAGCGAGCGTTTTCTGCCACGCCAAACAGTTCAGATTCACGTGGGGTGCCACGAGTGAGGTGCCACGAGTGGGGTGCCGTCAGCGGTGCTCCGTGAACGAGCGGTGTATGTCACAGTTATAACGAGTGGTGCAGGTCCGCAGTTATATGGGGTTATAGAACTAGTGGTCTGCCTTACTAATAATTAATGGCTTCGCTTTTTGCCTCTTTCCCAGTTAGATTCGCTGCCGGCTCCTCTCAGAGGAGGCCGATACCACTCAGACAATTACGAGACAGACCACTAGTGTGGTGTTTTAGTGCCCCGGTTACGAGTGTGAACACTGGCCCGAGTTATCCACAAAAAATGTGGATAGACACGCCGTGATGTGGATAACTATCGACCGTTCGACCACATACCCCATTTTTGCCGACGCGCACAACAATAATACGGTTCAATCTGCGTATGAACACTTTTACCCTAGCTACTCCAGTAGCGACTTCAGCAGTTACTTCATCGCAGACCGCACTTGCATCTGCATCCGCACCCGCACCCGCAGCATCGGAATCATCATCACGCACACCGCCGCACCCTGGCGCCACGCGCTATTACATGCCACCCCCTGAGTCAATCGGGCAAGAGCATCGCTTGCGTTCTCATCCCGAGGCAATTGCCCAAGCATCCTACGGTCGCGCCGGTCCAGGACCGAACAATCTACCCAGCGGAGTCACGGTAGCAACTGCATGTCGCAATATTATCGTGTGTACTTCAGCAAGCGGTGGTTTAGGCTTAAGCGTCACTGCAGCTAGCATCGCACGCCACCTTGCCGAACGTGACTTGCCTAGCGCACTGATCGACGTTGATTTTCGCACAGGTGGTCTTGACGTGTTACTAGGTATCGAAGGCGAACCGGGAACACGATGTGAAACACTCGACGCTCCGCTCGGACGACTCGACGGTAACGCACTCAACCACGAACTACCCGAATGGGATGGCGTGCGAGTCCTCGCCAGTAATCCGTGGAGTGGTGATCCTCCTGATTGGTGGCAAACGCAGGCTGCTATTCGCGCGCTATCTGACGTCAATCGCGCGCTCATTGTGGACGCTGGGCGAGGTGAACTGTTGGAAACTATGCCTGAGCTGGGCAGTGCGGCGCAGATCGTACTAGCTGAACTATCAGTACTTGGACTAGCGCGTGCGAAGCGGCATATTGCCACACTGCAGCGGTGGATGGCGCTCCACGAACCACTACCCGCTAAGAGAGCAGCAAGTCATAGTCACTCACGAGATCAGTTGATAGTGGTCGGTATACAGCCGCGCAGCACAGTCCGTAATTCGGGCGTTATCTCACTGCCAGACGCCGCTGAATATCTTGGACATCCAGTATCCGGCCGTATTCGAACTGACTCGAAGCTCTGTGCTGACGTGTTGTCAGGCTTAGGAATCCGCGCGCTCAGTCGATCAAATCGGCGTGCGATTGACGGTATCTGCGATTGGATTGACGAACTATTATCAGGCGCAGGCGGTGATCATTCATGACTTCACTCGCTTTCGGTCCTTTGGAAAGTATCGTCGCCGATTCGCGAACGACAGACGTGACCGTCACTTGCGAAGGCCAAGTATGGGCTGATTTCGGCTCTGGCATGCGCGAATGTCAATTGCCGATTCCATTCCGTGCTCCTGATATTGTGCGCGATTACGCAGTGCAATTATGCGCGCAACTCGGTCGTCGCTTGGATGATGCATGTCCGATTGCTGATGCATCGTCGCCGGATGGGTTGCGCGTACACGCGGTTATTGCGCCAATAGTGCCGCAAGGTGCGGCAATTTCGATTCGTTTGCCGCCGCGCTCACCGCCTACCTTGGAATCGTTGTGTGCGCGCGGACTGATGCCAGCGATTTGGCTGCCGATATTGCGCTCGCTGGTTGATCGTCGCGCGACGTTACTGATTACCGGCGGCACCGGTGCGGGTAAAACCACGCTACTCAAAGCCCTGCTGGGATTATGTGCGGCTTACGAGCGGATTATTACCGTCGAAGAAGTGCGCGAACTTGGTGCGATCGGTGCGGGCAATCGTGTGTCGTTGGTGACGCGTGAAGCCAACGTTGAGGGTGCGGGTGCGATTGGTTTGCCACAACTCGTGAAAGCCACGTTGCGGATGCGACCTGATCGCATTGTGCTCGGTGAGTGCCGTGGTGAGGAGATCGCTGATCTGTTACGTGCGTTTAACTCTGGTCATCATGGTGGCATGGTTACGTTGCACGCTGACGATGTGCAGCGTGTGCCGACGCGACTGGCTTCATTGGGCTTGTTAGCTGGACTGCCAGTTGAAGCGACGGCGATGCTAGCTCGTGACGCATTCGATGCGGTGATTCATGTGGAGAGAGACGCTTCCGGACGGCGGTATATCAGTCAAATTGGCCGATTAATTAGTCAATTGGGCCAATTGACTAATACCAGTACTGTACAGTCGCTGAGTGGCGAAGTTGTTGCGATCTGGGATGGTGCAGGGACACCGATGGCCGGTCCCGGATGGGCGGATTTTGCGGCGCGCTGGTTGTTTGGCTCTCTGCGACAAAGAGAATCGTGACGCACAGACGTGATGCACAACAAAGAAAGGCGTCTTCCGATGATTGATGCGGCAGTAGTCGCTGCCTTAGCTGTGATTGTAACGGTCATAGCGTGGCCACAATCGACCGCAGTACAGCGGCTTGCGTCAATGCGGTCGCACATCGTGCAAGGTACTCGTCGAGTCGAGCAGCAATCGCAGGATTCGCGCGTTGGTATTGCGTCGGCTATCGCGGCCATGTGCGCAGCGATACGGTCCGGGGCGACGCTGGAGGCCGCCGTTATTGGTACCGCGCATTCGTCGCAGTCAGTAGCCAAGAGTCAGCCGGTCGGACGGCTGACACAATCGCGAATGTACGCGGTATTGAACGCGTGCGCACTGCCTAGTGAGCGCGCGCATCATGTTGCACAAACTGCTGCTGATCTTGCTGCTGCTATTCGTATCAGCATGGAATTGGGTTGCCCGGCAGCGCAATGTTTGGAAACGGTTGGTGCTTCGTATCGGCGAGCGCGCATGCTGGATGATCTGCGCGCGCAAGCGTTCGCGATTCCGCAGGCGACGACGAAATTGCTGTCTGCGTTGCCTGCGGTCACTGTGTTGTTCGGTGAATTTCTTGGCGCAAAGCCGTTGACGTTTCTGTTTGGCTCGCCGCAAGGATTGGTGTGTTTGGGGTTGGGATTGAGTTGGTATGTTGCTGGTCTGATATGGATGCGCGCGATGTTGCGTGGCATGGACAGCTTGTGACTGGCTGATACTGCGGACGATGGCGGTGCGGTGACGAGACTGAGATGAATGTGGCGGAAGGGGAGTGGCGTGAGTGTTGTTGGAAGTGCGATGATCGCGGCTGTGATGGTCGGCGGCTTGGTATGGGCTGGGTTGGGCCAGCGTGATCGTCGGCTGGCAATGTTGACTGACGTTGGACAGTGCAATCATGATGACAGTGCGGATACAGTACTGCCGCAGGAGTCGACGATATTAGCGTTGCTCATTGCTGCCGTGCGGCAAGGTTCGTCTATTCCTCGCGCGTTGGATGCGGTCGGGGATGCGGTTGGCGGTTCATTTGGCGAGGGTTTGCGCAAAGTAGCGACAGCCT
>NZ_MWWY01000059.1 GCF_002259755.1 Bifidobacterium hapali
CAGCGGACGCTCCCGCCACGCGTCGATATCCGCGTAGATGCGCTTGAGCTTGTCGCTCAGAGTCTGCGAGGGCATGCGATCACCCCACAACAATTGGCTGACATCATCAACCTGACGCGTGGACACGCCCGCCAGATACATGTCAATCAGCGCCTCCTCGACGCTCTCCTCGCGCCGCCGGTAACGCTCGATCACGGCCGACTCGAACACCGCGCCCTTCAGTTTCGGTACCTTCAGGCTCATTTTCCCGGCCTTGACGGTCAGATCACGCTTGTAATGGCCGGCCCGGTTGTTTTGTTTCAATGTTTGTTCGACAGGTTTGGCAGTGTTTTTCCGCAGTGTGGGCTGATGGTTTTCCTCAGGTTTGGCAGTACTTGGTAGTGGGACGTCGGTTCGCCTGTCTGTATATTCCCGAGTTGCAATTCGTTTTGGTTTCGGCCGGTTGCTGCTGGCCGAAGGCTCGGGAAGGAAAGGAACATGGCGATACCGATGCCCATGGTGCAGGATATCAGGAGACTTGATCGGCAGGGATTGTCCCGCGCGCAGATAGCGCGGCGGCTGCATGTTGATCGCGGGACGGTCGCGAAGTACGCGGATATGCGGGATTGCTCGCCCAGGCCGAAGACGGATCGTCGGTATGGTTCGAAGATCGACCCGTACACGCATCTGGTGGATTCGTGGCTGGAGGCGGACCGGTTGATGCCCCGCAAGCAGCGTCACACGATCAAACGGGTGCACGAGCGTCTGCTCGCGGAGACTGATTACGATGGCGAGTATTCGACCACGTTGCGGTACGTGCACCGGTGGCGCGAGGCGAACCGGAGCGGTGCGGATCAACAGGGGTTCATACGTCTTGATTGGCGTGCGGGCAGCATGCAGGTCGATTTCGGTCTGGCCCGGGCCGTGATCGCGGGCGAGCAGACGGACGTGCATTGCCTGGTGGTCTCGTTGCCGTGGTCGAACATGCGGCTGTGTGTGGCTTTGCCGGGTGAGAACGCGGAGTGCCTGTGCCACGGCCTGATGCTCGTGTTCGAGCATATCGGCGGCGTGCCGCCGCTGGTCGTGATGGACAACGCCACCGGCGCGGGCCACAGGAACGCGAAGGGCGAGGTGACCCTGACCGACGTGTTCGCCGCGTTCGTGGCGCATCACCGCATCGAGGTCAGGTTCTGCAACCCGTATTCAGGCAACGAGAAGGGCAGCGTGGAGAACGCGGTCGGGTTCCTGCGTCGCAACATCATGGTCCCGCCCCTGCATGCGGAATCCTACGAACAATTGAGCCGGCTCATGCTGGAGCGGTGCGACGGGCTGGCGGCAGAATCGTATTGCCCGCGGTTGATGGACGTGCCCGTCACGCAGGTGTTCGCCGAGGAGCGGGCATCGTTGATGCCTTTGCCGTCGACCGTGTTCGATCCGGTACGCTGGCAGACCCGTATGGCCGACAAGTACGGGCTGGTCGATATTGACTCGAACCAGTACCTCGCCGGTGCCTGTCATGCCCGTTCGCGTGTTCTGGCCGCGATCCGGTGGGACACGGTCACGCTCACCTCGCCTGCCACCGGGGAGTTCCTGGCCGAGTATCCCAGACTCTACGGCAAATCGAACAGTGTGGAGGACCCCGTACTCGTGTTTCCACAGCTCGCGCTCAAACCACGCGCGTGGAGGGAAAGCACGATACGCCCCGATATTCCCGACGACATCCGCGGCTGGCTCGATTCCATGGACGACAAGACCCTCAAGGAAAGCCTCAAAGCGATCGCATACGCGTGCCAAGCGGCCGGGTTCGAGCCCGTGATGCAGGCATGCGACGAGATCCTCGCCTGCAACAGGGACATGGGCCTGCACGCGGACTCGCTCACCCCGATCGCGTTGCGCATGCGCGATGGCGACTGGCAATACCCCGGCGCCATCGACGAACCCGATCTAAACGGCTACGACCGGTTCATCACCAGTGACCGTCACACCAACAACGACCAGGAGGGAATGCAATGAGTGTCAGACCCGATCCCGTGATCCCCGACACACGTCGCAGACGAGCGTCCACGACCGAGAAAAGCGAACGCATCCTCATGATGAGCCGCAGCCTGACCCTGACACGCAGCGTGCTCGCCAACATGCTCGCCGAGGCGACACCCAACCAGCTCGAATTCATCGAACGCTGGTTCACCGCGGAACTCGACTCACGAGAGCAATCCAAACGAGCCCGTCTCCTCAAACAGGCCGGGTTCCCCGCCGACAAGACCCTCGACGGCTACGACTGGACCAACCTGAACATGCCCGCCGACTGGGGGCGAACCCAATTGGAGAGCCTCGAGTTCATCAGTCGATGTGAGGACCTCGTGCTCTACGGGCCCGTCGGGGTCGGCAAAAGCCATCTCGCGATCGCGATCGGCAGGCTCGCCTGCGCCAAGGGCATACCGGTCCGGTTCTTCACCGCGACCGGACTACTCATGCGCCTGCGCCGCGCCCAACAGGACAACCGGCTCGACCGGGAGCTCGCGGGCATCGGCAAAGCACGCCTCCTGATCATCGACGAGTTCGGCTACCTGCCCATCGACGAGGAAGGCAGCCGCCTCCTCTTCCAGATCATCAGCGACAGCTACGAGACAAGGAGCATCATCTACACCACCAACATCGAATTCTCGGGATGGGGACGCATTCTCGGCGACAAGAACATGGCCGCCGCCCTCATCGACCGCACCGTCCACCACGGACGACTCATCAGATTCGAGGGCCACTCCTACCGCAGCCAACACGCCCTCATGACCAAATAACCAAACAACACAACAACACACGCAGACAGGCAGTGGCCGATACCGCACACAATGCGGAAAACCCGCTGCCTACACTGCGGAAAAACACTGCACAAAATGAGGTGGTGCCGTTTTCTTGGACTGTGATCCGGGAGGAGCCATCATGGCGAGGTATACGAGGGAGCAGCGTCGGCGTGCGGTGGAGTTGTATGTGAGGTATGAGTGCTGCGCGGCGGACGCGATCCGGGAGTTGGGGTATCCCAG
>NZ_MWWY01000006.1 GCF_002259755.1 Bifidobacterium hapali
TCACAATCTTCGACTACTGCGGCAACTGGCGGATGCATAGGAATAAGATCACGCGGTGCAAGCGGTTCCTCACCACGATCAACGACAATATCAGCAAAGAATCCATTGAGTGCTTGCGTCTCAGGGTCAGTTGGATCGGTTGCGGCCTTGCCGGAGAAAATACCGCGTAGCATCCAACGCGGGCCGTCCACGCCTACGATACGCGTGTCGAGGGTCTTCCCACCCTTGAGCTGCACGGGTAGCGTGACCTCGGTACCGAACACGCCCGGCTGCTCAGAAGCGCCCTTGTTTGCGGCGAGCAGGTCGGCACGCACGTCATCCCATAGGCCGGCGCTCTTCGGCGCAGCGAACGCTTCGATTTCAAGGCTGGACGAGCCATACGTGATAGTAGAGCCGAGAATCTGCTGGTCAGCGCGGCTGGCTTTGAGGCGCAGCGACAGACCCGGCAGATACGGCAGATAATATGCGCCGAGATCAAGATGCATGTCGTAATCGATGACATCCTCGTCGTTAACGTCCCACGGACCGTATGTTTCGCCACGGCCTTCGTATTCGGCTACAATCTCGGCTGGGTGAACAGACGGCTCATTAGTGTCCTGCACCTCGTCAACGTCCTGTGCCTCGGCGTCAGCGGCGTCCTCGTCCTGATGCTTCTTCTTGCCAAATCCAAATAATCCCATTGGTGTCCTCGTTTCGTTATGCGGTTGCAACCTCGACTAGCGTAGCACCACGCCTTGTGATTGGCTGGGAACGCTCACACATCATAGCTAATGGTCAACGGCGCGTGGTCAGACCATCGTGCGTCATAGCTGGGAGCTTTGTCGATCACAAATCCGCGTGCGGTTTCCGCAAGTTCGGGCGTGGCGAGTTGATAGTCAATACGCCAACCGACATTATTGTCGAATGCGCGGCCACGCTGACTCCACCATGTGTACGGGCCTTGGATATCACCGGCGAGAGAACGCACCACATCTACGAATTCAAGTTCATTCAACCATTTGTCGACATACGCGCGCTCAGCGGGCATGAATCCAGCGTGAGTTTCATTCGCTTTCGCATTTTTAATGTCAAGAGGCGTATGCGCAATATTAAAGTCACCACACAGCACAGCCTGTTTGCCGCCGTGCGCCGCTTCATCGCGCAGTTGGCTCATACGGTTCAACATCGCATTAAGGAAGCAATATTTTTGCTCCATTTTGACTGGATCATCAGCGTTGCCAGCATGCACATATACACTGACAACAGTCACGATATAGCCTTGCGGTGTACGGATGTCAGCTTCAATCCAACGGCCAGAGTCAACATCTTCGTCAAGTCCGGGCAATCCATAGCGTTGAGCGACGACTGGCAAGTCACTTAGCAGGGCGACACCGGCACGGCCTTTGATACGGCAGATCTCATTAAGGGCGGTTAATTGGCCATATGCGGTCTTAAACCCATTAATGATGCGGTCAATGTCAGTTTGCGGCGCGCGCACTTCCTGCATGCACCAAATATCGGGAGTATTGCGTTCCGCCCATTTGGTAATCCCCTTGCGCTGGGCGGCGCGAATACCGTTCACATTTGACGTAGTGATAGTGATGGTCATGCGGCTTATGATACACGCTGCGCAGCGAATCGTTCTCAATAAGAAAAGTGTGAGCCAAACGCACAAAACTGCACAATCGCACATTGAGGCCAGCCTTGAAATATAAGCCTTTTCAAGGCTGGCATGTGCGATTGACGTCGAGTCAGGCTCACACTTTTCTTATTGAGAACGATTCGCTGTTAGTCGAGGCCGAGCTTCAACTTGCCACCCGGAATAGCATCCAAAAGATCACGCGTGTATTGCATCTTCGGATGAGCGAATACCTCGTCAGTGGTGGCATGCTCGACCAACTTGCCGTGCTGCATCACCACAACTTCGTCGGCAATCTGACGAACGACCGCCAGATCGTGGGTGATAAACAGGTAGCTCAGTCCCTGCTCCGCCTGCAAATCGTTAAGCAGGTGCAAGACCTGATCCTGTACCAGCACATCAAGCGCGGAAACCGCCTCATCGCACACGATCACGTCCGGATTCAATGCCATAGCACGCGCGATAGCAATACGCTGACGCTGACCGCCGGACAGCTCGTTCGGGTAACGAGTCATCACCGATTCCGGCATTTCAACCATGTCGAGCAGTTCGCGCACACGCTTCTGACGGCTCTTCGTATCGCCGATCTTGTGAATGCGCAGTGGCTCCTCAATTGAACGGTAAATCGAGTACATCGGGTCAAGCGAACCGTACGGGTTCTGGAACACCGGCTGTACGTGGCGGCGGAAATCGAGCAGCTCCTTGCCCTTAAATCCGGCAATATCTTTGCCCTCATAGGTCACCGTACCAGCGGTCGGTTCGAGCAGCTTCAATACCATGTTGGCCACAGTGGACTTACCAGAACCGGACTCACCCACAATTGCCAGCGTAGAGCCGCGCTTAACAGAGAAGGAAACATCATCAACAGCCTTGAACATTTCCTTCTTACGCGGGAGCTTGAACTCCTTGGTCAAATGCTCAACAGTGATAATGTGTTCGCTCTTCTCAAGCGTTGCCTCACCGACAACATGATGTTCGAGCAGTCCGTCCGCATTCTCACCACGCTGATGTGCAGAGATAATACGCTGCGAAGCCAGCGACGGCGCAGCAGCAACCAGACGCTTGGTATACGGATGCTGCGGATGCTGCAGTACTTCGAGCGATGGGCCTGATTCAACAACCTGACCCTTGTACATCACGACGATATGCTGGGCGCGTTCAGCAGCCAAGCCAAGATCGTGGGTGATGAACAATACGGCAGTTCCCAGCGAATCGGTCAGATAGTGCAAATGATCAAGGATCTTCTTCTGCACCGTTACGTCAAGTGCAGAAGTCGGCTCGTCGGCGATCAACAGATCAGGGCGGCAGGCCAGACCGATCGCAATAAGCGCACGCTGACGCATACCACCAGAGAACTCATGCGGATACTGACGTGCACGAGTCGCAGCATCGGGCAGACCAGCCTCAGACAAGAGGCCCGCGATACGGTCGTTGAGCGTAGAGCCGGTCACGTGCTTTTTGGCGATCACCCACGCGTCGTCATCTTTCACACCGGCCTTGATGAGGTCGTCAGCCACACGCCAACGAGTTTCCGAGCCCGGCACCCACTCGTCCTTGAACGCCTTCATAAACGCGTCGGCACGTTCACCGGTTACACCGATGTTAGCCAACGCATCCTTGGCGGCGTCAAGCAAAGCAGGCAGTTCGGACGAACCGATGAAGGTTTCATCATCCTTAGTCTTCACCGCAACTTCGTCACCGGCCAACGCTTTAGCAAGAGCAGAACGCTTTTCATGAGCCACATCCATGCCATTGGCCTTGAGCGCCTCACGAACCTGCGTACCAATACGGTATACCGGGTTCAAGTTGCTCATCGGGTCCTGCGGCACAAGGCCCATCTTGGTACCACGCAACTTGTCATATTCCTTCGGCTTCAAGCCTGCGATCTCCTGACCGTCAAGCTTGATCGAACCTCCGACCACATGACCAGTACCGGGCAGCAAACCGAGCACAGCCATAGCGGACGTAGACTTACCGGAACCCGATTCGCCTACGATAGCCACCCACTGTCCCGGATACACGCTGAAGGAGGCGTCACGCACTGCGTGGACCGCGCGCTTGTCGTCAGTAGTGAAGTCAACCTTAAGGTCTTTAACCTCGAGCAGCGGGCCCTGAGCCTTCTGCATGGCGACGAGCTTTTCATTCATATTATTCGTTTCCATGTCTGTATCCTTCACGCTCAGGCAGTACGGCTCTTCGGATCGATGGCATCCTTAACCGCGTCGCCCATCATAATGAAGCTCAGCACGGTAATAGCCAGTGCGACTGACGGGTAGAACAGCACCATCGGGTTGGTCATCAGGTTGGTCTGTGCCTGTGAAATATCACCACCCCAGCTGACCGTCGTAGTCGGCAAGCCGATACCGAGGAAGCTCAGCGTCGCTTCAGACACGATGTACGAGCCAAGGGAGGTAGTACCGATCACGATGATCGGAGCCATTGCGTTCGGAATGATATGGCTGAACAGGTTACGCATTGGCGTAGAACCCAGTGCCGTAGATGCCGTGTTGAACTCAAGGTTCTTAGCTTCCATAACCGAACCACGAGCGATACGTGCAGTCGATACCCAGCCGAATAGTGCAAGCACGAGCACGACCTTCCAGATGGAGCTGTTCGTACGGAACATCTGCAGCACGACGATAGCGCCGAGCAGGAACGGAATGGAGTAGAAAATATCAATAATACGGCTCAGCACTGCATCTACCCAGCCTCCGAAGAAGCCAGCCAGTGCGCCGATAAGCGTACCGATAAGGACCACAATCAACGTCGATAAAATACCGACAGACAGCGAGGTACGAGTGCCATACACCGTACGTGCGAACACGTCGCAACCTTGGAAGTCGTAGCCGAACGGGTGTCCAGCTTCCGGGTCTCCAAGCGAGTTATCCAGGTTGCAGTAGTTCGGATCAAGTTTCGTAAATACGCCGGGGAACAGGGCGACGAACACGATGAAGATGATCAAAATACCCGAGATGATGAACAGCGGGTTCTTGCGCAGTGTGCGCCACGCATCGGCCCACATGCTGGATGCCGGAGCAGATTCGTCAACTTTGTCAACATCCTGAAGCGGAGTTTCTTCGAGCGGCGCGACGTAACGTTCCTGACCGGGCAGCACAACAGTTGCCGGGTTGAAGTCGTCGAGGGAGCTGTTCTTAGTTTCTTCAGTCATGATTTCACATTCTCCCTTGCGATCAGGCGTAGCGGATACGCGGATCGAGCGCCGCGTACAGCAAGTCGACGAGCAGGTTGCAGATCACGAAGATAAGCAGCAACAGGGTAACGATGGAGACCACGAGGTTACCTTCACCTTTGAGGATGCTCTGGTAGGTGAGGAAGCCAACACCGTGGATATTGAAGATCTGTTCGGAAATCATTGCACCGCCCATCAGCGCACCAAGATCCTGGCCAAGGTACGTCACCACTGGAATAAGCGAGTTACGCAGCACATGATGAATCATCACTGAACCGTTACTCATACCTTTAGCGCGCGCAGTACGAACATAGTCTTCGGCAATGTTGGAAGAAATCTCAGAACGAGACAGTCGAATGATGTACGCCATAGAAACAGAGCCGAGCACCATAGCTGGGAACAGCAAATCAAAGAAGCCTGGGTCACTGCCGGCGGTTACTGGAATAAGACTCCATTCAACACCGAGGAAGTACTGGCCAGCGAAGCCGGTCACGAACGTCGGCACAGAGATAAGAAGGAGGGAGATGAGGAGAATAACGGTGTCGTACCACTTGCCCTTGTTCAAGCCGGAGATGATACCAAAGATAATACCGAAAATCGCCTCGAAGCAGAATGCCATCAAACCGAGCCTAATGGTAACCGGGAACGCACGAGCGATTTCGTCGATAACCGGCTGGCCGGCGAAAGTGTTACCAAAGTCCAGCGTGAACGCGTTCTTCAAGAACAGCAGATACTGAATGATAAATGGCTTGTCGAGATTGTATTCGGCGCGGATCTGGGCAGCGACCGCTTCGTTAACCGGCTTATCACCGAACATCGCCTTAACCGGATCGCCCGGCAACGCGAAGACAAGTGCATAGACCAGCAGGGTCGCGCCGAGAACCACGGGGATCATCTGCAGAATACGACGCAGAAGATATTTACCCATCGGTTTCTCCTTATTCTTATGGATCGGCCGGCTACCTATGCAGTCAGGGGCATATTGGAACGTACCGGCCGATCGCCAAGTACCCCGTAAGTTTACCTTATTGATTGACGAGAATGTTTCGTAAGGATGACGTGAAGATAAAAATGAAGACGGGGAACGGAATTGCTTCCATTCCCCGTCTCACTATGTGATCAGCTTATCGGTCGATCAGAGAACGATTACTCCTGCTTGAGGGTGATGTTCTCGTAGATCGGCACGTTCTGCCAGTTGAGCTCAAGACCTTCCACGTCGAGAGACGCAGCAGCCACAGCGTTAGAGTAGTACAGCGGAATAGACGGTAGATCGTTGAGCAGAATCTCCTGAGCCTGCTGGTACAGCTTGTTAGCGTCGTCAGTGCTGGTAGCAGCGTATGCTTTGTTCATCAGGTCATCGAACTTTGCGTTCTTGTAATCACCATCGTTCGAGCCCTTACCGTCAGCAGCAGCCGAAGCATACAGCTGGTACAGATAGTTCTCAGCAGACGGATAATCCGGCTGCCAACCAGTACGGAAGGCGCCCTTGATCTTACGCTCAGAGACAGCGTTACGGAACTCCTGGAAGGTCGGCATCGGAGCGGTAGCGACATCAATGCCCAGATTGTTCTTCAACTGGTTCACGATAGCGTCGTAAATCGGCTTTGCACCGCCATCAGCGTTGTACGAGAAGGTCAGCTGGCCGTCGTACTTGGAGATAGCGTCAGCCTTGGCCCACAGTTCCTTTGCCTTAGTAGCATCAAACTTGAGGTTCTCCACACCCTTGAGCGAGTCGGAGTAGCCCGGGGTCAGCGGCGAGGTGAAGTCCACAGCCGGCGTACCGATGCCGTTGAGGACCTTGTCAACGAGCTGTTCACGGTTAATAGCCATCGAGATAGCCTGACGACGCAGCACGCCTTCCTCAGTGGTCACATCGAAATGCTCGAGGTTGGACGGAATGGTGAAGGTCTGGGAAACCGAACCGGCCTTGTTATACGCCTGAATCTTCTTGTTGGTCTGGAAGGTCTTGGTGGCGGCTGCCGGAACAGAACCCATGATGTTCAGGCTGCCAGACTGCACGTCAGCATACTGAGCGTCATCGTCGGTGTAGATCTTGAAGGTAACACCGTCGTTCTTAGCTGGATCGACACCCTTGTAATCAGGGTTCTTGACGACCTTGATTTCCTTGTTGTGATCCCAAGATTCGAACTTGTACGGGCCGTTGCCAACCGGCTTTTCACCGAATGCCTTCGGGTCCTTATAGAAGGATTCCGGCAGCGGAGCGAATGCAGAGTAGCCAACCTTGATCGGGAAAGTAGCGTCAGGCTGGTTCAGGTCCACAGTGAACGTGGTGTCGTCGACGACCTTGAGGCCAGACAGCTGCTCGGTGCCCTCGAGACCGTCCTTCTGTAGATCCTCGAAGCCAGCAATCGTGGAGAAGAACGAAGAGGACTTCTGCGCGTTCTTCACATTTGCGCCATAGCTCCATGCCTTGGTGAAGGACTCAGCGGTGACATCAGTGCCATCAGTGAACTTCCAGCCGGACTTGATCTTGATCGTGTACTGGGAAGCATCGTCGTTCGGGGTGATCGATTCGGCGACCTCGTTCTGCGCAGCACCCTTTGCATCGAAGGACACCAGACGAGAGAAGAGCAGGTCAATAACCACGCCACCACCAGTTTCGTTGGTGTTGGTCGGGATAAGCGGGTTATGCGGCTCAGAGTTGCCAGCAGTGATGATCATCTTGCCACTGTCGGCGCCGGTCTTAGCGGTGTTGGACGAACCGCAACCGCTCAGCAGCATAGCCAGAGAGCATGCCGCAGCTGCGAAAGCGAGCGCTTTCTTCTTCATGAATATCTCCTATTCCATTGATGGGCCGGTTCGCTCCATATCTGCGGTTCCGTCATATAAGGCTAGCCGCATACAGATCCATCGAACCGACGTACGCAAAAGGGTTGGCCATCCTTGCAACGAACCCTGCGGCCCAACTGCCCGGATCGGCCAACCCCTTTGCTGATCAATTGTTATTCTCACCTATTTTCAAGATGGGCGCCATATCCTTGTCCGTAACGTGGAATCACATCAATGATGTGTGTCCAACCTGCATTCACATAGCGTTTATCCCATACATTCCAAGGGTTTTCTCATGATTGCGAGATAGACATATCATCATTGATCTAGCGATTGAAACGAATCAAGTTTCTGTATGTATGTTACATCCACGTTAACTTTATCTGATGATTACGTTATCAATCGCGTGCAGCTACGCTCGTGGAAACGCTTGCTCGTATCGTGCCTTCAGCTGTTCAATTGACACATGCGTATACCGTTGCGTGGTTTTAAGCGACGCATGACCAAGCATCTCCTGTACTTCACGCAAGTCCGCTCCCCCATCGAGCAAATGCGTTGCCGCACTGTGCCGCAACGCATGCGGTCCAATATCCGGCACGCCCGCCGATCGTGCCTCACGATGCACGACGTCACGCACGATACGCTGATCAATCCTGCCGCCGCGCGCGCCAAGGAATAACGCAGTACGATCATCGCGCATCATCATTGGCCGGCCGTCACGTAACCATGTTTCAAGCGCATCCGCCGCAGGCTGACCAAACGGTACTACCCGCTGTTTATTTCCTTTGCCGGTCACTTTCGCCATACGATGCGAAAAATCCACGTCATGAACATTCAGACCAACAAGCTCAGCCACGCGCATACCGGTCGCATACAATACCTCCAGCATCGCCGCATCACGCAATGCAATCGCACGCTGCAGCGGCTTACACGTTCCTGCATTGGGATCATTCGCTGACTCGTCATCTACCTCATCCATTAACCGCTCAGCTTGTTGTTCAGTAAGCACGACCGGTAACGTGTCCGCTATTTTCGGCGTCATCAGCGTCGCTGCCGGGTCGGTAGGAATACGTCCATGCGCACTTGCCCATGAGAAAAAACCGCGCACGGCAACGACTTTGCGCGCCATGCTTGACTTGACATGCGTACGCGAAGCAGACGCCATCCACGAACGCAAATCATCTGTATCAATCTCGTCCAGCGCACCAATACCGCGTAATTCGAGCGCATGCAAGCAATCAGTCACATCAATGCGGTACGCCTTCAGCGTATTCGCGCTCAGACCACGATTCGCCTTGAGATAGGCAAGAAATGCAGCCACATCGTCGTCACATATCATAGCGCTTACCTCCCCTAACCAATACTCGCGTCCTTATAGACTATGCATAGCATCATCGACTGAAACGGGGTGGGTATGGGACGGCATTCAGCGGCAGCATCGGCGAACAACCAGTCTACCAAGATTCGTAAAACAACTGTCAGCAACATCAGCGGTGGCAGCAATGACAGCGAGATCGTCGCGCAAGCAATCGACTTGACCAAAACGTACGGAGACAAAGATGCACAAGTCGTCGCGCTCGACCATGTTGACGTCTCATTTATCCGCGGCCAAATGACGGCAATCATGGGACCATCCGGTTCGGGCAAGTCCACGCTGATGCATTGCATGGCTGGTCTCGATCAGCCGACGAGCGGCAAAGTAATCGTCGAGGGACTCGAAGTATCTTCGATGAACCAGCGGCAACTGACCAAGCTACGCCGCGAGCAGATTGGCTTTATCTTCCAGTCGTTTAATCTTGTACCAACGCTTACCGCCGAAGAAAATATCTTGTTACCGTTGCAGATTGCAAAGCGGCCGATTGATCGCGCATGGTTTAACAAAGTGGTCGATGTGGTTGGTTTACGTTCTCGTTTAACGCACCGGCCGAGTCAGCTGTCAGGCGGGCAACAGCAGCGCGTCGCGTGCGCTCGTGCGATTATGGCACGGCCAAGCGTGATTTTTGCCGACGAGCCGACCGGTAATCTTGACTCGCATTCGAGTCGAGAAGTACTCGGTTTCCTGAAGAATTCGGTACGCGAGTATGGTCAGACGATTGTGATGGTAACGCATGATCCACGTGCTGCTTCCTACGCAGACCGTGTGCTCGTGCTCGCGGATGGCCGCATTACACAGGATTTGCAGCATCCGACATATGAGGAGATTCTTGAGGTTTTCGCTGGCGAGGGCGATGAAGTAGCCGACCAGCAGGAGGTCGCCCAGTGATTCGCATTGGTTTACGTGATGCGCGCGCACATTTCGGCAGATTTATTATGTCGATTATTGCGATTGCGCTTGGCGTTTCGTTCGTGGTTGGCTCGTTCTGTTTCCGCGAGATGATGAGCAGCCAAGTCGATCAGATGATGGCGTCGAATTCTGATGCTGACGTGTACGTGCGTGGCACGCAAGAACAGAAGGATGACGAGACTGGTATGACGATGGACTCGTCATCGTCGTCCTCAGCTTCGACGTCATCGTCCTCATCGTCATCGTCTGATGATGCGTCAAAAACATACAATCGCATCGACGCATCTCTCGTGGACGATATCGCCAAGGTCGACGGTGTTAAAACCGTATCTATTACCTACTCTATTTCCGGCATTGTACTGGTCGGCCATGATGGCAATGCGGTCTCAACCACAGGTGCTCCCACCGTCAGTCTGGGCTTAGGCGAGGGCACATGGCGTTCAGCAACATTGCGAAACGGCCGCTGGGCGACAAATAAAAACGAGATCGCCTTGCACTCGTTTGCCGCACAAACCGCTGGTTTAGCCATTGGTGACACTACTAAAATCGTTTACCCCGATGGCGTGACAGATGTCAAGGTGGTCGGTATTTTTGACACGGTGTCGAGCCAAGCTGGCGCGATTATTGTCGGTCTTGCGCCCGATACGGCCAAGGATTATTTTCAGCAGCAGACCGGGCAAATCGGCATGGTGCGCAATATCGGTGTGTACGGGTCAGCCGATGGCGGTGCGCCATTGAGTGTCGAACAGCAACAAACGCTCGTTGACCGCATTAATAAGGTATTGCCCGCCGACGCAAAAGCACACGCCGTTACCGGCCAGCAAGTACGTGACGACAGTGCTGCTGCTACGAAGAAAGCGCTTGGTTTTATTCAGCCGCTTATTCTGATTTTCGCGATTATTGCCCTGTTTGTTGGCTCGTTTATTATTGCGAACACGTTCTCAATGATCGTGCGCGAGTCGATGCGCGGATACGCGCTGCTACGTTCGGTGGGCGCTTCTCCTGCACAGGTTTTCTCGACAGTGATCGTGCAGGCGATCGTACTGGGATTGGTCGGTTCCGGCGCGGGTATTGGTCTTGGCTGGGGTATGGTACGGCTGATTGTGGCAGTGCTCGGCCGCATAGGTATGCCTATGTCCGGCGCGGTTGACCCAAGTGCAAGCGATATGCTGATCGGCTTGATCGTTGGCGTACTGGTTACGTTGATCGGTGCCGCACTGCCGGCTCGTCGCGCGGCAATGGCTCCCCCGATTCAAGCGATGAACGAAACAGTGAATCCAGAAAAACCAGTGTGGCCTCGCGGCGTAATTGGCTGCGTGATGATCGTGCTCGGCGCGATCTCATGGCTGTTGTGCTGGCGCATCGCATTAGCGAAGAGCGATGATGCGGTGGCTATTTCGCCGTTGACGTGGTTCAATGATTGGGCTACCGCAATAGGTACCGGCTGGCCGCTTGGCGTGGGTGCAGGATTGGTTGTGCTTGGCGTCATTGTGTTAGCTCCAGCATTGGTTGGTCCGACGAGTGTCATCCTTGGATGGATTCCCGCGCATGTGTTTACGGTCACCGGCCGATTGGCGACGCGTAACTTGGCTCGCAGCAAACGACGTACTGCAAATACAGCGGCGGCATTGTTCGTGGGCGTTGCCATCGTGAGCTGTTTGGGCGTGGTTGCGTCTTCTGCCAAGGCTTCGGTTGCCGGCATTGTCGATTCTGGTCTGAAGTCTGATTTTTCAGCGATGTCTGCTGCAAACGGCCGTATTCCAGATGATGCGATTGATGCGATCAAGAAAACGGATGGCGTGGGCTCCGTCTCGCAGTCGCGGATGCTGCTCGGCGTCACCTATGGTTCAGGCGATGACAAAACCAGTGCGATGACGTTCGCGGAACAGCCATCATTATTCACTGACGTGTTCGCACCAGTCACGAACTCTGGTGATGCCGATCGTGCACTGCGCGATGGTGAACTAGTGGTCGGTATCACGGTCGCGAAGGATAACGGTTGGAAAGTCGGCGATACCGTTACCGTTAACGGTAAGCAGGTGGTTGTCGATGAGGAGGCAACGGCTAAAGCACAGGCTGATTATCAGGCACAAGTACAATCGCATATTGCGGATCTCAGCGCGCAAGCACAAGCATTGCTGGCGTCTGGGGATACGGCTGGCGCGCAAGCGAAAACCATTGAAGCACAGAAGGCGGCTGAGGACGCGAAGAACGTAGACCCGTCTACACTGGTGAAAACCAAGACGCAGACCACACAGGTCAGAGCAAAAGTGGGCGCGATTATCGAAAACTCCGTGTATCGGTCAATGGTGCTCATGAACGATGATCTGGCTGGAAAGATCGCCAACGAGTATACGATGTTCACCATCATGCTGTTCATCAATGCAAAGCACGGCGTGGATACAGCAACATTGAAAACTCGGCTGGTTGACGCGGTGAAATCCTTCTATGTGGTGAACGTGCAGGATCGTGAGGAATTCAAGTCGACCATGAGCACAATGGTTGATCAGATTCTCATTATTCTCTATGCGCTGCTCGCGTTGTCGATTGTGATTGCCGTATTCGGTATCGTGAACACGCTGGCACTGAGTGTGTCAGAGCGCACACGCGAGATCGGATTGTTACGCGCGATTGGCACGTCTCGCCCACAAGTGTGCGGCATGTTGGCAATTGAAGCGTCGATGATCGCCGTCCTCGGCACGCTATTGGGCGTTGTGGTTGGTACCGGCGCCGGCGCGGTGATTCAACAGGTGTACCAGTCGAACGGTTTGGAGCGATTGAGCGTGCCGTGGAGTCAGTTGGGACTGTTCTTAGTGCTCTCGATTGTGATCGGCGTAGTTGCGGCTCTGCCACCCGCTCGTCGTGCACTCATGGTGCCAGTGCTGAACGCGGTTGCAACCGACTAGCTTGTTACCCTACCCTTACTGCTGAGTTACGGCCTCCAAACTCCCTCCAAAAGGCCGTAACTCAGCAGTATCACATCGCTCTTGTTGAGTTACGGCCTCCAAACGGTTTTTTGAAGGCCGTAACTGAGCAGCATGCAGTACCTACTGCTCAGTTACGGCCGTTGTGTACCGAAAAAACGACCGTAACTCAGCGCAACCGGGGTGGATCCGCTACGATGGAGTCAGCACACACTGCCGAAGGAGGCCATTATGCCGATTCCCAATGAGATTCCGGCCCACGCGCGCGTGGTGGTACGAGTGTCAGAAGGCGTCGACCCGATCGATCACCGCATGAAATACCGCGATTACGTGGGGCATGTGCTCTCATGGGATGGTCATCTGCTGGAGCTATCCCGAGATGCGGCGGCCAACGGTTCACGTCCCGCCCAGCGTGTCAGCATCGACGCCGATACGATCATTACGCTCAAGCCGGTTCCCGAGCGTCATTTCACCCGTCCATAACCTTGCCGAGCGACGCGTGCGGGTGCTGCGGCGTTATACCGCGGAACGCACCTGCACGCGCACGATATGGTCGCCGGCGAATCCGATGATATGTTCGCCGCGACGTGCCGACGACAGCAGTTCGGTTTGCCAGTATGCCGGGTCGAATGCCACGTCGCGTTCGGCATAGTCGATGGTTCCCGATTGTTGCGCCATCTTGTAGTTGCGGAACGGCTGACCATCCGCGAAGAAACGGGTCAGTTCATCGTTATCGCCGTCGTGCAGCGCATCGGCCACGGCGGTGAGTCTTGCGGCCATCGATCGCAGCAACGATTCTACATTCACCGCATCCTCGTCGACCATCGCACGCGTGCGATCGGGGTCGGTCAGCGCGACGCGCGTCATATCACGCCACGATCCGGCAGCGAGCGCGGCCGCGATATTGCGGTTCGGATCGTCGGTCAACTGGTTGATCAGTGCGGTGGCGACGACGTGCGGCATGTGCGAGATCAACGCGGCAGCCTGATCGTGCACCGTGTCGTTGAGCACGATCACGCGGTTGCCGATACCGTCAAGAATCATCTGCGATACCATATGAAAGCGCGCATACGACGTATCATCGCACACCGTCACCGCCCATAATGCGTCGTCATACAACGCTGGATCGGCGGCCTGCCAACCGGACAGTTCGTTACCGGCCATCGGGTGCGCGCCAACATAGCACTCCCCCAGTCCGGCCGCTTCGACTTGATCGCGGACCATACCTTTGACGCTGCCGACGTCGGTGAGCGTGGTCGCGGTCGGATCGAGTACCGGCTTGAGTTCCGCCAACACCGCCGGCATGGCCTTGAGCGGATTGCACAGCACGATCACGGCCGGTTTCGCCGCGGCCAGATCAGCCAACGTTCGCATGCAATGGATACCGTCGGCTTCGGCCTGCACGTACGGATGATCGCGATGGTTCCATGCGATGACGTTCACACCGCGGCGGGCGAGCCTGCGCGCGAGCGAGCCACCGATCAGTCCAAGACCGATAATGCCGACGGTCATATCAGCCATTTCAGGTACGCGAATATCGCCGTTCCCAGCTACCACAACAGCTCCTTTCGCGTCATATCGTCGTTCCGCCAAGCATCATCGGTGCCGGTTTCGTTGCCGGAGTCCAGTCGTACTCCCCCGTTGGGCAGTGACCATGCGTAAACAGGTGGATTCGGTCGTTCTCGCCGAGGATACACAGCCAGTGTTTTCACCCAGTCTCCGTGTTCGGCAACTTCAGCAAGTACGCTACGGAAATGATCTTGCCACGGAGCAGCATCAACGGTCGCGATAAAACTGTAAGTACCGTCCCGTCCCTTGATCGGCCGGGAAATGAAGCTCGTCATGTTCAGGCCCGCGTCACGCAGCACATCGAGCAGGTTGGCGAGTACGCCAGGGCCGGTATAGAGCGGAATAAACGCGACAATTGATTCAAATTCGACCGTATCATGCGCACGCCATGTTGCTAGCAATGTCGGAACATCAGCACGCGGGGCGAGCACAAGGAATTCCGTATGTGCCCCCGGGTAATCTTCTACCGCGGTTGCAACACGGGTCAGTCCGTAGAGTTCGCCGCAGATAGATGGTCCGAGAGCGACACATCCGGGTTTAAGATCGCGGCAAGCTGCACCATTTGAGGCTGCTGGAACGGCTTGCAAATGATGAGACTGCGCGAATCGACGGCATTGTGCGAGTCCGTGCGGATGCGCGCTGATCGTCGTGCACTGTGCGATGAGATCGTCCGGCCGCGAAGGTGCGCCTGCACTGTCGGGCGCAGTGTCAGCGCTGACGAACGCGTCGAAGGATACGTCAACGCCAACACGAGCGAACGCGGCAACATTACTCGCGTCGATCATTGCGTCGAGATTTGGCACCACGTAGCCTTCAATATTGTTTTCCCACGCGATCACACCCCAATCACCGTTCGATGCGACGGCATTGAGAATAGTGGCGACATCAGGTTGGGCAACCAACTGCATATCATCTGTATCAGCGAAGGATTGCAATACATGGGCCGCATCGAGAGCCGCCTGATGAGTAAACGTGCCTTCTGGGCCGAGATAATGCAAGACGTGAGTCATGATGCTTAGTTCATCCATCACTGTTCGTAGGGCTTGTCAGCCAATGATTTGACCGGTTGTTCGGTGGACGTTTTCGGCTTCGGAGTTTCGATACGAAACCACTTCGGTGGCATGAACATGAATGCCAGTTGCACGACGATCATGCCGATGAGCCATAAATACCCAGCTTTTTGACTGAAGTATGGCATTGTGTCGCTGTTAAAGCCGATCGGCGTGAGTGCATCATTGCCACTGCCAGCGGCAATCATCCACGCCGTCGCCGTTGATGCGATGAGATGAAGTCCCAAACCGCTGATGCCACTGCGGGCACGTGCACACCATGTAGAGGCGCCAAGAATCACGTATGCGAGTACTAACCCATAGGGAATGTTCATCGAAGCACCCATACGATGCGCAAATGTACCAATAACCGCTGCACCCACACCGGCAAGCAGCGTAACGAGTACTCGCACCGGATAACTCTGCCGATGAGACCAAGGCCTAGGATCGATGTCGCTTCGTGAAGTCATGCGTACCAGTATAGGCATTGTGGGTATGAACTGTTCGTATATCAGCCCTAAAATAGGCTCTGTATGGACAGCCCATGCTCACTCTCGAATGATTGAGGGGTGGTTGCGAACCTGTGAAATCTCAGGTTCGTAACCACCCCTCAATCAGGATAAATTACGGGTTGCTCCGTAGCTTGATTATTCTGCTGAGCCGTAAAACGGGATGTCCAGTGGACGACATCCCGTAGGCGAAGTGAGCGGGCGCACTATAAGCGCCCGCGAAGGTCGTCAGAATAATCAGGCTACTTCGTAGCCTGGTTGTTCTGACGATGCCGAGGCGTAAAACGAACGGTCCACTGGACCGTTCGTAGCCGAGGTGAGCGGATGCAATACGGGCATCCGCGAAGGCAGCGTCGTCAGAATAATCGAGCTACTTCGTAGCCTGATTGTTCTGACGACGCTGCTTAGCGCGCCACTTGTACCAATCCTCACGGCCGAGGATGATCTTGCGCACGCGGGTAGCTTCCGGCGTGACCTCGACGCACTCGTCTTCGTTCGCGAAGTCGAGGCATTCTTCAAGGCTCATCTTGACCGGCGGGGTGAGGGTTTCGAGCACGTCAGCGGTCGAAGAACGCATGTTGGTCATGTGCTTGGCGAGCGTGATGTTCACGTCAAGCTCGTCAGGTTTGTTGTTCATGCCGACAACCTGACCCTCGTACACGTTGGACTGCGGCTCGACGAAGAACACGCCACGCGCCTGCAGACGCTGCATAGCGTACGGGGTGGCGACACCAGCGCGATCGGCAACCATTGAACCGTTCTGGCGGGTGACGATCTGGCCAGCCCACGGCGCGTAGCCGGCAGATAGCGAGGATGCAATACCCGTGCCGCGCGTAGCGGACAGCAGCGCAGTACGGAAGCCGATCAAGCCGCGAGACGGCACGGTGAACTGCAGACGCACCCATCCGGAACCGTGATTAGACATGGAATCCATGCGACCCTTACGATCGGCGAGCAGCTGCGTGACAGTGCCCATGTACTCTTGCGGTACATCGATCGTGGTGTTTTCCATCGGCTCGTTGATCTTGCCGTCGATGACCTTGGTAACCACCTGCGGACGGCCAACGGTCAGCTCGTAACCTTCGCGACGCATTTCTTCAGCAAGCACAGCCAGTGCAAGCTCACCACGGCCCTGCACTTCCCACATATCCGGGCGATCGGTCGGCAAAACCTTAATGGACACGTTACCGATCAACTCACGCTCAAGACGATCCTTGATCATACGGGCGGTGAGCTTGTGATCCTTGCCTTCGCGACCGGCGAGCGGGGAATCGTTCACACCGAACGTCATGGAGATGGCCGGATCGTCAACGTGGATAAGCGGCAGCGGCTTAGGATCGTTCGGGTCGACGATGGTCTCACCGATCATGATGTCGCCCACGCCGGCAACGGCGACGATATCGCCGGGACCTGCGGATTCGACAGGTATACGCTCAAGGCCCTGCGTACGTAGCAGTTCGGCGACGCGGAAGTTTTCGATGGAACCGTTGACACGGGACAGGCCGTAGGTCTTGCCCTTTTCGAGCGTGCCGTTGTAGATACGTACCAAGCCTAGACGTCCGAGGAAGTCAGAAGAGTCAATGTTCGCGACGTGAGCCTGCAGCGGCGCGCCTTCCTCGTATTCCGGAGCCGGAATGTACTTGATGATGTCCTCGAACAGCGGTTCAAGGTTGTCATTATCTGGCATACCGCCGTTTTCCGGCTGATTGGTGGATGAGTATCCAGCCTTGGCAGCACAGTAGACGACCGGCAGATCAAGCAGGTGGTCGAGATCGAGGTCAATGCCTTCCTCGACAACATCCTGTGCGAGACCGAGCAGCAGATCAGTGGATTCGGAGACGACCTCTTCAATACGCGCATCCGGACGGTCAACCTTGTTGATGCACAGAATAACCGGTAGCTTGGCTTCGAGTGCCTTGCGCAGCACGAAACGGGTCTGCGGCAGCGGGCCTTCAGACGCATCAACGAGCAGTACAACACCGTCGACCATCGAAATACCGCGCTCGACCTCGCCACCGAAATCGGCGTGGCCAGGGGTATCGATGATGTTAAGCGTAATGCCGTCCGGGTAGCCGTACTTGGCAGCCAGCGGACCAGTGTATTCCACAGCCGTGTTCTTAGCGAGGATGGTGATGCCCTTCTCGCGTTCAAGATCGTTGGAGTCCATCACACGGTCCGGTACCTCCTCGCGATCGGAGAAGACATGGGACTGCTTGAGCATCGCGTTCACTAGCGTGGTCTTGCCGTGATCGACGTGCGCTACGATCGCCACATTTCGAATATCACCACGAACCGCCATCGAAACCTCTCTTAATCATCGATTGTCGTTGCTTGCGTAATTTTCGGATACGTATCGTTACCTGTTACTTACACACAAACCGGCACAACTATACCTATATGCGTAGACCTGCCGCCGATTAATCAGTCGTAAGTGGGCCAAGAACAGCGTCTAGTGAATCGTCACTATCGTGCGCAACTGCAGACCGCAGCAAAGCTGCTGTGGAATCAGTAACAGCGTCGGCAGTAGCGTCCGAATGACTATCAGCATCCGGCACGTAACGATACACTGTAGCCGGACGCTGTCGTCCGATACGTACTTTTTGTCCCGTTTCCTCAAGCTGGCCGCTGGCGAGCATACGACGACGAAAGTTTGCGAGATCAACTGGTGCTCCGGTGACTGCTTCAGCTACATCGTGCAGTTGGCGAAGTGTAAATTCAGGACCGACGAGTCGTGTGGTCAGATCGGGATATTCAATACGTTCACGTAACCGGCGCAGCGCATGGTCGATGATTGTACGATGGTCGAACGCGAGTGATGGCAGTGCGTTTTCTGGAAACCACTTCACATTATCCGCTTCAGCAAAATCACGCGTTTCTGCTTGCCCAACGAGTGCCCAGTACACAATCGACACCATCGGTAAGCCGCCACGAGACCGCGAAGGACCGCCGAATGTATGCAATTGTTCAAGATAGCGCGGATGCAAGTCTGTAGTAGATTCCAGTGCCTCATACGCGCACTGTTCGAGAGAGCGGTCGGCCCGCAATTCACCACCGGGCAATGCCCACATACCAAGATATGGTTCACGGATACGCCGTACCAGCGGCATCCACAGTCTGCCGTGTGGTTCAGCGGTTATATTCTCAGTGTCAGCCCCAGTTTCCTCATTGTCGTTTACGTGTGGCTCGATTGGTGCAACTGAGGATGGTCCTAAAGCGAGAATCACCACTGATACGCCAACCTGCGGCGGTTGCCGACGTCGTTCGCTCACATTGCCGTAGCCCATCCGTGCCTCTCCTCGCCTGCGATCTCATCGCACAACCATTCATTCATCAACCTGTCGCGTCTTTCATCATAGCGGCACAAGCATCACCACGTTCCCCAATGTCCCTGTGAGTTGTAGTCACGTGTGACGTATCATAGAATCGTAATGTGGTATTCCAAACATAATGATGAGGCAATGACGATCATCAAGGTCTAGGGAACAGCACTGTAGCGAGGAAAGGTTACATACCATGACGACCGCTATATATACGACAACACCGTGCGAGAACGTCAAGACAACTCGTTATTTGCTTATCGTGCTCTTATCCATACTGTTGCCGATCAGTGCATGTGGTTCCGGCAATACCAACAGTACTACCGAGCAGCGCACGGCAGATCCATCTATCAAACCGCAATCCTCCTCGCAGTCAACCGATCAACTGCCGGTTCGATATCAACAGGAGCCGCTCGAAGCACGCAACGATTTGTCTGAAACACCAGATCTTACGCAGGAACATGGTTTGTCATGGTATCGTTACGCGCCTACTGATGATGGTGGTATTCGTGTGTTTTTCGCAGCATCAACAACCTGTGCGTATCGTCTTATTGTGCGAGAAACATCTCAATATGTTGGCGTACGACTGGTTGAGGGAAGTACTGCGGACCGTGCCTGTACGTTTGACCGCACTGGTGCAACATTTGATTCAATGCATGCCACACTACGCCGCCCTATAGGAGATCGAATTGCAGTTGAACTAGGTGATCTCGTGTTTTGGGCAACGAATCCGCCAGACACACTCACCGACGCACCAAAGCTTACGCATCTTGCCACTGACGTGTCGTCGATTCCTGAAGTCATTGTTCTCCAGCAGCCTGACGATGACATGATTATTATCAATGGAACGGTCTACGCCCATGTTGATTGGGCTGACAAGACCGTGGACAACAGTACTGACGCGATTGCCAAACTGACTCATATTGGCGAAATTGGACGCCAGCTCAACGGGAAGAACGGAGTGCTTACGCTGGAAGGTGATCTGTATCTGCGTGATTGGGATGCGACTGTACTTGAAGCTGGCACCCCGGTTTACGCCGATTCTGCACAACCGTCGCTAGTGTTTACAATGGAAGCCAATGCCACAGCCAGTGGCGAATATGACGGCTTGCGTTTGCGTGGATATATGGCGATGGTCGAAGGATGAATTCCGCCGACAGGCGAGCTAGTACTCTGAGTCAGCGGTAACCTCGTCAGCTGAGTCAGGTAAGAATGGGGCGAGCGATGGCAATTGGTCGAGCGAATCCAATCCCATATGATCAAGAAATAGCGCAGAAGTCACCAGCAGCGCGGCACGCGACTCAGCATCAACCCCATCCTCGCGAATTAATCCACGAACCGTGAGCGAACGAATCACACCATCCGAATTGACACCGCGAATCGCTGCCACCTGCGCACGAGTCACCGGCTGTCGGTACGCGATAATCGCCAACGCTTCCAACGCCGCCTGTGACAAACGAGCAGTTTGCCCGTCAGTCACGAACGAGGTAACAACCGGTTCAAACTCAGCGCGACTCGCGTACTGCCATCCGCGTGCAGTTCGGCGCAGTTCAAAACCGCGCTGCTCACGCTCATAATCGGAACGCATACTCTTGAGAAGACTTTCGACCGTTACCTCATCCGTATCAAGTACCAAAGCTAGGTCAGCCGACTGCTGCGGCTGCTCAGCAGCCATCAAAATCGCTTCAAGGCAAGCGCGCAATCCGCCCGGATATGTTGTCTGAGATGTCTGATCCGCCTGAGCTATGTCATCAGCATGATCAGTAACATTATGGTCAGCCGAATCAGAATCGGCATCACGTAACTTGTGACCTTCAACGTATGATGTCATGCGAAATCCTTATCACTGATATCAAGCAAATCTTGATCGTCGTCATCTGCTCCGGGAACCAATCGCAAATACAATGGCTCATACGGTCCACTCTGGCGAAACTGCAGTACGCCCTGTTTGAAAAACGCAAGTATCGCAAGGAATCTGGCGACTGTTTCAATACGTGAACTCGTGTCCGCAATCAATTGTGCGAACGTCATCGACGAACCAGATGGCAGTGCACTCAATCGTTCGCGCACCAACGCCGCTTGTGCACGCATATCCACAAGCGGAACGTGCAACTGATGCGTAGCAACTTCATCAGCCGGCGCATTAGCAAACGCATGCACGGCAATACGAGCCAAATCAGTAGGCGTCACTGTCCACACGAGTTCAGGCAGTAACGCGCTCATCGTCTCGTCAATCACAGCTGGATGCGCAAACCGGCCAGCATTCGCAGCAATACGCTCTCGAAAATCAGCTGCAGCAGCCTTAAACGCGCGATACTGCAAAAGACGAGCGAAGAGTAAGTCTCGCTCACGCAACGCTTCAAGACTCTGCTCATCGCGTCGCTCGTCCTCTCCCCCAGGCAGTAACGCAACACTTTTCGCCTCAACCAGCACAGAAGCGACATCGAGAAACGCGCTTGCTTCATCCATGTTGTGCGCAATATCTAAGCCGCGCACGTACGCGAGAAACTCTTCCGTGATCGAAGACAACGATACTTCAGTCAGCTCAAGCCGCCGGTTCGCGATCATCGCAAGTAGCACGTCAAACGGACCATCGTAGACGTCAAGAGCTACACGGAAACCAAGCCGGTCACGATCCTGTGTCATGTCCGGCTCTACCAGTGCGGTTTCACTCATGCGATCACGCCGCGCGCAACTAGTTCACGTGCGACCTCACGATACTCCTTGCTGGTCTTATGATTCGGCGCAAAAATCGTAATTGGCGCTGCAGCTACCGTGGAGTCAGGCAGCTTAATCGAACGCGAAATCACCGTGTGAAACACTTTGTCTTGGAACGCTTCATAAATGCGCTGCAAAACTTCTTCACAGTGCAAGGTGCGCGTGTACATGGTTACGAGCACGCCGTAAATTTCCAGACCCGGGTTAATACGCGACTGTACTTTCTCAATCGATTGCATGAGCAATGCCACGCCACGCAATGCGAAGAATTCTGCAGCGACAGGAATAATCACACCGTCAGCCGCAGTGAGAGCATTCACCGTAAGCAATCCGAGCGACGGCTGGCAGTCAACGATAATCACATCATATTCGTTGATAATCGGACGCAGTACGCTGGCAAGAATCTGCTCGCGTCCAACTTCAGTCACTAGCTGCACTTCGGCAGCAGACAAGTCGATATTTGCCGGAATAATATCGAGGTTTTCGAACTCCGTATGTTGAATAACCTCGTGCACGTCCATACGCGGGTTGAACAAAGCCGTGTAAATCGTATTATCAATATTGTTCGCGTTAATACCAAGTCCTACGCTGGCAGCACCCTGAGGGTCGAAGTCGACAATAAGTACGCGACGACCGTATTGGCTGAGCGCGCCGGCAATATTGATGGAACTCGTAGTCTTACCGACACCGCCTTTTTGGTTGCACATAGCAATAACCCTCGCAGGGCCGTGCTGATGCAACGGCTGCGGCGCGGGAAAGGTTTCATATTCACGTCCAAGCAGATCGGTAGGCATACCGTTTACTGTATCATCCCCATCATCGATGTCCTCTTGTTCGTCACTGGGCGCGTCTTGCGGCGCGGTTTCATCCAGATCGGGCATGTCGAAGGCATCTTGTTGAAATTTCACGTTTCTTATCATCGCACCTTCACCCGTCAAGTTGACGCTGCTCGCGTCGTGTGTTCCTTGCATAAGTCCCCTGTATAAGTTTAACGCTTACAACTCATCTCGCCCGCGGATGAGCGGTGAGATACGTTTCGATAAGATTTTCCGGGCTAACATGCGTGTAAATCTGCGTTGTCGTGACTGACGCGTGGCCGAGAAGTTCTTGCACAGTGCGCACGTCAGCACCGCCTTGGATGAGATGTGTTGCGAACGAATGGCGCAAGGTATGCGGATGCAATGGTTTATCGATATGCGCGCGTTTGCCAGTATCGACAATGATCTGCCACGCCGATTGACGTGATAATCGATGACCGCGACGATTGAGAAAAACTGCACGTCGTTCTGGATGTCCTGATCGGATTCGTGCTTCAAGTATTGGACGACCGAGCGCAAAATATTGCTGTAACGCTTCGCACGCATAATGGCCGATCGGAACCAAACGCTGCTTAGACCCTTTGCCCATCAGCCGAACAACATGCGCATCGTCGAGGTCAAGATCGTCAAGGTTCATGCCGACGGCTTCCGAAACGCGCGCGCCCGTGGCATACATGCATTCAAGTAATGCTTTATCGCGCAAGGCTGCTGCACCGTCCAAAGTGGCAGCTTGCGCAGCATCTGCCGGAACTGGAACTGCATCGAGTAAGCGCGTGACTTCGTCTATTGTGAGCACGTCAGGTAAAGTACTGGCACCTTTAGGTGCTTTAATGGACGCTGATGCGTCCTCTTCGGCTGCATGATCGGCTACAGCGAATCGGTGAAACATGTGGATACTGGCGAGACGACGCGCTTTACTTCGTGCGCCGTCACCGGCTTGATCAAGTGCTGCAATGTAGTCTTCCACATCTTGCCTGCTGATAGCACGCGGGTCGTCAATACTGCGGCGTTCATGAAGCCACACAAGGTAGGCGTTGAGATCGGATTCGTACGCTTCGACTGTCGCCGTTGCCAGTCCGCGTTCGACAGCAATATGCGCGACGAATCGATCGAGTAGACAAGTAAGTGCAGTGCTGGCAGCGTGCGACGCGGCACTTGCTGTTTTCACTGTGTTTGACGTGTTTGTTGCCATATCAACAGCTGCTGTTGCGCTGTTCGCGTCGCGTATTGTGCCTGTCATGATGCTTTATGATATGCGAACACCCCGCACTTTGGCGGGGTGTTACACAATATGTCGTGCTTTACATCAATCTGTGTTTAGTGTCGATTGATGCGTGACACGAAAGTCGTCAAAAAATCGACGCTCACGCCTCAACAGGAGCGTTGACATCTTCCGGCAGAGCAGCCTTAGCGGCGTCCACGATAGCCTTGAAGGCTTCCGGATCGGAAACAGCCAGCTCAGCGAGAGCGCGACGGTCGAGCTCAATGTCGGCCAGACGCAGGCCCTGAATGAAGCGGTTGTAAGTGATGCCTTCAGCGCGGACGGCAGCGTTGATACGCTGAATCCACAGCTTACGGAAGTCACCCTTGCGAGCCTTACGGTCGCGGTAGTTGTAAGTAAATGAGTGGAGCAGCTGTTCCTTAGCCTTGCGGTACAGGCGGGAGCGCTGGCCGCGGTAGCCGGAAGCCCTCTCGAGAACAACGCGACGCTTCTTGTGGGCGTTCACTGCGCGCTTGACACGTGCCATAATCTATTCCTCAGCTTTCTGAAAATATCTTCGCGAATTCGGCTTCAGGCGACTCAGCGGCCCAGCAGCTTCTTCATAACCTTGGTCTGCGACGGAGCCAGCACGGCATCGGCCTTCAGAGCGCGACGCTTGCGAGCAGACTTGTGCTCCAAGTTGTGGCGCATGGCGCTACCGTTCTGGACCAGCTTGCCCTTGCCAGTGATGCGGACGCGCTTGGACGCGGCGGAATTGGTTTTCATCTTCGGCATTGCTGCCCTCCTTGTTGGTTACTTCTTTTCGGAAGTCGTATTGTCGTCGGCACCGGCCACGGTGGCCTTCGCATCAGCTACAGCCTGAGCTTGTGCTTCCTGCTTAGCGGCTAGACGGGCGGCCTGACGGGCCTGACGTTCGGCGCGGGACTGGTCTCCGCGGCGACGCTGTTCGGACTGCGTATGCACCTTCTTGCCCTTAGGCGCAAGCGTCATGATGATGTTGCGGCCTTCTTGCTTAGGCGCAGATTCGACAGTGCCGTACTCCTGCACGTCGTCTGCTAGACGCTGCAGTAACTCGACACCGCCGATCGGACGGGACTGTTCACGGCCACGCAGCATGATGGTGACCTTGACTTTGTCGCCGCCACTTAGGAAGCGGATGACGTGCCCTCTCTTGACTTCGAAGTCGTGGTCGTCGATCTTCAGGCGGAAGCGGATCTCCTTGATCTCCGCAGTGCTCTGGTTACGGCGGGCTTCACGAGCTTTGATCTTCTCGTTGTACTTAAACTTGCCGTAATCGATGAGCTTGGCGACCGGAGGCTTCGCGTTGGGTGCCACCTCGACGAGATCGAGGTTCGCTTCCTTGGCCAGGTTCAGCGCGACGGAAGTCGCGATGACTCCCACCTGTTCGCCGTTCGGTCCGATCAGACGCACCTGGGAGACGCGAATCTCGTCGTTAATGCGTGGTTCGTCGCTAATGATGACTCCAATCCTCATGTTCCTTCAGCGGTTCACCCGATTGGTTGCCATGCATGACGGATTCAAAGCAAGTCACAGCCGACGTCAACGCGCGGCTACTTACAACACATACCGTGTCGTACATGTATATCTGCATTCTTGCATGCGATATACGCTTCAACTTATACAGCTGAAGTTAGGCTCTTGCCTTGAACCCGAGGCCATAACAGGCTTCCAGGTGGGGTTACCCCGCTTTCTTGATTTCTCAAGCCTTGTAGATAATACCACATGCCCAGACCTGCGCGTGTCGCACCGATCTCAATGCATGAAAAGGTTCATCAGCATATCTAGTAGCCGCACTTTACTGTACTGCTCTGAGCAGTCCTGCGATACCTTCTTTGCGTAACAGGTCACGATACGGTCCAGCTTGCTCAGCAATAATGTTGTCGATCGCGCGCATACCAAGTACTTCAACCGGTGCTTTGTCGTCGGTCAAAATCGTCGCGTTCGCGCGATCTGCTGGATTGCTCACGGCAGTCATTCGCTGCGCTACAGCGCCCATCGTCGCTGCCAGCTCATGACTGTGCGTACGATCATAGGTACGTGACTCAAGCGTTGCCGCATTCGAGAGCGCACTCATCGCATCGTCAGCATTCTTGCTCCCTGCCGAATCGTCAAGTTTTTTCGCAAACAGTTCACGGTTCGTCGTATTCGGTACATCCGCAGTGCGCACATTTGCAAAACCAAATACTGACGAGATCGTGTCTGTCAGCGCTTCGTTAATTGAGCCTGTTCCGTCTGAAATCATGTTCATATTGACGACCATCACACCACCGGGATTGAGATGATTGCGCACCATCGTAAAGAATTCAGTCGAACTCATCTGAAACGGAATCGTGATGTCCTGATACGCGTCGACCATAATCACATCGTACGTATCGTGGCTTGCTGCGAGCCACGCGCGACCATCGTACGTACTGACGTCAATGTCAGCCGGTTCGTCGAAATATGTTCCTGCTAAATCAGTGATTTTCTGATCAATTTCTACACCAGTGATTGCAATATTTGGATAATACTGGCGTAACTGCCTCGCGTACGTACCGGTGCCCATACCGAGAATAAGCGCAGAGTTAGCTTGATCGGCGAGCGCAGGAGCTGCGAGTGCGGTGTCGTAGTACATGCCAGTTAGTCCGGGCTGTTTCATGGTGACTGATTGCACGCCGAACAGTACGTTGGTGGAGAGAATAGTGCGGTCAGTGAGGTTTTTGACTTGTAGATAGTTGTAGATTGATTCGCCTTCGTATGCGATGGTTGAACGACGTTCCCAGAATGCGAAGCCGGTCATTGGTGACAGGATTGCTGACACGATAAAAATGACGACAGCGATTGCGCATGCGATGCGACGGATTCGTGCGGCGAGGAAGTAGATGATTGGCAGGCATAAGAGTACGCCGGAGAAAATGAGGAAGGTGACGAAGGTGCCGACTGCGGGAATCGTGACGAATGTTGGCAGGAATGTGCCAAGGATGGAGCCGACCGTGTTGCATGCGGATAGTCGTCCGACGACGGATGCGTTGTCGTCGAGTGAGTCGGTGGCGAATTTGTTGAGGCCTGGAGTGACGGTACCGAGTAAAAACAGTGGTGGTACGAAGATGATCATGCAGCTGACGAATGCTGCGATAACGAGAAAGTTTGTCGATACAGTGACGATCAAGAGTCCGGAGATTGCAAGGATGACGTATTTGCCAACGAGTGGAATAAGCGCGATCCATACCGCTGCAATGAGGATGCGCATGTAGAGTTTGTCGGGGTTAGGGTCGCGGTCAGCCCAGCGGCCTCCGAATACGGCACCGAGTGCGAGTGCGATCATGATGGTGCCGATGATGATGGTCCATACGATTTGCGAGCTGGAAAAGTATGGTGCGAGTAAGCGTGATGCGCCGAGTTCTGCGGCCATAACGGCCATGCCGGAGAAGAATTCGGTGACGTAGAGGAAGATTTTTGATGTCAGGATTGGACGCTTGTTGTCTGTCGCTGCTTGTGCCATGCGTGACCTCTTCCCCGTTGTGCGTAACTATGCATAGCGTACTGATATGCCGTGATCGAGATTTACTCACTTAGCGCAATTCACGCAAAATCTTGCGCTGGACTGGAATAGTCACCGCAAACGAGAGCACGTCCGATACGGATTGGGCCATTTCCACGCCGAGTACGCCGAAGAAATGCGGCAGAATGAGCACCGCTGGGGCGAGGAATAGTCCCATACGGCATACGGCGAGGAATGAGGCTATGCCGGTTTTTCCCATAGTCTGTGTAGACATGTTGCCCATCATGTTGACGCCGTTGAGCGCGACCGTCACGCATTGCAAGTGTAGTGCTGCCACGCCTACTTCTACCACGGCTGGATCAGAGCGGAAGATTCCGATCAGTTGCGGCGCACATATCCAGACCAGTGCTCCAATCGCGACAAGTACGCCAGTCGACAGTTTAACGCAGAACCAGTATGCTTGCCGAACTCGATCATATCGGCCAGCACCGTAGTTATAACCGCATACTGGCTGGAAGCCTTGGCCGAGTCCGATGATTACCGAGTTTGCGCCGAGCATAATGCGCATAACGATTGCCATGCCTGCGATAGCTGCATCACCGAACGGATTGGCAGCGATATTGACGCACGTGGTTGCGATTGAACCAGCTCCTTGGCGCACAAGCGACGGCAAACCACCACCAATAATTTCACGCATTAATAGCGCATCTGGTTGGCAATTGCGCAACGACAGTTTGATCACGCCTAACTTGCGACTGAGCGTCGTTAGGATGATAAAACTTGTCGCCTGGCAAATACCTGTTGCAAGTCCAGCTCCAAAAATACCAAGATTAAATACGAAGATGAATAGTGGCGCCAGCAGAAAGTTCAGCAATGCTCCAGATACAAGCCCTGCCATACCGAACGCCGACTGTCCTTGATAACGCAGTAATCCGTTAAGCGCGAATGAGCCGCATACACAAGGTGCTGCGATCAGAATCGGCGTAAGGTATTGCACTGCGTACGGTGCAATTGTCGATGTTGAGCCAAGTGCAATGACGAGCGGGCGCAACGTGATTAATCCGATGATAGCCACAGCTAAACCGCATAAAACCGCTCCCGAAAAACCAATAGCAAGCAGTTTCGCCGCACGCTCATTATGCTGTTTGCCGAGTTCACGGCTCATAGAGTTGCCCGAGCCATTACCGAAGAAAAACCCAATAGCTTGCAGCACAGTCATAATCGAGAATGCGATGCCAATAGCACCTGATTGTGCAGTACCAAGCTGTCCAATAAAGAACGTATCGGTGAGATTATACGCAGTGGTGACCAGATTCGATATTACCGCTGGAATACACAACTTAAGAATAAGTGGACGGATTGGCTGACCGGTCATCTGCCGGTATTTCACGTCTGCGCTCGCTCGTTTAATCGTATGAATCTGTGCCACGTTTGGTTACTGTACTCGCGGTATTGACTGTATACGAATACGCATGCCCGGCATGCAAGACAAGACTTATGCCTTTGCCGATATTGACTGACCTCATCATGTCACATAGCTCGAGCACAATTCCACGCGGCTAAGTAAGACCGTTAAGCCAAACGAGATTGTACAAGTCGACTGAGCGAAACGCCTTGTTCAGCAGCTTCGATCGTCAAACGGCGATGAACTTCAGGAGGCACGCGCAGCATAATATGTCCCGAATAGTGGCGTTCTTCAAATGGCTCAGGGACAGTCTGTCCTTTACTCCGCAATGCGGCGACACGTTCAGAAGCCATGACACGCAGTCCGGCAAGCGCGTCTACTGATGACTGCGCGATGAATCTGAGATCAGGCAGTTCTGCCACAGTCGCGACAAATCCATTATCCTCATTCGACCAGTGGATGCGATACACATATCGATCGCTTTCATCAGGCATAGCGCACCTCCTCAGCATCGTGTCTAGGCTCACCATATCGCATGCCCGGGCCGCTTGAGAACGACTTCGACACGCCAAACACGCCAATCGAACATTTGTACGACCGATATGATATCACTATTGATACCACACAGCGCAGTGTCGCGATCTATAGAAAGGAGTGATCATGACATCCGCAACCTTATATGCGCCCGAAGTTGATAGTCTCATGCACATACATAACTCACATTCACCGGACCTCATCCTTCCGCTTGATCTGTATGCACAGACATTGATCGCGCTACTGCACAATATTGTGCCGCTGCACGATACTCGCTCATTATGGATTACTTCTGAGCGCGGGCCAATTGAAGCATTTGGCACTTATGATCCACATGGTGACGGTGTATTCGAATCGTATGAGCAATTTAAAGAGCATTGGCTGGCCTGTTACCCAGAGGAATGTCAATGGTATCGACTTACCTACACCGAACATGACGATGTTCGCCGACTCACCATCAATGATCGTCTGTCAATCCGATTTATTGCCCACGCACCAGACGATGATGACCCAGCTTTTGTTATGCAGCTCATGTCGTGGCTAATTACGGGTGTTGAAGAATGCGTTCGTCAATGCGCTCAGGGAACATATAACACTTGGGTGCGTGAACAGCTGCCGTTCACTATGCGCACCGGCGTGCTGTCTCGTAAGGATTATTGGACGGTTTTCCCTGAAAGTCTCGCCTATGTTCGAAGTATTGTCAGCGATGAAGATATACGTCGATTTGAAGCAGTATTTTGCGCCCAAGCACTGCATACTCAATCTAAGCAAGCCTGCAGCGTAGCCTTGTTCACGCTGAATGATTATTTTGACGTGTGCCGTGTCGTATATAGCACTATGCAGCTGCCGGCTCCATGTGATGCCCACTCATCTGAAGACTGGTATCGCCGGTATGCGAACCCACGAGGGCAGACATCACTGGAGATGCTTGACCGCAGTTCGCCACAAGAATTTGCATCATGGATTGCAGATTCCCGAGCAGATGAGTATACGTGGCAAATACTTCCGGGCCCATCGTTTTCATGGCTCACGCTTATGCCGTTACATGCTAATAATGGGTGGATACTGCAACTGGGCAGTGCAGCTTATCCGATGTGTGCTGATGCTATACGAGTCGCCTTAGCGTTACACGATGTGGGGTATCCAGTAAGGGTTCAACACGCATACAACATGCTACACATGGTTCGTGGAGAAGACACTATTGGCATATTGCCACAGTATGTGATGCCTCCCTATGATGACATATCGTTTCCAGATGATTCAGTCTGTGAACTCATTACACTACCGTTTGATCGTACTGAAGATGTGATTGCTCAAACTCATTGGTATCCGATTACACCGGTCCACATTATCGACCAGAGTGCTTATGAGCCGGTGAATAATGTAGATAATGATGACGAATTGCACAATACGATCATGCAATGTCATAGTCGTAAATACACGTGAGGCTTGTGACGACAGTCGGAGGGAGTGATGATGAACATCACGTTTCATAGCTCAGGTCGAGTATTTCACTTGCAGGGTTACGGTTTTAGCTATATCAGCATGATATTGCCTAATGGGCAGCTCGGGCAGTTGTACTTTGGCGCTCCGTTAGCAGATCGTGATGGTTTCGAACACATGCTTGTCGCAGCACATCGAGATATGGCGCCTTGCCCGTTTGAAGGCAATGGCGATTTCTCGATGGAAGATATTAAGCAAGAGTATCCGGTTAATGGCAACGGTGATCTGCGCAATGTTGCGTGTGTGATTGAAACGCCGGATGGTGCACGCAATGCTGATTTTCGTTATGTGTCACATGAGATTCATTCTGGTAAACCTAAGCTCGCAGGACTTCCGGCTACATATGTGGAGCATGATGATGAAGCTGAAACACTCGCTATTACCTTGCGAGATGACCTGCTGCGTCTACGACTGATTCTCTCGTACACTATTTATCGCGATCTGCCAGTGATTACACGCAATGTGCAATTTATTAATGACGGTAATAGCTCTGTCATATTGCAACGTGCACTAAGCACTAATCTTGACCTTCCAGACGCGAATTGGGACATGATGGAGTTCACCGGCGCATGGGGGCGTGAACGTCATCCTCAAACGTTCCGCATTCATACTGGCGTGCAAGAGATCTACAGCCTACGCGGTCATAGTAGCCATCAATTTAACCCGTTCCTTGTGCTCAAACGTCCACATACTGACGAGTTTCAAGGCGAAGCAATCGGCACAGCGCTGGTATACAGTGGCAATTTTCTTGGCTCAGTGGAAGTTGACAATTATCATGTCACTCGACTGATGATGGGTATTCATCCGCAGGGGTTCGCATGGACGCTTGCACCCGGTGAAGCTTTTCAAACGCCTGAAGCAATTACTGTTTACACGTGTGACGGGTTGAATGCACTCAGTCAGGCATTGCATACGCTATTGCGTACGCGACTTGCTCACGGGTATTGGCGTGACCGTCCACGACCCATTTTGCTCAACAGCTGGGAATCGACGTACATGCAGTTCGATGAGGCGAAACTGTTGTCAATTGCTAGCAAAGCGCATGAACTTGGTATTGACTTGTTCGTATTAGATGACGGATGGTTCGGTCATCGTGATAATGCGACGAGCTCTCTCGGTGATTGGGTTGCTGATCGGCGTAAATTACCTGATGGGATTGAAGGATTAGCATCTAAGATCAATGCGTTGGGCATGCAGTTTGGACTGTGGTTTGAACCGGAGATGATCAGCAAAGATTCTCATCTGTATCGAGCCCATCCTGATTGGATGATTCGAGTTCCAGGGCGTGAGCCGCTGCAGGGGCGTAATCAGTACGTGCTTGATCTCAGTAAGACGGACGTAGTCAACTACCTGTTTGAAGCAATGAGCGCGATACTCTCATCTGGCAAGGTATCGTATGTCAAATGGGATATGAATCGCAGTATCACTGATGTTTTCTCGCAAGGCCGGCCTCGTGAGTTTCAAGGAGAGCTCTTGCATCGGCAAATCCTTGGTATGTACGCGTTGTATGAGAGGCTGACGAGCACATTCCCCAAAGTGTTGTTTGAATCGTGCGCTTCTGGCGGAGCACGATTCGATCCTGGCATGTTGTATTACGCTCCACAAGGCTGGGTTTCTGACGATACCGATGCTGTAGAGCGAGTGAAAATTCAATTTGGTACATCGTATGCGTACCCAATTTCGAGTATGGGCAGTCACGTGTCAGCAGTACCGAATCATCAGATTATGCGTGTCACACCGTTGAAAACGCGAGCTGATGTGGCATATTTCGGCACGTTTGGATACGAGCTGGATGTCAATGCAATGTCTGACGATGAACAGCGACAAGTGCGTGATCAGATCGCGTTTATGAAAGCGCATCGCGGGCTCATTGACACAGGTACATTCTGGCGTCTGATCAGCCCATTTGAAGAGTCTGAAGTCGGCTTACAACAGGGGTCAGAAGCCGCTTGGATGGTAGTGTCAGCTGACCGCCGGCATGCACTCGTTGGGTATTATCGCATGATCATGCCATTAAATGAGGGTTACAGACTGTTGAAACTAGCTGGACTCGATCCGACAACAACATACAGTGTGCATGATACTCAATTCCCGTTACCAGCCTTGCAGTTCACTTATGGCGGTGACGAACTCATGTCACACGGGTTCGATATCTCTGACACTGGATTTGGACCGTTTACTACTGACATGTATCAAGGTGATTATCTATCTCGGCTTTTCGAGATAAATGCTCTATGACCCACGAAACATGCTGAAAAGATTATTCGGACTACGATATGGCATGGAAGTATCCAACACTGCATTTATATGCACAGTAAAGGAGCACAAACAGTGAGTGAAGTGGTGACCGATAAGGACAAGGCATACGAAGCTGAGGAGCAGGCTAGCGCGCCGGGTGCAAACCAGCCAATGAGCGATCGAGTAAATAACCGTTCGCTGCGTCCGAACAGTGACGCATTCAAGGCATTCATGAAGACTGGTTGGGACAATCAGGAGCCTGAAGTTGAGCCATTGGAGTCTTCACAGTTCACTCCGGCACGTCTTGAAGCGCTCGGTCGTGCGTTCCCCGGTGAACGTCTGGTGATTCCTGCCGGTCAGCCGAAGGTGCGTAATAACGATTGTGATTACATGTTCCGTCCGGACACATCGTTTGCCTACTACACGGGCCTTGGTCAGGATTACGAGGCGGGCGCCGTGCTTGTGCTCAATCCGGTAGACCCAGATTCTGAGGAAGCCAAAGCAGGTAAGACGCATGTCGCTGAACTCTTTGTGGCGCCGCGTGCAGATAACTCTACCGAAGATTACTACCGTGATCCGCATTACGGTGAGTATTGGGTTGGCCCGCGTGCTGGTTTGAAGGAACTGCATGCAATGACCGGTTTGGAAACTCATGATATTGCGCAGCTTGCTGATGCTCTGAGCAAGGATGTCGGTTCTGAAGCTGGAGCAGTACGTGTGCGTGTGATCGCTGATGCAGATCCGCAGATTACTGCAATGGTCGAAGGTATCCGTGAAGCAAATGGTTACGCTGATCCGGATAAGAATGCTGCAGATGACGATAAGCTGCACGAATTCGCTGCTGAAGCGCGTATGATCAAGGATTCTTACGAAATCAATGAGATGCGTAAGGCTATCGCCGCTACTAAGGACGGTTTTGATCGTATTTTGACTCGTCTGCCGCGCGTAATCGATAAGCCAAATTCAGAGCGTATGCTCGAAGGCGCGTTTAACTCGAATGCTCGTGAAGAAGGCAACGGTCTAGGCTATGACACGATTATCGCGTCAGGTGAGCATGCGCCGATTCTACATTGGATGCGCAACACGGGTGTGGTTCGTCAAGGCGACATGCTGCTTATCGATGCAGGTGTTGAGGTCAACAGCCTCTACACTGCCGATATCACGCGTACATTCCCAGTGGGCGGTAAATTCACTGAATTGCAGAAGCGTCTGTATCAGGCCGTACTCGACTCTCAGCAGGCTGGTTTTGAGGCAGCTCAGCCGGGCGCCACGTATTCGGATATTCATCATGCGTGCATGCGCGTGATCGCTGAGCGTCTGCATGAGTGGGGTATTCTCAAGGTTGACGTGGAAGAATCCCTCTCTCCTGAAGGTCAGCAGCATCGTCGTTGGCTTGCCTGCGGCGTGGCACACCATCTTGGTATTGATGTGCATGATTGCGCTCAAGCACGTTACGAGTCGTATCAGGGCGCCAAGATCACTCCGGGTATGATCTTCACCATTGAGCCGGGCCTCTACTTTGCAAAGAACGATCTGCTGCTGCCTCCAGAAATGCGCGGCATCGGTATTCGTGTCGAGGATGATGTGCTTATGACTGAGCATGGTCCGGAATGGCTGTCTGCCGGTATTCCAAAGCAGATTGACGAAGTAGAGCAGTGGATGGCTGATCGCGCTGCTGCTACCCCTGCGTTCTGAGATAAAGGTAGTTCCATGCCAACTCCAGACTTCGTACTCAAATTACGTGAGAAAATCGGCCATAATCTCCTATGGCTGATGGGCGTAACCGGTTGTGTGCTCGATAACGAAGGCCGAATCCTACTTGGCCGTCGTTCCGACACCGGCGAATGGGCTATGGTGTACGGGATCAACGAACCAGGCGAACAGCCCGGTGACACGGTGATCCGTGAGATCAAAGAGGAAACCGGAGTCGATGCAATCGTCACCGATTTGGTAGCGGTGATCTCATCTAACAAGGTCATCACATATGCAAACGGCGACAACACAATGTACATGGACCATTCATTCCTGTGCACGTTGAAGCCGGGAGGTAATGCAAAGCCATTCGTTGGCGATGAGGAAAGCCTTAACGTCGGCTGGTTCGATCTCGATGATCTCCCCCAGCCACTCGCAGCCAGTACTGTCGAACGTCTCACCTTGTTCCGCCGTTATATCGAAAACAAGGCTCACGGCGACGCACACGCCTTCTTCATCACAGAAGATCAGCTCCACTAATATCATTAAGAGCTTCCTAAGATATTAGTCACATGAGGAAATGCTCATAAGTCTTCATTATGCGTACTTGCCACGTATGATGGAGACTTATGAGTATTTTCTCCCTTCTCGACGACGAGTTGCGCGACTACGCCGACCGCCGATATGCTGAGCGCTCGCATCTGATCGCCACGCTCCCCCACATATCCGATCTACTGTCCACGCTTGATGGCGACCGACTCACTCTCATGAAGCTCGCCTACGGTTCGCTGCCTTGTAACGACATCATTGACGATGACCCGTCTACACTCCTATCGTTTGTCGATCATGCGCTCATGCTTCGTCGCACGATGGATTGGACGCGGAACTTACCGCTCGACATATTTATTCATTTCGTTTTTTGGCCGCGTATTAACAATGAAGCATTAGCTGATTGCCGCCCGCTCTGCTATCGCGAACTCATTAACCGTGTACACGATCTTGATGCCACGCACGCCATGTTGGAAACGAACTATTGGTGCGCGGAGCATGTTACCTATCATCCGTCCGATGAACGCACGCTCAATGCGATCGGCGCGCTCAATCTTGGGCTTGGACGTTGTGGTGAGGAGTCAACGCTGCTTGTCACCGCTTTGCGTGCGATCGGTATTCCGGCACGCCAAGTATATACACCGCGTTGGGCGCACTGTGATGACAATCACGCGTGGGTCGAAGCATATGTGGATGGCCGTTGGCGTTTTCTCGGAGCTTGTGAGCCTGAGGAGGTACCAGATCGAGGCTGGTTCGATAAGGCTTCGACTCGCGCAATGTTGGTGCATGCTCGCGTATTCTGCGATTTTAACGAAGGCAATGTGGATGTGTCCGCGAGCGCTGGAGGCGATGAGTCACTGTTGTTGTGCAATCTGACTGCGGATTATGCGCCTACGGTTGATCTGCTGGTGCACGTTGTGGATGATAGTGGTCGACCTATGCCAGATGCGCACGTGTCGTTTGAGCTATTGAATATGGCTGAGTATTATCCGATTGCTACCGCTCGCACTAGTGATCATGGCGAGGCGCATATGACGCTTGGCTGCGGCAGTGTTCGTGTGCACGTTAGTGCTGGTGATCGTACTGCTGATCACATGGTGGATACGACTACAATTCACGAGCTTACAGTCGTCGTGCCTGTTGTGACTGACGATACTGAGTCACTTGATCGCGACAGAGTATGGTCGTCTATTGATCTTGTCGCACCTCCTAGTGGTACGCCGCGTAGTTTGCCGTTGACTGATGAGCAGCAGCGTCGTACGATTGCACGACGCGCATATGCTGAAACGTTGCGTACTGCGCGAGTTCGTGGATTCGATGCTTTAGTTGATAACGCGACTCGGCAATCACTGTCAGAGCGTTATTCATCTGATTGTATTGCTGCTGTTACGAACAGCGATACCGATATTGCGAACAGCGATGTGCTGCAGCGTCTACTTACCTCAGCTGGTGCAAATGCCCCGGTTATTGCGCGATTCTTGTTGTCGAGTGATAATACGGCTACGCAAACGCATGTACCGGATACGGATCGCCTTGCATTACTCACCGCATTGAGTAGTAAAGACTTGTGTGACGTATCTATCAAGGCTTTGAATGATGCTGCTTGTTCTGCTGCGACGGTGCGAGATTATACGCTTGAACACGTGCTGTCTGATCGTAACCCAGCCGATCGTTGGCATTGGTATGTGCGCTATGTGTTGAATTCGCGAGTTGCTTATGAGCCGCTGCTTGGCGACCGCGAACAATTGCAACATAT
Source organism: Bifidobacterium hapali (assembly GCF_002259755.1). Lineage (GTDB taxonomy): Bacteria > Actinomycetota > Actinomycetes > Actinomycetales > Bifidobacteriaceae > Bifidobacterium > Bifidobacterium hapali. The sequence continues at coordinate 37,188 of NZ_MWWY01000006.1, forward strand.
GCTTGCGAAGGACGCGGATATTGAGTCTTTGCGTGAACAACCTTTGCGAGTATGGCAGTATCTGCGTGATCATGTCGTGGAAACGATTGCGGAAACACCGCAGCCTATCTGTCCTACTGGCGTACTTACAACTGGAGTGACGACGACGCGTTCCACAGCAATAGCGTTCGTCTCAATATGTCGCGCACTGGGCATACCCGCACGGTTCGACCCGCAAACAGGAGAACCGCAAGTATACTGTGATGGCGCATTCCGAAATCCAACAGCCAGTTTAACAGCTGAGCTGGCGACACCAACATCCGTTACTGAGCCAGTAATCGCGCAAACTGCACAGCTTACTGTCGTCACACCACACGGTTCACATCCGTCTTATGGTACGGATTGGAGTCTCGGTCGACTTGTCAATACTGAGCAAGGCACTGATTTTTCGTCACTAGATTTGTGGAACGAGCCGTGGCAAGACGATCGTATGCCGCTCACACTCGAAGTTGGACGATACCGTCTGATTACCACAGTTCGTTTGCCAAATGGCAATCAGCAGACGAATGAACTGACGTTCGATTTGCGTAATGGGCAGGATAAGTCGGTTACGCTGGCAATGCGCGAACCGAGTGAAGATGAGTTGTTAGAACATATTGTCGTTGACGATGCAACGTTCCATACGGCTGCCGACGATGATTCGCAGCATACGCGCAAACTGTCTGAGATGCTTGCTAGTCGTGGTATTGTTGCGATTCTCGACGCGCACGGTTCCGAACCGAGCATTCACGTGTTAGACGAGCTTATTGCGCGGCTCACTCGTGGCGGATTTGCTGCACAGAGCATGACTGTTGGCAACTCTGACAGTGGTGATGATGCAATCGACGTTGTACCGGTTGCGTTCGTTGCGTGTCCTGTTGACGCGCCACTCAGCGCGACGCTACGTACGATGTTTGACCAGCTGTCTACTCGCACAGGTCACACCGCTCCCCCAGTATGGCGTTGTGATGAAACCACTTACGAGCGTTTGACTCGTGGCATGTATGTTGATCCAGACAAGCTCCCCATGATTCTTGTCACACGCAAAGAACCGGACGGTACCATCATCGGCACCTACGCCTCAACCGGCTACAACGTCGGTTCCGTAGACCTCGCCTTCCGCCTCGCCACAAAATAAGAAATATCTAGATTTGTTAACGAATTCACTACCCCTTAGTTAAAAATGGCTCCCCTTGTCAGGACAGTGCCGTTAAGCAAACAGCAGAGCTTTTTGTAGGTGCTGTGCGAGTCGACAGGCGAGCCAACGCAACGCGTGCGTAGCACGTCCATAAATGCAGGACGAGCTGGCCGCAAAGCGGTCTGAGGGGTAGTCACACCCTTGGAACGTTCAACCCGTGTAACTACCCCTCAGTCGTCTGCAACGACAGCCCCCCCTGTCAGGACAGTGCCGAGTTAACTTTTTCGATCGTGGTTATATAGCATTACGACGAGAGGCTTCTTTGTAGACCTCCATGTCATCGCGTACGCCTATCACAATGATTTTCATGACGCGTTCCGAACGTTCCAATTTGTATACGATACGAATCCCGTCACCACGTAGCTTGGCCTTTAATAGCCCAGACAAATCATTATCGCGTTTATTACCAAGAGGCTTGCCATATCCTCCCTCAGTAAACGGCAAAGGATTCTGCTTGACTTTAGCTATGAGCTTCTTCGCTCGGGTAGCTCGCGGCTCCTTAAGCCTGTCAAGGTCACGCTTAGCCTCCTTCGTATAGACATCAACCCACTCAATCTGCCCCACGTCAGTCGATCTCCACATCCGCGAGGTCTGCATCAGAGTAGTTGAATGCAGGTTCACCGAAAACATCTTCATGCGTCAGATATTCACCATTCGCATTTGCAATACGCTCTTTCGCTTCGAGATAGAGCGCAAAATCCTCCTGAGCTTCAGTTAACTTACGGTAATCATTGGGGCTAATAATGACAACAGACGGCTTATTATTTTTCAGCACAATAAGGGGGTTACCATCCGAGACACTATTAAATGCCTTAGAAGCTCCACCATGATTAAATTCGCTGACAGGAATCAAATGATCTAATAGGCTTACACTGTCCATAACACAAAACTCTTTCATTAATATGCATTCATTTTTGAATACATATTAACATACTTTACATCTTGCTACAGTAAACGCGATTCAACTGAAACTCCAATAAAAACATTCCGTGAACCCGCTCATCCTGTTTGCATGACTCAGCCCGCGACAATACGGCGAGCAAACTTATGTAGTCCTGCCCTGTCAAGACCTGCATATTCTTCCGCTAGAGTTCGTGGCGGATGTTTCTTATTTTCAATCATACGTCGTATCGCTGCATCAGCGATCTGCGGATTACCGTCATATATACGACATAGAAAACTGAACCACAAATCCTCCTACTCGCTGTCAGGCAGGACGTACAAGCCCATATCTCCCGCCATGTCACGCAACTTGGCAAGGGAACGACTACGATCAGAGCGCATAGCGTCACGGTAGGCGATTACGTCAGATTCACGCATCATGCGATTGCCAGATTCGCCATTGCGACGGAACGGAATACGACCATCATCCAAAATACGCTGCACCGTCTTGCGCGATAGCCCAAGGATACGGGCAGCTTCACCAGTCCCGATGATACGAGCATATCCCGATGCCGCCATTGCAGCGTCCATTGCAGCATTAAACGCAGTCTCATCCAACGCGTAGGTTCGCCCATTACCTTGTAAAATGAAAGGACTCCCAGCCTTCACCGGCTCGGTTTCGATCATGGCGATACTCATGCCCCACTCCTTTCAATATGACCAATATGTCCAATATGATCAATTATATCATGGTAAATCAGTTCACTTACATTGACTGAATTACACACTCACTTCCATTTTCAAAGTGAAGTATTGACAGCACCATTATCGGCACCTATGCCTCAACCGGCTACAACGTCGGTTCCGTAGACCTCGCCTTCCGCCTCGCCACAAAATAAGAACATCCAGTACCCTGCGTCATTACTTTGTCAACGAATTCACTACCCCTCAGTTAGAAAAATAACTCCACTTGTCAGGACAGCACCGTTAAGCAAACAGCAGAGCTGTTTGTAGGTGCTGTGCGAGCCAACAGGCGAGCCAACGCCACAACGCGCGCAACAGCACGTCCTTAATTGTAGGACGAACTGTCGGTGAAATCGACTGAGGGGGTAGCCATCGGCGCAAGTGCCCTCAGGGCCCGCGTCTTCAAGACCGAATGACACGAAGCCCCCGACCTTCACCACAGTTCGCGGCAGGATCGGGGGCTTTTCCTTGTTTGAGAGGTCAGGCGTGGACGGCCTCACGTTGACGCATAGCTCGTAGACGGTCAGCAATCCATGTGTTGACGACAGCGTTGCGACTGATCGCCAGTTCTGCAGCCTCATCGTCCAATTCGCTGACCATCCATGCGGGCATCGTCAACGTGATGCGCTTCTCCAGCGGGGGATGATGCTCGACCACGGGATGCTCCAGATCGACGTAGTCGAGAATGCCGTCGCCGTTGTCGAACATCTCCTCAAGCTGGTCGCTAGTGATCGACTTCGCATCGAGCTTAGTCTTGGCTGTCATAGTATGCCTCCTCGTTCTTTCGTGACCTGCGTACGGATATGATGCGGATGCGCTTGCCTCGCTTGGTCGTGATCGCCGTCCAATGTTTGCCGTCGATCATGCCGAGCACAATGTAACGCACGTCGTTGCCGGGATTCGGAGCGATCAGCGTCACCGTCTTCGAGTTGTCCCACATGCGCTGGGCCTGTTCGAAGTCGATGCCGTGCTTGGCAAGGTTCTTCGCACTCTACGCCGGATCGTATTCGAAAATATTCCGCAAGCCAGCTCATTCTGCAATAATGGACGCGAGACGCGTGACGCCGATGATAGACTCACTCTCCGAATATTGGATTGTCAGTCACTCATCGGCGTCACACAGTCACACAGTCACGCGTGTTAGTACACTGTCATTTCACCGCACCTTGCGACCGGCGCACCATACTTCGTTGACTTGCCACGTAGCCGGGTCACTGAGAAGTAGATCAGCAGCGTAACCCGGAGCAAGTAAGCCAAGCGGCGCTCCGGTAACCGGGTTTGGCCGGTCGAGGCCGAGAGCACGCGCCGGTGTGAGCGTCGCTGCTTCAACAGCTGCAGGAGCTTCAAACCCGAGTTCAAGTACTGCACGTTGTACAGCAACCTCGAGGAGCAAAGTCGAGCCAGCAATCGCTCCGTTTGATACAAGACGCGCATGACCGTCAACCACATTCACGTCGAGAGCTCCGAGCTTGTATGCACCATCCGGACAGTCAGTGGCAGCCATAGCGTCGGTAACGAACGCAATACGATGCGGTTCAAAACCAAATCCGAGTCGCACCATAGGGTTCTGCACATGGAAACCGTCGTTGATCAGTTCAATAATCACCCGCGGGTCTTCAACGGCCGCCGGAATTGGACCGGGCTTGCGGTGATGTAATCCATTCATTGCGTTGAACATATGCGTCATGATGCCCGCACCAGCGTCAAAACCGCGTTGAGCGGTCTCATAGTCCGCGTCGCAATGGCCGACTGCAGGCACTACGCCAGCTGCAGCAAACTGTTTGATTGCACTGATACCGTGTGGCAGTTCAGGCGCGATAGTGATTTGTCGAATGCAGCCGTCCGCCGCAGTCAGCAACTCGTCAACGAGCTCAGGCACAGGATCTTTGAGACATTCCGGGTCGTGCGCACCTTTACGCGACAATGCGAGGAATGGTCCTTCAAGATGCGCGCCGAGAATATCTGGACGCGCGCTCATTGCCTTACGCACGTTCGCAAGGTTATGGCACATCACGTCAACCGGGTTGGTAATCAGTGACAGCACTTGGCGAGTAGTGCCATGTACAGCGTGCCCAGCACGAGCAATATCAATGCCTTTTGGCCCATCATCGAAGCTATGCTCCCATGCACCATGTGCGTGAATATCAACATAACCCGGCGTAAGAATACGCCCGTTAGCGTCAATAATTGCACTCTCGTCAGCTGGATCAATACCGACCGAACGACATGCAGATTCAAACGTTTCCTCATTGGTTCCGGTGGCGATAATCACACCACGAGCATCCGAAACCACCCAATAATGATCTTGTACACCGCGCGCATCGACTTTACGTGCACGGTGGATAGCAACCGGCGTCGGCTTGCCGGTGAGTGCTGCCGTTACTTGAGTCACAGTCTGCTCTCGTGTCTGGGTCATGTCAGGTTCCTTCCTTGACCACGTAGCCGTACATCTACCAAATACAAGCAAACGGCTCCCCTACGAGTGAAAGCACACAGGCAGGGGAGCCAAACATACGATCAGATACCTTGCCACGCCGGCTTATGCTCGAAGGCGTAACGATAGTAATCCTTGTGACGAAGACGCGACGCTGCTTCTTCGTCAATGATCACGGTCGCATGCGGGTGCATTTGCAGCGCAGATGCCGGACAGAATGCGCTCACACCGCCTTCAACAGTCTCTTCAATTGCTTCAGCCTTACCTGAACCGAATGCAAGTAATACAAGGTGACGTGCCTTCATAATCGTGCCAATACCTTGCGTAATGCAGTGCGTCGGCACCTGATTGATGTCATTGTCGAAGAAACGCGCGTTATCGATACGAGTCTGCTCGGCAAGTGTCTTCACCCGCGTACCAGAAGCGAGCGAGGAACCCGGCTCGTTGAAGCCAACATGACCGTCCGTACCAATGCCGAGGATCTGCACGTCAATGCCGCCAGCAGCTTCGATTGCAGCATCATAGTCAGCGCCTGCATGCTCGATTTTCTCGCCATCTTCAAGTGGTGCACCGTCGAGCACGTCACCCGGCACATGCACGAGATCCGGGTTGAGTCCTAGTGGTTCAACCACGGTGCGATGAATAGTCGAGTGATACGACTCTGGATGCGTGAGTGGTAGACCCAGATACTCATCAAGTGCGAAGCCGCGCACCTCAGACACATCAATGTGTTCTGCTTTGACCTTTGCAGCCAATGCGCGGTATGCAGCCAACGGGCTTGATCCAGTGGCAAGTCCCAGCACTGCATTCGGCTTGTTCTTGATTAGTCCGGCAACGCAGTTCGCGTAGATTTCGCCAGCTTCGTCTTCGTTCTTAACGATGATGACTTCAGTCATTGTCATCCTTTCGTTCGTTGCGTACGACGTACGATGGCCGTTCACACGACCTGCGCTCGTTCGTCGATACAGTTATGGTTCCCATCGAGAAACGCTGTATGATGATGGCCTGTATGCAATACATGACATCCACAGCGACACCCGCAATTGTTAATAATACTTACATAAATAGAAAACCGCCATCTTTCGGCGTTTTCCAGCTTGTAAAGCCATAATCAACCGCTATAATGAAAAGACAGTTTGGGGAGTCCGGCGTTGTGCTCCCGCCACAGCGTTTACCGATATGAGACAGTCAAGGAAAGGCGGAAAGCACATGGCCGAACATACCTACACGGGTTCATTCCCCCTGCATACCCCGGGGAAGATCACTAAGGCCAGCCCTTCCGACGTTCGTCGCAGGAATCGGTCTCTTATTTTCAGTCTACTCTTTCCATCGAACCAGTGCTCGCGCGCCGAGCTTGGACGTCGAACTGGCTTGTCGCGCGTGGCTGTCTCTGACGTGGTCAATGACATGCTCGAGGAAGGACTGATTCGTGAGAACGGGTTTGAAACAGCATCCACTGGCAAAGGCAAGCGCGGCACGCTACTGAGTATCGACACTACGCGACTGCGCATTATTAGCATTGACTTGTCCCAAGAACATCTCATACAGGGTGCCGTTACTGATTTACTCGGTCTTCCGCAGCAACGCATGGAGATTGCACTCGGCCCTGATAACCATATTGACGTGGATACTATCGTTCAATTTGCTGACGAGTTGCGTTCTGATCTTGACGTAAACCGGATTATCGGTATCGGTATCTGCACGACTGGCGTGATTGATCGCGGCGTTATCCGTGAATCTACAGCGCTCGGCTGGCACAACGTTGATCTGAAATCTATATTGGAACGCCGATTTGGGATTCCAGTTACTATTACCAACGATGTGACCAGTTCAATACTCACCGAACGATTCTTCGGACAAGGTGGACCAAATCTTCTGTTTGTCCGTAACGATCAAGGTATCGGCGCAGCAGCACTCATTGATGATGTTCCGGTAGTCGGAGAAAGTCACGCAGCTGGTGAAATTGGACATATCTCCATCGATCCAGATCATGGGCCAGAATGTCCGTGCGGCAAGCGCGGCTGCATGGAACGCATGATTTCAGCAACTGCATTACGCGAACGCATGCGCGGACTATCACACGATGAACAAATGCGGATTATCCGTGAAGCTGGTACGTATCTAGCAGCTGCTTTGGCAATGCCTATTGGACTGCTTGATATCACTGATATCTGTGTGTACGGTCCGGCTGACATTATCAACAACGCGTTTCTTGAGGCTGCGCAAGAACGGCTTGATCGAACCACTACGTCAAAGTTTCATGCCCGTAGTGTAATTCGTCGTTGCCAGTGCGGCACTGACATCACTTTGCGCGGTGGTGCGATTGCTGTTGTACGTCACTACATTGAGGAAGGTTAATACTGGTTCAATCAGGCGAGCGCAGCACCGATTGCGCCGAGCGGTTCGTTGACTGGTGCAAGCTGAATACGCGCGCTGAGATCTAACCCAGCGAGGAACGGGCATGCTGCTTCACGCCGCTGTAGTTCTTCCGAGATTACGTCGAGTAGTGGTTGTCCAGTTTTCGCCATGCCACCGCCGAGAATGATCATGCGCGGGTCAACTGACTGAGCGACGATCTGTAATGTGTCTACAATCGCATGCGTTACCATGCCAAGCACACGCTGTGCTTCAGCATCACCGCTCCGTGCTTTGGCAATCAAGTCAGGCATAGGCGGCACGCCGTCTGCTGTCGGCCATAATCGTGCAACCGATGCACCAGAGCACACGGTTTCCAAGCAACCATGTTGACCACATGCGCAAGGCAATTGGTTTGGGTCAACCGGCACATGACCAATCTCCCCCGCTGCGCCGCTATATCCGTGCTGCAGTTCACCGTCAATAAGAATGCCCGCTGCAAGTCCTGTACCAAAGTTCACCATGACTACTGTGCCACGAACGTCGTTGCCGCACACGACATTTTCTGCGCCTACTGCAGCCGCATTCACATCATTGTTGACTTGAACTGGTATCCCGAGTTGTTCCTCGATGAGAGAACCAAGTTCGAGTGTATCAATGTCGAGATTGACGACGTTTGCGATACGACCGGTTGCCGAGTCAACTTGGCCTGGCGTACCGATACCGATACGTTCCACGTCAGCAAGTTGGTCGCCAGCTACTGTGCGTACGAGTGTGACAACATCCTCAATGACGTTGTTTCCGCCGCGGCGAGCTGGTACGCGATGCGATGCGACGACAGTATCGTTCGGGTCGAGCAGTACTGCTTCGATTTTGGTGCCACCAATGTCTACACCGACCAGATGTCCTTCAGTCATTATGAGTCCTTTCTGTTTTTTACGATTGCGTCAATACTCACGATCATCTGCGATCAGTCATGATTGGTCAGTCATGATTGGTCAGTCACGATTGGCGTGCATTCCAAGTTCTTCGAGGAATGTAAGCGTCTGTTCTTTGCTCTTGAATACAGCGGTATTGCCGAGAATACGCTCACATATGCTACCGAGTTCGTCGCGCACTGCTGTACGAATGGCATCGCGATCACGTGAACCATCTAAGGCAGTGTTCAGCTCATCCCAAACGAGCGTGAATTCACTGACTTCATCCGGTAGCTTAGCGCTACCAGCAGCGAGCGCATCTTCGATTACGTTGAGTTGTCGAGTGAGTCGTCCGGGTAGGATGAAGAGTCCTTGGGCTTCGATCAGACCAATTGGTTCTTGTTTAACCGGCCAGAATTCGGGGTGAGCGTGGAATATGCCTTCTGGATACTCATCGCTGATCGTGTTATTGCGTAAGATGAGGTTCATTTCGTATCCACGCGCTGTGTGAATAACGCTTGGTGAGAGCGCTGATTGCCGGTTGCCGGTTGCATCATGGCTGGCGATGCCAGCTGCTGCGTCATCGTAGTCGATCCAAGCGGTGCGAATGAGGTCAGCGATAGCGATGATTTCGTCGCGCGATTGGCAGATGACGCGCATTGCGGTGCCTGGCCAGTCGAGGATTTCTACGATTGTGTTGTCATGGTGTGGCACGGTGAGTGACGCCCATGCTGGAGATTTGAGCATGGGCAGTATTTCGCCACCACCCTGATAGTGGTCGTGGGCGAGTACTGAGCCGCCGATGCGTGGTAATGCAGCATTGCAGCCGAGGAAGTATCCGGGGAATTGGTCTACGAAGTCGAGCAGATGGGTAAAGGTATCGCGGTCGACGTGCATGGGTGTATGTTCCATGTTCACGCAGATGCCGTGTTCGTGGAAATACCCATATGGGGAGAATTGCCAGAACCACGGTTGGCTGCCGAGCGTGACTGGGATAGTGCGCAATGTGCGCTTGTTACGTCCCGCGAATCCTTCGTTTTCGTGGCAAATAGTGCATGCAGGATAGCCGCCAGCAACCGCGTTACCGGCTGCTGCTTTTTTCATGTTTTTGAATTCTGGCTTGGCGAGATTGATGGTGACTACGATGCCATGCGAGTCGAATCGCGGATTGCGGTCGAGCATGCTCTTTTTTACGTACGTGTTGTTGACACAGTACTCGTAGAACCATTGCATTGCCTGCATGCCGCCGTGTGCGGCGCCGCCGCGTGATTCGATTTCCTTGAATCGATCGTCAATAGCCGACGGCGATGCTGATAGAAGACCCATGACTTCGTCCGCGATTGACGTGTTTTCGTCTTGCGTGAACAGTCCTGCTGCAATTGCAGCTTGACACAATCCAGCTACGAGTTCGTCTATGCTCTGTCCGTCAGCTGTTGCGCCGGTTGGTTGATACGAAGACAGATCAAACAGGGCAAAGATGCGATTGCGCGTCCAGTCTGCATCGCGAGGATCTAAGTCAAGATGATGGATAGCATGATCGATAAGTCGATCAATGCTCGCATACACAGTATCGAGTGGTGCCGCAGTTGCGGTCGACGTTGTCTCACTAGTCATATCAGTGACTCGCCTCCCTCATCACGTCAGCTACGATTGACGCAGTCTCATCCGTCTTGGTTTCCATTTCTTGCACGAGTTTGATTTGCGTGCGAGAACGAACCAAGTTGTGTTCAGGATATTTGGTGGCGAAATAGGTGTCGCCAGCGAGATAGTCAGCGAGGAAACGCATGCCGCATTCGAGCGTCATCATCATCGCGCCCATTGGCAGCAGTTCAGCTTCGCGGGTAGTAATACTGTCGCGTAGCTCGCCTACGAATCCTTCTGTATACGCGCGGAATAGTTCGGTACTGAAGTGTACTTTGTCGAGGTCTTGTTCGTCTTCGAGCGCAGTGGATGCACCAAAGCGAATGGAATCACCAAAATCGTAGAGCAGCGAGCCTGGCATGACGGTGTCGAGATCGATAATTGCGCGCGCTTTGCCGGTGGTCTCATCCATGAGGATGTTGTTGAGTTTTGTGTCATTATGAGTCACACGCAGTGGGATTGTGCCGTCGGCCAGTCCTGTGGTAATCGTGTCATACACGTTGGCATGTGCCATGTAGAAGTCGATTTCCGGCTGGCATGAGGCTGCGCGACCTTTCACGTCGGCGGTAACAGCTGCCTTGAAGTCTTCAAAACGATGCGGGGTATCGTGGAAGTGAGCGATAGTCTCCGTCAACTGCGATGCATCGAAATTGGCAAGTTGGTTTTGGAATTCGCCAAATGCTGCTCCTGCGCCGCGGAATACAGCGGCGTCGGTGACGAGGTTATAGGAAATCGTATGTTCGATGAACGCGTATACTCGCCACGCGCCAGACGGCTCGTCGATATAGGTTGCACCGTCGTTGGTGCGAATAATGTCGAGTGTTTCCTGACCTCGTTCGCGCAGAAAAGCAGTTACGAGTTCGATGTTGCGCATTAAATGTACCGTATCTGGGAAGATACTCGTGTTCATGCGCTGCAAAATATATCGCTTCTCAGTGGTTGTGATCAGATAGGTAGCGTTGATATGACCATCACCATATGGGGCAATGCTTTCAACCGTTCCCTCAAGAGGAAAACGGGAAGCAACCGCAGCGAGCGTGGCATCGATGTCCGTCATGGGAACCTCTTTCATAACTGATAAACAATGGCAGACGCGTATGGCTAGGCAAGTCATGTCACAACTGCACACATTGACATCATGTATTTGTTAATATTATATACATAAATAAAAAACCGCAATTTCGGCGTTTGTAACATTAGCATCATTACTAATGTCAAAAAGTATGCATAGAAGCAGAACAATATTCGCGTGTATGGTTCAGCTTCCTACCGCTGGAAGGATGCTGAACCATACACACCACGATCATGTAACCGTTCGTGTTATAGTCGTCGCCACGCAATACCGCTAGCATCAAGATCAACATGCTCACTCGTGCCGTCAGGAAGCGTGATATCGGTTGACTGTGGCCGATCAGTATTGTTGATGACGCAATACCAGCCCGATTCCACGAAACGCGCAACTTCGCACTCAGGATTAGTGGAACTATACGCAGCATACTGATCTTCGTGATGGCTCGCATAGAACAAGATACGTTCGAGTAGTCGCGCATTCGCCGCCGAATACGGCAGTCCGGATACGTATACGCCACGACCTGATCCGTACTCATTGACAGCAAGCTGAACTTGGCCATTGTCTGCGCGCAGTAACGTCACTTGTTCGTTAATCGGGAATGTATTCGCAATCGCCTCACCGAAGTCGATACCACCCAGCGGCACTTTCCCTTGGCCTCCACCGCAACCAGACAGTGGAATACGATAGCCTGCATGTTGCCAAGCTTCGCGCGCGGCCGAGTCAACAGGTACGTCAGCTGTAATGAAGTGATCAGGCGTAACCGGTGGGAAGTATTTGTCAACAGACAAGGTCTGGAAACGCTCCTCATCCACGCCGAACACATCCGCAAGCTGGAAGAACCTTCCTTGGAACCATTGCGCACTCGGCTCACCAACACCAACGAGCGCACCTCCGCCACGTACCCATGTACGCAATACTTCAGCAAGTCGTGGATTCGTCGCCCAAATATCTCCGCCTGAATATGCAGTGTCAACTGGACCGCCAGTGATGATTACATCAATATCACTGTCAACACCATGATCGAGCACATCGTCAAAACTGACGAATCGTACGTTGACTCGCATGCCAGATAGAGCTTCGAGAATGCCATAGTATGTAGTCGTCTGCTTATTAGGCAGCGCGTGTGCAACTGTATACGCCATCCACGAGCGCATTCGGCCCCACGAGTTGAGGATTGCAACGTTGAGTTCGCCAGTTGCCGCTTCTCCCCCGGTTTTATCGTGAATGTCGCGGAATTCGTCAGCAATATGCGTTACCGCGTCTACAAACTTCGGGAATTGTGCAGCCAACGACAGGTAACCACCGTAACCCATGCGCGCAATCGGCGAGCGCAGGATCGCACGACGTGCTTTACGCCAGTTATCCCATGCTTCAATGCTTGGATCGTTGCCTTCGTAGAAGGTGTCGGGGAAGAAGTATGGTAGGAACCTGCCTTCGGTGTATCGGACGCCCTTGATGTCAGCGATCATACGCGTGGTGGTTCCGTCACCAATTGAGCCGACAACTGCGTCGAGGCCAAGATCTGCAAAACCATCCTTGTATGGTTCGGCGCCGATCCACTGGTCACCAAGGAACATCATTGCCTCTTTGCCGGCAGCATGAGACATGTCGGCGAGTTTTTTGACGTTTGCCCGTACAAAATTTGACAAGAAGTCAATCCAGTCGCGTTGTGGTTTACGCGGTACACGCCATGCGCTGTTGTAGCAGCCTTCATCCACGAAATCTTCAGGACGCAGTCGATAACCGTATTGTTGTTCAAAATCGTCGAGTGCAGCTGGCGAGACGGTGCAGGAGCAGCCGAACCAGTCGACAATTTTCTCACGGTGGCGCGGGTCGAAAATCAACGTGAACTGGTAGAAGAACGTGGTAAAACGTACGACATCAGTATCGGGATTATCGTCAAGCCACTGTGTGAACGTATCGAATACGAATTTGCGTGTGGCTGGATGGTAGATATCGAACGGAATCTCATGTTCTTTGTCTCCCCAGTCGTTGGTGAGATGGTTGTACATCTCAACTGGGTCCCAGATGATGTAGGCGAGGAAGGAAACCGTGTACTCATGCATGGGGATTGTGTTGGCGACAGTTACTGTGTGCGCCGCCGAGTCAACGTTCCAGTCCTTAGTCGGTACAATACCACCGGTAGTACGGTCTATGACTTCCCAATATCGAGCCGGATCAGCATCATAGTTTGGGGTGAGTTGTTCTTCAAAGAACCCAGACATGAGATCGATGGTGACTGACTCTGTTTCAGCGAGCACGCGCTGCGTAAGCAAGTAGACTTGCGGCGTCTCATTCATGTGGAGTGTGATCCACTCGTTATGAGCACGCGTTGGGAAGTACGCGCTGTAGATTTTCTTGCCGAGTGCACGCACCGCGTCATCGAGATGTGTGCCGTCGGAGTTGCGGATTGCGTCCGCACCCCACAGATCGGCAAGTTCTTTGGTTTTCTCAGCAAAATTTGATTCACTGGGAAGCGTAAAACGTCCAGTAGTCATAAAGATCACTCCTTCGTTATCCTTTAACCGCTCCAGCTGCTAGGCCGGCTTGCCAGTAGCGTTGCAGACCGAGGAACAGTACGATTACAGGGAGTACGCCGAGTAACGCACCCATCATCAAGGCACCTCGATCGGTGAATGTGGCGAGTGACACCATGCCGTACAGGCCGAGTGTGACAGGCTTCAACGTATCAGACGAAACCATCATGAGCGGTAGCAGGAAGTTATTCCACGTTGCCACAAACAGGAATAAGAAAATCGTCACCATCGCGGGAGCAAGCAATCGCAGCACAATCGTGAAGAAAATCCTCGCCTCGCTCGCACCATCAATACGCGCCGCTTCAAGCAACTCGTCAGGCACCGACGTTTGCGCATACACGCGGCCAAGGAAAAAGCCAAACGGTGAGACACAGCATGGGATAATGATTGCGAGCATTGTGTTCGTTAAGTGCAACGTGTGGAAGATTGAATACTGTGGAATAGTCAAGAGAGCCGCCGGCATGAGCATGCAACCCATAATGACGCCGATCGCAATATTCTTACCGCGGAAGCGGAATTTAGCAGTCGCATAGCCTGCCATAACAGCCACCAATGTGCCAACAAACGCGGAAACACCCGAATAGATCAACGAGTTCAACACCCAACGCCAAAAGTTACCACGGGTCCAGCCGATGAGTTTGCCGTAGTTATAGGCAATCGCGTTTGGTAACTGATCAAGACCGACCGCAAACCACATGCCATTACTACCTGTCATTTGGCTCGCTGTTTTCGTGGATGCGATAATCGCCCAATAGATCGGAAACAGGAAGTAGAACAACGCAAACACCAGCACGACAATAGTGATGGTTTTCACTGCCACGGATGGTTGCATTGAGCGAGGTAAATCATTCGCATGCAAGTCACGGATGCGGTCGGCCTTTTTGCGAGCGCGACGTTCCGCACGTCCTCCACGAGTCATATCACTCATTGCTCATTCACCTTCCTTTCAACGAGAGCGTAAAGGGCAGCAAGCACGCCAGCAATAAGTGCCATAACAATGGCGATTGCAGATGCTGGTCCGTCACCGCCCGGGGTGAGCGTGCCTTGCGAAGTACTCAATGCCATCATCATGGGCGTGTACGCTTTACCGATACCCGAATCAGCAGTAGACATGACCTGCGGCTCATTGAATAGCTGAATAGTGCCGACAATAGAGAGCAGCATGGCAAGCAACGCAGCGGCTCGCACGTTAGGTAGTTTGATGCGCATGGCAATCTGGAATCCGTTCGCGCCATCAATGCGAGCAGCTTCGTAGAGATCATGCGGGATTGCTTGCAATGCTGCGAGGAAGATCAGCATGTTGTATCCGGTGAACGTCCATGTGGTGATGTTGGCCATTGAGCCGAGCACCACATTGGTTGCGAAAAAGTCGACATTGATGCCGATTGCTGCAAGTCCTTTGACAATCGGTGAAATCTGTCCGTTATACAAGTAGACCCAGATGATCGAGGCAACAACACCGGGGATGGCGTACGGTAAGAAGTAGCCAAGGCGGAATGCAGTAACGCGCTTAACGATGAATGAGTCGAGAAGCAGAGCCAGTGCAAGCGCGCTGATAATCATGATCGGAACTTGAATAACAGTGTAGATCAGTACTCTGCCAACGCCAGTCCAGAACGCAGATGACGTGATGGCATATTGGAAGTTCTGGAGCCCAACGAATTTGTTGACGAGCTCGCCACCACCGTATGCGCCGCCTCCTTCACTGACTTGACGGAAGAAGCTTGAGTAGATAGCCCAGAAAATAGGAAGGATGAATACAAGTGCAAACAGGACGCCGAATGGTGCCATGAATGCCCAGCCAATACGACTTTCGCGTTTTTCTGCGTCAGTTCGCTTCGGTTTTGCGGTTTGTCCAGCAGACCCCTTCATTGCCGGTTTCGTAGTTGTAGTCATAATCGAACCTGTCCTTTCAGACGATGGTCGAAACAATGGAAGAAAACTTCAACGATAATGTCAATGCCGTCACTGTCATCGTTCCTGTCATGTAAAAAGGCCGGAGCAAGGTACTCCGGCCTTTCATACAATTGGTGATGACAGGATGAATGTCATCGACCGGGAAAGGCCCCGGTCAATGTCACTACTCCTTAACCGATAGACCCAAATCCTTGAGCGTTGCCACCGAAGTGGTTTGTGCATCGGCGAAGATGTCTGCAACCTTTGCAGAACCGTCAACAACCTTTGCTGCCGTCTCGCTCATCTTTGCGCCAACTGCCGAGAAGCCCGGAATATAGATGAAGTCGCTCATGTTCGCGTTCGCAGTCTTGAACTCAGCCATGATGTCTTGACCACCGAAGAACGTAGCCCAATCTTCAGGAGTTTCGGCGTCCGCAGTAGTAGCAGCTACAACGAGGCCCTGCGAAACAAGGTCAGCAACTTGCGTATTGAACCAGTCAAGGAATTCCATTGCTTCCTTGGGATGCTTGGAAGTCTTGAGCACCGCTACACCAGAACCACCGTCAGCACCAGTCTTAGTACCGTTACCAAACCAGTCACCAATCTGGGTAACCTGCCACTGGCCGGAGCTTGCATCGCCTGCTGAAGACATGAACAGTGGCGCTTCCCATGCTGCAGCTACGGTGCCGATCAGAGAACCGTCCTGTAGCGACGCGTCGAACGACGCATCCCAACGCTGATTCGTGGTGGCGGCCTTTGCATCAAGCAGCTGCTGGTACACGTCGGCCACAGCCTTCGATCCTGCGGTCTGCGTGTCTACAACCCATTGGTCGCCGTCAATCTTGTACCACGCACCAGATGCACCCGCCTGACCAGACATAGTCATCATAGCTTCATCAGGCTGGAAAGACATGATGTACTTGCCTTGAGCAGCTGTCTTCTTCGCGGTTTCAATCAGCTCGTCAGCAGTCTTAGGAACTGTAATGCCGAGCTTATCAAACTCAGCCTTGTTGTAGAAGTATGTCAGCGGGCCAGTATCCTGCGGCAAGCCATACGACTTACCATTGACCTGCATAAGAGCGTACGGACCAGCCGCAAAGTGATCTTTGTACTGTTCGGCATACTCGCTTACATCCTGTAGCATGCCTTTGGTGAATACTTCTGGCAGCTCAGAGTAGCCAATTTGCGCGAGATCCGGTGCCGTATCAGACTTAACATCCGTCTCAAGCTTCTTAATCATTTCCGAAGCTTTGCCGTCAAACTTTGTGGCCTTAACTTGAATATTCGGATGCTCTTTATTCCATTTGGCAACAATGTCATTGACGAGCACCATACCGTCATTGTCAGGCAGACGATGCATGTACGTGATATTGACTACTTCATCCGTGCTACCCGTATCGCCACCAGCGTTCGTGTTGGTATTGTTACTAGTGTCTGAACCGCAGCCAGCTAAGCCCATCGACAGTGCGGCTACAGCTGCGAATCCCGCCATCATTCGTTTATTGATCATTATTCCTACTCCTCTATGAGATGGGAGTCACCGCCTCATTGCGGTAACTACATGCCAATATAGAGGGATTAGGATTAATTGTCAACTACCTTTACATTAACAGCGTGTCCCGCAGTATATAGCCGCATTATATCCATATAAACTACCGATAAATGGCTCAATAGTACAAACCATCGTATAGTTAACTAACTTAACATTGGTCTCATTATCAATAGTCACCAGCAGTCTATCGATACACCATATAACAGAGTGATATCATCTACCTACTTCCACACATTATGCATGAGCAGCAGCAACTGCCGCACGCACTACATGGCGATCAGTACGTTCAATCGGCGTATCTCCACCACCGCCTGGTCCACCAGCGGCAGAAACGAGCATCTTGGCCGATAAATGCACTGCGTCAACTCCCGTTGCACAAATATCGGCAATCGAAGACGGTCGCACACCACCACCAGCTTCAATTTGGATACGACCAGCCGCATGATGTACCAGCGCGCTCAATCGCCCAAGTCCTTCAGTGACGTTTGGCGCGCCACCTGAGGTAAGTACCCGGTCATATCCCAAACCAATCAGCACATCGAGTGCAGAGAACTGGTCAGGTACCATATCAAACGCTCGATGGAATGTCACTTGCACATTGCGGTTGCAGCGCCGCCCTTCTTCGCGCGCCGCATCGATAAGATGTTCGGCAAATTCCACGTCGATGCGTCCACCTTGCATCAGGCCGCCAACTACAACACCTCGTGCACCAGCTAAAATCGCCGACTTGACATCAGTTAACTGCACTTGCTTTTCGCGTTCATCAAAAACAAACGACCCCGCACGCGAGCGAACGAGCACTTGCACACCTTGAGGCAGTCCCGCATGCGCGCACGATTGAATCATGCCATAGCTCGGCGTTAATCCGCCGGTAGCACCCAATGCTGAACACAGTTCAATACGGTCAGCACCTTCTTCCAAGGCAATATATGCACCATCAGCATCCTGCACTGCGATCTCGATGGTTGTCATAATGTCACTCCTTTATATTCACCTTTATATTTACCGTGTCGTCATCGACCGTTCATGATTAAGCCAGCGTACCATCTACCGGTCGATCGAATCCGCGTTTGCGACACGCAGAACAGGTTCAATTTGCATTCCCTAATTAACAGGGTTAATATATGAATTAGGTTCAGATTGAAAGAAATTGTGCAACGAAGCTGAACACGAGGAGGTGAAAACCGTGAATACCAACACGACCACATCACAGGCAACCGTCTCAGAATCCAACCGTTCGCGAATCCTACAGCACCTCTATCATAACGGCATTAGCTCCCGAGCACAGATTGCCAAAGCCCTTGGACTCACTCCAGCCGCGATTACCAAAATTACTGCGAGGCTACTCGAAGCTGGCATTATTACCGAAACTGGTGATTTTGAAGGCAGCAAGAATCGCCGTTCGATTGGCCTTACGCTTGACGTCACACGTTTCCATGTCGTTGGCGTTAAATTTGCGCGCAGCCTTGTCGAAATTGGTTTATTTGACCTCGCAGGTAACCGTATCAGTCTCGAAGATCTACCAACCGTCAGCGAAGACACGATCCCTGCAACCCTCGTTACAATCCGTGATCACGTTAACCGTCTCATCGCGTCCGACGATGCCATTGTCGCCGTCGGTATCGCAGTTCCTGGTCCATACTTGCGCGATCAAGGACGAACTGCCGTCGTCTCCTCGATGACCAGCTGGCGATCAGTCAACTTCCGCACTGAATTCGCCGATGCTTTCCCCGTTCCCGTCTACATTGAGCAGGATGCACGCGCAGGTGCCCTTGCCCAATACTTATTCGACAGGCACAGTACATGCGAAAACCTCGCCTACTATCTCATGGGCGAAGGAGTCGGTCTCGGCGTCATCAACAACGGCCAACTCATCAACGGCGCGCAAGGAGCCGCCACCGAAATCGGACACATCAGTATCGATATCAACGGTATTCCTTGCGATTGCGGCAACGTCGGATGTCTTGAACGATACTGTTCAGCCGTTGCCATACACGAACGACTCAACAACAGTCACATCGTTGCCGGCACACAGTCCATGACTCATGCGCAAGCTTGCCGTGCGCTCTTTGCTGCAGCTGAAACCGGTAACAGTGCCGCACGCGTGCTCGTTCACGATATCGGCCGATATGCCGGATACGGCTGCGTTACCATCCTCAATGCGTACAATCCCGAGCGCATTGTTGTCGGCGACATTGTTTCCGAAGCCGGACAGCCCTTACTCGACGCAATTCACGAAGTCATCGACGAGCGCGCTATTCCTGATATCGCACGAGCCACCACCATCGCCCTGTCAACGCTACCGACTGACGCAACCGTCACCGGAGCCGCAGCTGTAGCGATCACGCAGTTTTTAGAGCACCCCTCAGTGTTCTTCGACGACGTGTAAACCACGCCGTCGGCCCCTACGGCAAACCAACCATCAAAAACAACGACGCCGCCACGACGTCACAAACAGAAAGGAACCATCATGTCCAAGCCAATCGTCCTGTCCCTTGGAGAGCTCCTGTGGGACATGCTCCCCACCGGCAAGCGCGCAGGCGGCGCCCCTGTTAACTTCGCTTACCACGCAATGATGAACGGCACCGAAGGCTGGTCCATCAGCGCCGTTGGCGAAGATGAACTCGGCGACGAGCTGCTCGTGGAAGCCGAAAAGGCTGGCATTCACACCATCATTCAGCGCAACGCATGGCCGACCTCCACCGTTGAAGTCGCTCTCAAGAACGGTATCCCGGAATACACCATCGTCAAGGGCGTTGCTTGGGATCACCTGCTGCTCACCCGCCAGCTCATTGAAGTTGCTGAACAGGCTGACGCTGTATGCTTCGGTACGCTGGGACTGCGCTCTCAGGAGTCGCATGACACCATTATCGAGCTGCTCAAGCACACCAAGTCCAATGCGATGCGCTTCTTCGACATCAACCTGCGTGGTGACCACTACTCCAAGGAACTCATCGAAGAAGAACTCGGCTACGCGACTGTGTTCAAGATCAACGATGCCGAACTGCTGCTCCTGCGTGACATGTTCGACATTCGCGGCACCTCCGACGACGAGGCATGCCGTTGGTTTATGAACGAATACAACCTCGACTATGTCATCCTGACCGGTGGCTCGACCTTCTCGACCATCATCTCTAAGAATGGCGAAAGCTCCACGCTGAGCACTCCGCATGTTGAAGTCAACGATACCGTTGGCGCCGGTGATTCGTTCTCCGGTACGTTCACTGCAAAGATCCTGCTCGGCGCTTCGCTCGCTGAAGCTCACCGTGCAGCCGTGAACACTGCAGCTTACGTGTGCACTCAGGCTGGCGCATGGCCGAAGTATCCGGAAGTTATGCCGGATTACCTCGCCGAAGCGGCTCAGTGAGTTCAGTTCAAGCACAGTCAAGCAATATAGCGAATCGAAAATCGGCACAGCGAAAGGAAAACTGTACCATGTCTATCCGCGACACTGTTACTGGCGTGCAGCACGTCGGTATTCCTACGACTGATCTCGAAGGCACTATCGCTTACTACGAGAAGCTCGGTTTTGAGTGCCTTGGTATCTACCCGAACGGCGAGGACCGCTGCACATTTCTACGTTTGAACAACCTCACGCTTGAGGTGTGGACGATGGACCCAACACCGATGGAAAACGGTGCGATCAACCACTTCGCGCTCGACTCGACGGATATTGAGGCGTCGTTTGCTGAGGCGCAGAAGCTCGGTCTGAACTTTGTTGAAGGCTCTATCCAGCACATTGACACGTTCTGGGAGCATGGCATTCGCTACTTCAACGTGCTTGGGCCCAACCACGAGGTTATTGAGTTCTGCCAGATCATGTGAGCTGACGGAGCTTGAGACGCTTGTAGGCGTTTAGGCTCCTTCCCTTTCCCCTCGAGTGGCGGAAATGTCTCACTGAGCGCTGCTCAGTGAGACATTTCCGCCACTCGTCGTTAGTGCGTCTTCGTGCGTGGCGGTTTTGTAATGCACGGCAGCCCGCCACAGCCCGCCGCAACTTACCGCAACTTACGGCAGCGATGGCGTGTCGGATAGCTAAAGCAGTTTAGAATGTAATTGCATTAATCCATTAATCACGTTAACAAAGAAGTTGGATAGCATGACCTACACCGAAGTACCGCAATCCGTCGCGGCGTTCATGCAACGCATTACCGATCTGTGCGGCGACGAGCACACACGTTGGGCCGAAAATTTCAACGCCTGCTTCGCAAACACGCTACTGACCACCGTCAAGCGTCATGAGGACGGCACCACATTCCTACTCACTGGTGACATCCCAGCCATGTGGTTACGCGATTCGACCGCACAGGTGCGACCGTATCTTGTAATCGCCAAAGATGACCCTGATTTAGCCGATATGATCGAAGGACTCGTACGTCAGCAGTTCCGATTTATCGGCATCGACCCGTATGCGAACGCGTTCAATGAAGAGCCAAATGGGCACACATGGGACCCAGATGATCGCTCCGACCGTACCAGCCCGTGGCTGTGGGAACGCAAATATGAGGTTGACTCACTATGTTACCCAATTCAGCTGGCATGGCTCCTGTATGCCAACACTGGCCGCACGAGTCAGTTTGATTCCGAATTTATCTCCGGTGTCAAGACCATTCTCGACGTGTTTGAAACTGAGCAAGATCATGCGGCACGCTCACCGTATTTCTTTATCCGCAACACCACTATTCCTACTGAAACACTCGTCAACGACGGAAAAGGCTCCCCTGTCGCAGTCACTGGCATGACATGGTCAGGCTTCCGTCCGAGCGATGATGCTTGCACATACCACTATCTCGTGCCATCAAATATGTTCGTAGTGGTGGTCATGGACTATCTCGAGCGTATTTTCGGCGGTGAGCTCGGTGATGATCTTGCTGACCCGCAGATTGCTGCGCGCGCGAAGGCTTTGCGTGAGTCAGTCGATCACGGTATCAATACGTATGCGAAGACGACGAATCGTGATGGCGAAACAATTTGGGCGTTTGAGACTGACGGACTCGGT
The DNA here is from genome assembly GCF_002259755.1 of Bifidobacterium hapali. GTDB lineage: Bacteria > Actinomycetota > Actinomycetes > Actinomycetales > Bifidobacteriaceae > Bifidobacterium > Bifidobacterium hapali. The sequence continues at coordinate 59,433 of NZ_MWWY01000006.1, forward strand.
CACTATAACATTATGGGCGACAGCAATGTACCAGATCTCATGGCCGCACCGTATCTCGGATATTGCGAGCCCGATAATCCGACGTATCTTGCCACGCGCCGTACCTTGCTCAGCGACGAAAATCCGTACTATTACGAGGGCAAGTATCTCAAGGGTATTGGCTCGCCGCATACGCCGCCACGTTACGTCTGGCCGATCGCGTTGGCCGTTGAGGCATTGACCAGTGGCGACCATGCGTATGAAGCCCATATTCTTGACCGTCTCGTCGCAACCGACGCTGGTACACATCTCATGCATGAGGGTATTGACGTCGATGACCCGACCAAATACACGCGCGAATGGTTCAGCTGGTCGAACATGATGTTCTGCGAGCTGGTGATGGATTATTTCGGTATTCGCGTTGAACGGTAAGTGTTTACTATCAGTTTGCTGCCAATCAAGTCATATTGGTCAACAGTAATATGGTAAACGTTTTCCGAACGATATGACATGTCGCTACGCACTTGAGTTCATCGCCTCAGTGACGTAACAATAATAATGACAAAACTAAGAAAGGACAACGTAATGAGCACCAATCCTAAGTATCTGCTCGGCACTGAAGCCAACCGCATCTTCATGGCGTCCGAAACTTACGAACTACTCAATTTTGGTAAGGGCTTCCCCGCAGCTGTTGGCGGTTCCGGATGGCTGAACGCTGACGGTACCATCGATCCGTCACATGGTGAAGAAACGTGGATCACTAGCCGCATGGCACACGTGTACTCAATCGGCCACATGCTCGGATACCCGGGCGCTGGCGAACTGGCCGATAAGGCACTAGCTGGATTGACCGGCGTTCTGCATGATGACAAGAACGGCGGCTGGTATCCGCAGGTTCACGAAGACGGCACTCCCGAGCCCGGCAAAGTGTGCTACGCACATGCATTCGTGATTCTGGCTGCATCCTCGGCACTGCTGGCTGGTCGCCCGGGTGCACAAGAGCTGCTCGATGAGGCGCTGGCTACGTATGATAAGCATTTCTGGGATGAGGAAATCGGACTGGCAGTCGATACGTGGAACACTGAGTTCACTGAGCTTGACCCCTATCGTGGCCTGAACGCGAACATGCACACCACTGAGGCGTTCCTCGCTGTAGCAGATGCGACTGGCGACAACTCGTATCGCGTGCGTGCCGGCCGTATTATCGATCACGTGATCGGCTGGGCGAAGAATAACGAGTGGCGTATTCCTGAGCATTTTAGCTCTGATTGGACCGTTGAACTTGAATTTAACGCCGATAAGAAAGACGATCAGTTTAAGCCGTATGGCGCTACCCCGGGCCACGGCATCGAGTGGGCACGACTGATCACCCAGTGGGCACTGAGCTCGTTCGCCAACCTTGAAGGTGCTGAGCCGTACATTGAAGCCGCCGAACACCTGTTTGCGCGCGCTGTGGCTGACGCGTGGAACGCTGACGGCACTGTCGGCCTTGCATACACGACCGATTGGAACGGCAAGCCAGTGGTTACTGATCGCATGCACTGGACGCTAGCTGAGTCGTTGAACACTTCTGCTACGCTTTACTCTGCGACCGGCAAGGATGAGTATGCACAGTGGTATGCGACGTTCGCGCAATACGTGGATGAGCATGTGATCGATCACCAAGGTGGTTCGTGGTTCCACCAGCTCGATAAGGATAACCATGTGATCGGCACCGTGTGGCCAGGCAAGTCTGACCTCTACCACGCGTTCCAGTCCACGCTTATCCCGTTCCTTGACCCGGCAGTATCCATCGCCACCGCAGTCAAGAACGCTGCGTGAGGTTGCTAAAAACCAGTATCTTGCGGTATTAATACGTTAATACGTTAACGAATTGACTATTTTTGGTCATTTTTGCTAACAGAACTTCTAGTGGTCTGATTGTCATCCAATCAGACCACTTTATTGTTTGTGCTAACCCCAGCCTCATGACACTGCCACTCGTGCACGTGTACTACTCAAATTTCTTGTCGGTAACGATGATGAAATATCTAAGCATCCGTTTTACAGTTGCGTGTAACGCCTCTCTTAGCTGGCATAATAGAAAAAACAAAAATGAGAGGATGGTGATCATCGATGAATATAGCCGACATACAGCACATGCACGAGAACGGTCGTTTAGAAGTCAAACTCTCTACACACGGCAAAATTCCAACCAGCCTATGGCAATCGTATAGCTCATTTGCAAACACTAATGGCGGCACCATCGCTCTTGGCATTGAAGAAGATAACAAACGTAATTTACGTATTGTTGGCGTACCGAATGTGCACAATCTTGTGTCAATGTTCTGGAACAACGTCAATGATGGCAATACAGTGAGTTCAAACATTCTCGTAGACGAGGACGTTCGCATTGAACATATTGACGATAAAGATGTGATCATTATTGATGTTCCTCGTGCGCCTCGTTCGTTTAGACCTGTATATACGGGTAAAAATCCTCTAACTGGCACATGGCGGCGAAAAGGCGAAGGCGACTACCGATGCTCAAACGATGAAATTCGTTCGATGCTGCGAGATCAAGACGACGAGTCTATTGACAAGACAGTCGTAGAAGAGATAGGGCTTGAAGCTATCGATCATGATACTCTGAACGCCTACAAGAACATGTTCCGAACACGTCATCCTGATCATCCTTGGCTAAAGCTGCCTGACGATGAATTATTGTGGAAATTAGGAGCAGCACAACGCCTATCCGGCGACCGCAATTTGCATCCCACGCGTGCCGGTTTGTTGATGTTTGGCGACGAAAGATACATCACTGACGAGTTCTCGAAATATCTACTTGATTTTCGTATGGTGAGCGATCCTACGCAACAACGTTGGGACGATCGAGTGATGTCAGCAGACGGAACATGGCCAGGCAACGTGTTCGGATTTTGGCTACGAGTTATTACTAAGCTCACCGATGGTCTACCAGTGCCGTTTAATTTATCCGATGGCTTGATACGTAACGATGACACACCATTGCGTCGAGCCGTGCGCGAAGCACTGACTAATGCACTCGGACATGCTGATTATTTGGGACGAACAGGCGTAGTCATAGTCCGTTATGGCAACGAGCGCATAACATTCCGCAATCCAGGTGCGTTACGCATTGAACCATCCGTAATTGAACTCGGCGGCGTATCTGACGTACGCAACGAAACAATTATGAAAATGTTCAATTTACTCGGCATTGGCGAACGCGCCGGCAGCGGATTCGACACCATGCGCGAAGGAACTCGTTCCGCTGGGTTACCTGACCCTGAACTCATAGAAGAACTCAATCCCGACCGTACAACGCTCGTTCTGCCGATTACGGCATCAACTCACTCCCATCAGCAAGAGATACAACAGGAGCCTGATGTTGCAAGTATCCTTTTGAGTCTTACTGGTAAAGAGGCAGAAGTCTTTCACTTGTTTGCCAACGGCGATCAGCTGAAAACAAACGAGGTTGCGCAACGACTCAATGTATCTGATACTCGTGCACGAGTACTACTCAAATCTCTTGTTGCTAAAAGACTCCTAGTTCGATACGGCAATTCGCGAAATACAATATACTCAGTCAAAAATCGCAACACATCTCACTGATCATTCCGCAACGATTCCGCAACGATTCCGCAACGATTCCGCAACGAAAAGCGAGCGGAATATAGAGAAATCTCGCTCGCATTCCGATCGTTTGCGTCATACCACGACGTTTTTAGTACTCTCTCGAATGATGAGTTTAGGAGTCAAAATCTTGCGATTCCCACTCACCTGTTCACCATTTAACAACTTGAGCAGCAAATTCGCGATCTTTGTACCATATTCACCAGCGTCACGATGCACTGCAGTAATTGAAGGATACGTAGCCTCACAAATAAAGCTATCTTCAAAACTAACAATGGCCGGCAGATTATATGGATATCGCCGAGAAACACCAACCGTTGAATCCGTAGCAATACGCGCTACAAGAATCTCCGTAATCGATCGTAAACTAGATACCGCAAGAATTTCTGTTTCGTAAATGAACGCCGTGGGAGGCTCGTGCGATGCAAGAAACCGTTGCGTGGATTCCACTGCTTTCGTGGTATCAAAATCAGTAAATTCGACATATGCTCCGTCGAGATGCTTCTGTTCAGCGAATCGCAGGAATGCATTCTTACGTTCTTTGCTGTAGTCAAGATCCGGATCGCCTGAAATATAAGCAATTTTACGATGTCCCAGCAAAGATAGGTGATCAAGAATTGTTTCCATCGTCCGTGAATCATCAATTGACAATGACGGGACAACATCACTGGGATCAGGGCCGCCAGCCAACACTGCAGGTACCCCAAGTTCTTTAAGCAACGCAGGTCGAGGATCATCAGCACGTAGGTCTACAAGAATGACACCGTCTACACGCTTGCGCCTTGCCCAATCACGGTAGACAGCTACTTCTTCTTTAAGCGAAGAACATGGACGATACAGTAAACCATATCCTTTATGGCTAAATGACGCATGCAATCCAGCCATGAAATGCAACATAAACGTCTCATTTTGGACATCGGTTGATCGTGAAGGGGCAAATCCTATAGTCATAGTCTTTGACGAACCTAGTGCCTGCGCCGCATATACGGGACTCCAACCATGTTGTGCAGCCAGTTGTTTAACACGACGTTTTGTCTCTTCAGAAACACCAGGACGATCATTAATTGCGAACGACACCGCAGTTTGAGAAATGCCAAGTTCGTCAGCAATATCTTTCAGCGTGAACCGAGAGGTAGAAGCTATTTTGCCCCGCCGTCCATCTGCCGTGGGAACCGCCATAATAACACCTTTCAGATTCATGTTGCACCTGATGCTTTCGACAACCCTGTACAAACGTGGATATACAACATCATCTAACTTCTAATATATGCAAGTATATGCAAGAAACTTATTCACAAAGACTCATGCAAATTACATTAAGAGGCTACCTGAAATAATCCATTTCATCTCATCATTCTATGCTATCAACTGCGTGCCGGTCACATCAGCGTTAGTACAAGACAAGTGACTGACAAAGTCGACAATAACCAAGCAATGCCGCATAATCCTAAACCAGCAATAGGTCGATCAACAGACTCTTGCTGATCTATATGAACGAACCAAGCTACATATCGAGACTTACGGAACAGATATACGCCACATTCGATCAAAAATAACAACACTAATAATAATGTCATAAATCGCCATTGTTGATCAAAATATTGCATCGCCTTAAGTCCTACGCAACACAAAATTCCCGTAGCTAACATAGTTCGTTTCCACGCTAACCGCGTTCGTTCTATTTGCATACCTTTATCAACTACACGATCGTAATTATTCAATGCATCGTCATTCATCATAACCACGACCATGTTGCAAACACACCAATTGTCACGCATCCAGCGCATACAGTAGTCGCAATAGCAAACACAAATTGCGTCACAGATTTAGGCAGAGCATGTCCTAATCTCATAGCTTTCTCTACACGCGCCCAATCTATCCATGCCAGCACAGGCAACACCGAACCAATGACAAGAGCAAGCATTACTACAAAGCGTTTTACGTCATGAATCATGGCCACGCTAATATTGTCCAACGCTATAGCCAACGATACGATTGCAAACGAAGTACGACACCATGCCAAAAATGTACGTTCATTAGCAAGACTAAATCGAGGATCAGGCTCATTACCCACACCATAGACACTACGCGGGAATCGGTTCATATCGCCCCTCCTTACGCATGGTATCAATATCAAAGAAACTCGTGTCATTAGTTGCAATCTCATCCATGATCATCGCGGCAGGCAAACCATTATCAATGAGCTGTGCCATACGCTCCATAGCCGGCATAGCATGCTGGAAAAAACTGCGGTAACCCGCGCATAAGTAGTTAAGCCGATATGTGCCATTCAAATCTGGAGAGAATCGATCTTTAGGACAGCCTCCTTGGCAGGCCCAACGCACTGAGCACTCTAAACAATCATCTGGTAGATTTTGCTTAAACGAGGAAAATTGATGCTGTCTAGGTGTATTGATCATCTCGCGGAATTCTTGATGAAGGAAATTACCAAGACGATACTCATCTTCTACCCAGTGATCGCAAGAAAATACATCACCATTATGCGCGGCAACAAGCGCATTGCCGCATTGAGGAGCATGGACACATAACGAATACTGACCGAACATGTTGCCAAGCATTACGTCAAACTGCTGAACAAATACGCGTCCAACATCCTGCTGTACCCATTCGTCAAATATCGTGTTCAGAAATCTTCCCCACAAAACTGGATTAACTGATCTACTGGTGACATGACGTCCCGCTTGTCGATACAAAATACGACTGCCATCAGTTCTGCGCCAGCAATTTTCGGCAGATGCCGCATGCGCTTCATCCACACGTTCAACAATAGGGATGAACTGCACGTGTTCAGCATGCATTTCGTCGCGGAAAAAATGATATACCTCTAAAGGGTGGCTCTCGTTGGCCGCATGTACCGTGCACAACACATTACGTGCAATACCATAACCTTCAAGAAGGTGCCACCCACGCATGACTGATGTATGACTGCCACGACCTGCTTTATTCACCCGATATCGGTCATGCAATTCAGCAGGACCATCAACACTAATACCGACTAGCACATCATGTGCAGCGAGTAATCGACACCATCGATCATCAAGCAACGTACCATTCGTTTGTAGTACATGCCTAATGCGCTGTCCTGGTCGAGCAAGTTGTTCAGCGAGTGGCAATGCAAGCTCAAAGAACGATACACCGCGCATAGTAGGCTCCCCACCCTGCCATGCCACAGTAACATCACCATCAGGTTGTTCGTCAAGATAACGATGCAAAAAGACTGTAAGAGTCTCTTCACTCATCATTGGGTCTCCGGGCAACACTTGATCTTTCGAAATGAAGAAACAATATTCACAATCAAGGTTGCAATAAGCACCAGTCGGCTTGACCAGTATGGAGAACAGCTCATTCATCTGTATTCCCTTCCTGAATGGCACGTATCGAGACAAACCCGCGATTCGACCGATGAGATGAGTATTAGCCACACACATAAACGTCATCGGTCGAATCACAGTATTCAAATTATCGTTTGCCGATAATCTCTTGCCTTTGAGCTGGAGTCGGCCTCTCATATGGCTTGTCTCCCAGCTCTTGTTGCAGCTCAAGCATCCGCTTCTTAAGCGCATCTCGAACACCAACATATCGTGGGTCGTTATATACCGAATGCATCTCATGCGGATCTATTTTCAGATCAAATAATTCCCACTCAGGTGGATAGGTCACATCACTGGTATTAGCTAGCCCCAAACCATCCGCATAGTAATAGATGAGCTTATATCGCTCGGTTGTAATGCCATAGTGCGCCCATACATGATGCATATGATCATCATGTTCGTAATACCGGTAATAGAATGCATCACGAACTTGTGCATCCGGTACACCAGTGATCTGCGGTAACAAACTCATTCCTTGCATACGGTCGATGCATGGCACATCCGCAGCATCAAGCAGAGTCTGCGCGATATCAACGTTCGAAACGAGATTGGATACCACTTGTCCTGCAGGTACACGACGTGGCCATGACAGCAAAAGTGGCATACGTAGTGATTCTTCATACATGAATCGTTTATCAAACCAACCATGCTCGCCTAGGAAAAAGCCTTGATCAGACCCGTAGATCATGATCGTATCGTCGTGTTCTCCGCGCTCGCTCACAGCTTGCTCACAGCGTTCCACACTCTCATCAATAGCAGCGATTACACGCAAGTAATCTTGTAAATACCGTTGATACTTCCACACAGCAAGTTGCTCGTAATTAAGCCCCTCCGGTGGGTCCTCTTTCAGGTCTACGTCAGCCAGATCATCAGCAATACGCATTGTGGCTTTGTGAGCGGGAGTGGCACGATCAGAATAATCATCCCAGAATGTTTCTGGAACTGGAATGGGATCGTTATATAAGTTTATATGGCGTGGATGAGGCACCCAAGGCCGGTGAGGAGCTTTATGCCACAGCAGAATACACCACGGCTTATCGCCATGTTGCTGACTAAGCCACGCAAGTGCGTGGTCAGTAAGTAGATCCGTAGCATAACCTTCAGTCTGCACATCACCATTAGACGTATGCAGTAACGGATCAATATAGGTGCCCTGATCGTGAAGAACTTCCCAATAATCGAATCCTTGAGGGTCATGGCCTGCTCCATGTCCCATATGCCATTTGCCGAAGAATGCCGTAGTATATCCTGCATCATGTAGCAGTGATGCAAACGTCGGTTGACTTGAGTCGATAGGCGTATCGAGCGTCGTGACACCATTGACATGACTATAGGTGCCAGTCAAGATTGTGGCGCGAGAAGGTGCACATAACGAGTTGGTAACCAATGCTCGGTCAAAACGTACACCTTCAGCGGCAATTCGATCAATATTTGGTGTGTTGTTGAGATGTAACTGATTGCCATAGCAGCTAATAGCGGGTGATGCATGATCATCAGTGAGCACGAACAAAATATTGGGGCGTTTGTTGTTACTCATCCCTTAATACCTCCTTCTCCGACGCCCTGGAAGAAGTACTTCTGAAGAGCGAAGAACAGAATCAAAATCGGCATAATCGCGATGATCGTGCCGGCGGCCACCACACGGGGATCATTCGCAAATGTTCCCTGCAAATAGTTCAAACCAATAGTCAACGTGTACTTGTTCTGATCAGACATAACAAGTAGCGGCCACAGGAAGTCATCCCAAGCAGCGACGAAGGAGAAAATAGCTACAACAGCCATCGTTCCCTTCACTGAAGGAATGATGATGCGTATGAATCGTTGCCATGCGTTAGCACCATCAATCATGGCAGCCTCTTCGAGAGAGCTAGGGATACCGCTGATAGCATTGCGCATAAGTAGCACGTTCATAGCGCCAACCAATGATGGTAGAGCAATACCAAGCAACGTGTTGTTCAGACTCAAAGACTGCATAAGCATATAACGTGCAATAAGTATCGTCTCCGTCGGCATAACAATACCAACGATGAATACTCCCATTGCAAACTTACGACCCTTGAACTGGAACTTAGCAAGCGCATATCCAGCCGCAGTAGCACCAAACACGTTACCGATCAAACAAATGATAGCGACGATGACTGAGTTGATCGTGTATTTGAGAATCGGCACGATACGCGTGACTTCACCGTAAGCAGCGAGAGAAGCATCCTCAGGCCAAAATTGTGGTGGACGAGTATAGAGGCCAACTCCTTTGCCCTTGAGTGAAGTTGATAGCTGCCAAACTAATGGAGTAACCAGAATCACTAGAACTAGAAGCAGCACAAGATATCGAATAATCAGTCCAACGATTTTCTTTGATTTGGAACCTGCTGCAGCGCCACGCTGAATACCATTATTATTCATCACTGATCCTCCATTTGCATACGCAGCGATGCGACCATAAGGCCCACAGTGATGAGGAACATGACCAATGAAATCGCTGAGGAGTACCCGACTTGTGCATCGAGACCAGTACCTTCACGCTGGATGAGCATGACCATCGTCATACTTTTACCACCGATACCAGCAGTGTTATTCGACAGCACATAAATTTCCGTGAAGACGCGGAAAGCCGCCACTGAAGAAAGCGCCGCGATGAGTACCATTGTGTTACGCACTCCTGGAATGGTTACATTCCAAAATTGATGCCATGTGCCAGCGCCATCAATAGATGCCGCTTCATACAAATCAGTTGGAATATTGGTAAGCGCAGCCAAATAAATGACCATGTAGTAGCCAACGCCTTTCCAAATGGTGACAACCATTGAAGATATAAGCAGTAACCAGCGATCCGTGAGAAATGGGATTGGTGAAGTAATCCAGCCTAACGCTTGCAATAGTGAATTCACCATGCCACGCGAGTCAAGCATCCACTGCCACATAATGCCAGCAGCCACCATCGAAATGATTACAGGCACATAGTAGCCAGTGCGAAACACTGCAATGAATGGCACTTGCTTTTGCACAAGTAGCGCTAGCAATAGCGGCAAAAATACCATCATGGGCATAACAACGATGGCGTAGAGTGCGGAGTTTTGCAGAGCAATCCAGAAACGCTCATCTTGCGCCATTTTGATGAAGTTATCTAGTCCTACAAACTTCCAGCTACCTAAACGTCGCGCATTGGTGAAGGCGTAGATAACGGTTTGGAAGAATGGAACAATAGAGAAGAGAATAGTCACCACCAAGGCCACGGACAGAAATAGCCACGGGGTGGCAACACCATTGCGACGGATGCGGCTCGTGATGCCGCCGCCCGACTGGTTGGTACCACGTCGGGCGGCGATCTTGTCGCCGCGGTCCCGCTTATCGGTTGCGGCAGTCATGTATTACTCCTCCAGTCGCTGGTTGCAGAAGTCAACAGCATCATCAAGTGCCTGCTGCACAGACTTCTCACCTTGCAGCGCCTTGGCGATTTCTTCACGGAGATTAGACTTCATAGCCTCGCTGTATACAGCCGGCGAATAGGCAACCGCTTCCTTGATCTGCTCAGCGCCCATTACACGAACCTCAGCGATGTCAGAACCATCACTTTCAGTGAAATACGAATCTTCGAGAGATTCTTTAGCCGACGGGAAAATGTTGACTTCCTTAGCGAAACCGAGCTGATTCTTAGCATTAGTCACAAACTTTGCAAAGGCGACTGCAGTAGCCGGATTCTTAGTCTTTGAAGAGACACCAACCAGCTGAGGGTTCATATTTGGAGCAGCATTAACGATCTGCGGCGTAAAGACCAGCGACTTATAGACGCTCGGAGCATCATCCTTAATCTGCTGAATGTTATGTGCGCTACCGGCCATATAAGCAATACGAGCTGTCTGGAAGCTCTTGTCAACACCTGTATAGTTCTGGCTCAACGTTTCTGGTAGCAAGCCGCCGGCATCGTACACTTCCTTGAAACGATTGAGGTACTCCACAGCTTTTTCATTATTGAATGTGAACTTGGTCTGATCCTCGTTCATGAGTTCCACACCATACTCACCGAAAGACTCAAGAGTGGGAGTCCTACCGAACATTGAAAAGTCGCCATTTGCATTCTTTGCCATAATCAGTGCATCGTCGAACAGTTCGTCGAAATCCTTCGGCAGATCGTTCGGGTCAAGGCCGGCTTTCTCAAACAAAGCAGTATTAAACAGCGATGGACCAGTAGCAAGATACCACGGCAGTGCATACGTACCGCCATCAATTGACTTCCATGTTGCTACATCCCAAGCCTTTTCCAGATATATATCCTTGACATCGCCTGCAACCTTGGCCATATCCATCAAGTAGCCGTTCTTAGCCAATGGATAGCTGGTATTCTGATCAAAGTTGATAACATCCGGCAATGTACCACCAGAAGCGTCAGCAGACAGCTTGTCGGCATAATTGTCAGCCGGCTGATCAATCCACTTAACCTTAGTTCCGGGATTTTCTTTCTCAAAATCTGCAATCAGACCATTGAAGTAATCCTCAAATGCTGCTTTCAGATTCCAAGTCTGGAAAGTAATCTCACCCTTGATTTCACCATTCTTGACTTTATCGACGTAATCGGCACTTCCACCAGCGGAAGAACCGCAGCCGGAAAGTCCCATACACAACGCAAGTGCTGCTGCGGAGGCGATCTTCAGATGTGACTTCAGTGTCATTGTTATTCTTTCTCTCGGTGATTATTGATTGATAGTTGTTAGATTGATGGTTAGATAAACGACAGCTACCGTTCCAACGATGGATCGGATACCGCCGAGTAGGCATCTCCGGCAACAATGTCGCATGTGATGCACTCATTAATACCGCGTCGCTTCAATGCGTCCGCGTCATGAGCAATAGAAGATGCGATGAGCGCAGGACGTTCACCATTTTCTTCCATAGCCATCCATTGCTCAAAAATTGACCCTCCTGGAGCACATGCCAAACGGCATGTAGGTAGGTCATGATCGTTAACAGGAATAATAATCGCTCTACTTCGTGGCTGAGCAGCAACAGCATTGCGCTTATATTGCTCAATCAGTCCCGCATAAGTCTTAGCAATCGGCTTAATGTTGCCGTCATTATCGAACAGACCAAGCGCATGCTCAAATGGAGGAAAATCGCTCATTGAACTGTCCACATCATGCGAGCACCACCATGTGATGCCATACAGACGGTCACAGTCTAACGCGTGTTCAATAGTGCGGCGACAGAACTCTGGAGCGTCCTCACGCTTAACCACGTTCTCGGGAGCACCAACTTCTTGCAGCCAAACCTGATGATCTGCTTCATGAGTGAATGCTTTAGCAAGCTCAATCAAGTACGCAGCATGAGAAACACCAACTTCTGACATTGATCCATACCGCTGCGCCGTGCCATTAAACACCCACGAGTGTACAGTAGCTACGTCGCCTAGATTTGCCGCTTGCCGCGGAGTAAACGGATGACCATCCAAATACCACACGCCATCGTTTTCACTATGGAGCAGTATTCGGCCAGATGAAGCTGCTTTCTGCGCGATTGGAGCCATCATTGAGGTGAGCCAACGATCAGTATCATGTTCGTCCGCTGACATACGATGCGGATGGCTACGATCTGAAAACTGGTTACACTCGTTGCCGAGTGTCAAGCCACGGAAGTTTGGCAAATCTGCCAATGAGTCATACACCGCTGTGACCAATGTGCGTTCAGCTTCAAGAGCCTCTGCATCGGAGAACATGCTGCGATCATGCCACGTAACTAGCCATGACGGAATGAAATCAAAACTGGATAGGTGACCTTGGAACACGTCGCAGAACACATCAAGTCCAGCATTGCCGGCAAGTTCAGCCATGTGGCGTATATCGTCTAGCCCCTGCTTATTGATCCAAGTACGGTTAGGCTGCAGAATCGGCCATAAAGGAAAAATCCTGACATGGTCTAATCCCAGCCCAGCAATCTGATCAAGATCCTTGGCAATGGAATCCCAATCAGGGTTTAACCAAGCATGGAACCAACCATGCGACGGAGTGTAATTAACGCCGAATCGCATACCGATATCACTCTCCTTTCCTCTTCATTGTGGTGGATAGCGCTTTGTTTGAAAACTTCTCGACTTCGAGATATTTCATTCCAGCTACTAAATTGCTTTAGTTAGAGATTAGCACATCACTGCATTGTTAGCAAATCCTCAATTATCGATCTTTAGAATCATTGAAATATAAGCATTTTATCGGCGTTTCATATCAAAGAAGCCCACAAAAAAACACGACATTTGTCATACAAAAGAGCAACATGTTGTGATTTTTTACTAATTCGCTTTAGTTGATTAATAATGTTACTCTATTCACATAGCTACGTAGTTGTAGCCACTATTGCTTCGCATCACAGTAGTACTTCAACCCTTAAGGAGTGTTCAACCCATGCTTGAGTTCACGTCTCGATATCTAGGAACCGACGCCAAGGGGACACGCACGTTTTTCGTGATTTCCTTATCTTCGTGCATCTACTGGTTCCTGTCTATCAAAGGCGTGATCTACGAGCCATTTCGTCAAGCGTTGGGCGTTACCAACGCGCAGCTGGGCTTCTTACTTGGAGTAGCCGGCTTTGTGCAAGTGTTTGGCTATCTTGCACTAGGTTGGATACAAGATTTTCTCAACATCCGCAAAGTCATTGCATTTGATTTGATCGGTTACGGGCTGATTGCCATGTCACTTGCCATAGCATCTCATCTGCCGCTGTGGTATCTAACGATTGCGTTCGCTTGCTTCGGTTTATTTGGGGAAGCATTGTACTGGCCAACTATTCAGAAGAGTACACGTGGATTATCTGACGGCGTGCATCAGGCTGCCTTGTTTAGCGTGCAGGAAGCCATGCGCGGTGCTATGGGATTATTCGCCAACATGATCACATTGCTACTACTGATGATCTCACTTACGCCAATTGCTGGAGCGCGTACAGCGATGGTCTGCTATGCGTTGCTCATGATCGTCTTTTCAGTGGTTGTGTTGCATGGTATTCCTGACGATTTCTTACACGAACGTCGCCTCGCTTCTCGTCGCGATCAATCAGCCGTTGTAACACAACACCAAACATCTGGTGTGACGTTAGTCCGCAACGCGCTGCATATGCCAATCGTGTGGACAACTGGATTGGCTACTATGTGCGGATACACCACATACATCGCTGCAACTACCTACACTCTACCTCTATTGCAGCAGTCATTTGGTCTCAGCGACACACAAGCAGCTGTGTACGGTCTTGTCAATACTGGCATACTGCCTATCGTTGCCGCGCTGATATCCGGTCGGATCGCTAAACAATTCACGGATAGTCCACGGTGGATATCTCTCTTGTTTGTCGCATGTGCCGCATGTTCGATTCCGCTCATAGTCATACCTAAACATGACTCATGGCTCGTCGTTTGCATGATAGTCACGTGCGTATTGGCCCTCATATGCTACGCAACTCGTGCTATCTACTACGTGCCGATCGGCGAATACGATGTGCCCAACGATCAAGCTGCAACCGTTATGTCCGTTGCCTCATTCCTCGGCTATATGCCATCTTTCTTCGCATATCCGATGTTCGGTACGATTATTGACCGCAGTATTACCAGTGCAACAGCATATCGCATTATTTTTCTTATTATTCTGCTGACTAGTTGTGCCGGAGCTGGATTTAGTGTGCTCGGTCATCGACTTATTCAGCGCAAACAATCGCGATTCTCATAGCCATTCACGCGAGCAAATTACTCACGCACAATAGCGAACCAACATTGTTACAGCTCATCCATTTCATCCATTCCATCCTCTACTATCACCAATCGCCCAGCAAAGGAGCCCATGATGAAAATCAAACAACTCGGTACCGCAGCCGCAGAACGCATTCCCGGCATCTTCTGCACATGCGACCTGTGTCGTCACGCCAGTGAAGTCGGCGGTAAAGAGATTCGCACGCAATGTCAAGCCATCGTTGACAATGCGATCCTGCTTGATTTTCCAGGAGATACGTATTTGCATTACTTGCGTGATCGGTTCCCGCTGCCGAGCGTACGTTCACTACTCGTTACGCACTGGCATTCCGATCACTTTTATGGCGAAGATCTTGCGTTCCGCATGGATGGTTACGTTATCAACAATCCCACACCCCATCTCGAAGTCTACGGCTCTGAAACCGTACATGGATTCCACGAGCGCGCATTTTTCCTCGAGCAACGCCATGACGAAGAGCATATCTCGTTCACTACTGTTCGTCCCGGTGATGACTTTATTGTGGCCAGCTCACCAGATAATCAACACTCAAATGAAGAACCACGGCGATACACTGCACATGCGTTCGAGGCCGCTCACGGTCATCACGCCGCAGATAGTCTCTTCTATTCCTTAAGCGACGGCGAGCGCACGTTATTGTATGCTCACGACACTGGCTGGTTTCCAGATAATACGTGGGCTGAGCTCGAGCGAGTTGGCGGTCATTATGATTATGTGTCGCTTGACTGCAATCATGCGTTGCATGGCGTATCACTCAGTATGCACATGAATTTTGAGGATAACTTGCGTGTACGTGACCGTATGATTCAACTTGGTATTGCTGACGAGCATACTATTTTTGTCGCTAATCATTTTTCACATAATGGGCGCACCACACAAGCTGAGATGGATGAAGCCGCTCGTAAGGAAGGTTTCATCAGCGCTTACGACGGCATGGAAATTGACTTCTAGTGTTCACGACCTGCAGATCAGGCACATTGTGGGCATAGGCTGTTCATGACGCGCTGACAAGTCATGGATTCGTGAACAGTCTA
The DNA here is from genome assembly GCF_002259755.1 of Bifidobacterium hapali. Lineage (GTDB taxonomy): Bacteria > Actinomycetota > Actinomycetes > Actinomycetales > Bifidobacteriaceae > Bifidobacterium > Bifidobacterium hapali. The sequence continues at coordinate 75,210 of NZ_MWWY01000006.1, forward strand.
TGCCCACAGTGGGTCCGCACTGGGATTGTATGACCACGCTGGGTTTTACAGAACCCACTACCGCGCGACTACCGCATGGGGATGCGCCAGCTGCGCCGGCCAAACCCTTGGAAATCAGCCGTAGTATCCCACCGGCCGGGAATTACGCAGCCACACTCCGGGCATCGTCCATCTGCGGTCAGCCTGTATGACTCGATCTCATACCAGTCGCGCACGATCAACGTACCCCCGCACTGCGGACACCATGTTGTGTCTCCATCTTGGTCGGTCACGTTGCCGGTATATACGAACCGCAACCCCTCCCCTATCGCGATATCGCGAGCGCGTGTGAGCGTATCAAGCGGCGTGGGCGGTACGTCACGCATTCGATAATCGGGATGGAACGCAGAGAAATGTAGTGGCACATCGCGTCCGCAGTGTTCGCGAATCCATACGCATTCAGCATGTAGCTGCGCATCGTCATCGTTATATCCGGGGATGAGCAATGTGGTCAATTCCACCCAGACATTGGTTTCATTGCACACGTATGCAATGGTGTCGAGCACATCCGCCAGATGCGTGCCGGTAACATTGCGATAGAAGTCTTCGGTGAAGCCTTTGAGATCAATGTTTGCAGCGTCCATTACTCGGTAGAAGTCTGTTCGCGCTACAGCAGACATGTATCCGGCCGTGACAGCGATCGCGTTCACGCCAAGTTCTCGGCATGCTTCGGCTGTATCGATTGCATATTCAGCAAATACGATCGGATCGTTGTAGGTGAACGCAACCGACCGCGCACCGTAGTCAACTGCCGTGCGTGCGATGCGTTCAGGACTTGCTTCGACGGCGAGCGTACTCCATTGACGGGATGTGGAAATCGACCAATTTTGACAGTATCGGCAGGCCGAATTACAGCCGGCGGTACCAAAGCTGAGTACTGACGAGCCGGGATAGAAATGGTTGAGCGGTTTCTTCTCGACTGGGTCCATTGCAAATCCGGAACTTCGTCCGTATGTGTCGAGCACGATAGTGCCGTCGTGATTAGATCGTACGAAGCAGAAGCCTCGTTGGCCGTCACGCAAAGTGCAATGTCGCGGGCACACGTCGCAACATACGCGACCGTCTGCTAGCCGATGTTGCCAGCGGCCGATAGCTTGCGGCGGCAGTGAGGTTACGCTGGTCGAGGTTCCAGCAGCGGTGGTTGTGCTGCTTACGTTTGTCATGATTGTTCCTCGAACGCATGCACAGTGTACCGGCTGCATTCCACGCTACCGTCTTGCCAATCGTAACGTGGCGATAATCCAGCTTTGCGCAACAAGTGAGCGACAAAATCGTGACTATTGGGCAGTTCCTGCCATACTTGTGGTAAGAACGTAGCACGATGACCATGCCAGTCGTCAATAATGAGTCCGTCCACGCCCGGCCGTAGCGCATGTTCGAGCGCAGCACGCGAGCCGACGCGCATCGGTTCCGGCTTAGAGAGTACTGATACTTCAATATTCAGTTGCGCAAATTCATCGGCATCTACTGGCATGAATCGTGGATCGCGTACGGCAGCGTCTACCGCATGTTCAGCTACGTCGCGTCCGAGCGGACGGTAGGCTTCGATCGTACCGATGCAGCCGCGCAAGTTTCCATGTTCGCGTAGCGTGACGAAACTCGCACCGGGCTGGTGGAGCCATGCGTGAGCTGCGACGATATCAGCCGCAGTCGGTTCACTGGGATCGTTCACGCCGAGATATCGCGCAAGTGCAGTGCGTGCAAGATTGATGAGAATAGTGCCTGCATCGGCTGGAAGACTACTGTTATCACTGTCGTTTGAGTGCTGCTGATCGCTGATGACTGTGTTTGTTGCGATGTCAGCCGCATCATTATCCGTGTCACTAGACGTGCCAGTTTCTGACGTTGCGTCTTCCCACACGGCAAATGAAGCATAGCCCACAACCGGCGTATCAGGCTCAGCCATCGCAGGTCGGTCAGCATGCACACCATCTGCGGCAGCGAGCGCAACGTCACCGTCGTCACCGGATGTTGCGCATCCAAGGAATCGCACAGGCAACCCTTTACGTAAGCATGCGTCGAGCAGTCCATTGACTGGGTACGCACCACACGCTCGGTTGGGTCGAATTGGCAGGTCACGAGTGGCGATCCGTTGGATTGTTTCATCGTCTAGTTCTCGCCCTTCGTAGTGCGGATGATAGTGGGACAGATCAGAGCTAATCACGATCACGGTTTCTGGACCGCCCCACAGTGCGCGGATGACGTCACCGACTTCACGAGGAGACGCGTCACCGGCATTCATCGCTACGATGGTCAGATTGTCGCCGAGTACGCGCTGTAAGAATGGTATTTGTACTTCGACTGCATGTTCGCGTGCGTGAGTTGCGTCGTTGATGCTCAGTGATGGTACAGTTGCGAGTGCTTGTTGTTCTGCATCGTGATCAACGGGAACGGTGCCGAGTGGTGTGGCGAAAGCAGATGCGGTTGGGCATGCGATGCCGCGAACTGGCACGCGATGTGTTGGACCGATAATGACCGCGCGATGAATAGTGCCGCGACCGCGTTCGAGTAATGCGTAGGCGAGTGCGGCAGTTGTACCAGAGTATACGTATCCTGCGTGCGGCACGATGACGGCTTTCGGTGCGCCAGCTGGCAATCGGTGTGCGAATCCCGTATCGTGTAGTAGGCCTCGCGCATAGTCGAGTTGTTCATCGATGAGTGAGCGCAGCTCGTGTGCGTCGGCGGGATAGAATGCACCAGCTACTGCCGCTGGGCGTATAGCGGCGTGCTCTGGTAGTGTACGATCCGCGCCGGGAAACCGATTCTCAACCCCATTATTAGTGAACCTCATCATAGACAACCACCCCCGCTATCTATGATAGGCGTTTGTATCATGCCGTTAGATAAACGAGGATGTTGCCGATAGGAGAGCCAATACAACGCGCACAAAGCGCGTTCTAAATTGCAGGGCGAGCTGTCTCGCGAAGCGGTTGAAATCTCAGCTCCCCTTGGGGAGCTGAGATAGGGCCGCTTCGCGAGACAGCTCGACTTGCATTATCGACGCGCACTACGCGCGCGAGATGCGTAGCGTGGCGAGTTGGAATGGGCCGAGGTGAAGTGTCGCGCCTTCGGCCGGCTGACCGGCGTCGCCGGCGAGAGCGATTGGCAAGTCATCGGCAATTGCTTCGCCTTCAAGCACGTTCGTTTCGCGAATCGTTGCGCCTTGCAATACACCGCCGAATCCGTCGTTCACGTGTACGGTTGCAGTTGCGCGACCGCCAGCTGATTCGTAAACGCGCGCGATCAGATCACCGGACCCGTCGTCGGCGAGCTTAACCCAGTCCAGCACAGCCGTGCCAGTCTCATTTTCGACACTTACGAGCGGCGCAATATCAGGCACGTCGTGCAGTTCGGGAGCGTTCATTGTCGCAGCCGCGTCGAGCGTACGCTCGATCGTCGCATCGGCAACAACCGCCCAGTTGTAATCATGACGACCGATATCAGTGCGCGGATCAGGATAAACCGGCGCGGATACCAGCGACAGACGGAACATAGTGCCGGAGCCAGTGCCGAGCGACGCATCCGCGTTGATCGGCGCAGCATCGGAACCGTAAATAGAACCGTTGACAACAGCCGCTGCATATCCAGCTTCGTTGAATATTGCGAATCGGTTAGTGCAGTTTTCAAACTTCGCTTCGTCGGAGGCACTGTTCTTGACGATCGGTCGAGTGACGAGTCCGTACTGGCAGTCGTATGTCGCACGGTCGGCGACGATTGCCAGCGGCACATCGACCTTAAGGAAGCGCTCCCTAGCTTGCCAGTCAACACTCGTATGGAAGTCGAGCTGACTTGCGCCGGGACGCAACGTAATCGTCGTGTCGATAACCGTGTTGTCTTCTTCCGTACGCACAGTAATCGTTGCCGCACCGTCAACAACGTCAGCCGAAACGATTGAACCAGTCAGATCGTGACGTACGAGTAACGACTCGCGTTCGATATCCCACGCATCCCATACGGCTGGCTCATCTTTCATCAGTTCGTAGCGACCGATGCGAGCGCCAGAAGGTACTAGTTCGCGACCGTTCTTCTCGTCGATCAGCGAGGAGACAGTACCATCCGTTTCGATCGTTGCTGAAATCACGCCGTTGGAGATACTCACGCGACCGTCATCAAGCTTGGTGAGCAACGTCGGCAGCGCATCGCCGCGATCGTCAACCAGACGCACGTGCCACGACAGTCCATCCGCATGATACTGGCTGATACGAGCGGCAGGCAACACATCCGCGTTCGGATTGGATGCGCGAAGTACTGCGCACGCGTCCGCAGCAATATCAGCAAGCCGCTTCAAGTCACGTGCATAGTTTGCGCGCGCTTCGCGATGCACCCACGCAATACCAGAGCCAGGCAGAATGTCGTGGAACTGGTCGAGCAGCAGCGTCTTCCAGATACCATCTATTTCCTCACTCGGATACGTGTACGTCGGATCAGCGAGCGTCGCGGCAGCACCAAGATACTCAACCGTACGCAGCAACGATTCTTCAGTACGGCAACCGCGCTTCATATCCTGCTGCGAGGTGAGCGTACCACGATGCAGTTCGAGATACAGCTCGCCCTTGTACGTTGGCATTTCTGGGCCAGCATTCTCCTCAAGCTGCGTACGCGCCTTGTCGAAGAACTCGTTCGGGCCTTCGAGCGTTACGCGCGATACGCCTTCGAGATTCTTGTAACGATGCAGATGCTCCATCATGTTGCGCGTAGGACCGCCGCCGCCATCACCGAAACCGAAGAGCAAGAGCGAACGGTCAGCGAGATCTTTGTCTTGGAAATTCTTCTCGGCGTAAGTCAACTCTTGCACATTGCACCATGCTGCGTACGTGTCGGACGGCGGGAAATGCGTGAAGATTGACGTTCCATCAATGCCCTGCCACATGAACGAATGATGTGGGAACTTTGTGGTGTCGTTCCACGAAATTTTCTGAGTGAGGAACCATTCGTAGCCGGCACGACGAGCAATCTGCGGCCACGCGCCGGTATAGCCGAAGCTATCGGGGAGCCAAATGCCCTTCGGTTCAACGCCGAGATGCTCCTTGTAATAGCGCTTGCCGTAGCTGATTTGACGAATGAGCGACTCACCAGTCGGCAACATGCCGTCGGATTCTACCCACATGCCACCAACCGGAATGAATCGGCCTTCCTTGATACGTTCAAGCATGCGCTTGAAAATATCTGGATGATCTTCCTCAAGCCACGCATACTGCTGTGCTGAGCTCATCGCGTACTGATAGTCAGGATCAATATCCATGAGTGCGAGTGCATTCGCAACCGTGCGAGCAACCTTGCGGCGCGTTTCGCGCACTGGCCACAGCCACGCAGAATCAATATGTGCATGACCAACTGCACTCACGTTCATAGCAGACGCGTTCGCAGGCTTAGCGAGCACGCCAGCGAGTTCAGCACGAGCTGCAACCACCGAGTCAAGATGTTGCTCATCGAATACGTTAAGCGAACGCTGTAACGCTTTAGCAAGCTGCCAGTAGCGAGGTGTATCTTTATCGCCCTGTTCCATGAGCTGGATTACAACATCGAGATCAACACGATAGTCTTCAAACCGCTGGTCAAATTCGGTGAGATTCGCAGACTTGAAGACGTACGGTTCTTCTGGCTTGCCTGTAGCATGGTCGCCAAGCTCGGTTTCTACGAACGGTGGAACGCCAAGGATTAACGGATTGCTGGCAGCTTCGAGATAGACCGTGAACGTGCCATCCTCGGCGACTGGAACTTGCGCGTTACCGTCTGCATCCATAAACGGCACCCATGTGTTTAGCGGATGGACAGCCTTGATAGCAGTACCGTCAGCGCGATAGACAAGTCCTTCAATATGACCACCACATGAATGCGGATACCAGCCGAGGTCAATGACCAGTTCGAGCGGACGACCATCTTTCGGATAGCCAGCTGGTACGCGACCAGTCAAACGGAACCAAACAGTGCCCCATGTGGTGCCCCATTCATGACCGAGTTCAAACGGTGTGAAATTAATTTCACCGCGATTGAGTTTGTCAAAGAACTCGTCGGTCGGCATTGGCTCGCCGGGAATGTCAAATGATTCAACCGATAATGGAGTCACGATCGGGTGAACATAAGGCTCTACGCGCTGGCGAAGAACGCGTTTGCCGCGGTTTATCTGCGCTTCAGGTTTGAGGTACATTATCGCCTTTCACTTCCTTGTGTATGTACTTATATGTTTTTCTGCCGAGCATGCTCAGGCATGGCCTTTGGACCTGTCATCCACCCTACGGTCGACGGCAGACAGTTGTTTCCACCGTTAACTAAAGCGGTTTAGTACTATATTGCCATACGACACACAAAAGTCAAAAAACCGTGTGTGTTCCCCTGCACACGACACAACCATGGGCGCGGCTCCTATTCTATAAAGAAGCCGCGCCCATTGCCTCAACGATGACGCAAATCGTTGGCGCTGCGCAGCACGTTCGGAGCCGTGAACCGATCAGGAGCGTCGACAACCGGCGAACAGATATGTAGCACGAGCTCCTCCCCTGCCAGCAAAGAGATCATGCCATCATCTACTGATGCTGTATCACACACCTTGTCCACCATACAAAACAGATCACGCACATATGAAGTCGCACGAACGCTTAGCAGATATCCATCTGCGTTTGCTGACGCCTCGATTGTGGTTTCTATCGCATCGGAGTGCAACCGCTGGTCAATAACATCAACCGGATCATAGATCACCCGATCGAAGGTCAATGACGCACTACCATCACCATTGAAGAAATCTGCCACGATGATCTCGTTCGACACGTCGTCGAACTGCGCCACGGTATCAGGAATCTCCACATGTACCGCATCATGTGCCCCGACTGCACATGTAAGATCAGCCTCAGCCAGCACTGTCCCATCCAACATTGTGCGCCGCAACGACCATGTACCGTCGACAGAGGTCATACCATCATTGACGACATGCAACGATATTCCGTCCGGTTCAGGTTTGATGCCGGGCCATGCAGCAGCAAGACGAGTTTCAGACACAGACTGTTGAATGGTGGCGAAGTATGGTGCGTAGGCTCGTTTTGATGCATACCACAACGGCTTACGATGCCCATCGTAGTCAACAGCCGACCATGAGATCACTGGCCAGTCATCATTAATTTGCCAAATGAGGATACCCGCGTTCACTGGTTCCAGCGAACGCATATGGGCAATGGCGAAACGCACGGCCTGTGCTTGCTGCAACTGTGCTGCCCAATGCCAGTCCTCGATATTATCCCAGCGGTCAGTATCAATCAGCCATCGAGCACCACCTTGCGCGGACCAGTCCATGTCATCAAATGAACCAGGCGTCAAGTGGGAACGCATGCCACGTGCGATCTTGTAATTGCCAAGATTTGCCTTCTGATGAGCCAGCATTTGCGGTGAGAATGGGTCCATGACCTTGTCATGTACCACTCGAGTCAGTGTGCTCCATGCCGGCGGTCCTTGATATCCAAACTCATCAGCGAACCGTGGTGTATAGTCGGCGTACTTGCGATAATCGGCACTGTTCCATACATCCCAGATGTGAATAGTGCCATCTACATCAGAAGATTGCGCGGCATGCTTATTAAAGCTCATTGGTGAACTCGGTAGATACAGTCGCGTTGGATCAAGCTGATTGAGCAGCTTTGGAATTACCGTATCGTAATATAGCTCACCCCACGGCTTCTCGCGCCCGCCGTAGGCGTCCGGCGCACGGTCTTCGTCGCGCAGTCCCTGCCGGTAGTCATCCCACTGCGCGTACGCAACATAGTTCTCGTTGGAGCCATTCCAAATCACGAGGCTAGGATGCGAGCTCAAGCGGACGATCTGTTCGCGAGCCTCGTCCTCGACCTGCGCGACCATGTCAACTTCTTCAGGATACATAGCGCAAGCAAACATGAAATCCTGCCATATGAGCATACCCTGTTCGTCGGCGAGCTCGTACAGGTCGTCGGATTCGTAGATGCCCCCACCCCAAATGCGCAACATATTAGTATTTGACTCGATAAGATCGCGCATGAGACGCTTATAGTCATCAGCGGTGACCTGTGAAACAAACACCGATGCTGGTATCCAGTTGTAGCCACGTACATGGATTGGCTGCCCATTGACAATTAACTGGAACGGACGTCCAAGCTCATCAATGGATGTATTCGCGCGAACAGAGCGGAAGCCAATCCGACCGTGCCATCCGATCGAATAATCATCAGAGTGCAACGCCACCGGTGTGACAGAAATATCATACAGAGGCTGACCACCGTATCCGATAGGCCACCACAAGTCAGGTTGATTCACATCTAACCGAATCCGGAAGGTGGTTCGGTCTGCAGGAACCGTGATGCGTTGTTCGATATGCGTATCGCCATGGTCAACACAAATGTCAAGATCAACTGGCATTTTGTCCGCATACGGATGCATCATATCGGTCACACGACCGGTGTCAGCTCGTTCGATCGAGCCTGCAATATCGAGAGTGCCACAATCAGCTTTGCCAACATCAGCTAGTTCAACATCTACAAGTGGCCGAATATCATACACTCGCACACCCGACCATGATTCAATGGCAATGGGCTGAATGATGCCTGCACTCGGCACAGCAATACCCCAATCCCAGCCAAATCCGTAAGCTGGCTTGCGAATTTGATTAAAGGCAAAACGTTCGGCGTGCGGATAAAATCCGCGCCGGTGCTCCAGTTCGTCGGTCACAGCTACCGGTGACCGGAACCGGACCGTGAGTAAGTTCTCCCCATCACGCAACATGCCTCGCACATCCCAACGGTAAGTGCGAAAAGCGTTCTCCACGGCGTCGACCAACTGTCCGTTCAAGGTCAGCGTCGCGATAGTGTCGATACCGAGCGCAACTAGGTCGTGCCGAATGGCACCGTCGTCATGCCAATCGAACCGACATTCGTACCGCCAGTCGATATCTCCGATCCACTGCACCGCCACCTCGTTGTCAGCGTCGAACGGGTCGGGGATTAAACCAGCATTCAGTAAATCCACTGCAGCCTCGCCGGGAACGCTCGCGGAGATACCGCAGGCAAGCCTTTCGCGTAGCGCAGTGGGCGCAGCTTCGAGATTGTCGGCGAATAGTGTCCATCCAAAGTCGAGCGTCTGCGTATTCACTGGGTTAAGGATCATCATTGCTCCTTGCATAGTTCCTATGTGGCGTATAGCTAACGTTGATATGGTTCGCTCCCTCCTCGCCACCAAGGCTAGGGGAGCGAACCGGATTGGCTACTTCTTCGTGGATGCCGCGCTGGACAGCTGGCCGACCTTGGCTACGCTGGAGCGCGGGTTGAATCCCTTCTTGCGCATCGCTCGGGCAAGTTCGCCGGCCGAACGAAGCCTCGGGTTGACGTACTCGTCGATGCCGAAGTTGATCAGCGACAAAGCCATGCCGAGCACTGCAATGCACAGGCCAGCCGGGATATACCACCACCAGTAGTTCGGAAACGCGCCGTTCTGCTGAGCCCAGTAGAGCACGGTACCCCAGTTGAGGTTAGTGATCGGGATCACGCCAACAAACGCGAGCGTCGTCAGGTTCAGGACTGCTGCGTTGACGGTACCTACAAAACTCGACGCGATGATCGACATGAGGTTTGGTAGCATTTCCACGCAGATGATGCGCCAGATAGGCTCACCGTTGGCCTTCGACGCTTGTACGAAGTCACGGTTGCGCAGCGACAGCGTCTGCGCACGCAAAACTCGCGCGCCCCACGCCCAGCCTGTCACCGCCAGCACGGCCGCGATGAGCAGGATGGATGGGTTGTCGAACTGCGAGGCCACGATGATAAGCAACGGCAACTGCGGAATAACGAGGAACACGTTGCTCAGCGCGGATAGCGAGTCACCCTTCCACCCGCCGACGTAACCAGCGGTGACACCAATGATTACGGACACGCAGGTGGCTAGCACGCCGACCACTAGGCCGACAACAAGCACACCACGAGTACCCCAGACGATCTGTGAGAACACGTCCTCGCCCATGTGCGTAGTGCCGAGCCAATGCTTGCCGCTCGGTGGCTGCAGCAGAGAGGTGTAGTCTTTTTCCAATGGATCGTATGGCGCGATGATCGGCGCGAAAACCGCGATGATTGTGAAGAACAGCATGATGCACAGGCCGGCGATCGACTTAGGGTTGCGGAACATCGCAAACGAATGCATCAATCGGCTCAGGATGTGCTTGAACTGCCTTTTGCGTCGTGATTCTAAGGCGTTGGATGTGACGGAGGCCTTGTGTGTTGCGGTCGCGTTCATAATTACTCCTCCGATTGGCGGGTACGCGGATCAAGAATCGCATAGGCTACATCGGCGAGGATATTCGCGATGAGCACCGTGAGCGTGATGATGAGGAACAGTCCCTGCATCAACGGATAATCCTTGGAATTCGTCGCGTCAAGCAGTAGCTTGCCGACGCCGGGATACGAGAACACCAGCTCCATGACGAGCGTGCCACCGACGATGAAGCCGAGCGACATGGCGAAGCTCTGCAGCTGCGGCAACACAGCGTTGCGCGCCGCGTAGGCGAGCATGACGCGCTTGGGACGTAGTCCTTTGGCCTCAGCCACGGTGATATAATCCTCATCAAGTACAGTGACCATTTGGTTGCGCATGCCGAGAATCCAGCCGCCGAGCGACGAAAGCACGATAGTGACAATCGGTAAGAACCCGTGCGCAATCACCTGCGATATGAAGTCGAACGTTAGGCTCGGCACAGCTCCTTTGTCATAGGCATGCGAAGCGGGGAACCATCCGAGCGTGTTGGAGAACACCGACACGATGATCAGACCCATCCAGAAGTACGGCACGGCAGACAGGAACGTGGTGACCGGCACGATCGCGTCAGCCTTGCTGCCGCGTTTCCACCCGATGTACGCACCACCGAGCGTACCAACCGCGAACGAGATGATTGTAGCGATGCCCACCAAACCTATCGTCCACGGTAGCGCATTGCCTATGACTTCGGTAACTGGTGCCAGTCCCTTCGAGAACGACTCACCCAGATCTCCCTTAAACAGCAGCACCCAATAATCGAAATACTGTTGTATAAGCGTCTTGTCCTCATCAAGGCCAAACAAGGTCTTGAGGGATTCGACTGCCTCAGGGCTGATCTGGCCCTGATGCTGGTTGATGTAGGCAGAGACTGGATCACCCTTAAGCATACGTGGCAAGAAAAAATTGATAGTGATGGCCGCCCACGCGGTGAAAACGTAGAAGATAGTCTTACGAATCGCGTATCTCATGAGCGAGCTCCTTCCTTGGCTTGTTCCTCAGCGACATATCGCTCGAAGAACCGTTTCGGGTTCGGCGACGCGTCGCGAAGCCTTCTGGTGTAGTCCTGCTGCGGGTTGAGGATGACGTCGTCGGATGGGCCGCGTTCAACGATCACGCCGTGGTTGAGCACAATCAGCTCCTGACTGAAGTATCGAGCAGTGGCCAGATCGTGTGTAATGTACAGCACGCCGAGATTGTCCTCCTTCTGTAGGTCAGCCAACAGGTTGAGCACACCGAGGCGCAGGGAAACGTCAAGCATGGAGACCGGCTCGTCGGCCACCAATAGGCGCGGTCGAGAAGCCAACGCGCGCGCGATGGCCACACGCTGGCGCTGTCCGCCGCTCAACTCGTGCGGCCGACGGTCGATCACCGCCTTCGGATCAAGACGCACGCGTTCGAGCAGACGCACGACCTCGTCGTCCACTTCGCCCTTCGGCACAACGTGGTCGAGCAACAGTGGTCGTTCAAGATGATGACGGATCGTGTGGTAGGGGTTAAGCGAGGCGAACGGATCCTGAAACACCATGCGCAGAATCTGACGGTAGGAGCGCAAGTCATGTCCCGAGCGCGGGATCGGCTTGCCGTCGAGTAGTACCTTGCCTTCAGTCGGTGTCTCGAGCTGCGTGAGGATTTTCGCGATCGTGGATTTGCCCGAGCCTGACTGCCCTACCAGTCCAATGATCTGTCCGGATTGCAGCTCGAAGTTCACGTCATCGAGCGCAAGAAAGTCACCTTTGCCGCGCACGTGGTACTTCTTGGTAACATGCTGGAACTCGAGCTTCCAGATATGCTCGCGGTCGGCACGGTCATGCAGTCCGCTCATTTGCGCTCCCTCCTTTGCTGTCGAGATTGTCGTTATCGAGTCCAGCCGTACCATACGAGAACTCGCTGCGATCGCCAGTCAGGCTCGGGAACGAGCTAAGCAGCCGCTTAGTGTAGTCCTGCTGCGGATGGAAGTAGATGTTGCGTGCCGTGTCAGTTTCGATGATCCGTCCGTGGCGCATTATGGCGATACGGTCAGAGATTTCGAGCAGCAACGGCAGATCGTGAGTGATGAAGATAACAGAGAACCCAAACTTGTGGCGCAATTCAGTGATCTGCGTAAGAATCTCGCGCTGCACCAGCACGTCGAGTGCAGTGGTCGGTTCGTCCATGATCATCAAGGTCGGCTTCAGAGCGAGCGCCATAGCGATCATAACGCGCTGTCGCATGCCGCCGGACAGCTCGTGCGGAAAGGAACGGATGCGGTCGGCCCCCACGCCAACGATATCGAGCAGTTCGCAGCATTCCTTGCGGATGTCAGCCTTGTTCATGCCCGGTCGGTGCGTGGTGAATACATCGGCGAGTTGCTTACCGATGTTACTGACGGGATTGAGCGCGTTCATAGCACCCTGAAATACCATCGACGCCTTGTCCCAGCGAAACGCTCGCATCTGATCGGCGTTGAGGTCGTTGATGAGCACGTCACCATCCGTGTCGTGCAGGATCGTGATGCCGGAAGTAATGACAGCGGGCGGTTTAAGCAGGCGCTGCACAGCATAGGCCAACGTGGTCTTGCCGCATCCGGATTCGCCGGCCAACCCTAGCACCTCCCCACGGTGCAGTTCCAGCGAAACGTGCTGTACTGCCTGAACGGGCGGATCGACGTCGTATTCGACGCTAAGGTCGGAAATAGAAAGAAGAACATCATCGTTCATTGGGTTGCCTTTCGTGCGGAAACCAGTAGACTGAAGGCGGCCGCGCTGACCGGCGCGGCCGCCTTCAGTCATCGGGTCGTCATTGGTCGTGTGACTTACTTAACGGCCTTCAACTTCGCGAGGATGGACACCATCGTGTACAGCGTCGGGTTCGGCGACACATACGGATTGTCGTCATCCGGCCAGCCAGTGAACTTGCGCGTGTTGTACTGTGCAGTATCTGGACGGTTACCGAGCGAGATCGCGGGGACATCCTCGACCCAGATGGTCTCGATCTCTTCGAGTGCCTTCTGGCGTTCTGTCTCGTCCGTGGTGTTCGCGTAGGTATTGAGCGCCTCAGTGGCCTGCTCATTGTCATACCGACCGAAGTTATAGGAGGCAGCCTCACCGACCGGCTTGAGCCAACGGCCGTCCATCACGTCACTGTAGAAGTCGTACGCAGTATTGCCAGTATCGATCCAATGCAGAATCGCACCGAATTTGCCGTTGTTCACGTTCTCAGTCCATGTGTCGGAATCCGGGGTCTTGACGTTGACATCAACGCCGAGTTCCTTAACCTCGTCAGCAATCAGAGAGATACCGGTGACGTAGTCGGTCCAACCCTGAGGTACAGAAATCTCAAAGGAGACCACCTCACCGTCCGGGTCGATGAGCTTGTCACCTTGATAGCTATATCCGGCGTCGGTGAGAATCTTCTTGGCACCGTTGACATCAACCTTGGTCTCTTGGCCCTTGTACTTGTCGATGATAAACGTGTTGCCGGCGGTCGGCAGACCAGTCACGGAGGTGATCGGATCGACGATGCCCTCACGGGCGATTTGCGCATGCTTAGCACGGTCGACGACCATGTTTACAGCCTTGCGGAATGCGACGTTGTTGAACGGCTTTTCGGCGGTGTTCAAGTACATCATGTCGACACCCATCGTGGACGGTGCCCAGTTCTTGTTATGTTCCTTGTCTTTGTTGATGTATGCGGTCTCGACGTTCGGTGGCTGGCTGATCTGAGCCCAGTCGACATCACCGCTGCCCAGTGCATTGAGCAGCATTGTGTTGTCGTTGAACGACTGCAGGTAAAGTGTTTTGACCGCTGGAGTACCACCCCAATAGTCGTCGCGAGCCTCAAGTGTCACAGCTTCTGTAGAGAATTGCTTGAGCTTGTAAGGACCAGTGCCCATGAGATCGATGTCCAGCGCGGTAACGTCGTCAAGCTTCTCCCAGACATGCTTAGCGACGATCGGCTTGGTGAGCACCTGCGAGGTTTTAACAAACATGGACTTCTCGAATTCGACCGTGGCCACGTTGCCATCAACCGAGGTTCCAGTCACACCGATCGCGTTAAGATCCAGCTCAGGGTGATCCACGAACAACTGGTAAGTATAGGCGATATCCTCGGCAGTGAAGTCCTCGCCATCCGCCCATTTCACACCGTCACGGGCGGTGAATTTTACACTCTTATAATCGTCAGACCACTCGATATTCGAAGCCAGCCACGGCTCCGGGTCCTTGGATAGATCGACAGCGTTGACGATCGCCACGGGCTCGTAGACCGGTGCTGTCGCAATAACAGTCATGCCACTAGTAAGGAACGGGTTGAACTGCTTGGAGCTTATCGTACCGTTCGGCATACCAATAGTTAGCGATGCATCACTGCCTCCAGAGCTTTTATCACCCCCCCCCCGCATGCAACCAGCGATAAGGATACCGCAGCAACAGCAACAGCTGAAGCTATTTTTCTCAGCATAGGTCTCATATGAGACTCCTCCCCTAAGTCCAATCGAACATGCAGTTATCCTGCCGACAACACCCATGTCATCAAATTCGATTGTTATGGCTTCACTTTCCTGCACACTTCATAGTGTGCATTGTATTCACTGCGTTAACAATGAATACAGACCTAACTATATAACATCAACATCTAAAGTCAAAGAACACTTCATTTCCTTTTCGGCGTTTCTTTTCAAAAACAACCAATCCTTCTGCGTGTTGCAATCTCAACATTTTGACAACACGCACAACATTAATTACCCTATGGTAGTTAGCCTATCAATCAAAAAATGTACTGTTTAAAATCTGAGTCGATTTTCAAGATAAGAAGCAAAGTAGTCCAATTACACTTTCTCTAAGCGAAGAAAAACCAAGCAAACTCAGTAAGCAATATATCACCCAGTTTGGGTGTAGCATAACGAGTAATTGTTAGTTACAACGAGCAAAGGTGCCATTATGGGTGATCGTAGTGTTAAGAGCCTATTTGACGATTTTGTACAGTACGCAAGCGAGCACGGACTGCCGATTGAGGCGTTAGCCATAGGCGACGAATCACATGTGATCGCCGAGCATCATTGGGTAGCTGATCGACCGCGTAGCATTTACTCGCATACGAAAAGCTACACATCTACAGCAATCGGCATCGCGATTGATAACGGGCTTATGTCGTTAGATGACCTACTTATTGACACAGTTGCTGATGAGTTGAGCGTTACTGAACTCAATCAACTTGATCAGCGTATTCAGCAGATCACGTTGCGCGATCTGCTGGTTATGTCGAGCGGGTTTGGCGGCGCATTCTTAATGATTAACGAACGTCGTAAAGGTGAAGGATGCCCCGATTTTCTGCGATACATGCTCGCAAAACCAGTTACCGCCACGCCGGGGGCACACTTCTGTTACTCGTCAGCTGATACATATCTCGCTGGTCGAATGCTTGAACACGCCACCGGCGAGCGGCTTGGTGAATATCTGTGGCAACATGTATTCAATCCTCTCGGGCAAGGCTGGCCGATTTGGGAGCATGATCCGAAAGGTCATGCGATGGGCGGCAGCAGTATCGAAATGACAATCACGTCCATGATGAAGATCGCACAAGTCTTCCTTAACGAGGGTGTATGGGCACCGACCGGTCAACGGATTGTCAGCGCCGATTGGGTGAAGCAGGCCAGCTCCAAGCAGATCGATACGCCGACTGGTCATCATGATGACGGGTGGTCATGCGGATACGGTTATCAGTGGTGGATGTCACCATACCCGAAGTCCTATCGCGCAGATGGTGCGTTTGGGCAAATTAGCACCGTGCTGCCCGAGCAAGGACTCGTGGTCGCTATTCAATGTCCGGAAGGTGACGGTTGGGAGCGAGTCGTGCGTCATGAGCTACACGAGCGTCTTCTGACGCCGCTGACCGCATAGTATCCGGTATCAGATGTTCCAGATGCGTTGACTACCCTTCAGCTACGCTGACAAGGGAACTAAGAACGTAGCGGGTAACAATTATCGTTGCTTGCCGACCGTCGGCCACATTCAGCTGACGATCAGCAAGTTTCCAAGAACATTACACAAGGAGAAAAGTCTAAGTCCAGCAGCACTGCAGGTCATGTCCACAAAACAGCAGTTTTATGGACACTATCGAGCCGCCCAAGTTCGGCTCCTACTCATCAAACAGCAGTAGCAAAGGACCACGCATGTTCATAATACGAAACGCATGGCGAAACGTCATACGCAACAAGGGGCGCAATATTCTCATCGCCATCATCGTCGCCATCATCGCAGCAGCCGCCACGATCGGTCTTGCTATTCGTCAGGCCGCAGTTACCGCACGCGAAACCGGTCTTGAGAACACCACTATCACCGCGCAAATCAGTTTCGACCGAAGCAAAGCAATCAGCGAGCTACGCGAATCATCAAACTCATCTGACAGTTCCAACTCATCGTCAGACAGCAGTAGCGCACCAGACTTCGACGCAATGCGCGAAGCCATGAGTGACAAGCAACTGTCGTTATCCGATTACGAGACGTATGCGAAAGCATCCAGCGCAGTTAAGTCGACGTACTACACCGAAACCGCATCGTTAGCAGCAACTGACGATTTCCAGCCGGTTGAAGATTCGACGTCTTCGTCAACAAGCGACTCATCAAGTGACTCGTCCAGCAATTCGTCGTCTTCCGATAACGGCAACTCATCAGACAACGCACAACAGCAGCCTGACGGGGACATGGGCGCAGGCCGCGGCGGAGACATGGGCGGCATGACTATGACCTCCGGCGACTTCTCCCTCGTCGGCTTTTCCTCCGATGAAGCAGTCTCCAACGCCGCAAACGGCACGTTTACGATGAGCGACGGCGAAGTATTCGGCTATGACTCCGATTCAGACGGCAACGTCATTATTTCCAAGGAACTCGCTGATTTCAACAACTTGTCAGTTGGCGACACGTTCACCGTCGAAAACGCTACCGACGACTCGACGACGTATACGCTTACTGTTGTCGGCATTTACGAAAACGATACGGAATCGTCTAATCAGATGGGCGGTCCGATGCGATCGACCGCGTCTGACCCAGCGAACGCGATTTACACGTCCATCTCACCCCTCAAGTCGCTTGGTCTCGACGCTGACTCTACCGTTTCGTCAACCGACTCGAACGGCAACACTACCGAAACTGCCGCAGCACAGCTGAGCTATACGTACGTATTTGCCAGCAAGGACGATTACGAAACGTTCACTTCCGATGTGACGAAGGCAGGACTGAGCGACGATTACACCGTGTCTTCAGCGGATGTTGAACAGTACGAGTCAAGCCTCGTGCCATTAAATAATCTCGCGCAATTCGCGTTGACGTTGCTATGGATTGTGCTCGGCGTGGGTGCAGTAGTACTCGTGGTGATCACGTTGTTTAATGTGCGCGAGCGCAAGTACGAAGTGGGTGTGCTTACGGCGATCGGCGTGAAGAAAATCAAGGTCGCAGCACAGTTCACGTTCGAGCTGCTGGTCGTTACGATGATCGGTCTAGCGTTGGGCGCTGCAGGTGGCGCGATTGCGTCAGTACCAGTGTCGAATCAGCTGCTTGCGGCGCAAGTCGAGCAGCAGGAGGCACAACTGACAAGTCAAAACGCACAGTTTGGACGTGGTATGCAAGGTCCGGGAGCTGCGGGAGAAGCGACCTCTGGCAACAACGATAGTTCATCTGCTGACTCCAGCAACTCGTCTGATTCTGCCGCAAACAATGCCCCAAGTCAGCCGAGCGGAAACGGTCCGCGCGGCATGATGGGTCAAGCTGTGAACTACGTTTCTTCAGTAAACGCGACGGTCAGTCTCAAGGTGGTAGGCCAATTGCTGCTGATCGGCCTTGGCTTGACACTAATTGCCGCACTCGTAGCTGTGGTCTTCGTGATGCGGTACGAACCGCTGCAGATTCTCGCTGATCGTTCGTGACCGCGATCATCAATCATCGTTTTCCGTTATCAACAGTTTGTAAGGAGTCATGTATCATGACTGAATCAACCCCTATTCTCGAACTCGACAACGTCAGTTATTCGTACACAAAAGGCGGTAAGAAAGTACTGCACAGCGTCAATCACACATTCCGTACCGGAGAGGTAACCGCAGTTACCGGCCCATCTGGCGCAGGCAAAACTACGATGCTTTCGCTGATTTCTGGCCTCACCTCCCCCACTGAAGGTCGAGTCGTATACAACGGTAAAGACCTTGCGAAGCAGGATCGGTACGATTATCGCAGTCACGATATCGGCGTGATTTTCCAGAGCTTCAACTTACTGCCGGCGTTGACGGTGGCGGAAAATATCACGTTATCGATGGATGCTTCAGGCAAGAAGTTTGACCGTCCAAAGAAGGATATTGCAGTGCGTTTGCTTGAACAGGTCCATTTGCCTGCTGAATATGCAAACGAGCGGATTCTGCACTTATCCGGCGGCGAGCAGCAGCGTGTGGCGATTGCACGAGCGTTGAGTTACGACCCGAAGGTCGTGGTGGCAGACGAGCCGACCGGCAATCTTGACATTGCCACGCAGGAAGATATTATGTCGATTTTCCGCGCGTTGGCGCATGATGAGAATCGTTGCGTGATTATTGTCACGCACAGTCCCGAGGTCGCGGCCGCATCGGATGAGGTGTTTGAACTCGCCCCGCTGCGGCGGCATCGCTGATTGTGTCATGGCTCCCCTAGCAAGGGGGGCCGAGAACAACGTTAGGAACAAGCTACGAGAGTAGCGGCTGGTTCCAGAAGCCGGTTGTGATGGCGACGATCAAGGCGAATACGGGCACAACTACAGCGATCACATAGCCAAGTCCGTCAACCGGATGCAATTTCGATACGCGTGCTGCAGAACGCGGCTGATCGCCACCGAATCCGCGCGCTTCCATTGCAGTAGCGAGCTTGGTAGCACGACGAATCGAAAGTACCAGCAAACTGAATGCCTGTGCTATAGCGCGTCTAACCGCACCCTCGTCTCCGAGTCCACGCGAGCGACGCGATAATCCAAGCGCACGCCAATCATCCTGTAATAGCGTGAACATGCGCATGCCTGCTAAACCTCCATACACGAACCGTGATGGTAAATGCACAAGTTGCACAAGACCATCCGCAAGATCGGTTGGGTCAAGACCGAGCGCCAAGATTACCGACGGCAACGCGATAGCGAGCACACGCAGGAACATGGCACACGCAAGATAGAACGAGCCTTGAGTGATATTAATTGCTCCAAAGTGCAGGTATGTTGCGCCGGATGCTTGACCGTAAAGTGCGATCGAAATAAACGCACCTGCCGCACCAATCCAAACCGGCCATGTTTTACGAGCGACGGTTAAAGGATTAACGCCACCAATCCACAACAGTATGAATTCAATGCCAAGCGCCACCGATGCACTTACCACGTCAAGACTGAAAAACATGGGGATACACATGAGCAGTCCCATTGCAAAACGTGTGACCGGGTTGAGTTTGGCAATAAACCATGACGGAGATGCCGGGCGCGCGGTTTCCGTGCGATCGGACGGTGGCGTGACGCGGACGACTGGTGTGGCTGCGGTTGCACGCACCGTGGCATCGTCAGCAGCCTCTGCGTTGGCAACATCGGCAGTACTAGCACTGTCTGCACCAAGTCTTACGCCAATGTCATCCCTCGCACCACTGACATTGCTAATGCCATTCACGTCAGAATCGTTCTCCGGCGTCACCATGACACGGCACGCGCCGAGCGCTTCAACGAGCGGCTCAT
The DNA here is from genome assembly GCF_002259755.1 of Bifidobacterium hapali. Lineage (GTDB taxonomy): Bacteria > Actinomycetota > Actinomycetes > Actinomycetales > Bifidobacteriaceae > Bifidobacterium > Bifidobacterium hapali. The sequence continues at coordinate 95,205 of NZ_MWWY01000006.1, forward strand.
CGTGGGTAACCATAATCACTGCAGAACCTTCGTCACGCGCGATGGCAATCAACCGTAGCATTTCCGTCCACGTAGCAAAATCTTGCCCGAATGTAGGCTCGTCCATAATGAGTACGCGAGGTGCTGCAGCCAACATTGATGCGACAGATAAACGCCGTTTTTCACCGCCGGAAAGCGTGTACGGATTCGCAGGTGCGAACCGAGTCAAACCGAGCCGGGCAAGCATATCATCCGCAATACGATTTGCTTCCTCGTCGCTTTTTCCCATCGATTTTGGTCCGAGCGCTACCTCCGCACGCACCGAACCGGTCGCAAACTGATGTTCGGGTTCCTGAAAAACCATGCCAACACGGCCAAGCAGTTCACGGCTCGTCCATGCGTGCGGGTCATCGCCGCGACCATCGGGCACCATATCCGCGCTAACACGCACATGACCGGCAAGTGGCGGTAATAATCCAGCGAGCGTTAATGCGAGCGTGGATTTACCAGCACCGTTTGGCCCCATCAACGCATATACCTCGCCACCGTAGAACGACAAATTCACATGCTCACCGAGTGGCTTGCCACGACCGAACGAAAGATCGTCGGCAATAAGTAATGGCTCAGGTGAGCAGACGCGTGCTTGTACCTGCGGGTCACGATCGCGCGCGGCAAGCGGTTGCAGAACGCCGTCCGCATCGCGGTATGTGGTCGGAATACGTCGTCCGGGCACCCATGCACCACCGGCGGCAAGCACATCGCCCATTGCAGCGAACACTTCGTCAGGAGTACCGTCAGCGATCACACCGCCAGTATGGTCGTCTGCGGACACACCGTCGCTATCACCACTAGACTCTGGTTTGCCGAGCACAATCACACGATCAATAAGATCAAGCCACACGTCAATATGATGTTCAACAACGATCATCGTCTCATGCGTCCGCTCAAGCACTTGGCGAACCGCGTCATGCACTTCACGCACGCCAGCTGGGTCAAGATTTGCGGTCGGCTCGTCAAGCAATAACAAGCCCGGATGCATAGCGAGCACACCGGCGAGCGCAAGTCGTTGACGTTGCCCGCCAGACAGGTGTTGCGTGGACCGGTCGAGCGCGATGTCGTCGAGTCCTACAATGTCGAGCGATTCGTGCACGCGTTGCCAGATTTCATCGCGTGGCACGCCGAGGCTTTCGCAGCCGAACGCAGCATCGTCACCGACTCGTTCGAGGATGATTTGCGAGTCTGGGTCTTGTAAAACCAGTCCAGATCGACCGCGTGCCTGTCGTGCGTCTACGCTGTCGATCGTAAGCGAGCCTTCTTCTTCACCATCGTCAGCTCCGCCGAGTACGCCGGCAAGCGCGGCCATCAAGGTGGATTTGCCGGCGCCCGATGCGCCGAGGAGTAAGACGCGTTCGCCCGGTTGAATGTCGAAGTTGACGTGGCGTAATGCGAAATCACGCCGGGTAGTGTGTCGCCATCCCCAGTCGCGCGCGCTGACTGCGGCAGCAGGCGCGGCTGCTGCACTCATCATGTTCGCTGGTGCGTGTGCGGCAGCAGGAGGTGTGTCTATTGTCGTATGAGCACCAGTCATTAATGCGCGCCTTTCCTCTGGGACGTTGGCGCAATAAACCGCGCGCAACGCACATGAACAAGGCACGGGAATAGCGACGTCCGTGCGCCGGTATTATCCGGATTCACGTTCAATCGGTCAGGGATTATCCCATCTCAGCCATGTCGGCGCAGTCGGCATTCCGTCATTGAACCGCGCATAGCTCCCGTGTCAACGCCACGAGCATACCGTATTCCATCGTCGAACGAAAGATCACCGGTTTTTGAAAAAGCGGAATAACTGTGACTCTCGTATCGTCAATCCGTATAGCATTCACAACACACGCGAATGAACTGGACTGGCACAGTTTATTCATCTTGGGTCAGGGTTCATAACCGGTTTGTGTGTAAGGCTCTTGCACCTTTGCATGAGCCTTACACACAAACCGAGAACCCTTTTACTTGCCGAGCTTGGCGAGTAGGAGCGCTTCGGTGATGATGTTGTGTTTCAAACCGTAGAGGCTGATGGACTCGTTCGGGCTGTGCGCGTTGGCTTTCGGATCTTCCGGGCCGGTGACGAGCACTTGTGCGGACGGGAAGATGCGCTGCAGTTCAGGAATGAACGGAATAGAACCGCCTTGACCCTGATTGATCGGTTCAACGCCGAACGCTTCCCGCATCGCTTCGAGAGCGTCACGCGTAGCTTCCGCGTTCGGGTCCATCGCCCAACCCATGCCATTGTCTGTAGGTTCAACTTCGACTTCAGCACCAAACGGCGCGCGTGCACGCAGGAAGTCGGCGAGCGCGGCTTGTGCTTCTTCTGGACGCTGGCTCGGCGCAGTGCGCAACGACAGGCGGAAACGAGTTTCCGGGCTGATCACGTTGAACGAGCCGTCAACCGGATGCGCGTCAAAACCGATCACCGTCAGACTCGGTTTGGTCCACAGTCGCGCCGCGAGCGAACCAGTGCCGGCAAGCTCATAGCCGTCAACCACGCCTGCATCAGCTCGTACGCCAGCTTCGTCTACGTCCTGCTGTAATCCACCAACCGGCTCGTCAGCAGCAATACCAGGCACTGCAAGATCACCGTTCTCGTCATACAGCGAGCTAATCAGCATCGCGGCGAGCGTGTTCGAGTCGAGAATCGGGCCACCATACTGTCCAGAGTGAACCGGGTGCGTGAGCGAACGAACAGTCACATCTACGCCAGTGTTACCGCGCAGCGAAGTCGTCAACGACGGGATTTGCGCAGACCAGTTACCCGAGTCGGCGACAATAATCACGTCAGAGTCAAAATCATCGCGATGACTTTCGATGAACGGGATGAAACTAGCCGATCCCATCTCTTCTTCACCTTCGATGAACACCTTGATATTCACGCTAAGCGCATCGCCAAGCGCATGCAACGCACCACAGTGAATCGCAATACCACCGCCATCATCGGCAGAACCGCGACCATACAGTCGATCACCAATCGTAGTGGCGACAAACGGGTCCGTATCCCACGCCGCCTTATCCGGCACCGGCTGCACGTCATGATGCGCATACAGCAGCACAGTCGGCGCGTTTGGGTCAACAATATGCGAACCAATAACCTCCCACGCGCCCGGCGTGCCGTCCGGATTGTGCGATTGAACAACCTGCGCGTCAATACCAACCTTGGCAAGCTCAGCGGCCACAAACTCAGCCGAACGCTTCATATGCTCGCCGGTAATACCATGCGCAGAAATAGATGCGAGCGCAATCTTCTTGGAAAGTACGTCGAGAATGCGGTCAAAGTCGGCGTCAACACGCGAACGAATGTCGTCTACAGACAGAACGGTCATAATGCTCCTTGTATCTCGTGCGAAATCGAGTATCACCAAGCCATTGTAACTGGCCGAACGCGTCGATACGTGGCCGTAGTGTGGACTGTCATGACATGGAATCCGTTCAAGAAAGAAGACTCGCAAAAGCCGGTTGAAGAAACCACTAAGGCTGAGTCAGCACCTGCGAAATCACCGCAGGATAAGAAGGGTCGTCCTACTCCGAAGATGAAGCAAGCGCAGGCCCAGAATTTGCGTCCGCTTGTGCCGGCTGATCGTAAGGCGAGTGCGAAGGAAGCTAGAGCTCGTCTGCGTGCGCGTGAAGACGCTGAGTATGAGGCAATGCAGAAGGGCGATATTAACCATATGCCGAAGGCAGAGCGTCTGCCGTGGCGTATTTACATTCGCGATTATGTGGATGCTCGTTTTAATTTGGGTGAGTTCTTTATTCCAGTGGCAATCGTGATCATGTTTGCGTCGATTCTCGTGACCACGGTTGTGCCGCAGCTGTCACTGCCGATGATGATTCTCATGTATGTGTATCTGTTTGCGGTGATCATTGATGTGTGGCTGATGTGGCGCAAACTGAAGAAGAAGCTCATTGAGAAGTTCGGTGAGCGTTCTGTTGCCAAGGGTATGCGTTCGGGCACGTACGCGTGGAGTCGCGCAATTCAGGTGCGCCGGTGGCGTTTGCCGAAGCCGCGTTATCCGAAGCGCGGGCATTTCCCTGAGTGATCGTTGATGGCTCCCTGTTGGGGGCCATTTTCGTATGTGCGTAAGATGTACTGCGCAGCATTGTATAAGCGAGCGCAAAGCAAGGAGGCAGAACATATGGGGACGGCTCAATCCTTTGATATCGCAATCATCGGCGCGGGTCCGGGCGGCTATTCGACAGCGTTGCGAGCCGCGCAACTGGGCAAATCTGTCGCGCTGATTGAACGCGACGCGACGCTTGGCGGTACGTGTTTGAATCGCGGATGTATTCCATCGAAAGCGCTGATTACTGCCACACATACGATTGATACCGTGCATCGTGCAGCTGAGCTGGGTGTGAACGCGTCTGTGAATGGTATTGATTTCGGACGTTTGCATGATTATCGACTTCATATTGTTGACACGATGACTAAAGGACTTGCTGGACTGCTTGCGCATCGTGGCGTGACGGTATTTCACGGTGAAGTTACTGCGATAAGCACGCCCGGTGCCGCCGGTAACGCAGACAATGCTGGCACGTTGCGTATCACCGGTGCAAACGGCTCCCCTGTCGAACAGTTTGTTCGCGCCGGAGTCGCACAACCGCTCGAATCAACCGTTACGATCAGCGCACGCAATATTGTTATTGCGACCGGTTCTCGACCGCGACCGCTACCCGGTATTGATTTTCGTGGCGCACTTATCGACTCCACACAGGCGCTTGAGCTCGATGAGTTTCCTGCCAGTGCAGTCATTATCGGCTCTGGTGCGATCGCACTCGAATTCGCATCCATGTGGTGCACAGCAGGCTGCACTGTGACACTGCTCATTCGCAAGGATCGTGTGCTATCAAGCTGGGATCGGCGAGCAGCCGTCACGCTAACTCGTGAACTCAAACGTCACGGTGTGACGATTCTTACACACACGAATGTCACACAAGTTGATACCGGCGCTAATCTTGGCGCAACAGTACATTACACGAGGCAAGTCAGCGATAGCGAACCAGCCGAACAGCGCACGGTTTGGGGAGAAATCGCATTGGCTGCAATCGGTCGCGATCCAATTACGGACGATGCTTGGCTGACTCAATCGGGAATCCAATTCGATAACGCAGGTATGGTCGTCACCGACCCATACGGCCGCACTAACCTGCCCGGCGTATGGGCGATCGGTGACATTACGGAAGGTCCAGCGCTGGCTCATCGTGCGTTTGAGCAAGGTATTGTCGCAGCCGAAACGATCTGCGGTCTCACTACTCGTCCCGTTGACGACGCAACTGTACCGCAAGTCGTATTCTCCTCGCCAGAAGCGGCAAGTGTTGGGCTTACACTCGAACAAGCGCAGGCCCGAGACGATCTAGATAGCGTGAGCGAAACAGTGTATCCGATGCTCGGTAACGCACGCATGCTCATGTCTGGGTCGGCCGGCTCACTGTCGATTGTGTCAGGTGCGTACACGTCCAATCCTGACGTATCAGTCGTGCTTGGTGTGCATATTATTTCACCGATGGCATCGGATCTTATTGCGGAAGCTGAACAGATTGTCGGCAATCGAGTGCCATTGCATGATGCGGCGCGACTGATTCACCCACATCCTACGTTCTCCGAAACGCTCGGTGAGGCACTACTGAAAGCAGACGGGCGCCCACTCAACACGCGGTGACGACGCGGGATACTGGTAAAATATCGAAATAGTGTGTCAATCGTTAACGTCAAGTGAGGAATTACATGGCTGAACAGGACGGGAAGGCAAAGAAGAAAAACGGCTTCTTCTCGCGAATTTCCACGACCGTCAATCAGATCAAGCAGATCTACAAGTACACGGCCGCCGAAGATAAGCAGCTACCGTGGATGATCGCCGGCGCTGTTGCCGCACCGATTATCGTGTTTATTATTCTGGGCATCGTATTCCATTGGTCAGTGTTCACATGGATTCTGCTCATGATCACCGCGATCATGCTCGCCATGTTGCTCGCGACAATGGTCCTCACCAATCGAGCCGATAAAGTCGGCTACGCTAAGCTCGAAGGGCGCCCGGGCGCGGCTGTGAGCGTGCTGAAAAACATTAACAAAGCTGGATTCAACTTCCCTGAGCAGCCGGCGTGGATTGATCCGAAGACCCGCGATATGATCTGGCGCGGTACGGGATACAACGGTATTTATCTACTTGGCGAAGGCGATTACAAGCGTGTCGAGCGCGCGATGCATCGTCAGGAGCAAAGTATTAAGGGCGTTACCGCTGGCTCTCAGATTCCGATCTACCGCATTTACGTGGGCACTGGAGAACATCAGACGCGACTCAAGGATCTGCGTAAGACTGTTGTCAAGCAAAAGGCGTACCGCCCGAAGTCTCAGCCGACCGGATGGTGGGACACGATGTGGTACAAGATCAAGCCGACTGTGCGGTTTATTTTAACCAAGGACGAGCTGGAAACGCTCAATAAACGTCTCGATACGCTGCAAACAAAGGCTGGATACGGTATTCCTAAGGGCATTGACCCGACTAAGCCTCAGCGTATGAGCCGTCGTGCCATGCGCGGTAGGTGATTGGTAACGCAACTCGTTGCAAGGGCCTTTCGACAGCATGTCATGTGCATGCATGTCGAAAGGCCCTTGTTGTATCTCACCATCGAGTCTCACCAAGCGAACATTATCGCCAGTATCGCTACTATCGCTCGTAACACGACAATCGCATCATTATGCGGCAATCCAGCCGTTGACATCATACATGTCGCCGTCCCGAAACATTCTCGTAACCGAAACTGCGAGCGCGCGAAACGCACGTTCCTAGACTGTAAGCCTGTAAGTAACTTCATGAAAGGAGCGGTCCCGTGACCGAACTCAAGTCCAAGGAAGACGCCGAGGCCCTGATCAACAAGGAAGGCATCGAATACGTCTCCGTACGTTTCACTGATCTGATCGGTGTTCAGCAGCACTTCACGGTTCCGGCGAGCGAGTTCATCAAGGATGCGTTCACCGAGGGCATGCCGTTCGACGGTTCCTCCGTGCAGGGCTTCCAGGCCATCAACGAGTCTGATATGAAGCTGGTGCCGGATATCACCACCGCATTCGTTGACCCGTTCCGCAAGCACAAGACTCTCGACGTGGCGTTCTCCATCGTCGACCCGCTGACCGACGAGCCATACTCTCGCGATCCTCGTCAGGTTGCCGGCAAGGCCGAAGCCTACCTGAAGTCCACCGGCATCGCCGACACCGCATCTTTCGCTCCGGAAGCTGAATTCTTCATCTTTGACAAGGTTCGTTTCGAGAACTCCATGCAGCGCTCCTTCTACGAGGTCGACTCGGTTGAAGCGCCGTGGAACTCCGGCCTTGACACCGAAGAAGACGGCACGCCGAACATCGGCTTCAAGAACCGTGTCAAGCGCGGCTACTTCCCGGTTCCGCCGATCGATCACACGCAGGATCTGCGCGACGACATGGTTGCCAACCTGCAGAAGGTCGGCCTGATCCTCGAGCGTTCTCACCACGAGGTCGCTGGCGCTGGTCAGCAGGAGATCAACTACCGCTTCAACTCCCTGCAGCACGCAGGTGACGACCTGATGAAGTACAAGTACGTCGTTCACGAGACCGCTGCTCTCGCTGGCAAGGCTGCGACCTTCATGCCGAAGCCGCTCGCTGGCGATAACGGCACTGGCATGCACTGCCACCAGTCCCTGTGGAAGGACGGCAAGCCGCTGTTCTACGATGAGAAGAACTACGGTGGTCTGTCCGACATCGCCCGCTGGTACATCGGCGGTCTGATCAAGCACTCTTCCTCCGTGCTCGCCTTCACCAACCCGTCGCTGAACTCTTACCACCGTCTGGTCCCGGGCTTTGAGGCTCCGGTCAACCTCGTGTACTCGGCTCGTAACCGTTCGGCCGCTATCCGTATTCCGCTGGCTGGTACTTCACCGGCTGCTAAGCGTATCGAGTTCCGCGCTCCGGACCCGTCCTGCAACCCGTTCCTTGCGTTCTCTGCTCAGCTCATGGCTGGCCTCGACGGTATCCTCAACCACATCGAACCGCCGGAACCGGTCGACAAGGACCTCTACGAGCTTCCTCCGGAAGAGCACGCTGGCATCAAGCAGGTGCCGAGCTCGCTGGCCGAAGCTATGGACGCTCTGGAAGCTGATCACGACTTCCTGACCGCTGGTGACGTGTTTACCGATGATCTGATCGAGACGTGGATCGACCTCAAGCGCGGTGAAATCGATCAGGCTCGACTGTCGCCGACCCCGCTCGAGTATGAGCTGTATTTCCACATCTGATATTTATTAGGTGGGTAAATGCCCTTGGCCTGTTTGGCAGGTCAAGGGCATTTTTGTGTGTGGTGTGTGCGCAGCGAATGGTTCTCAATAAGAAAAGTGTGAGCTTGACATTATGTCAATCGAACATGAGCAACCCAAAACCCTTGAAAATATTATGGTCGGCAAATGTGCGATTGTTAGAAAATGTGCGAATGGCTCACACTTTTCTTATTGAGAACCATTCGCTGCACACCAGAACAAGAAAGGGGTTGTGGATAACTCAACCGTTCGACCACATACCCCATTTTTGTCCACCTTTCCCGCGCGAATGCTTTATAGTCTCGCCATGAGTTCATTTACACACCAACAAATCATCGCCAACCGGCGAGAAGAGCGGCAACGCTGCAACGATGCGGCCGCACGTACCAACGCGCCACTTCGCATAGGCTATATTAACGCATTGCGATATTGGGGCGCACCCGTGCCACAACATTGCGCACTCAGCCTTGATTCCATTCATGCATGTGTACCAAAACCTAATATACGCAAACGCGTACAAGGCGTCATTTTTCACACATTTAGCGGTAAAGAGGATTATCGCAAGCAAGATTATGAACGCTTCTGGGTTTGTGCGCCCGCGATGGCGTGGGCTCAAATGGCACGGCACGCCACTATCGAAGACCTCGCGATTATCGGTGCAGCATTGATGCGACGGGACCGACGCGATAAAGTAGCAACAAAAACAGACCTAGAGCGTTATATTGACGATAGCCCGCGTTTTGCCGGACGCGCTGCATGCCTTGCAGCACTCCCCTACATTCGCGAAGACACGGATTCGCCTCCTGAAACGGTGCTGCTCATGTTGCTCACCAAAAGCGGACTAGGATGTCCCACACCTAATTACCGGGTCGAAGTCGACGGTGGATATCGTCTACTCGATCTTGCTTACCCAGATTGCAATGTCGGATTCGACTATCAAGGTGCATATCATGCCGATCCTGCGCAGATGCGCGCTGATGCGGCACGGTTCAATCAGCTGCACCATCAACGATGGACGATCATGCAAGTTACCGCTGACGACTTGCGCACAGATGAAAGCCGACAGCGACTATTAAGCATGATTATTGACGTTGTCACCCGTCAACGTCATCTCGCCGCGCTTCGCATGCTGTGACAGCGAAAATAACCAATACCGACCTTATAATATAAGGTAGTTGCGTTTCAAGGAGGAAACCATGCTGGCGTTAGAGATTGTAATCCTCATATCCCTCATATGCGTGGGAATTCTCTCACTCATAGCGCCCGAAGCGATATGGCAGATCCAGCATTATCTAGACACTGAAGGCGGCAGACCAACACGATTTTTCCTCATCCAGCAGCGCATTACTGGCGCAATCCTTATCGTCGCAGCAGTTGCAGCCATCATTATGTTGATCGTCGCACCCGACGAAAAACACATTTACGTTCCCAATGACGACGAAATCTGTATATGCACCGGTAATGACAACAGCAACTGCTCCTGCACCTCGTCAAACGATGAGACGTCGTAATGTCCTCTGGCATGCCGCGCGATCGCACGCTAGGCTGGTACGCGGCAATAAGGAGGATATATGACAGCAGACAGCGCAAATGCACGGCATATCGAAGCAGCCATTTACGACCGGCTCAGTCGCGTGATTGACCCTGAACTCGGACGATCGGTTACCGATCTCGGCATGATTGCAGCGATCAATGCGGTAGCGCGCACCGCTGACGAGCAACAGCCAGTCTACGATGTAACCGTGCAGGTTGAGCTGACAGTGCCCGGCTGTCCACTGAGTGAAACTATTACCAACCAGATCAATGGTGCGGTCACATCCTATCCAGATGCAACACTCACCCCGCATATTGAAGTCACGTCGATGAGTCACGACAAACTCGCCGACCTCGTCGCCGACCTCAAAGCGGAACGCAAGCAGAATCCATTTAATAAGCCAGGTATTAAGACTCGTATTTTCGCAATCGCCTCAGGCAAGGGCGGCGTTGGTAAATCGTCGGTTACTGCAAATCTTGCGGCTACGTTCGCAGCGCTTGGCTATGATACGGCGGCGATTGACGCGGATATTTATGGATTTTCATTGCCGAGATTGTTTGGCGTGCATACCCAGCCGACGAATCTCAATGGTATGCTTATGCCGGTGACTGCATGGGGCGTCAAACTTATTTCGATCGGCATGTTCGCGGGTGCAGACCGGGCGATTTTATGGCGTGGACCGCGTTTGCAGCGTTCACTTGAGCAATTTTTATCAGACGTGTGGTGGGGAGAGCCGGATGTGTTGCTCCTTGATTTGGCACCCGGCACCGGTGATATGGCTATTTCCGTGGCGCAAGCATTGCCGAACGCTGAGCTCATAGTGGTGACAACACCGCAGCCGAGCGCTTCCGACGTGGCTGTACGATCGGGACTGGTTGCGTTGCAAGTACCGATGAAAGTGCGCGGCGTGGTGGAAAACATGAGCTGGTATGAGCATAAGGGCGAGAAGCTGCGCATTTTTGGCGAAGGCGGCGGCCAACGCGTGGCTGATCAGTTGACTGATGCGCTCGGTTATGATGTGCCGTTGATGACGCAATTGCCACTTGACCCTGATTTGCGCGAGATTGGCGAGGCAGGGCGCCCGGCGGTGCTTGACAAGGATGGTGCGCTGCGGTCGGATGGCATAGGCGCTGCATTTAGGGGGCTTGCGAAGAGTTTGATGAGCTGACTTGTGTGCAGCGAATCGTTCTCAATAAGAAAAGTGTGAGCCAAACGCACATTTTCAAACAATCAAACATTTGCAGAACTCAATGTTTGCAACAGTTCTAAGCCGCTCATGTTCGATTGACATTGCGTCAGGTTCACACTTTTCTTATTGAGAACGATTCGCTGTTACTTGCCAGTTTCCAACAACACCTTAAATCGCTCTTCATCAATCATGGGGATGCCCAGCTCCTCAGCCTTAGCTGCCTTGGAACCGGCATTAGCCCCAACAACAACCCAATCGGTATGTTTACTCACTGATCCGGCAGCCTTGCCACCACGCTCAATAATGGCTTCTTTGGCGGAATCCCTAGAAAAACCCTCTAAAGAGCCAGTCACGACCACAGTCTTACCAGCCAAAGTCTGAGGCAGGCTGCTCACTTCAGCCTTGCCAACGCCCACGCCAGCACGCTTCCATGCGTCAAGCACCGCACCACGCCAATTGCCCGGCTCACGCGCCTGTGCAAACCAACTCGTCACCGATTCGGCGATTTCCAACCCTATGCCGTCAATAGCAGACAGCTCTTCAACACTTGCCTGTTCAAGCCGGTCCAGCGAGCCAAAGGTCGACGCAATCAAACGCGCAGTAGGCGGGCCAAGTCGGCGAATCGACAGAGCAACAAGCACACGCCATAAGTCAACATGACGAGCCTTGTCCATTTCGTCAAACATTTTGCGCGTATTCTCAGCAGGCCGGATAATAATCGGCACATCACTCGTCACACCATTGCGCGTGACTTTGTGTTCGACACGTACTACGACTGCGTCAGCCGGCACATCATAGTCAGGGTATGTCCCATGTCCAGACCGCCCGGCCACCTGCTTGGCCGTGAGCTTTTTCGCCGCTGTAGGCGCAGTCCAGAACGCAGGCACCTGATGCCATAGTCCAGACCCTCCAATACGCCGGCGAACTTTGCGGCGCTTGCCATCATCACCAACCGTCTCATGGACTTCAATAATCGCAGCCTCACGCCACACACGCACGTCACGCAGATCGGCGGCCGTCAAAGCAAATAAACCAGCTTCACTGGAAAGTACTGGCGTTTGCACCGGTGGCAATTCCAATCCCGACACCGGCTCATAGGGCTCCGGCTCCTCGCCGGGAGCGACGATAATTTCCGTTACTCCCGGCGCATAAGTCGCAACTGAATCAGGACGATTCTCCTCCGGATTAGTCAAAGCGATGGCTGACTGATCGCCGAGATGCTCAATATCAAACGCTTTGCGCGAAGCAAGATTAATAATGCGTTCAGTCAGCTGAGCCGGGCAACTTTCCACATTCGGGCAGCGGATATCTTTGTCGCCTTCTTTAGCTGGAGCGAGCTTGGCTCCACACGACGGGCAGGTCGACGGCATAACAAACTCGCGCAGCGCGGATTCACGCCCGCGACGACGTTCCAGAACCGGACCGACCAGCTCAGGAATCACATCACCAGCCTTGCGCACCACAACCGTGTCACCGATAAGCACACCCTTACGCTTAACCTCAGACGGATTATGCAATGTCGTACGTGCCACCGTCGAGCCGGCAACATACACCGGTTTTAACACTGCAACCGGCGTCACACGACCCGTTCGACCGACTTGCACAGTAATGTCGAGCAGTTCGGTATTCACTTCTTCAGGCGGATACTTGTAGGCGATCGCCCAACGAGGCGCACGCGAAGTCGCACCCAAAGAACGCTGCAGCCCAAGATCATCAACTTTGACGACAATGCCGTCGAGTGCATGTTCAATATCGCCGCGATGCTCGCCATAATAGTCGATCATCTCAAGAATCTCGTCAAAAGACGAAACACGACGATTATGCGGCGAAACCGGTATTCCCCACTTGGTATACAGGTCATACGCTTCAGACTGATCGTTAACCACATCATGCGATCCAGCCGCACGCCCCGCACCCCAACGCAATGTGCCAATACCGTGCGCGTAAAAGCTCAAACGACGAGTCGCCGTAATACGTGGGTCTTTTTGACGCAATGAACCCGCGGCAGCATTGCGCGGATTCGCAAATGGCGTACGCCCGGCATCCTCCTGCTCAACGTTTAGCGCGCGGAAGTCATCCCATCGCATAAATACTTCGCCTCGAATCTCCACAAACTCTGGTATATCCTCAGCAGGACCGCCTAAATTCGCCGGAATTGAGCCAATCGTACGCACGTTAAGCGTAATATCTTCACCAGTAACGCCATCGCCGCGCGTTAAGCCCTGTTCGAGCACGCCATTGCGGTAAATCAGGTTCAACGCAAGACCGTCAATTTTGACTTCGCAACTCATCGGCAATGGCTTAGACTCAGGCCAGTCAAGATCGCGACGCACACCGTCATACCAGTCACGCAACTCTTCGATCGAAAACACGTCGTCGAGACTCATCATGCGCGAAGGATGGCGAACCGACGCAAAATCATTCGAGAACGTACCACCGACACGATGCGTAGGCGATTGCGGCGAGTCAAGAGACGGGAATTGAGCTTCAAGACGTGTCAGGCAACGCAACCGCGCATCATACGCAGCATCGGAAGAAACAGGCGAGTCGTCAATATAGTATGCGATCTGATCTGACTCAACCCACGCGGCAACACGCGCCCATAGCCGCGCAGCCGCTTCGGAGCTCATGGACGACACGTCAAGCCGGTCGAGCCGCATCGCATCCTCATCCGTAGGCTGCAATGCGGCAATCCACGGCTCACTACCCGGCGCAAACCGGTTGATTCCCGTGTTGTCAACCACAGCAGGTTCAGCACCTGAACCGTTATCCGGCGTATCGAAATCCCATGCCAATTGTTCGTTCGTCATAGTTATTCCTTATATCGGTGCCCACTGACGAGCACCATACACCAGCCGCACCCAGCCGCAGCCAGCCAGACGCAGCACAGGTCAGGCGTTGAGCGAGCGCAAGAACTGTGCTTGAATCACGTCAATACCGTCAGCATCATCGTCAGCCATGCGCGCCCACGCTACCGACAGTGTGCGTGCCGGTACGAACATGCCTTCGTCAACGCTTACGCGAGCTGCATCGCGGATAATATCGCCAACTTCTGTGCGCGGCCATACTGGCAGATCATGCGCGGCGAGCACAGCCGCAGCTGCCTCAACTCCGTCTGGTACTGGTACGCATTGAGAGTCTGCGCGTGCGACGAGTTCGCGTAATTCACCTTCTAGCGCGTTGATTTGGCCGGGACTGATATGGTCGCTCATGATATAGGCGGCTGTGGCGGTGGCGAACTGGTCGCGCATCCATTCGCAGTATGCAAACCGGTAGTAGGCGTATGCTGCATCGCCACGGTCGAGTGCCACGCGCAACGCGTTCAAGCATGCGGCACGCGCTGAATCCCAGTCTTCAAGACGCGCGAGTTGCACGGCGAGTCTGAGATGTGACAGCGGATACGCCGGCGCGTAGGAAACCATTGCGTTGAGATGTGGCAATGCTGCTTTCGCACCTTTAATTTGGGCGAGAATGTCAGCGATTTCCATGTGTGCGTAGAACAAGTTGTCCGGAATGAGCACGGTTTGCTCGCCGGGAGTTGCGAACAAACGGTTATAGACAACACGTTCTGCATATGAGTTGAAGTATCGCGGCACGCCGGGATTGTTGGCGTACATGAGGTCAAGACGTTCAACTTCAGCTTCGACGGTTTCCAGCGCACGATCGATTTGACCGGAGAACAGTAGATCGTGTGCTTTGGAACGTTCTCGATCAAGCCCAGCGCTTAGCTGGAAATCAATATCGGGCGTATCACGACCGTCGATGAGTGCGCTCGTGACTTGCGGTGCGAGACTACTCAACTCGGGGTCGCCGATTCGGTCGATGAGTCGCATGGCACGCTGTGCTTTTTCTACCGATGGCATATGCTCGTCAGCGGCCAAGTGATGGAATTCTGTCACACCGCGTTGCAGTAAATCTGCACGTTGAATCGATAGTCCTGTCGCGTCATTGGTGCCGAAGACGCGAGCAGCCTGCGGGTCGAATGTGACATCGGACAGTTCCGGCTCTTCTTGAGCACCGCTCGGCGCGAACCGCTTGTCTCGCAAGTCAAATCCCGACGGTGTAGGTGTCAGTCCCCCATCCTCATCAAGCTGCAGTGACGCATCGAATTGACGATACGTGTCGAGCGGATGCTGCAACCCATCTTCATAAAGGCGAGACAACAGTCGGTCGCGTTCAAACGTAACCGTGACCATCGTGCGCACAGTTGGATTAGTGTGTAATGCATCGTGCAACGGGTCGGAAGTATCACTGTCACTGTCTGACTGACTGTCTGACTGAGCCTCGGTGTCAAGTCCATTGGACACGCCGAACAGATCAGTTAAGTCAGGGAATCCATCTGTGCCCTGATCGTCACTATCGTCAGCAGTATTGTCACCCGGCGTGCTGAATGCGACCTCATCGAAGTCCATACCGCGCATGAGATCTTCAAATTGATCGTCGACGCTCTGCTTATCGGCGTTGTTAGTATCTGATGTTGACCGCGTATCACCAGTATGATCGTCGCTGACTGTATGTGCACTGTCAGTTTCCTCAGCTGACTGAGACTGCTGCTGAGCCTGCGACTGTCCGCTGCCGCGCGAGTCAGTATCATGCGGTTCTTCGACACTGTGTGGCAAGCTCAATGATGGATCGCCGTGGAAGTCGCCGTCTTTCGGGTCGGCTTTAGAACCGCCGAATCGTACATCGCCAAGTCGTGCACGTTCAAATTTGCGTAATACTTGCCCGACCATGCCGGAAATTGCAGAATCCTGTTCTGCAACAGCTTCTTCGAGACCGATTGAATCAATATGAAGCGATACGCGACGAATATGATCGTCTGCGCCAAACAGCAGCATGGCCATCATGAGTCCCACGCGCAGATTGTATGCAGTGCTCATTGCCGCACGATCATGCTCATTCAATGACGTCCACATATGTTCGGTTTCGTCGTATCGACTGGTCGGCATCATGGACGGGCCCGATGTGGTGAAGCCGATCGCAGCCTCACCAGTGGCGAGATTGGAACGGAATTCAACATCGAAACGGAACGGCAAACGCAGTCGACGCAGTAGTGTCGACACGGTTTGGCGATACAGCCATTCGGATGATGTCGCGTGTCTGCCGAGTGGATCAGCGTGCTGCTCAGCCAGTCGCTGTGCCAGTGCACGCGCTTCGTCAGCTAAGCGCAATACGGCGTGACGGCCATCAGCCTCATGCTCGTGTGCTGGCTTATGCTTACGTCGAGTATCGCCAGCACCGGATGCGCTGCCGTTACCGCTCACGTTCACGCTACCCGTGCCGGTTTCCTCAGCGTTGCCAAGACCCGGCACAACATCCGTCTCGTTGAGCACGCCTACGCCGGCAGGTGACGGAAACGCTTGGTCAGGCTGCAATGCGCCGAGCGCTGGATCTTCAAGCAACATCCAGTCAATCTGTGCCGCTTCAGCGCGCGTTACTGTGTCTTCGGTCGGCGTAAGCCCAAGTCGCGCGTTGCGTTCAAGCCATGCGCTCACGTTCGAGAACCGGTTGAGGTTACCTTCAATACGCAATGCCTGCAAAATAGCAGGAAATTGCAATTCCGCGTTCCATGTAAGGAAGTAGCCGCCAGAATACGACGACGTGTATAAATGCAACGGTTCTGCGCCATGCACCGCATCCAAACCAGTAGCCGGGTCAAGCGCGCCTGCTTCATGCATAAGGTCGGAGAAATGATCTTCAAGACCAGACGCGCGCATACCGTGAGCACGCGCATCAAGCGTATCGCGCAAGCAGCGACGAATCGCACCAATGGGCGCTTCACGGTTGAGTCGGCGGAAAATATTGCCGGCCCCGAATCCGATCAACAGACCATTCATCGACGGCAAAAAGTACGTGGCAAAAAACGCAATGGTAATCGCATCACGGTATTCGAGATCGTAACGCATCGAACCGGGCAAGTCCGCACGCATTTGTTCGAGCGTATACCGATTGCCTGTTTTCAACCATGATGCCAGCCAGCTCATGCGACCGGCATCATCTCGGCCGACAATACCGCCTTGCACACACGTCACCATGTGCGCACCGCTGCCACGACGACCTGCACCGGAACCGGCACCGGCCGCAACACCAGCACCAGCTCCGCCCGGAGTCAGCCGATGCCCAAACCGCGGACCATCCGGCAAGCGCACCTGCCCTTCTTTACCGAAAATAAATCGCGCCTGCATATTGTACGTATCCATTGCCGGATCATCTCCAGCAAACACACGGCCTTTATCATCCGCGATCGCGATCTGAGCGAAATGATCATTGTCACTAAACGCACCCAGCGACAGTACAGACCCTTGCCGCCCCGGTAGCTGTGCCCAGCCGAATCGCAATGTTTCGTCCTGTTTCCAAGTCAGGCCGTCAAATATGTGACGTTTAACAAGAGGTCCGAGTACGACTGCATGATCAGCCAGCCCGTCAGGCATACCTTTGCCTGCGTCTGAGGTGTGTGAAGCAGCGAACGGCGCAACAAACGGCACGGTGCCGCCGCCGGAGACGGCACCGCCCAGCGAGCGCACCAGCCTGCCGATCGCGGCCGGCACGCCGCGGCCATGACTGTGGTGTGGTGTGCGTTGAAACATGTCCAATATTCTTCCAATCCAGCCCGACATGACGTTGATCATGAAGCCGATAGAATAATGGAGTGTCTTCATCTCACCGTTACCCGATTCGCCGCTACCCGGTTCGCCGTCGTACGATGCTTGTCGCCTGCGTGGCGATGATGCTGATTGCTGCGCTCGAATGTTTTGCGTTTAATCTGCCGTTTTGGACGACGCTGTCTGCCAGCACCGATACGTCAACTGCAACAAACACGCTTGGTCCCGGTTTGGAACGTACCGATAATGGCATGTTACGTGTTAACGATCCAACGTCCGCGTGGCTTGAGGTTCATGCGGATGGCTCGTCTCCATACGCGCGCGTCGACATTGCGAAAGGTGCGATGCAGCTTGTCAAGTCTCAGTCACTGGTGAGCAAAGCCAAGCCAGCAGTAGTGTTTCACTTGCGGCTCGACGCGCAAGGCCAGCAGGGGCGCGCGCAGTCAATGTCATTGTGGTCGCCGCGATCGCTTTACTTGCGCACTGGGGGCGTCTCGGGCACAATTCGCGCGTGGGTGCAAGAGCCGAAGGGTACATTGATTGCGATTGAAGATATGCGTGCGAACGTGCGTGTGCCATTTCAGTGGAGTTGGACGCGCGTGGTGGTGCTTGCAGCGGCAGTGCTGGTGTTGTTAGCGTGGCGTCCGGGTTCGCGTTTGTGGCGTACGCCGCTCGATTTAGCTGATCGTCGCCAACGTGTCGCGTTATCAGCGGTGCTTGTTGCGGCCGCGATCCCAACGTTGAGTAGTGTGATCTGGCAGATTGCTACGTCTGGACCGTTGCTGTTTCACAATGAGAATGGTTACACGTATGACTATGACCAGTATGCACATGTGGCGGATGCGCTGCTGCATGGTCACGCATGGCTTGATCTAAAAGTACCTAGCGAGTTGGCGTCTGCAACTGACCCGCACAGTATTGTGACGCGCGATCAATTAATGGCTGCCGGTGTGAAGCCAATCTATTGGGATTACGCCTACTATGAAGGACATTGGTATTCATATTTTGGCGTAGTGCCCGCAATACTACTGTTTATGCCATATCAAGCAGTGACCACATGGTTGTTTGGCGGTAATGGTCGTATGTTGCCGACTGGTGCGGCTGATCTGCTGCTCATGTTTGGTTTTCTTGTGTTTGCCTGCCTGATGATGGTGCGACTCGTGCATCGGTTTGCACCGCGCGCTTCAGTAGCGGCTACGTCAATGGCCGTAGCATTGTTTATTTTGGGTTCCAACGCTTGTTATTTGTGGTTTCGGACGAATTTTTATTCGGTGCCGATTGCTGCGTCAATGATGTTCACTTGCTTGGGATTGTGGCTGTGGCTTGGCGCAATACAACCGCAGCCGACTGAGGCTGTAT
Source organism: Bifidobacterium hapali (assembly GCF_002259755.1). Taxonomy (GTDB): domain Bacteria; phylum Actinomycetota; class Actinomycetes; order Actinomycetales; family Bifidobacteriaceae; genus Bifidobacterium; species Bifidobacterium hapali. The sequence goes on from NZ_MWWY01000006.1 coordinate 114,196, forward strand.
CTGCGAGCGAGTCTGCCGATACTCGTCGACACGCAAGTCTGTGGTCAGTTGACGGTGCTCCCCCATTGTCGTTACCTCATTTGGCTAGCGGCGCCTTGTGTATTGCATTGAATTTTGGTTGCCGGCCAACGTTCTCACTGGCTGCCCTACTGGCTATTCCTCTGTTTTGGCCGAACATCAAGGCTTTGGTCGCGGGCATTCGAACTCGTCATATTCACCTTGGTCATGCGTTAGTTGCTCCGTTGACGATTATGGTGCCCGCGTTGATCGCCGTCATACCGTTGATGGCGTATAACAAGGCGCGGTTTGGCAGTCTACTGGATTTTGGTAGTGCGTATCAGATGACTGTTACTGATATGACAAACTTTCGGCTACCAGCGGCTGATGTCGCGTATATGATCGCCTACTATTTGTTCCTACCGTTGCGTTTTACGGGAGCATTCCCATACCTATCGATTCAACCGACGCCGTTGCCTGAGTGGGGGTTCACGGAAGCAATGGTCGGCGGCTTATTAGTTACGTGCCCGCTGATGTTGCTCGCGTTTGTGTTGCCACGGTTACGACGGCGCATGACTGGACCGTATTGGGCGACGCTGATGAGTGCGCTCGTACTGGGTTTGCTGCTGGTAGTGGTCGATGTGATTGAAGGCGGACTCGGCTGGCGATATATGTGTGATTTTGGATGGTTGATTGCGCTCGCTTCGATGCCTATGCTGCTGCGATTGTTAGAAGGGCAAGCTGTGTTCAGTCCGTGGGTGGCGGATGAGAACATGGACGAGTCGCCGTTTATTCGTACGTCGATCTGGCGGCATGGGCTGAGACTGTTGGTATTACTCGTGATGATTGCGATGATCATGGTAGCGATTCTGTCGTGTTTTGTGCCCGGTCGTGATGATTCGCTCGATCATAACAATCCCGGATTCTTCTACGATATTCGCTCATGGTTCACCCTACTCGGCTTCAACTGACACAGCCAGCCGCCTAGCACAGCTCCCCTGACAAGGGAAGCCGCAATTACAACACACCGCAACCGGCTCCCAGCGAATCTGCAGCTATGCTGCGTCATGTTTTCAGGCCATCGCACGCTCGTATACAGTTGAGCGTCATACTTATGGACGATAGCGAACTAGCCCATCATCTGCTATCGGGAGCAGCCATCACATGAAGCCGTCGATCACATTCACGTCATCCGCACGCACCAACATCATCCGCGCTTTTGCCGCAACTGCCGCCACGATCATCACCGTCGCACTCTGTTTATTCACGCAAGATAACGTTGGTGCGACGATCAAACAGAATCGTATCGAACGACTTAACGCGCAAATCGAAAACGTGTACACAACCGGCTATCAGCAGATGGCCGACGACAAACTCACACAACAGCGCGACGCCGAATATCACGATGTGAACAATATTTTCGTCGCAGACAATCCGTACGGAACAAACACAACTTCGCTATATGTCTACTTCAATTCACGGTACGAAACCAAAATAATATATACGATTTCAGCAACCGGCTACCCAGTTTTTACGGCCACTGCAAATCAAGGCACGGAGTACACGACCGAGCACGAATTTCTCGTGCTCGGGCTCATTCCTAACGTGGAAAACACCATCACGTTCAATCTTATTGACGAAGGTGGCTTGCGTACCACGTACTCGATCACACATGCCGGTCCATCGCTACTCGGTACTGAAGCGGTACGTCTCGAACAAACTGGTGGCAGTCTCGACACGACTGCAGCTGCAAACAGCATCACCGCCAGCACTACTGCGGGCAGTACGGCAACCACCACATCGGTCACGCTCACACAACAACTCGGCAACGGTTTATACGCGATTCTCGGCAACGACAGTGACGAGCAAGATTTCATGACCTACTATGACATTTACGGCGTGCTGCGGGGCGAAATCCCCGTGAAATATTACCGTTCGCACCGCCTGTTGTTCGATGACAACGGGCTCATGTGGTTCTCCGCGTCCACGCACACGATGGTTGGTATGAACCGACTTGGCAAACTGGAGAAAATCTACGATCTTGGTGACAACTACATTCTCCACCATGATTACGAGCTCGATGCAGACGGCAATATTGTGCTGCTCGCCACTGACCTAAGCCGATCCGATCACGCAGTCCAAGACCAAGTTGTCAAGCTCGATACTGACACCGGTAAGACTACGCCGCTGCTTGATTTTGGTGAACTGCTCGCCGATTACAAATCCACTACCGATCATTCCGGTATTGACGAATCTGACCCAACCGCTACCAATCGTTGGGATTGGTTGCATTGCAATACCATCCAATTACTCGACGACGGTTCCGCGATCTTCTCCGCGCGCGAAACCTCTACGATTATCAAAGTCAATGATCTCGAAGGTACGCCCACGCTCGCGTACATGATCGGCGAATCTTCCGTATGGGACGGAACGCCGTATGTCGACGCGTTGCTCACCAAATCTGGCGATTTTTCTGACACTGGTGGTCAGCATTCGGTCACGCTGGTGGAAGATGACAGTCTTGCTAACGGTCAGTATTACCTGTATATGTTCGACAATAATTTCGGCTACGCGATGACTCGCCCCGACTACGATTGGACAATAATCGATGGCATAAGTACTGCAAGTTCGGCGTTCGACACCAACTCACATTCGCAATATCGCAAATATCTGGTTGATGAGCGCGCTGGCACGTATAGCGAAGTTGCGTCGTTTGACGTGCCGTATTCGCCGTATGTGAGCTCGGCGCAAGAGTTAAGCAATGGTAACGTACTCATTGACTCGGGTATGCAAGGACTGTTTGGCACGTATAGTGCGGATGGAACACTGCTCGCACAGTATCAGATTGCGCTCAACACAAGCTACGTGTATCGCGTCTATCAGTACTCGTTCAAAGGGTTCTACTTCGCGTAACGATTCGCACACTCGTACTAGACTGGTGAGTTATGGGATTGTTTGATCTGTTTGGGGGACGCCACCAGCCGGCCGCTCGACCAACGTCGGTAACGTTTACGTTGGATAACGTTGGGCATCGATATGAGGATAACGGGGTTGGTTTACTGCCTACTTCGTTGACGATAGGTCCGGATACGCGGCGTGTGGCAGTGATTGGGTTGAACGGATCGGGTAAGACGACGCTGCTCAAGTTGCTGGATGGGGCGATTACGGCGAGCGTTGGCACTGTGGCGGTTACGGTCGGATTCGGCAGCGGCGTGGATGACGAAGTGTTGAATCCTGCTGTTAAACGCGATTTGAAACGTATTGAAGATTTGATTGGTCGTGTGCGGCGCGAGGAGATTCCGAACAGTTATTATCAGGCGAAAGATATTCGAGAGGCAATTGATCAGCCGCTCAAAAAACATAAGGTGCCTGAGTCGGAACGGCAGCAAATTATTGGCGACCTGTTTTCTCATTTTGATTTGACGAGCGTTGCCCGTCAGCCGGCCAGTGCGCTTGACAGTGAGAAACGGCATTTGCTGGCGATCGCTTCAGCGTTGAGCTTCTCCCCTGCTGCGATTGTAGCGGATGAGCCCACTAAGGGACTTGATGAGATTGGTTCAGCGCATGTGGCGCGTGCACTGTTCAGTTATGACAAGCAAGTGATTTTTGCCACGCATGATATCGATCTTATTCAACGGCCAGAGTATGCGATCGACCGCGTGCTCGTATTGAACGAACACGAACTCGTCTTCGACGGCACCCCCGCAGATGCAGCCACCTTCTACAACAACCTCATTCGTCAACAATACGAAGCCTCCAAGCGCTAATCACGCTTGTGTGGGCATAGACTGTCTATATAAGACGGTGTTTTGTGGGTATGGACTGTTCATCTACCACAATGTGGGCATAGACTGTTCACGAAAAGGGTTTATTAGGCTTTTTCATGAACAGTCTATGCCCACACTCCCATGTTTAGGTGCTGTGCGAACCGACTGGCGAGCCACGATAGGGCAGCTCATCCTGCAATTAAGGGTTCAACCTCCGATTAGAGCCAACCACACTAACCCCGCGTCACACCCTCATAAACGTTCCGATGAGCCAAGTCTGCGGGGGGGGGGGTAGCGTTTGAGTGGAGCGAGATCATATGGTCTCGTGTAAGCCCAACGAAGGAAGAAACTATGAAGCGAATAAGGAAAATCGCAGCAGTGTTGATCGCTGCATGCACCTTGTTCAGCGGTGCCAGCATGGCAGTTGCCGATCAAGCTGCGCCATCCAACACTGATCAGCAGGTAACACCCACCGCCACTGGCCAAGACGTGCCCGGCGGTTACGATGTGTCTGTCAGCAATGTCAAAGTGTCCGATATTGGAGCACATACGGCGAACGTATCATTCAACTGGAGCCTTGGCACTATTCCAGTTGACGCCGTCAAAAATGTGTGCTTCATGGCATACGTGTCTCGAATCACAGACGTCACAAGAATTAAAGAATTTGGCAACACGGATTTTGGAGGCCATGGCAGGTGGGCTCTTGATGTAGCTTGTGAAGGCGGTATTGCGGATGATCAGCTTACCCAAGCTGACTATAACAATATCTATGGGCTCAAGAATAACCAAGATATGTTGACTGATAGTAACGGCGTAGTGTACGCGAAAGCCTCATATCAGTCTTTCACACGTTACAACAACGATTCGTGGAACGGCAAGACCAGTGGCACGTTCAACCTGCCAATTATTGGTCTTGAACCCGGAACAGCATACGGCAGCAACACTTATATAGGAGCAACTGCCGGAGATGTGATAAGCCTTGCTTACAACTCACCGCTTGGGGTTCGTACGCCGGTAAACAATAATAATCGTCAGTTCTACGTAGGACTAGTCGTAGACCTTAAGGATGGTTACACCGTCTTCGATGACATGGATCATGTTCCTTTCGATATCAGCGCGAGCGAAGTTACTGATTTGACGACGACTGCTGAACCCGCGTCCAAGCCGACTTCTCCGGATTTGACTGAGCAGAATAAGGGTAGTGTCACTGTTCCTGATAACACGGTGAAGGCTGGTAGTGTTGCGCGTATTTACGTGAACAAGCTTGCTCAAGAGTGTGCTGCCAAGGTTGATGCGGGTGAGGATTGCTTCTGGTATTCATACATTTACAGTAACCCAGTACGCTTGACCGGTCCAGACGGCTCCCCGTATGTGACAATCAAGAAGGATAAGAACGGTAAGTATTATTACGATGCGTTCATCCCAGCCAACTATTCAGGCTCTCATAAGATCGCATTGCAGGATGAAAAGGGCAATATTCAAGGCTGGACTGACGTAACCGTCGGAGAGCAAACCCCAACACCAACCCCGACACCTGCTGACAAGACTGCGTTGAACAAGGCGATTACTGCCGCGAGCAAGCTCGTGAAAACGGATTACACGCAAGCATCATGGGCACCGTTCGCGAAGGCACTTGAAGCAGCGAAGACGGTCGCCGGTAAGGCTGACGTCAAGCAGGCTGAGGTCGATGCCGCAGCTAAGGCGCTTGTGAACGCTCAGGCTGCGTTGAAGAAGGCTGAGAAGACGCCAAGCAAGGATGAGTCGGGTAATAAGGCTGATACTGATACGACGAAGCCTGACACGGATAAGAAGCCGGAGCAGAAGCCTGCGAAGACTGATACGAAGAAGCAGACACTACCTAAGGGTGGTGCCAGCATCATCGCAG
>NZ_MWWY01000060.1 GCF_002259755.1 Bifidobacterium hapali
GTCCCTCCGGTCGGTCTTCGCGGTTCCGGGCAGCAATTGCGCGGTCCGGCGCATCGCGGTGCCGGGCAGGTAGGCGACCTGTACGCCCATGCTCCGGGCCACGGTCAGCGGCAGGGAGCCGATGGTGTTGGGCTGGTCGACGACCAGCAGCACGCGCCCGCGTCTGGAGAGCTTCTCCAGCATCGTGCGGATGGCCTTCTCGTCCTGTTTGAGTGGCTTGTCGTACAGGGTGTTGCCGTCGTGGTCGAGGGCGTGCGCGTGGTGCGCGCTCTTGCCCACGTCCAGTCCGACCCACACGTCGATGTCGTCCGGAGTCATCGTCATCCCTCCCGTCATGAAGGTTTCCGGCCGCCGTGGACCCTGCAAGAAGGTCCGGACGCCCGCGCCGCATCCACATTACGAAGAGACCTGCGCCATGCGTCCCGAAGCGTCCATACGGCCGGCCTGGTTCCTATCAGCGGTCTGCGAACGCCCCCGCTCCCGGCGACAACACCCCCCGGATCATCAATAACAGGGCAGGAAAGTCATACCGGAACCGGCGACCCGGCCCCGACCATTCGGGACCTACCAAACATAGTAATGGGTAGCGTTTGAGTGGAGCGGGACTATATGGTCTCGTGTAGGCCCAACGAAGGAAGAAACTATGAAGCGAATGGGGAAGATCGCGGCGGCATTGATCGCCGCATGCACCTTGTTCAGCGGTGCGAGCGTGGCGGTTGCCGATCAGGCTACGCCATCCACCAACACCGATCAGCAGGCAGCGCCCGCAGCGACTGGTCAGCCGACGGGATATGGTCAAGTGTCCGTCAGTAACGTTCACGTGTCGGATGTTGGCGCGCACACGGCGAATGTGTCATTCAACTATTCGATTGATCCGGCACTGTTACCGCAAATCAAGAATGTGTGCTTTGCGATTGATGTGCAGCGTATTACTGAGGTCACGGCGACTGCTGCTCCAAGCAATCAGTATGCGTGGGGTTGGAATGATGTGTCCTGCAATGGTGTTGCGGATGAGGATCTGACTCAGGCTCTCTACGAGCAGATCTACGGTGTGAGGACTGAACCGGTCGTGGATATCAAGGGAGAAACGGTCGGTTCTGCCACGTACCAGTCATTTACTCGCTACTACAAGGATTCGTGGAATGGTTCAGCGAGTGGCACGTTCAATATGTCGCTAATCGGATTGACTCCGAATACCACGTACGGCAATCATAATCTTGGCGAGTTTGGTCAGGCTCCATTGAATGTGAACCGGTGGAAGCAGACGGACAAGGTGTACAAGCAGGGCGGTCATTCGTCTGATGTGGACTTCGGCCAGATTTACGCTGGTCTGCGTATTGAGCTCAAGAACGGTGATTTCGTACCATTCGACTCCGACTATGGTTCTGCTACTCAAATTTCTGACTTTACGACGACTGCTGAACCCGCGTCCAAGCCGACTTCTCCGGATTTGACTGAGCAGAATAAGGGTAGTGTCACTGTTCCTGATAACACGGTGAAGGCTGGTAGTGTTGCGCGTATTTACGTGAACAAGCTTGCTCAAGAGTGTGCTGCCAAGGTTGATGCGGGTGAGGATTGCTTCTGGTATTCATACATTTACAGTAACCCAGTACGCTTGACCGGTCCAGACGGCTCCCCGTATGTGACAATCAAGAAGGATAAGAACGGTAAGTATTATTACGATGCGTTCATCCCAGCCAACTATTCAGGCTCTCATAAGATCGCATTGCAGGATGAAAAGGGCAATATTCAAGGCTGGACTGACGTAACCGTCGGAGAGCAAACCCCAACACCAACCCCGACACCTGCTGACAAGACTGCGTTGAACAAGGCGATTACTGCCGCGAGCAAGCTCGTGAAAACGGATTACACGCAAGCATCATGGGCACCGTTCGCGAAGGCACTTGAAGCAGCGAAGACGGTCGCCGGTAAGGCTGACGTCAAGCAGGCTGAGGTCGA
>NZ_MWWY01000061.1 GCF_002259755.1 Bifidobacterium hapali
CGATTAAAGCGGCACGCGAGCTGGGTTCAGAACGTCGTGAGACAGTTTGGTCTCTATCCTCTGCGCTCGTTGGAATCTTGAGGAGGCCTGCCCATAGTACGAGAGGACCTGGGTGGACGAACCTCTGGTATGCCAGTTATCCCGCCAGGGGTATGGCTGGTTAGCTACGTTCGGAAGGGATAACCGCTGAAAGCATCTAAGCGGGAAGCCCGCTCCAAGATAAGGATTCCGTAACCATTTGGTTTGAACCCTCCATGAAGAACACGTGGTTGATAGGCCGGACGTGGAAGCCCTGTAAAGGGTGGAGCTGACCGGTACTAACAGGGAACAACAATCACTATATTCAACCCATAACATTGGGTTGGACAAGTATCCAACTATGCTACAAACTAACTCCAACAAGGAGCAGTAACTATCACGAAAACGATGAATCGCGTCTACTATCCGGTCCCCAAACCATCACAAGACCAGCAGAAAAAAACATGATTTTTCTGACTGTATTAATTGAAGATTTGCGGCGGTCATAGCCCAGGGGAAACGCCCGGTAACATTCCGAACCCGGAAGCTAAGACTTGGCACGGCAATGGTACTGCACTCGCTAGGGTGTGGGAGAGTAGCACACCGCCGCTATACACGTGATATGAAAACCCGGTCGAGCACACACTCCCGGGTTTTCCCATTTTCTCTTATAACTAGAATACAACCACTACACTAACACATGGCAGAAAACACTCACACACACCACTATCAGCAAGCGTTTTCCGCCACTACAACTAGTGACTGGCAGAAAATGCTCACTAAGCCCCTAGACAGCGAGCATTTTCCGCCACTCCAAGTAACGCGTGGCAGAAAACGCTCGGTCACAGTAGCATCAGTGAGCAAAAACGCCACGCACACTTCTCAACTCGCACTTTCGCCTGACATGTGGAGCGCCGGTATGAGTCAATTATGATTTAACAGAGCATGACTCATTGACAAGGGAGGGTCTTAGACTCGGGCTTATTATGCATTACTTCACACCCAAACGTTGCACCGAGTCGAATAAGATCATGTATCACGATAAGGCGCAAGCTCAGCGCGCTGCCGATCAAAGCCTGATCGAACGCGGCGCTGAATTATGGGTGTATCGATGCGAGTATTGCGGTACTTGGCATTTAACTCATCGTGACCCGCGTGACAGTTACCGAGCGGTCCCGCTGAACCAACAACTCAAGCCACACTCTCGTAAAAAGGGCTACAAGCCAAGAAGACGATAAACGCGAAACCGCCAGTAACGTCAGCCGTAGCGTAATCGCACAGATCAAGAATGACATCCCAAAGGCGTGACATGCGGTGAGTGGCAGAAAACACTCACTGATAAGTCACCAGCGAGCGAAAACCGCCACTCCAAACCAGTGACTGGCGGAAAACACTCGCTCACGCCACAGTCAGAGAGCGTTTTCCGCCACTGATAAGGCCCGAAATTTTGCGCACTTTGGCTTGGGCTTGAGATGAAAGGGCATGGCTCGTGTCCTGTGTACGATTTTCTGTCGCCAAACAAAACAAATCGCGATTGGAAAGAGGGCACGAAGCCATGTCACAGCAGATTCTACAGGTCGACCAGGCCATGTTGGAGACCACCCTGGACCGGATGGTCCGTAGAAGCGTCGAGGAGACGTTGAACGCAATGCTCGACGCCGAGGCCGACGAGATCACGGGCGCCGCCCGTTACGAGCGCAGCGGGGATCGCAAGGCGTACCGGGCCGGCCATTACAAGCGTGATCTGACCGTCAAGGCCGGGAAAATGAGCCTGAAGGTACCGAAACTGAAGGGCGCGGTGTTCGAGTCGGCCGTGATCGAGCGTTACCGGCGGCGCGAGGAGAGCGTCGAGGAGGCGCTGATTGACATGTATCTGGCGGGCGTGTCCACGCGTCAGGTTGATGATGTCAGCCAATTGTTGTGGGGTGATCGCATGCCCTCGCAGACTCTGAGCGACAAGCTCAAGCGCATCTACGCGGATATCGACGCGTGGCGGGAG
>NZ_MWWY01000062.1 GCF_002259755.1 Bifidobacterium hapali
GCCCGCGAGGATCTTCAGGGCGGCGAGGGTCTCGTCGTCCGGGCCCGCGTCCCTGAGGCTTTCGGGGATTTTGAGCGCGGCCCATGCGATCACGTACGCGTCCCTCCGGTCGGTCTTCGCGGTTCCGGGCAGCAATTGCGCGGTCCGGCGCATCGCGGTGCCGGGCAGGTAGGCGACCTGTACGCCCATGCTCCGGGCCACGGTCAGCGGCAGGGAGCCGATGGTGTTGGGCTGGTCGACGACCAGCAGCACGCGCCCGCGTCTGGAGAGCTTCTCCAGCATCGTGCGGATGGCCTTCTCGTCCTGTTTGAGTGGCTTGTCGTACAGGGTGTTGCCGTCGTGGTCGAGGGCGTGCGCGTGGTGCGCGCTCTTGCCCACGTCCAGTCCGACCCACACGTCGATGTCGTCCGGAGTCATCGTCATCCCTCCCGTCATGAAGGTTTCCGGCCGCCGTGGACCCTGCAAGAAGGTCCGGACGCCCGCGCCGCATCCACATTACGAAGAGACCTGCGCCATGCGTCCCGAAGCGTCCATACGGCCGGCCTGGTTCCTATCAGCGGTCTGCGAACGCCCCCGCTCCCGGCGACAACACCCCCCGGATCATCAATAACAGGGCAGGAAAGTCATACCGGAACCGGCGACCCGGCCCCGACCATTCGGGACCTACCAAACATAGTAATGGGGTGGGTTCGACGACAAGGGGAGCTGAGAAAAACGTGAACGAACCTCTGACGAGAATATAAGTGTGATGTGATGGCGTTAATGAACTAGGGTAGCGGTCGTAAATATGTAGGCGAGGCATGAGTGTTGAATGGCTGACCGTATGTGCGTTGAGTGTCAGCGTGAGAGGATGCGCGCGTTAGATGAGCGCGTATAAAGCGTTGAAAAATAAGGCGACACGCCGTGACTTGCGCTGGGTAAGATACTCGCGTATATTAATCACCTGTTGCGCGGTTCGCTGCACAACGGAAAAGTTAAGCCCCCATCGTCTAGCGGTCTAGGACTACGCCCTCTCACGGCGCCAACACCGGTTCAAATCCGGTTGGGGGTACGACGGATAACTTATATAAGTTATCGCGCCAGCCAAATTGGGATGTGGTGTAATTGGCAACACAGCTGATTCTGGTTCAGCCATTCTTGGTTCGAGTCCAGGCATCCCAGCCAATGAGCCCTCGCAAGTGCGAGGGTTTTTTGTTATTCTCGCGCATTTCAGTGTCACGCATCAGGTAGTAGGCGTGGCGCGTCAATCAGTGTCGCGCGTCAATCGCGGGTTAATGGTCGAAACGTGGGGTTATAGGCCAAAATGTGTGTCTGGTGGTCTAGTCGTTGGATGGCCATTCGACCCGGGTGTGGAAGTCGTTCCAGTCGATGCCGGTGCCGTGGTGCATGGGGATGCCGAACGTCTCGTATCGGCCCTGCGGGCTGTTCTCCCATGCCTTCTGGTAGAGGCTCTCCAGCCGTTCGTCCGTGATCGCGTTCGTCGCCAGCCATGCGTCCGTCTCGGGGTGTTCGGCGTGCTGGTGGCACCACCAGCAGATCGCCTTCAGTTGCCGGATCAGGCGCAGTCCGCGGTGATGGCGCAGCATGTCCCGGATTCGTCCGTTCCATGATTCGATGAGGTTGTTCGTGGATGGTATCGTTCCGTTCTCCGTCAGGTCCTCGTCGAGGAACGTGAACAGGTGCCCCTCGCGGATGCGTCCGCGGATCATGCGCTTGGCCTTGACGAGTCTTTGGTGCATGTCGTTCACGCTGCCGTCGGCGTATTCGCTTTTCTCGTCGAGGAAACCC
>NZ_MWWY01000063.1 GCF_002259755.1 Bifidobacterium hapali
TTGGCTGCGGTAGGAGTGGCCCTCGAATCTGATGAGTCGTCCGTGGTGGACGGTGCGGTCGATGAGGGCGGCGGCCATGTTCTTGTCGCCGAGAATGCGTCCCCATCCCGAGAATTCGATGTTGGTGGTGTAGATGATGCTCCTTGTCTCGTAGCTGTCGCTGATGATCTGGAAGAGGAGGCGGCTGCCTTCCTCGTCGATGGGCAGGTAGCCGAACTCGTCGATGATCAGGAGGCGTGCTTTGCCGATGCCCGCGAGCTCCCGGTCGAGCCGGTTGTCCTGTTGGGCGCGGCGCAGGCGCATGAGTAGTCCGGTCGCGGTGAAGAACCGGACCGGTATGCCCTTGGCGCAGGCGAGCCTGCCGATCGCGATCGCGAGATGGCTTTTGCCGACCCCGACGGGCCCGTAGAGCACGAGGTCCTCACATCGACTGATGAACTCGAGGCTCTCCAATTGGGTTCGCCCCCAGTCGGCGGGCATGTTCAGGTTGGTCCAGTCGTAGCCGTCGAGGGTCTTGTCGGCGGGGAACCCGGCCTGTTTGAGGAGGCGGGCTCGTTTGGATTGCTCTCGTGAGTCGAGTTCCGCGGTGAACCAGTGTTCGATGAATTCGAGCTGGTTGGGTGTCGCCTCGGCGAGCATGTTGGCGAGCACGCTGCGTGTCAGGGTCAGGCTGCGGCTCATCATGAGGATGCGTTCGCTTTTCTCGGTCGTGGACGCTCGTCTGCGACGTGTGTCGGGGATCACGGGATCGGGTCTGACACTCATTGCATTCCCTCCTGGTCGTTGTTGGTGTGACGGTCACTGGTGATGAACCGGTCGTAGCCGCTTAGATCGGGTTCGTCGATGGCGCCGGGGTATTGCCAGTCGCCATCGCGCATGCGCAACGCGATCGGGGTGAGCGAGTCCGCGTGCAGGCCCATGTCCCTGTTGCAGGCGAGGATCTCGTCGCATGCCTGCATCACGGGCTCGAACCCGGCCGCTTGGCACGCGTATGCGATCGCTTTGAGGCTTTCCTTGAGGGTCTTGTCGTCCATGGAGTCGAGCCAGCCGCGGATGTCGTCGGGAATATCGGGGCGTATCGTGCTTTCCCTCCACGCGCGTGGTTTGAGCGCGAGCTGGGGAAACACGAGTACGGGGTCCTCCACACTGTTCGATTTGCCGTAGAGTCTGGGATAATCGGCCAGGAACTCCCCGGTGGCGGGCGATGTGAGCGTGACCGTGTCCCACCGGATCGCGGCCAGAACACGCGAACGGGCATGACAGGCACCGGCGAGGTACTGGTTCGAGTCGATATCGACCAGCCCGTATTTGTCGGCCATACGGGTCTGCCAGCGTACCGGATCGAACACGGTCGACGGCAAAGGCATCAACGATGCCCGCTCCTCGGCGAACACCTGCGTGACGGGCACGTCCATCAACCGCGGGCAATACGATTCTGCCGCCAGCCCGTCGCACCGCTCCAGCATGAGCCGGCTCAATTGTTCGTAGGATTCCGCATGCAGGGGCGGGACCATGATGTTGCGACGCAGGAACCCGACCGCGTTCTCCACGCTGCCTTTCTCGTTGCCTGAATACGGGTTGCAGAACCTGACCTCGATGCGGTGATGCGCCACGAACGCGGCGAACACGTCGGTCAGGGTCACCTCGCCCTTCGCGTTCCTGTGGCCCGCGCCGGTGGCGTTGTCCATCACGACCAGCGGCGGCACGCCGCCGATATGCTCGAACACGAGCATCAGGCCGTGGCACAGGCACTCCGCGTTCTCACCCGGCAAAGCCACACACAGCCGCATGTTCGACCAC
>NZ_MWWY01000064.1 GCF_002259755.1 Bifidobacterium hapali
TACGATGGTCGTTGCACTTTTGGCAGCACACCGCGCATGTCGGCGCGTGGCGGAAAACGCTCGCTGAGTGGCGTTCAGTGAGAGAAAACCGCGTGACTCTTGGCTTCCCCTGTCAAGGGAACCACTCCCAATAACGGGTAGTGAATTCGCTAACGAATGTATGACGCAGGAGACTAGTGGATGTTTGGGTAGTGCCCGGATTCTTGCGCNCTTTGGTCTTCGCCCGGCTCTGCGACGATGATCAGTTCGCTACTGGTACGCTCTCACCGAGCCGGGACATGTCGAGGTAACGGCGCGTCGACCACTCGTTCGAGGTCACGTAGCGGNCGCGCGCGCAGACGAGCATCNACGCGCTCCGCCCGTCCGGANACGAGCCGACCACGCGCGTGCGTCGCCTGATCTCGCGGTTCNATCGTTCGATCATGTTGTTCGTACGGATGCGCCGGCGATGNTCCCTCGGATAGTCGTCGAGCAGGTAGGTCGTCGTCTCGCTAATGCCTTCGCGCAGGCATTTGGCAGCCTCTCTGNGCTTCCTTGTCTCCAGTTCCTTGGCGACGGNTTCCGCCTTCTCCANCGCCTTGTCGCGTGATTCCATAGCAAACACGGCCTTAAGCGCGTCCGCAGCCCACTCCCGGTTTCTGGGGNTGNCCTTGGCGNGGNTATTGCGTNCGAAATGCACCANGCACCGCTGATNNCGCGCCTCCGGCNACAGTTCGTTCNCGGCGGCCACGAGTCCCGCGCACCGGTCACCCGTTACCAATCGCACGCCCTTCNACCCACGCGCGAGCATACCGGTAATGANTCCACGCCAGCTNTCCGCGTCCTCCTTCNTNCCCTCGGCCACAGANAGCACCTCCCGNCGACCATCCATACCANCACCGATAGCNACCAGCNCGCTCACGTTCTCGNCCGAACCACCCCAGCAGCGCTTGNGCCATACGCCGTCCATGANCACGTACGCATACTCCTGCACCAGCGGACGCTCCCGCCACGCGTCGNTATCCGCGTAGATGCGCTTGAGCTNGTCGCTCAGNGTCTGCGAGGGCATGCGATCACCCCNCANCAANTGGCTGACATCATCAACCTGNCGCGTGGACACGCCCGCCAGATACATGTCAANCAGCGCCTCCTCGNCGCTCTCCTCGCGCCGCCGGTAACGCTCGATCACGGCCGACTCGAACACCGCGCCCTTCAGTTTCGGTACCTTCAGGCTCNNTTTCCCGGCCTTGNCGGTCAGNTCACGCTTGTAATGGCCGGCCCGGTACGCCTTGCGATCCCCGCTGCGCTCGTAACGGGCGGCGCCCGTGATCTCGTCGGCCTCGGCGTCGAGCATTGCGTTCAACGTCTCCTCGACGCTTCTACGGACCATCCGGTCCAGGGTGGTCTCCAACATGGCCTGGTCGACCTGTAGAATCTGCTGTGACATGGCTTCGTGCCCTCTTTCCAATCGCGATTTGTTTTGTTTGGCGACAGAAAATCGTACACAGGACACCGACGTGACTCACGTTTTTTGAGCGCGTAATGGCTAGTGGTGCCTCATCGGAAATGAGCGCGAACGGTACCGGTCCTGTTTGGCTTGTCGTATGGAAGGCAAGATCAGCATGGCGACGAAGCGGCAGGTCACCCTGAGGTTCAGGGACGAGTACATGAAGGCATCGAAGAAGGACAAGGGGCGCATCCTCGACGAGATGTGCTCCGTGCTGAAGATCGGCAGAAGCACCGCGAGGCGCAGGCTCACCGAGGCCGGCACGCAGCCGCGCGAGCTGCCGGCGGCCAGGAAGACACGGCCGAAACGGTATTCGGAGCAGTCGCGCGAGCTGCTGGTGCGGGTGTGGCTGATGATGGATCTGCCGTGCGCGAAGTACCTCAAGCAGATGCTGCCCCTGTGGCTGCCCACGCTGAGAGCCCGTGGCGAGCTTGCCGAGTACGACGGGTTCGCGTTCAACGAATTGATGGCGATGAGCCCGGCCACGATGGACCGGTACCTCAGGAAGACGAGGGACGCGGCGCGTCCGANGGGCCTGGCGGGCACGAGGCNCGCGTGCGNGCTTCTGCGCAACTCGATCACGANCAGGAAGGCGAGCGACGAGCNGGNCGGGCTGCCCGGCAACGNCGAGGCCGACACCGTCGCCCACTGCGGGCCGAGCCTGAGAGGCGAGTTCTGCCGCACCCTGACCGTGGTCGACATCGCCACCGGCTGGACCGAGAACGCGTCGTGCAGGAACAACGCGTTCGCGAACTTCTCCAGGGCGCAGGCGCTGATCGAGTCCCGCCTGCCGTTGCGCATCCGCTCCTACGACTCGGACAACGGCAGCGAGTTCATCAACCGGGACCTGATCGCGTGGCTGCACGAGCGCGACATCGAGCAGACCAGAAGCCGCCCGTACAGGAAGAACGACCAGGCCACCGTCGAGTCCAGGANCNNCCACGTCGTGCGCCGCCACGCGTNCTACTACCGGTACACCGCCGACGAGCTCGACCTGCTCAACGAGCTGTGGGAACTGGTGCGTGTCAAGGCCAACCTGTTCACCCCGTCCAAGNAACCCATCGCGCGCGAAAGCACACGGGACGGACGCCCCCGCCGCGTCTACGACAGGCCGCGCACACCATGGGAGCGGCTCAAGGAGTTCGACGACCAAGATAGGGCCGCGGGCGGCCCCGGCTTCATCCCCGACGACAAGCGCGAGGAGATCGAACGCACGCTCGCGACCGTGAACCCCGCCGAACTCGTCCGCCGCATCCACGACATCCAAGACCGGCTCGAGGACATGGCCGCCCCGCGCACCGCGCGGCTGGCCAGACGCTCGGGCCCGGACATGGCATACTTGAACAAGACGCTCGCCCGGATCGCGGGCGTCGAACCGGAAGACAACGAAACCCCACCAGCCGATAAGGACTAGGATTTCGCGCTCACCCTAAGNGAGGCACCACTCCGGATTACGCGCTCACTTTCAAATGAGGCACCTCGCATCCTTGTTCTTCGCATTTGCAGCAATAGACAGTTTAAAGTTCTCAAATTCGTTGGAGGAACCATCCCAAACCACATCATCAGCGGAGACACCGGGAGCTGCTGGCACCGGCATAGCAGTGTATTGATCACGCAGATCACCGAAGTCGGCGAGCGACCAACCAAAGATCACACATGTCTTTGCAGTCTTGCCATCGTTGGTCTGATCGGCATAGTACGCGTCGGCTTGCTTGGTGGA
>NZ_MWWY01000065.1 GCF_002259755.1 Bifidobacterium hapali
CGACTGTTCTACGGTCGCTGATGTGTTGGTTGTGTGGTTGGGTTGGGTGTCGTTGGGGTGAATTGTGTGGGTCGTGTGGGTGGATTTGTGGTTTTTGGTGTGGTTGTGGTGGTGTTTTGGGCGTATTGTGAGAGTGTGAGCGTGTTGGAGGCGTGTTTTCGACACGCCGTGGGAACGTTGTTGTTGCAACGTTTTGGGTGTTGTTTTGTGATGCTGGTTTGCGCTTGTGTGTGGTGTCGTGTATGTTTATCTCTTGCTGCCGCTGAGCGGTCTGGTTCCTTCCGGTTGGTTGGTTTCTGGGTTTGCTTGGAGTGTGGTGGTGGTTTGAGAACTCAAGAGCGTGTTTGTACTACTTCTTTATGTTTGTGATTGCCAGTCCAATTCCCGCCTTTGACCTGTTTGTTGGTTGGGGGTCTGCGAGAGTGGTTAATGGGGGTTGGGGTTTTTGTGCGAACGTCCTTCCTTATAGGACGATTGTCATTTTTTTGTTTGAGAGTCATTTGTTGGGTCTTTTGCAAGTTTTTTGTGGAGGGTTCGATTCTGGCTCAGGATGAACGCTGGCGGCGTGCTTAACACATGCAAGTCGAACGGGATCCTCGACTTCGGTTTGGGTGAGAGTGGCGAACGGGTGAGTAATGCGTGACTGACCTGCCCTGTACTTTGGGATAGCTCCTGGAAACGGGTGGTAATACTGAATGTTCCACATGATCGCATGTGATTGTGGGAAAGCTTTTTTGCGGTATGGGATGGGGTCGCGTCCTATCAGCTTGACGGTGGGGTGATGGCCTACCGTGGCTTTGACGGGTAGCCGGCCTGAGAGGGCGACCGGCCACATTGGGACTGAGATACGGCCCAGACTCCTACGGGAGGCAGCAGTGGGGAATATTGCACAATGGGCGCAAGCCTGATGCAGCGACGCCGCGTGAGGGATGGAGGCCTTCGGGTTGTAAACCTCTTTTACAAGGGAGCAAGGCTTTTTAAGTTGAGTGTACTTTGTGAATAAGCACCGGCTAACTACGTGCCAGCAGCCGCGGTAATACGTAGGGTGCAAGCGTTATCCGGATTTATTGGGCGTAAAGAGCTCGTAGGCGGTTCGTCGCGTCTGGTGTGAAAGCCCATCGCTTAACGGTGGGTTTGCGCCGGGTACGGGCGGGCTGGAGTGCGGTAGGGGAGACTGGAATTCCCGGTGTAACGGTGGAATGTGTAGATATCGGGAGGAACACCAATGGCGAAGGCAGGTCTCTGGGCCGTTACTGACGCTGAGGAGCGAAAGCGTGGGGAGCGAACAGGATTAGATACCCTGGTAGTCCACGCTGTAAACGGTGGATGCTGGATGTGGGGCACGTTCCACGTGTTCTGTGTCGGAGCTAACGCGTTAAGCATCCCGCCTGGGGAGTACGGCCGCAAGGCTAAAACTCAAAGAAATTGACGGGGGCCCGCACAAGCGGCGGAGCATGCGGATTAATTCGATGCAACGCGAAGAACCTTACCTGGGCTTGACATGTTCCCGACGACCTCAGAGATGGGGTTTCCCTTCGGGGTGGGTTCACAGGTGGTGCATGGTCGTCGTCAGCTCGTGTCGTGAGATGTTGGGTTAAGTCCCGCAACGAGCGCAACCCTTGCCTTATGTTGCCAGCAGTTCGGCTGGGGACTCATAAGGGACCGCCGGGGTTAACTCGGAGGAAGGTGGGGATGACGTCAGATCATCATGCCCCTTACGTCCAGGGCTTCACGCATGCTACAATGGCTGGTACAGCGGGATGCGATACTGTGAGGTTGAGCGGATCCCTGAAAACCGGTCTCAGTTCGGATCGGAGCCTGCAACTCGGCTCCGTGAAGGTGGAGTCGCTAGTAATCGCGGATCAGCAACGCCGCGGTGAATGCGTTCCCGGGCCTTGTACACACCGCCCGTCAAGTCATGAAAGTGGGTAGCACCCGAAGCCGGTGGCCTAACCGTTTTGGAGGGAGCCGTCTAAGGTGAGACTCGTGATTGGGACTAAGTCGTAACAAGGTAGCCGTACCGGAAGGTGCGGCTGGATCACCTCCTTTCTACGGAGAATTCAGGATACTGTTTGGTATCTGGTGTGTGCCCTGATTATGGAATGGTTTCATAGTTTGGGGTGTGCTGGTGTGGAAACAATCACAGGTTTGAGCATAAAGGTGACTGTCGTGTGCATGTGAATGCGTGTGTGTGATGGTTGTGTGGTGTGGATGCGCTTTTGGGTTCCCGAACCGTCACCCCAGAGTTTATTCTGGTGCGGTTCGTGCTCATGCTCATGGGTTGGCTGACTGTTTGGTTGGTTGATGTGTGGGTGTGTGGTGTGGTGGTTTGAGAACTGGATAGTGGACGCGAGCAGGATCACAATGGTGAATGCATGCTGTGGTGTGTGTTTATGATTGTGTGTTCTGCTGTTTTTTCGCCGGGCTGCATGAACTTTTTGGTTTGTGTGGTCTGGTTGTTTGATCGTTTTGTGATCGTTAGTGTGATGATTTGTTGTCGAGTGTTTGTTACTCGTTGGTTGCTTGCAATTGCTGGTTGTGTGGTGATTGTGGGTAAGGGCGTGTGGTGGATGCCTTGGCAGACAGGACCGATGAAGGACGTGGTGGGCTGCGATAAGCCTCGGGGAGTTGCCGAATGAGCGTTGATCCGAGGGTGTCCGAATGGGGTAACCCGGCTACTGTTGTGGGTAGTCACTAGCTTTGGCTAGAGGGTACGCAGGGAAGTGAAACATCTCAGTACCTGCAGGAAAGGATACTCCGTGAGTAGTGGCGAGCGAAAGCGGATGAGACTAAACCTTGTGCGTGTGATACCCGTCGGGGGTTGCGTATGAGGGGTCGTGGGAGATCGTTTTTTCAGTGCCGACGTGCTGGACGCGAGTGAGAAAATTCTGGTTGAGGTGAACTGGTTTGAAGACCGGACCGTAGAGGGTGATAGTCCCGTAGCTGGTTGATCAGGGTCTCGTGGATGGTGTTCCCAAGTAGCTCGGGCCTCGTGGAATCCCGAGTGAATCTGCTCAGACCGTTGGGTAAGTCTAAGTATTCCTGTCTGACCGATAGTGTACTAGTACCGTGAGGGAAAGGTGAAAAGCACCCCGGGAGGGGAGTGAAAGAGTTCCTGAAACCGCGCGCTTACGATCCGTCGGAGCCTTGTTATGGGGTGACGGCGTGCCTATCGAAAAATGAGTCTGCGAGTCAGTGGCATGTGGCGAGTATAACCCGTGTGGGGTATGCGTAGCGAAAGCGAGTCTTAAATGGCGTGTGAGTCGTGTGTCCTGGACCCGAAGCGGGATGATCTAGCCCTGAGCAGGTTGAAGCATGGGTAAGACTGTGTGGAGGACCGTACCCACCTGGGTTGAAAACCGGGGGGATGACTTGGGGTTAGGGGTGAAAGGCCAATCAAATTCCGTGATAGCTGGTTCTCTCCGAAATGCATTTAGGTGCAGCGTTGGTTGATTGCGTCTGGGGGGTAGAGCGACTGGATGCTTGCGGGCCCGTATTGGGTACTAATAGCAGCCAAACTCCGAATACCTGTGGCGTGTATGCTGGCAGTGAGTCGGCGGGGGATAAGCTCCGTCGTCAAAAGGGAAACAGCCCAGATCGTCGTCTAAGGTCCCTAAGCGTGTGCTAAGTGGGAAAGGATGTGGAGTCGCATAGACAGCCAGGAGGTTGGCTTAGAAGCAGCCATCCTTGAAAGAGTGCGTAACAGCTCACTGGTCTAGTGGTTCCGCGCCGACAATGTAGCGGGGCTTAAGCACACCACCGAAGACACGGCAATACCGTTTGGTGTTGGGTAGGAGAGCGTCCTGTATGGGGTGAAGCTGTGGTGTAAACCTATGGTGGACTGTATGGGAGTGAGAATGCAGACATGAGTAGCGAGAGCGGAGTGCGAATCTCCGCCGCTGGATGACTAAGGGTTCCGGGGCCACGTTCGTCGTCCCCGGGTGAGTCGGGTCCTAAGGCGAGGCCGACAGGCGTAGTCGATTGGATGAACGGGTTGATATTCCCGTACCAGTATGAGACCGACAGAACTGAGGCCATGAGTACTAACCTTCATTAATCGTTGATCCAGCTTTCGGGTTGGTGATGTGGTTGGTGTTGGGATTGTAGTGGTAGTAGGTTGGCACAGGAGTGACACAGGAGGGTAGCCGGCTGTGGAGGTGGTTTTCCATGGTTAAGCGTGTGGCCTGTATTCTAGGTAAATCCGGAGTACATATAGGGTGAGGCGTGATGATGGGAGCGTATGCTCGAATTCGGTGATCCCATGCTGTCGAGAAAAGCTTCGGTGTTAGGGCTTGTACTGCTCGTACCCTAAACCGACACTGGTGGTCAGGTAGAGAATACTAAAGCGATCGAGCGAATCCTGGTCAAGGAACTCGGCAAATTACTCCCGTGCCTTCGGTATAAGGGAGACCCCTGATGGTGAGAATATGTACTGTTGGAGCTGTTGGGGGTGGCACAGGCCAGGGGGTAGCGACTGTTTACCAAAAACACAGGAGCGTGCGAAGGCGTAAGCCGCTGTATACGCTCTGACGCCTGCCCGGTGCCGGAAGGTTAAGAGGATCCGTTAAATCTTTTGGTTGAAGCGGTGAATTTAAGCCCCGGTAAACGGCGGTGGTAACTATAACCATCCTAAGGTAGCGAAATTCCTTGTCGGGTAAGTTCCGACCTGCACGAATGGCGTAACGACTTCCCCACTGTCTCGACCAGGAGCTCGGCGAAATTGCAGTACGAGTAAAGATGCTCGTTAAGCGCAGAAGGACGAAAAGACCCCGGGACCTTTACTATACCTTGGTATTGGCGTTAGGCGCGGATTGTGTAGCATAGGCGGGAGACTGTGAAGCTCAGGCGCTAGCTTGGGTGGAGTCGTAAGGTGAAATACCGCTCTGTTCTCGTTTGACGTCTAACCACAGCACGTTATCCGTGTTTGGGACAGTGCCTGGCGGGTAGTTTAACTGGGGCGGTTGCCTCCTAAAGAGTAACGGAGGCGCTCAAAGGTCCGCTCAGCCCGGTTGGTAATCGGGTGTTGAGTGTAATCGTACAAGCGGGCTTGACTGTGAGACTGACGGGTCGAGCAGGGACGAAAGTCGGAGATAGTGATCCGGTGCCGGCGCACGGGCGTGGCATCGCTCAACGGATAAAAGGTACCCCGGGGATAACAGGCTGATCATTCCCAAGAGTCCATATCGACGGGATGGTTTGGCACCTCGATGTCGGCTCGTCGCATCCTGGGGCTGGAGCAGGTCCCAAGGGTTCGGCTGTTCGCCGATTAAAGCGGCACGCGAGCTGGGTTCAGAACGTCGTGAGACAGTTTGGTCTCTATCCTCTGCGCTCGTTGGAATCTTGAGGAGGCCTGCCCATAGTACGAGAGGACCTGGGTGGACGAACCTCTGGTATGCCAGTTATCCCGCCAGGGGTATGGCTGGTTAGCTACGTTCGGAAGGGATAACCGCTGAAAGCATCTAAGCGGGAAGCCCGCTCCAAGATAAGGATTCCGTAACCATTTGGTTTGAACCCTCCATGAAGAACACGTGGTTGATAGGCCGGACGTGGAAGCCCTGTAAAGGGTGGAGCTGACCGGTACTAACAGGGAACAACAATCACTATATTCAACCCATAACATTGGGTTGGACAAGTATCCAACTATGCTACAAACTAACTCCAACAAGGAGCAGTAACTATCACGAAAACGATGAATCGCGTCTACTATCCGGTCCCCAAACCATCACAAGACCAGCAGAAAAAAACATGATTTTTCTGACTGTATTAATTGAAGATTTGCGGCGGTCATAGCCCAGGGGAAACGCCCGGTAACATTCCGAACCCGGAAGCTAAGACTTGGCACGGCAATGGTACTGCACTCGCTAGGGTGTGGGAGAGTAGCACACCGCCGCTATACACGTGATATGAAAACCCGGTCGAGCACACACTCCCGGGTTTTCCCATTTTCTCTTATAACTAGAATACAACCACTACACTAACACATGGCAGAAAACACTCNCTTACACCCTAGTCAGTGAGCATTATCCGCCACTACACGTAACGACTGGCAGAAAACACTCACTCACACCACTATCAGCGAGCAAAAACCGCCACTACAACTAGTGACTGGCAGAAAATGCTCACTCACATCACTATCAGCGAGCAAAAACCGCCACGCAGCTACGTGTAGCCGCTGGCCTAGCCAAGGAAACTGTGTTTAGTACACGGAATAGCCACCATCGACTTGAAGATTAATGCCGGTTACATAAGAAGCCGCATCACTGGCTAAAAATAGGACAGCGGATGCAATCTCA
>NZ_MWWY01000066.1 GCF_002259755.1 Bifidobacterium hapali
CAGACCACTGTCAGCGAGCAAAAACCGCCACTCGGCATGANGCCATCACGTTCTGGTATGACGCAACATGGCCCACACAACACGCGTGGCAGAAATCGCTCACTGAGTGCCGCTCAGTGAGCGATTTCTGCCACGCGATATGGACCCGCCACGCATCGCTATGGAGAACGGATGCACAGCACAATACCTAAAGCGGGGTTATAGGCCAAAATGTGTGTCTGTTTTGGCTCGCTTTCCTTTGTGGCAGTGGGCGTTTCCCCTGTTCGAGTTGTATGGGCGGGGAACTTGAAGTCGGCCAGAATGTGTGTCCGGAACAGGCTGTGAGGCCTTTCGGGACAACGGTTGAGCGGCNTTCGAGTTGGCGTGGCAGATTGGGTGGATGNACACNCCCAGTTGCGCCGTGTGCGGCGNGCCGNTGANACGGAACGGAAGAACAAGCTCGGGGCGGGNCAGGTGGCGGTGCCGGGNCGCCGGCTGCGGGNGCNCGCGCACCCAGTCGCGCGACAACAGGGCCCGTGACCTGCGGTGCGGACTGGACTGGCTGTTNTCCANACGGTCGCAGGCCGAGCACGACCTGCCCTCCCGCACGCTGCGCCGCCGGTGCGAGCTGATGTGGGGCCTGTGGCCGCCGGTGCCCCTGGTGGACGAGGTGCATCACGTGGTGCATGTGGACGGCATTCACCTGCACCGCGACGCCGTGGTGCTGATCGCCATCGCCGACGGGCACGTGATCGGCTGGCACATCGCCAAAAGCGAACGGTCGGCGGCGTGGCAGAGCCTGATGGCGCGCATCGCGCCACCGGACGTGCTCGTGTGCGACGGCGGGGGCGGCATCATGAAGGCCGCGAAGACCATGTGGCCCGACACCCGCATCCAACGCTGCCTGTTCCACGTGCAGGCCAACATATTCGGGCTCACCGGCATGAGGCCCCGGCTGGAGGCGGGCAGACAGCTCAGACGCATCGCCCTCGCCCTGCCGCGCGTCAGGGACGGCGCGGCCGCGGCCAGTTGGCTGGCCTCCTACAACCAGTGGGAGCAGGACTTCGCGGGTTTCCTCGACGAGAAAAGCGAATACGCCGACGGCAGCGTGAACGACATGCACCANNGACNCGTCAAGGCCANGCGCANGATCCGCGGACGCATCCGCGAGGGGCACCTGTTCACGTTCCTCGACGAGGACCTGACGGAGAACGGAACGATACCATCCACGAACAACCTCATCGAATCATGGAACGGACGAATCCGGGACATGCTGCGCCATCACCGCGGACTGCGCCTGATCCGGCAACTGAAGGCGATCTGCTGGTGGTGCCACCAGCACGCCGAACACCCCGAGACGGACGCATGGCTGGCGACGAACGCGATCACGGACGAACGGCTGGAGAGCCTCTACCAGAAGGCATGGGAGAACAGCCCGCAGGGCCGATACGAGACGTTCGGCATCCCCATGCACCACGGCACCGGCATCGACTGGAACGACTTCCACACCCGGGTCGAATGGCCATCCAACGACTAGACCACCAGACACACATTTTGGCCTATAACCCCAAAAGCACGCCACATGCCGCAGCCTGCATAACCCATAAGAAGAAAGCCCGGCGATGATGCCGGGCTTTTGGAGAAGAGAAAGAAGAGAGAAGGGATTCAGTTATATCGGCCTTGCGACCTGATATACAGTAAACCGTCTCTTCTTGGGCAAGTAGTGTGTGTTGTCTGAAAATTTCATGAGAACGTTC
>NZ_MWWY01000067.1 GCF_002259755.1 Bifidobacterium hapali
TGCCAGTATTGCCAGCCGTGCGATAACCGCACGCCAGTTGCCAGCACACGCATCATACGGTAACTGGAATGCCGCGCCAAACGGAGTCCACGCCATAATNTCGGCCGCACGATTTGCCGTTTCGAGATCAATCTGACTAGCCGCGCCAGAATTCATCAGCAAATTCGGTATTTGCCAAACAAACACGAACAACAGTACAACCACAACATAAAACAGGTTTTTGCCTCGTTTTGACGTGATCAGCGTGGTCGAAAGGGGGGTGGTGACGTTTTGTTGGACTTCGTTGTCTGAATGGTCGTTCAGAACGATATCACATGTGTTCAGGCGACGAGCCCGAGCTGGATGCGCTTGTCCATGATGCTCATCCCGTATTCGAGTTTGATGCGCTTGTCCCGGTACCAGACCATGTACTCGTCCAGCATCGCAATGAACTCGTCGATCGTGACGCCCTGGAAGCTCCTCTTGTGGAAGAACTCTTGCTTGAGCCGGCCGAAGAACCCCTCGGCGGCGGCGTTGTCCGGACTGCAGCCCTTCGCGCTCATCGNCCTCGTCAATCCATGATCCGTGCAGATGCGAATCCATTCAGGCCACCGGTAGTGGCATCCCCGGTCGGNGTGGATGACGGGCGTCTGACCGGGTCGGAGCGTGGCGCACGCGTCCTCGAGCATCCCGTTGGCCAATGCGGCGTTGGGGCTGGTGCCGNTCGTCCAGGCGACCGGCATGCCGTCGTAGCAGTCGATCACCGGCGACAGGTACACCTTGCCCGCGGGGATCGAGAACTCGGTGATGTCGGTGACCCACAGCTCANTCGGATTCGCGGCGTGAAAGTCGCGGTTGACGAGATTGGCCGGCGCGCCGCCGATCTCTCCCTTGTACGAGCTGTAGCGCTTCGCGCTCTTGAACACCGGCACCATGCCATGGCGGGTCATCAGCCGCATGACGCGCTTCGCGGAGACGACGATGCCCGCGCTCCTGAGTTCGAGGTGGATGCGCTTGTACCCATAACGGCGTTTACTGTTCTCGAACGCCTCGCGCACCAATGCGAGCAGGCCCCGGTCCTTGTCGGGCCTGCTCATGGCCTTGAGCTGGTAGTAGTACGTGCTGCGTGCGATGCCGACCTCGCCCAGCAGACTCTCGGCGTTGACGCCCAGGGCCTCACTGACCTTTTTGACCAGAATCGTTTTCTCTCGGCTTGTCAGGTTGTCCGGGTCTGCGCCCGGCTCTTTTCCCACCAATTCCACCGCTCCCTTCATGATCGCCAGCCTGATCTCCATCGCCCGGTATTCGGCGCGCAATCGCTCCAGATCGGCGTTCAGCGAGGCGATCTCGCCGCGCAGCGCATCCGCATCAGCCTGCGGTGCGGTATCCTTGCGTTCCGGTTCGTCCTTCGCCACCGCGGCCCCTTTCGTCTTGCCGAGCAATCGCCGCTTCCAGTTTCTCACTACCGACGAATCCACTCCCAATCCCTCCGCCACCTCACGCGAGCTCGCTCCACCGGACACGACCTTGAGCACGGCCTCGCGCTTGAGCTCCTCAGGTATGGGCCCGTGGCGAAGCCGGCGTTCGCCGGGCGCGAGCTCGTCAATCCACGAGGCCAGCAGCGTCTTGCTCGGATACCCCATTTGGCGGATCGTGCGGCTCGCTCGCCGCCCGTGCGTCAGGTAATGGTCCACCGCGTCCCGCCTCTGCTCCAACGTGTAACGCGAATACCGCTCGCCACGCGTCGAGGGTATTCCCGTCTTCTGTTCCTCGAGCCAGTCCCGATGCCACATACGCAACGCCTCACGACTGGGATACCCCAACTCCCGGATCGCGTCCGCCGCGCAGCACTCATACCTCACATACAACTCCACCGCACGCCGACGCTGCTCCCTCGTATACCTCGCCATGATGGCTCCTCCCGGATCACAGTCCAAGAAAACGGCACCACCTCATTTTGTGCAGTGTTTTTCCGCAGTGTAGGCAGCGGGTTTTCCGCATTGTGTGCGGTATCGGCCACTGCCTGTCTGCGTGTGTTGTTGTGTTGTTTGGTTATTTGGTCATGAGGGCGTGTTGGCTGCGGTAGGAGTGGCCCTCGAATCTGATGAGTCGTCCGTGGTGGACGGTGCGGTCGATGAGGGCGGCGGCCATGTTCTTGTCGCCGAGAATGCGTCCCCATCCCGAGAATTCGATGTTGGTGGTGTAGATGATGCTCCTTGTCTCGTAGCTGTCGCTGATGATCTGGAAGAGGAGGCGGCTGCCTTCCTCGTCGATGGGCAGGTAGCCGAACTCGTCGATGATCAGGAGGCGTGCTTTGCCGATGCCCGCGAGCTCCCGGTCGAGCCGGTTGTCCTGTTGGGCGCGGCGCAGGCGCATGAGTAGTCCGGTCGCGGTGAAGAACCGGACCGGTATGCCCTTGGCGCAGGCGAGCCTGCCGATCGCGATCGCGAGATGGCTTTTGCCGACCCCGACGGGCCCGTAGAGCACGAGGTCCTCACATCGACTGATGAACTCGAGGCTCTCCAATTGGGTTCGCCCCCAGTCGGCGGGCATGTTCAGGTTGGTCCAGTCGTAGCCGTCGAGGGTCTTGTCGGCGGGGAACCCGGCCTGTTTGAGGAGACGGGCTCGTTTGGATTGCTCTCGTGAGTCGAGTTCCGCGGTGAACCAGCGTTCGATGAATTCGAGCTGGTTGGGTGTCGCCTCGGCGAGCATGTTGGCGAGCACGCTGCGTGTCAGGGTCAGGCTGCGGCTCATCATGAGGATGCGTTCGCTTTTC
>NZ_MWWY01000068.1 GCF_002259755.1 Bifidobacterium hapali
GGGGTCGCGGGCGATCTTTGCCACGCGCGCGCCGCGAGCATCCCCCTGTTCCAGTCGGTCGAACTGCTAACCGCCAAGGGAGACAATCGCGCGCCCGGTTCCAGAGAACACGGAGCCGAGCAACAGAAACACGAAAATGAGCAGAATGTTCAAACCAAGTGACATGCCAATTACTATAGGAGCGCGGGGAGTCAAGAGCGGGAAGTGGCGTGCTCTAGGGGCTGGNGCGGGGAGTGNGCGCAGTCGGCGATGTGCAGTGTTGGTCATGTGCGTGGCGGTTTTTGCTCGCTGACTGCATCGTAAGCGAGCAAAAACCGCCACGGGGGAGGTGACGTTTTGTTGGACTTCGTTGTTTGAATAGTCGTTCGCAACGATAGCACGCGCGTTCAGGCGACGAGCCCAAGTTCGATGCGTTTGTCCATGATGCTCATTCCGTATTCGGTCTTGATGCGCTTGTCCCTGTACCAGACCATGTACTCGTCCAACAACGTGATGAACTCGTCGATTGAGACACCTTGGAAGCCTCGCTTGTGGAAGAACTCCTGCTTGAGCCGGCCGAAGAACCCCTCGGCGGCCGCGTTGTCCGGACTGCAGCCCTTCGCGCTCATCGACCGAGTCAGGCCGTGCTCCTCGCAGATGCGGATCCATTCGTCCCACCGGTAGTGGCATCCCCGGTCCGAGTGGATAATCGGCGTCTCGCCGGGCCTGAGCGTGGCGCACGCGTCCCCGAGCATCCCGTTGACCAATGCGGCGTTGGGGCTCGTGCCGATCGTCCAGGCGACCGGCATACCGTCGTAGCAGTCGATGACCGGCGACAGGTACACCTTGCCCGCCGGGATCCTGAACTCGGTGATATCCGTGACCCACAGCTCGTTCGGGTTCGCGGCATGGAAGTCGCGGTTGACGAGGTTGGCGGGCGCGCCGCCGATCTCGCCCTTGTACGAGGAGTAGCGCTTCGCGCTCTTGAACACGGGCACGAGCCCGTGGGCCGTCATCAGGCGCATGACGCGTTTTGCGGAGACGACGATGCCCGCGCTCCGCAGCTCGAGGTGCACGCGCTTGTACCCGTAGCGGCGTTTGCTGTTCTCGAACGTCTCACGGATCAGGTCCAGCAGTCCCATGTCCTTGTCGGGGCGGTTCATGGCCTTGAGCTGGTAGTAGTAGGTACTGCGAGCGATGCCGACCTCGCCCAGTAGGCTCTCGGCGTTGACGCCCAGAGCCTCACTGATCTTTCTGATCAGGATCGTCTTTTCCCGGCTTGTCAGGTTGTCCGGGTCTGCGCCCGGCTCTTTTCCCACCAGTTCCGCCGATCCCTTCATGATCGCCAGCCTGATCTCCATCGCCCGGTATTCGGCGCGCAATCGCTTCAGATCGGCGTTCAGCGCGGCGATCTCGCCACGCAGCGCATCCGGATCCGTCTGTGGAGCGGCATCCTCGCGTTCCGGTTCGTCCTTCGCCACCGCGGCCCCTTTCGTCTCGCCGAGCAATTGCCGCTTCCAGTTTCTCACGACTGATGAATCCACGCCCAGTTCTTCCGCCGCCTGACGCGACCTCATCTCGCCGGACGCGACCCGGAGCACGGCCTCACGCTTGAGCTCCTCGGGTATGGGCCCATGGCACAGACGACGTTCGCCCGGCGCGAGCTCGTCGATCCACGCGGCCAGCAGCGTCTTGCTCGGATACCCCAACCGGCGGATTGTACGGCTCGCCCGCCGCCCGTGCGTCAGATAATGATCCACTGCCGCCCGCTTCTGCTCCGCCGTGTAGCGCGCATACCGCTCCCCACGACTCGACGGCACCCCAGTCCTCTGCTCCTCGAGCCAGTCATGGTGCCACATGCGCAACGCTTCCCGACTGGGATAACCCAGCTCGCGGATCACATCCGCAGCGCAGCACTCGTACCGCACATACAACTCAACCGCACGCCGACGCTGCTCCTTGCTGTACCTCGCCATGGCCGTTTCCTCCTTGGATCACAGTCCAAGAAAACAGCACCACCCCCCACTGTCTGGATTGCGTGGCAGAAAACGCTCACTGACACCCGTCTCAGTGAGAGAAAACCGCCACTAACAGA
>NZ_MWWY01000069.1 GCF_002259755.1 Bifidobacterium hapali
AGGCGTAGTCACACCACTGGAACGTTCAACCCGTGTAACTACCCCTCAGTCAGCTTCGCAGCCAGCTCGTCCTGCANGTAAGGACTCGTTATGCGCGTGTCTCGCGGGCGATATCGGTGCCGCTTTCGGTATCATCCTCGGTGAACTGACGCACTTCAGTGATGTTGCCGTTTTCGTCACGTTGAACCACATACACTTCGTATGAGCACCAACCAGATACCCATTACTATGTTTGGTAGGTCCCGAATGGTCGGGGCCGGGTCGCCGGTTCCGGTATGACTTTCCTGCCCTGTTATTGATGATCCGGGGGGTGTTGTCGCCGGGAGCGGGGGCGTTCGCAGNCCGCTGATAGGAACCAGGCCGGCCGTATGGACGCTTCGGGACGCATGGCGCAGGTCTCTTCGTAATGTGGATGCGGCGCGGGCGTCCGGACCTTCTTGCAGGGTCCACGGCGGCCGGAAACCTTCATGACGGGAGGGATGACGATGACTCCGGACGACATCGACGTGTGGGTCGGACTGGACGTGGGCAAGAGCGCGCACCACGCGCACGCCCTCGACCACGACGGCAACACCCTGTACGACAAGCCACTCAAACAGGACGAGAAGGCCATCCGCACGATGCTGGAGAAGCTCTCCAGACGCGGGCGCGTGCTGCTGGTCGTCGACCAGCCCAACACCATCGGCTCCCTGCCGCTGACCGTGGCCCGGAGCATGGGCGTACAGGTCGCCTACCTGCCCGGCACCGCGATGCGCCGGACCGCGCAATTGCTGCCCGGAACCGCGAAGACCGACCGGAGGGACGCGTACGTGATCGCATGGGCCGCGCTCAAAATCCCCGAAAGCCTCAGGGACGCGGGCCCGGACGACGAGACCCTCGCCGCCCTGAAGATCCTCGCGGGCCACGACGAGGACCTCGCCCACGAATCCACCCGCCACATCAACCGGCTACGCAGCCTGCTCCTGCAGACCCACCCCGCATTCGAACGCGTCCTGAAGGGCGAACGCGTCACCCGCGACGCGACCCTCGCCCTGCTCGAACGCTACGGAGGCCCCATGGGCATGCGCGAGGCTGGCATCGAACAGGTCAGACGATGGGCCAAGGACAAGGGGATACGTGCCGGACGCATCATCGACGACATGTTCAAGGCCATCGGTGAACAGACCGTTACCGTACCCGGCACCGACATGGCCGAGACCATCATCCCCTCGATCGCCCGCGACATCAAACAGATCAAGGACCGGCGCCGCAACCTCGCCTCGCAGGTCGAGGAGCTCCTCAACGATCACCCTCTTCTCACGGTCCTGACGTCGATGCCCGGGATAGGCGCCAGGACCGCAAGCAACATCCTCCTCGCAATCGGCGGGAACATCTCGAACTNCAAAAACGCGGCCCACCTCGCCGCGTACGCCGGCATCGCGCCCATCACCAGCCAATCCGGCACCAGCATCAAAGGCGAACACCCCGCCCGGGGCGGCAACAAACGCCTCAAGANCGCACTATGGCAGTCTGCGTTTGTCGCCTCCACTAAACACCCGCCATCCATCGCCTACTACAAACGCAAACGAGGACAAGGCAAACACCACAACGCCGCCATCATCTGCCTCGCCCGACGCCGCTGCGACGTGATCTACAGCATGCTCAAGAACGGCACCCTCTACCAGGAACAAACCCTCGCCGCCTGAACAAAACACAAACACCGGCTACGGCAACGAATCGCCAAGGCCAAAGCGAAGCACGCCCACCACAACCAACCAGAATGCGACACGTCAACCCCTCACACGGTTGACAAAAACATAGGAACACCCCCCCCGCAAGCTGCGAGTGACAAAATCATGGTACCGGCAACTACCGTCGAAATGATTGCTTTTCCGCGCATATTCTATTCTCCTTAATTCAGAGGCAACTTCGCCTTCCTATATCGCAATCGTAAGAGATCTTCTCCCTCGATTACGCCGATCCAGCTTCCTTACCAATCGGTAGCTCCATGCTATCT
>NZ_MWWY01000007.1 GCF_002259755.1 Bifidobacterium hapali
ATAACTTACAGAAAGAACGACGAAGGATAGTACAAAAGCATAGGGCTCATCCCATATATCAACAACATTAAAGAGTCGTACAAACAGCAAATTTGCCACAGGCTCATACTGATGTATAAGATAAACTCCAAAAGTAGATGCAGCAAGCCAGTTCACAATGACATTCGAAAAGCAAAAAGAATTAAATAGAGAAAACAACCCAAAACCAATCATCACAATGGGTAAAGACCAATCAGCAACCATGAATCGCTCTAACGCCAAACTAGTTTCCGAAGAAAAATGCGGCTCAAGAAAGTTAGACACAAACCAATAAACTATTATAACGACTTCACCTGCGACAACTAACATCAACGATTCTCGCAACGTGAACTCATCCATATACCACTTATAAAAAGTAATAAGTATAAATAAATAAAAGAAACCATAAAATTGGGTTCTTCCAAGCTGTACAACAGGCATTATTTTAGGCAGTAGACCTAACCCACCCCAAAGACCCAAAGAAACAATGCATAGCTGTGCATGCCGTCTACGACCAAGAATACGTAACCCTTGAGATAGAAACGGCATAAACAACAAAAACATCGCATATGCCGAGGCATACCACCACGTTCCCATTACAAGAGGAAAGAGAGAAGACAAAAGAGTATGCAACGAAAATGGCATACTAAGAAATATGAGGGAGCAGATAAATAACGTTAGCGACCAAAACAGAATCTCTCGCTCTAAAACCCAAATGCGCTTCAAGGAATTTAACAGTGTCAGGCCCTTCTTATCAACAAGAAACCATACAGAAATGATAAAAAAAAACAACAACTCCGACTCTACCATAACTGCCTAAACCAACAACGAATAAGAACTTTTGGACAGATATATGCTGAGAAAGGATAGGGAAACCATTCTGCGTGACAAAATGATAAGAATAAATCATAAACATAGAACAAATACGCAATAACTCTATACTAGAATTTCGTTGATATTTATGCATTTTCTTTCCAATAATGTCTACTGTAGCGTTTTACAACAATACTAACGTTTCAGCATTGACTGAACGAACCGCTCTTTCAATATAATTAGCGCGAAAGCATATAATCCACCAAACACTACTGAAAAAACAAGGAATTTCACAACCGCTCCCATCGAGGATACACAAGCTGAAGTTGCATAAGCGACAACAGCAGCAATCGCGAATGCAAGGATGGTCTTCCAGTAGTCAAGAGAGGGGAGAATCTGCCTCATGGTATCTCTTACCATATATGCACGGAATATGAATGTGACCATCTCACACAGCACATTACTCAACGCCGCGCCCACAATTCCCAGCAGTGGAATCAACATCATATTAAAGGTAAATGCTAATACCAAACCAAGCAAACTTATCAATGCGTACGAACGCTCCTTGCCCTGTGTAATCAGACATTGCGTTAAAGTTGCATTACCCGCGGCGAAGAGAATTGTAGGGGCAATACACGCCAAAGCATACTGAGCACCAACGAAGTCTGATCCAGCAATGATAAGAATGATTGGCTTCCCACACAATACCATCCATCCAATAATCGCCATACCAGCAATGAACATGAAATTGAAATTTTTTGACAGCAACTTATTATACTCATCAACGCTATTTTTCCCACGATAATACGAAAGCCTAGGAAGCATAACATTGCCAACAGAAGACACAGCAGCATAGGCAAGTGACTTAATTTTCGTTGCAAGCTGGTATAAACCAACCATGCTGGCATTCATCAGGAAACCAGTAAGAACAATATCGATCTGAACATACATGCCGGAGGAAATCGAGGAAACAGCGAATGAAGTTAATGGCTTGATATGTTTCCTGATTTCAAGTCGTTCCCGCGATCTCAGATCTACAAGATTACGGAGTCTGAGAATATTTATAATATTCGATCCGTAACTCGAAAGCACCACAATCACACCATAGACAAGATAATCGGAAAACTGATGAACAAACAGGAGCATAAGTACGATACCAATCAGTTTCACTGCGATATTACGTATGGTGATGTAATCATACTGCTCCACACCTTGGAAAAACC
The DNA here is from genome assembly GCF_002259755.1 of Bifidobacterium hapali. Lineage (GTDB taxonomy): Bacteria > Actinomycetota > Actinomycetes > Actinomycetales > Bifidobacteriaceae > Bifidobacterium > Bifidobacterium hapali. The sequence goes on from NZ_MWWY01000007.1 coordinate 2,055, forward strand.
ATTCGACGCCAAAAGCAGTTAGCCAAATAGTAAAACCAAACACCAGCATCAAAACCATGTTTTCGCGCAACTTCGGCACAGTAACAATGGCAATCAGAAAAGCAGTATAACTGACCGTACTGGTAACCAATAAGATAACCAGCAACTCACGCACAAGCTTGGATAACGCGGAACGGTTATCTCGCACCTTGGCAACCTCGCGAATACCATAAGCGGACATGCCCATTACCGCAAAAAGGCCAAAGTAGTTTGTCGTACTTTGAGCGAAGGCAATCAGACCGTTGCCAGTAGTAGACAATACGCGAGACACATATGGAACTGTTACCAGAGGGAATATAAACGAAGACGAGGTGAGTATCATGTTCATCACCACGTTATACTTTACGGAATGTATTTTCAGCTGCTTATTTTTCCCACTCATAACTTACCGCCATACAATCTTATTTAATATGCTTATACAGGAACACAAACATACGATCGTAGATGTGCGGAGCATATGCCAACATCATCCACTGCAACCGCTTACCGCGCGACAGAAAAGATAGGTTCGGAATGTCCTTCCTTGCCCTTCGCACTCGTTTCCGCACTTCTTTCATGAACGAAATATAGGTACTAGAACGACCCAACAATAACACTCGGTCATACATGCCAATGGATACAGAAAGCCCCATGTATTCCGCTTGTTTCAATGCACGAGGATACTTGCGCGAGACCAGCGTTATCATCTGATCCATCAATTCCATCGTGTGTATTTCGACATTAGATGAGATGCCACCATTCCCTAGTCGATGATTATACAACGGAGTTGAATCATAGAAAATGACGCTCGCATGGTCCAATAGTCCATAAATAACTGGATAATCTTCACCATTGCAAATATTTTCAGGGAATCGCAGACCATTAAAAAGCGAGCGCTTCGCCAAATGCAACCAAACTGCTATACCGAAATATCCTGGCTGATTTGCCAATATGAATGCCTCTTCCGAATCCATTCGGAATCGAACGTTTTGCTTGGGAAGTCTTAACTCTCCATCAGGGGCTACCCCCTGCCCTCCAATAATGGAAAGATCAGCATGCTCACTTGTCAGGTTACGATATAGCTGTTCATACATGGTCGGTTCGATCCAATCATCGGAATCCACGAAACCGATCAGTTCACCTGCGGCTATATCCAAGCCAACGTTTCTGGAATGTGCGGCGCCGGAATTAGATTGATGCACGACTTGAATTCTTGGATCACGTTTAGCCCATATATCACATAACTCTGCCGACCTGTCTGTCGAACCATCGTCAATTAACAATATTTCTAAATTGCGATATGTTTGACTAACTATACTTTTAATGCAGGTATCAAGATACTCTTGTACATTATACACGGGGACGATAATGGTAATCAATGGATCATCGGATACATGATCGGCTATAATTACGGGAGCTGCGGCATAGTTAGTCATATTTAGTACTTTCTGCGAATCGGTTCACCATGTTCTACAGCCGATAACACCGCTTCCAGTTTTCGAGGATCATATGCAGCAGTGCGAGATAGCTTAAAACAATATGTTTTTTCATCAATTTGTACAGATTGATCATACTCATTTTTCATCAGCAAACGCTCAGATAATAATGGATATGACCAATTATTATCTGGAATTAATTTCTCTTCTTGGGCAAGTACAGAAATTCCATGCAAGCCAACCAATGCAAACTGATGTATAAGGAAGTAATACAGTATATTTTCATCCTCATCAGACCAATATCGAATCAGCATATCCAGCAGGAATGAGAAGAATAATGACTGTCGCTGTGCAGCGAGAAATGAACACTCCCACTGACTGGTTTCCGGAGATAAAGCAGCATAAACATTGTTGTCTGAACAACCCTTTGCAAAATAGAAAGGAACATCCCAAATTGTTCGAGGAACAGTGTCAGTCAGCAGAATAGTCGAATCAACCCATAAACCGCCATACTGCTTCAGCAACGCACACCGAAGTATATCAGTGAAATGAGCTTCCGATATAATCCCCCGCCGTCGTTTATCGAATATCATTCCGGGTAGTTCCACAAACTGGTCGACGGTATCAGCGCTAATAACATGGTAGTCGCACTCTTTCAACTGTTTTCTATGAATATTGAAGAGTCGTTTGCAGAGATCAGGAGCATCACCTTCTCCCTGGGTCCAATATGACCAAGCCGGTATCAGTTCTTGTTTGTGAAAAGGCACAGCGGTTTCCGGCTGTTGATTCCAATCACGTATGACATCACCATACGTCCGGGAAACATACCTGCCAATGGCATTGGACTGCATCTTAGAACAGGATAATGCGAATCGTCCCTTTCCTGACGTCAAGGAGAATGCAACGGAAGTCAGCAGTTGCGACAATGCCACTTGAACACCTGCGCGTTCGGTGACGTTGACGAATTTACCTAATTTTCCCATACCAAACATCCACTCTGCTATTTGCGCGCCAACAGCCGCTGTTTCTTTGAAATCATGCACTGCGCACCAAGTCGGGGACTAAAAGAACTGATGAGCACAATCAGACGGTGTTTCCATGGCAAGTCAAGCATGCTCACAGCCAATGAATCAGCACGCAAGTGCCGTACACAGTCTCGGTACAAGCTCGCATACTGACGTTCAGCTTCAGCATTCATAATCTGACGCAGACAGTAATTGTAGCAACTCCAACGATGCCATCGCATTGCGGAACGTACAATCTGACTATCTACCGGAAGATGATGTTCAATATAGTCCATTGTCTTCAGCGAGCCAATACCCTGCCGTTCGACATCGGCCTTGGTCGTGGCACTGTTGGGATTGTTCATCCGATATCGATATACTTTACGACTACCTACGCCAATACAATTCGCTAGACTAGCAGCACGGGTAATGAACTGCAGTCCTTCTCCGGTGGTAAGTTGAGGCACAAATCGCAGACCATTTCGATTCAGAAAATCACGGCGATACAGCTTGTTCCAAGACCCTAAAGGAACACGGGGATAGAAGAATTCCGATACGGCTTTATCCGGGCTCCATGTAACGATATGGTCTTCCGACACTTGTTGCATGTTCACATTGGTGAAGCAGTTCTTCGATATGACCATATCCGCACCTGTCTGGCGCTGGATGGATAACATGTATTCCACGAAATCCGGCATAATGATGTCATCGCTATCCACAAAAGCGATAAATTCACCTGTCGCGTGGTCCATGCATGCATTGCGACAACCTGAAAAACCAGCGTTTTTCTGATGTACCGCTTTGATTCGCTTGTCTTTTTCCGCATATTCGTCGATAATGGCACCGGAACGATCTGTGGAACCATCGTCGACTAATACGATTTCCAAATTGTCATATGTCTGTCCGCATATGGAGTCAATGCAGTCGGCAAGATACTGCTCAGTGTTATAGATACAGACAAGTACTGACACCAGCGGCATATCGGTCGTCATATTCTTTTTCCTTACTCTTTGCAATCTTGTTCAAGGGCTTGTTTCAGGAAATCCGCGCAACGTCGCCGTTCGATATCCAGACGCTGACGCACGCCGTCATAGTCAATCATAGCGTCACTCCACGCCGCACCTTCGATGAGGTTGCGATCGGGCAGTTCGCAGGTTGACAGCAGAGAGCTCATGCGGTCGTCCATATTCACCTTGCCATTGTGCTTGCCACGCACCACGTGGAACTGCTTCTCGAACAGGATTGAGAACGCAGTGCCGTGGAACGAGGCCGTCAACACATGCTCGGCATGCTTGATGAGGCTCAAGTAATGGTTTGGCGCGGCCACTTCCAGCAGGTGGAAACCGTATTCCTTCAAACCGTACGACTTATTGCCGGTGAACATCACGTACACCGGCAGCCCTTTGGCCTCAGCATACTGCTTCACCGCCTTCGCGGCACTGTCATTCAGCTCGATGGAATCGATGGCGTAGTAGAAGATGTACGGCTCATCAACCAGTAGCGGTGCGGTGATCTCATCGTAGTCCTCCTGACGCAGCAGGAGCGTGGGATCGATGACCTGTGTCACCGGTTTGTCCAGCAACGGCTGGAGGTATTCCTGAGCCGTCTTCTCACGTACGGAGATTGCACGGTAATCCGCTAGCAGCTCTCGGTATCTGTTGGCGAGCGCCTTGTCGTCGCGCTTTTCGAGAATGTGACCTCCCATGCTTGAGGCGTAGGAGACCTTCGCCTTACGCTTCACGAAGCTCAGGAAATAAGCGTCGCTGTAATCCCAGGCATCCATGTTCCAGATCTGGTCGCTGCCGCTAACGAATACGTCATACTGCGCTTCGAGGTCCCCCATCTGGGAGGGGTCCTCGTAGAACTTCGGTGTGAGTTTCAGCGCCCGGTGAGCCAGATTGGTGAAATCGTCATGGCGACGCTGAATCAGCTTGTGGTGGAACACAGCATACAGGTTCTTGGCGATGTCCTTCGGGCCGTGGACCTTCTTATACACGTCATACAGGTACTGCTGTCGCGGCGTGGAGAAGTTGATGATGTCGCAGTCGTATCCCAGTTGCTGGATTTTGCGCTGTGTAGCGAACGCCTGCAGAAATGAACCGTTGTTATGCGCGGCGTGATAGGTGATCAATGCTGCTTTCATACTTTTCTTCTCTTTCCTTCCAAAAGTGCTTCATTTACCGAGTATGAAGGGGAGATAACGATTCATGATCATGGCGATCGGCCAGCAACACAAGATGGACAGTGCCACAATCAGCAATCCCTGCCATAATTGCATGTACCAGACAACTGTTTGACTAGTAGAATCAGTAATATTCAGATAATCGAACAAATCCGTCCAAGCGTGAATAAAGACATGGTTCATGGCATAGAACACCAGTGAATTCTTTCCCAAATAGTCCAATAATTCACGAAGAACGGTCCATCCCAACGAACGCGATAGCGTGACCAGTCCTGTCACGACAGCACCGATGCCGAACAGTGCTGCAGGGATGTAAAACACGATCCACCCAAACGTATTCGAATACACGTCCAGCCAAGTACCACTGAACGTGACGTTGCACCAGCTCATCACCCCGCTACAGATGAACAGCACTATGCAGAGGATCACACGGGGGAAGATCTGCCTAGATATCGCTTTCCCCTCGATAACTTGCCAATGACGTTTTGCGATGAAGCCCACAACGAAGAAGAACGATCCAGTCAAAGCAGTATCCAGACACCACGGAACCGTATGATCAATATAAGTACCATAGCAGTAGCCTGCCAACGCCGCAATCGACGCCATTGCCAGCATGAATGCCTGCGATATACCAGCACGCACAAACCAATAGGCCGCTATCTCAATGATGAACAAGCTCAGGAAGAACCAAGGCAGAAATTCGTACGCACCACCCCTTAATTCCACAAAGACGCCAATCAGCGTCTGAATGGGAGATATGGGCGTTTCGCCATGAATCAAAGCCCTCACATACTGACATATTTTGATGATACATCCAAAGAATGCGCCGGGAACAATAAGCGTGCGAAATTTACGCCATACGAAGGATCCGAATGACGGATATCGACGAATCGAAAACACGAATCCCGAAAGCGCATAAAACAGCGGGATATGAAACGCGTAAAAAAATATCAGAGCAGGTTCCGGGCATATGGTATGTCCCCAGAACACCAGTACGATCGCAAGACCCTTTCCATAATCCACCCAAGTGATTCTTCTCTTACCGGAATCTATCCCCCTGTCAACAGTCATCTCATTCATCTCCTTTCAGCAATCGATCCCACTGACCGATAATCAAATCACGATCGAAGCAATCCATTCCCTCGTCGGCATGCGCCGCGTACCGGCCGCGATGTTCGTCATCGTCGATTAATAGGTTGATACGTTCGGCCATGCCGGAAATGTCCCCGGTCTCCACCAAGTCGCCGTTCACGCCATCGGTCACAATGTCAGCCGGACCGGTTTCGCAATCGAAACTGACGATCGGCAGCTTATACGCCTTCGCTTCCAGCAGCACCATCGGCAGTCCCTCGAAACGGGACGTGAGCACGAACATAGCCGCCTTGCGGTAATAATCGGGCATATTCTCGACTCGGCCTTTGAGAATCAGCTGATTACCAATGCCCGCCGCAACGATCTTCTCCTCCAGCATCGGCCGGTCCTCACCCTCACCAAGAATAAACCACTGCCAGTCGGGATGTCCGGGCAGCACTCGCGCGGCCACATCCACCAACATGTCGAAGCCCTTCTGATAGGTAAGCCGCCCGGAACTGATGATGATCCGCGAATCGGCCGCATACACTGGTTGCGGCGTGACCGTCTGCATCGGGTTCGGAATGGCAATGACCGGACATTTCGGATGCGCGTTGTCGAGGTACAGCTTCCGATCCGCCTCAGTGAGCGTAACGATGGCATCGGCCTTACGCGCCGCCCAACGGCGGGTGAGTTTGCGATACGGTACGCCCGGGTTCTGATGATAGTTGAAATGCTCCCACGAAATCACCTTGACCCCGGCAGAGCGTTTGATCGGCAACGAATACATGTCCAGAATGCCGTCGATGTCCACGAGCACATCGATATGATGCTGCTTGACTAGGCGACGCAGACGTTTGACCGTATCGAAATAGTGCTGGATGCCGTGCGTTACCGTCGGATATACCGTGTAACGGGCGATGCGCGGGTCAATATCGAAGAATGGCCGATCATGCTCCTCGAACAGGCTGACGAACGACACCGCATTGCCATCATTCACCCAACCCTCCGCCGCCAGCGCATTGGCGAGCATGATCGACACGTTCTCCGTACCGCCGGAGCGCGTGATATCACCTGAGAAAAAGGCGATGCGCCCTAGACCTGCCATGACCGTACCTCCTGCATGCCTCCGCCGAGTTCACAGAGCACACACGGCGCCCACTCTTCTCACGTCTTGTTGTCGATGATACCTGCCGGCTTCCCAAAACGGACCACGCTGAGCGTTTCCGCCGTACGAAAGCCCGTCATGCCCACAGAAAGCATCCACAATGACCACATTTTGAACAGATATATCCCAAAAAGTGAAACGAGGCCCTAAGGCGCGCAAACACACCCCCTGCCCCTTCCGAGCAACGACCTCCGTACACTCCCCGCAACACTGTTAATCGGCATTTTTCAACGATTAACGCACTGTTCATAAAACACGTCAAGCCACGAGGTGCCTCATTTGAAAGTGAGCGCGTAATCCGGAGTGGTGCCTCACTTAGGGTGAGCGCGAAATCCTAGTCCTTATCGGCTGGTGGGGTTTCGTTGTCTTCCGGTTCGACGCCCGCGATCCGGGCGAGCGTCTTGTTCAAGTATGCCATGTCCGGGCCCGAGCGTCTGGCCAGCCGCGCGGTGCGCGGGGCGGCCATGTCCTCGAGCCGGTCTTGGATGTCGTGGATGCGGCGGACGAGTTCGGCGGGGTTCACGGTCGCGAGCGTGCGTTCGATCTCCTCGCGCTTGTCGTCGGGGATGAAGCCGGGGCCGCCCGCGGCCCTATCTTGGTCGTCGAACTCCTTGAGCCGCTCCCATGGTGTGCGCGGCCTGTCGTAGACGCGGCGGGGGCGTCCGTCCCGTGTGCTTTCGCGCGCGATGGGTTTCTTGGACGGGGTGAACAGGTTGGCCTTGACACGCACCAGTTCCCACAGCTCGTTGAGCAGGTCGAGCTCGTCGGCGGTGTACCGGTAGTAGAACGCGTGGCGGCGCACG
>NZ_MWWY01000070.1 GCF_002259755.1 Bifidobacterium hapali
AACACCCTACTGTCCTGACAAGGGGAGCCGCGATCAGGCGGCCGTAACTGAGCATTATCACCAATTTAATGTTGAGTTACGGTCTTCTAGAGCCCTGTAGANGGNCGTAACTCAATGATAGTGTCCGTAGTACTGCTCAGTTAGAGTCTCCTGCGCCCTCAACAACGGCCGTAACTGAGCACTATCACCAATTTAATGCTGAGTTACGGTCTTCTAGAGTCCTGTAGACGGCCGTAACTGAGCACTATCACTAATCTAATGTTGAGTTATGGCCTCCTAGAGCCCTGTAGGCGGCCGTAACTGAGCACTATTGTCAGTCTCCTGTTGAGTTACGGCCTCCTAGAGCCCTGTAGGCGGCCGTAAGTCAATGACAGCGTCGTAGTACTGCTCAGTTAGAGTCTCCTGCGCCCTCAACAACGACCGTAACTGAGCACTAATACCAATTTAATGCTGAGTTACGGCCTCCTAGAGCCCCGTAGACGACCGTAAGTCAATGACAGCGTCGTAGTACTGCTCAGTTAGGGTCTTTCAACACCTGTAGTCGCTTCTGCAATTACGGGTGCGCTACGCGCGTAGTTTGTTGGCTCGCCTGTCGGCGTACCTACAAACAGTGTTGCTGTTTGCTGAACGGTGTTGTCCTGACAAGAGGAGTCGCGATTATATATGGGAAAGGGGCGGGTATCGTTACGATATCCACCCCTTGAGAAGGTTATGTGTCTAGGCGTGTATTACGCGCGGCGACGGTGCATGACTACTATGCCAGTAGCGGCAAGTGCAGCCATTACTGCGATGACTGCGATGATGCTGGCACCACCCTTAGGTAGTGTCTGCTTCTTCGTATCAGTCTTCGCAGGCTTCTGCTCCGGCTTCTTATCCGTGTCAGGCTTCGTCGTATCAGTATCAGCCTTATTACCCGACTCATCCTTGCTTGGCGTCTTCTCAGCCTTCTTCAACGCAGCCTGAGCGTTCACAAGCGCCTTAGCTGCGGCATCGACCTCAGCCTGCTTGACGTCAGCCTTACCGGCGACCGTCTTCGCTGCTTCAAGTGCCTTCGCGAACGGTGCCCATGATGCTTGCGTGTAATCCGTTTTCACGAGCTTGCTCGCGGCAGTAATCGCCTTGTTCAACGCAGTCTTGTCAGCAGGTGTCGGGGTTGGTGTTGGGGTTTGCTCTCCGACGGTTACGTCAGTCCAGCCTTGAATATTGCCCTTTTCATCCTGCAATGCGATCTTATGAGAGCCTGAATAGTTGGCTGGGATGAACGCATCGTAATAATACTTACCGTTCTTATCCTTCTTGATTGTCACATACGGGGAGCCGTCTGGACCGGTCAAGCGTACTGGGTTACTGTAAATGTATGAATACCAGAAGCAATCCTCACCCGCATCAACCTTGGCAGCACACTCTTGAGCAAGCTTGTTCACGTAAATACGCGCAACACTACCAGCCTTCACCGTGTTATCAGGAACAGTGACACTACCCTTATTCTGCTCAGTCAAATCCGGAGAAGTCGGCTTGGACGCGGGTTCAGCAGTCGTCGTCAAATCAGTAACTTCGCTCGCGCTGATATCGAAAGGAACATGATCCATGTCATCGAAGACGGTGTAACCATCCTTAAGGTCTACGACTAGTCCTACGTAGAACTGACGATTATTATTGTTTACCGGCGTACGAACCCCAAGCGGTGAGTTGTAAGCAAGGCTTATCACCANGCTGGCTTCCATAAGGGGTTCAAAATTGCTGACGATGCGCGCGCAAGTCTGTTTACGCTGCACACGCTTGCGCTGACGAATCGCGGGGG
>NZ_MWWY01000071.1 GCF_002259755.1 Bifidobacterium hapali
TTGATCACAGAAATGCGTGTAGCTTGCATGAATCGCGTGTTCATCGTCGTTCCTTTTTCTTAGAGTCAAGTGGCTANTTGTTCGGAATTTCCGGTGACAACGACCACTTGACTATTGCTAAATTAATAGGAGAGTGATAAAGCTGTTCCAGTCGAATAAACTTTTTCTGGTGGGTCTATAGAGAATCCAAACTTGCCGAGGTTAAAGCTTACTGAATAATTCATTTTATTTGGATTGTAAACATAGTTTACAACTATTCTCTTATCATTTCTGTCACCGACTGTCGCGTGGACCCACGCGCAGCCTTTGATTTTCATTTTCCAGTCAGGATTTCCTAATTGTTGGCCAGAAAAATTTGCGCCTTGTAATGATACCTCAGTCGGTATCATCTTGCTGGAGGAAGTTGTGCGCCAGTCGTTCATATATTGATCTTTATGCCATATCTGTCCTCCATAAGTATTGGGTCTTACAGCATCTGCGAAGTATATTGAGAATGTGTCTTTCCCTTCTGGTTGTTTGTAATCAGTGAATTCGTACGTGGGATATATAGAAATGTTATTTCCTGATTTGAATGAACTAGCATAAAAACGAATCCCAGAGAGTCCGTTTGGGAGTCCAGCGGCCAACCGTGTATAGTATGGTTTTCCAATTTCTCTAGTTTCGATGTACTTATATGGAAGATTCTGTTGCTGAAGATCAGTGGCTATGACATGTTTGATGTCAGGGTCCATGTTTTGAACTTCGATGATAGGCATGCCGGCGTGTAATAGGTATTCATCATCTGTCATAGCATCAGAGGAGTATGCTTGCGATGGCATCAACATGATAACGAGTGCGAAAGCTGAGCATATAATGCTGGATAATATTCTGTTTGTCTTATCATATTGTTTATGTAACATTTTGTGTCCTTTTTGTAATATATTTAATATGCTGGGGACCACTTCAAGTCACCGCTGACTTGAAGATAATGCTAAGTTTCAACTCTAGAGTATGTGAGTTCTCTGCCGTATGGCAAATACTTTCCAGTTTTTCTTTATACCTGTGCAGATGTGCGCTTAACGTATAATAGAAAAATATGAATGCTGTTAAGGATGGGCTTACTGTAGGCATTGTTGATAACGATTATTGTGCATCGATGATGATTGCTTCAGTAATACAGCGTCGTATTCCCCAAAGTACAATACTCTGGCAATGTGATCATTCTCAAACAATTTTAGAACATGTACGGTTTGATAGTACGTTGCCTGACGTTGTAATTGTAGATCTTATGCTTAATGGCATTAGTGGAATTGATATATGCCGTTTGNTAAGAAATCACACTTCGGATATTGGAATATTGTGTGTAACAGCATACCCGCTTTCGTCATTCGTTGAGCCATTGGTTGCTGCTGGCG
>NZ_MWWY01000072.1 GCF_002259755.1 Bifidobacterium hapali
CTGTTGGGTCCCCGGATCGCCACCCGCGACTTGGTCGCGTGCGGTTTTCCGGATGTCCCCTTGGGGCGGTCGGCCGGCCGGTGTGCCGTGTCCGGATCGTTTCTTGGGTGCGTGGTGGTTTGAGAACTGGATAGTGGACGCGAGCAGGATCACAATGGTGAATGCATGCTGTGGTGTGTGTTTATGATTGTGTGTTCTGCTGTTTTTTCGCTGGGCTGCATGAACTGTTTTGGTTTGTGTGGTCTGGTTGTTTGATCGTTTTGTGATCGTTAGTGTGATGATTTGTTGTCGAGTGTTTGTTACTCGTTGGTTGCTTGCAATTGCTGGTTGTGTGGTGATTGTGGGTAAGGGCGTGTGGTGGATGCCTTGGCAGACAGGACCGATGAAGGACGTGGTGGGCTGCGATAAGCCTCGGGGAGTTGCCGAATGAGCGTTGATCCGAGGGTGTCCGAATGGGGTAACCCGGCTACTGTTGTGGGTAGTCACCGGCTTTGGCCGGGGGGTACGCAGGGAAGTGAAACATCTCAGTACCTGCAGGAAAGGATACTCCGTGAGTAGTGGCGAGCGAAAGCGGATGAGACTAAACCTTGTGCGTGTGATACCCGTCGGGGGTTGCGTGTGAGGGGTCGTGGGAGATCGTTTTTTCAGTGCCGACGTGCTGGACGCGAGTGAGAAAATTCTGGTTGAGGTGAACTGGTTTGAAGACCGGACCGTAGAGGGTGATAGTCCCGTAGCTGGTTGATCAGGGTCTCGTGGATGGTGTTCCCAAGTAGCTCGGGCCTCGTGGAATCCCGAGTGAATCTGCTCAGACCGTTGGGTAAGTCTAAGTATTCCTGTCTGACCGATAGTGTACTAGTACCGTGAGGGAAAGGTGAAAAGCACCCCGGGAGGGGAGTGAAAGAGTTCCTGAAACCGCGCGCTTACGATCCGTCGGAGCCTTTTTGTGGGGTGACGGCGTGCCTATCGAAAAATGAGTCTGCGAGTCAGTGGCATGTGGCGAGTATAACCCGTGTGGGGTATGCGTAGCGAAAGCGAGTCTTAAATGGCGTTGTGAGTCGTGTGTCCTGGACCCGAAGCGGGATGATCTAGCCCTGAGCAGGTTGAAGCATGGGTAAGACTGTGTGGAGGACCGTACCCACCTGGGTTGAAAACCGGGGGGATGACTTGGGGTTAGGGGTGAAAGGCCAATCAAATTCCGTGATAGCTGGTTCTCTCCGAAATGCATTTAGGTGCAGCGTTGGTTGATTGCGTCTGGGGGGTAGAGCGACTGGATGCTTGCGGGCCCGTATTGGGTACTAATAGCAGCCAAACTCCGAATACCTGTGGCGTGTATGCTGGCAGTGAGTCGGCGGGGGATAAGCTCCGTCGTCAAAAGGGAAACAGCCCAGATCGTCGTCTAAGGTCCCTAAGCGTGTGCTAAGTGGGAAAGGATGTGGAGTCGCATAGACAGCCAGGAGGTTGGCTTAGAAGCAGCCATCCTTGAAAGAGTGCGTAACAGCTCACTGGTCTAGTGGTTCCGCGCCGACAATGTAGCGGGGCTTAAGCACACCACCGAAGACACGGCAATAGTTTTGTCTATTGGGTAGGAGAGCGTCCTGTATGGGGTGAAGCTGTGGTGTAAACCTATGGTGGACTGTATGGGAGTGAGAATGCAGACATGAGTAGCGAGAGCGGAGTGCGAATCTCCGCCGCTGGATGACTAAGGGTTCCGGGGCCACGTTCGTCGTCCCCGGGTGAGTCGGGTCCTAAGGCGAGGCCGACAGGCGTAGTCGATTGGATGAACGGGTTGATATTCCCGTACCAGTATGAGACCGACAGAACTGAGGCCATGAGTACTAACCTTCACTAATCATTGATCCAGCTTTCGGGTTGGTGATGTGGTTGGTGTTGGGATTGTAGTGGTAGTAGGTTGACACAGGAGTGACACAGGAGGGTAGCCGGCTGTGGAGGTGGTTTTCCATGGTTAAGCGTGTGGCCTGTATTCTAGGTAAATCCGGAGTACATTAGGGTGAGGCGTGATGATGGGAGCGTATGCTCGAATTCGGTGATCCCATGCTGTCGAGAAAAGCTTCGGTGTTAGGGCTTGTACTGCTCGTACCCTAAACCGACACTGGTGGTCAGGTAGAGAATACTAAAGCGATCGAGCGAATCCTGGTCAAGGAACTCGGCAAATTACTCCCGTGCCTTCGGTATAAGGGAGACCCCTGATGGTGAGAATATGTACTGTTGGAGCTGTTGGGGGTGGCACAGGCCAGGGGGTAGCGACTGTTTACCAAAAACACAGGAGCGTGCGAAGGCGTAAGCCGCTGTATACGCTCTGACGCCTGCCCGGTGCCGGAAGGTTAAGAGGATCCGTTAAACTTTGGTTGAAGCGGTGAATTTAAGCCCCGGTAAACGGCGGTGGTAACTATAACCATCCTAAGGTAGCGAAATTCCTTGTCGGGTAAGTTCCGACCTGCACGAATGGCGTAACGACTTCCCCACTGTCTCGACCAGGAGCTCGGCGAAATTGCAGTACGAGTAAAGATGCTCGTTAAGCGCAGAAGGACGAAAAGACCCCGGGACCTTTACTATACCTTGGTATTGGCGTTAGGCGCGGATTGTGTAGCATAGGCGGGAGACTGTGAAACTGTGGCGCTAGCTATAGTGGAGTCGTAAGGTGAAATACCGCTCTGTTCTCGTTTGACGTCTAACCACAGCACGTTATCCGTGTTTGGGACAGTGCCTGGCGGGTAGTTTAACTGGGGCGGTTGCCTCCTAAAGAGTAACGGAGGCGCTCAAAGGTCCGCTCAGCCCGGTTGGTAATCGGGTGTTGAGTGTAATCGTACAAGCGGGCTTGACTGTGAGACTGACGGGTCGAGCAGGGACGAAAGTCGGAGATAGTGATCCGGTGCCGGCGCACGGGCGTGGCATCGCTCAACGGATAAAAGGTACCCCGGGGATAACAGGCTGATCATTCCCAAGAGTCCATATCGACGGGATGGTTTGGCACCTCGATGTCGGCTCGTCGCATCCTGGGGCTGGAGCAGGTCCCAAGGGTTCGGCTGTTCGCCGATTAAAGCGGCACGCGAGCTGGGTTCAGAACGTCGTGAGACA
>NZ_MWWY01000073.1 GCF_002259755.1 Bifidobacterium hapali
GTGCGTAACAGCTCACTGGTCTAGTGGTTCCGCGCCGACAATGTAGCGGGGCTTAAGCACACCACCGAAGACACGGCAATACCGGTTGGTGTTGGGTAGGAGAGCGTCCTGTATGGGGTGAAGCTGTGGTGTAAACCTATGGTGGACTGTATGGGAGTGAGAATGCAGACATGAGTAGCGAGAGCGGAGTGCGAATCTCCGCCGCTGGATGACTAAGGGTTCCGGGGCCACGTTCGTCGTCCCCGGGTGAGTCGGGTCCTAAGGCGAGGCCGACAGGCGTAGTCGATTGGATGAACGGGTTGATATTCCCGTACCAGTATGAGACCGACAGAACTGAGGCCATGAGTACTAACCTTCGCTAATCGTTGAGGTTCCTTTCGGGGTTCTGATGTGGTTGGTGTTGGGATTGTAGTGGTAGTAGGTTGACACAGGAGTGACACAGGAGGGTAGCCGGCTGTGGAGGTGGTTTTCCATGGTTAAGCGTGTGGCCTGTATTCTAGGTAAATCCGGAGTACATGAGGGTGAGGCGTGATGATGGGAGCGTATGCTCGAATTCGGTGATCCCATACTGTCGAGAAAAGCTTCGGTGTTAGGGCTTGTACTGCTCGTACCCTAAACCGACACTGGTGGTCAGGTAGAGAATACTAAAGCGATCGAGCGAATCCTGGTCAAGGAACTCGGCAAATTACTCCCGTGCCTTCGGTATAAGGGAGACCCCTGATGGTGAGAATATGTACTGTTGGAGCTGTTGGGGGTGGCACAGGCCAGGGGGTAGCGACTGTTTACCAAAAACACAGGAGCGTGCGAAGGCGTAAGCCGCTGTATACGCTCTGACGCCTGCCCGGTGCCGGAAGGTTAAGAGGATCCGTTAAACTTTGGTTGAAGCGGTGAATTTAAGCCCCGGTAAACGGCGGTGGTAACTATAACCATCCTAAGGTAGCGAAATTCCTTGTCGGGTAAGTTCCGACCTGCACGAATGGCGTAACGACTTCCCCACTGTCTCGACCAGGAGCTCGGCGAAATTGCAGTACGAGTAAAGATGCTCGTTAAGCGCAGAAGGACGAAAAGACCCCGGGACCTTTACTATACCTTGGTATTGGCGTTAGGCGCGGATTGTGTAGCATAGGCGGGAGACTGTGAAACTCAGGCGCTAGCTTGGGTGGAGTCGTAAGGTGAAATACCGCTCTGTTCTCGTTTGACGTCTAACCACAGCACGTTATCCGTGTTTGGGACAGTGCCTGGCGGGTAGTTTAACTGGGGCGGTTGCCTCCTAAAGAGTAACGGAGGCGCTCAAAGGTCCGCTCAGCCCGGTTGGTAATCGGGTGTTGAGTGTAATCGTACAAGCGGGCTTGACTGTGAGACTGACGGGTCGAGCAGGGACGAAAGTCGGAGATAGTGATCCGGTGCCGGCGCACGGGCGTGGCATCGCTCAACGGATAAAAGGTACCCCGGGGATAACAGGCTGATCATTCCCAAGAGTCCATATCGACGGGATGGTTTGGCACCTCGATGTCGGCTCGTCGCAGCCTGGGGCTGGAGCAGGTCCCAAGGGTTCGGCTGTTCGCCGATTAAAGCGGCACGCGAGCTGGGTTCAGAACGTCGTGGGACAGTTTGGTCTCTATCCTCTGCGCTCGTTGGAATCTTGAGGAGGCCTGCCCATAGTACGAGAGGACCTGGG
>NZ_MWWY01000074.1 GCF_002259755.1 Bifidobacterium hapali
GGAGAGAACCAGCTATCACGGAATTTGATTGGCCTTTCACCCCTAACCCCAAGTCATCCCCCCGGTTTTCAACCCAGGTGGGTACGGTCCTCCACACAGTCTTACCCATGCTTCAACCTGCTCAGGGCTAGATCATCCCGCTTCGGGTCCAGGACACACGACTCACACGCCATTTAAGACTCGCTTTCGCTACGCATACCCCACACGGGTTATACTCGCCACATGCCACTGACTCGCAGACTCATTTTTCGATAGGCACGCCGTCACCCCATTAAAAAGGCTCCGACGGATCGTAAGCGCGCGGTTTCAGGAACTCTTTCACTCCCCTCCCGGGGTGCTTTTCACCTTTCCCTCACGGTACTAGTACACTATCGGTCAGACAGGAATACTTAGACTTACCCAACGGTCTGAGCAGATTCACTCGGGATTCCACGAGGCCCGAGCTACTTGGGAACACCATCCACGAGACCCTGATCAACCAGCTACGGGACTATCACCCTCTACGGTCCGGTCTTCAAACCAGTTCACCTCAACCAGAATTTTCTCACTCGCGTCCAGCACGTCGGCACTAGAACAATCGCGTCCCACGACCCCTCACACGCAACCCCCGACGGGTATCACACGCACAAGGTTTAGTCTCATCCGCTTTCGCTCGCCACTACTCACGGAGTATCCTTTCCTGCAGGTACTGAGATGTTTCACTTCCCTGCGTACCCTCTAGCCAAAGCTAGTGACTACCCACAACAGTAGCCGGGTTACCCCATTCGGACACCCTCGGATCAACGCTCATTCGGCAACTCCCCGAGGCTTATCGCAGCCCACCACGTCCTTCATCGGTCCTGTCTGCCAAGGCATCCACCACACGCCCTTACCCACAATCACCACACAACCAGCAATTGCAAGCAACCAACGAGTAACAAACACTCGACAACAAATCATCACACTAACGATCACAAAACGATCAAACAACCAGACCACACAAACCAAGAAAAACAAGGCTCATGCAGCCCGGCGAAAAAACAGCAGAACACAACAATAAAACACACCAGTGTCTCACCATTGCAATTCTGCTCGCGTCCACTATCCAGTTCTCAAACCACCACACCACACACCCACAAGCCAACCAACCAAACAGTCAGTCAACCCATGAGCATGAGCACGAACCGCACCGGTATATCACAACCGGGGTGACGGTCCGGGAACCCAAAAGCGCATCCACACCACCCAACCATCACACACACTCACATGCGCATAACAGTCAAACCTCTATGCTCAACCTGTGATCGTTTCCACACCAGCACACCCCAAACTATGAAACCATTCCATAATCAGGGCACACACCAGATACCAAACAGTATCCTGAATTCTCCGTAGAAAGGAGGTGATCCAGCCGCACCTTCCGGTACGGCTACCTTGTTACGACTTAGTCCCAATCACGAGTCTCACCTTAGACGGCTCCCTCCAAAACGGTTAGGCCACCGGCTTCGGGTGCTACCCACTTTCATGACTTGACGGGCGGTGTGTACAAGGCCCGGGAACGCATTCACCGCGGCGTTGCTGATCCGCGATTACTAGCGACTCCACCTTCACGGAGCCGAGTTGCAGGCTCCGATCCGAACTGAGACCGGTTTTCAGGGATCCGCTCAACCTCACAGTATCGCATCCCGCTGTACCAGCCATTGTAGCATGCGTGAAGCCCTGGACGTAAGGGGCATGATGATCTGACGTCATCCCCACCTTCCTCCGAGTTAACCCCGGCGGTCCCTTATGAGTCCCCAGCCGAACTGCTGGCAACATAAGGCAAGGGTTGCGCTCGTTGCGGGACTTAACCCAACATCTCACGACACGAGCTGACGACGACCATGCACCACCTGTGAACCCACCCCGAAGGGAAACCCCATCTCTGAGGTCGTCGGGAACATGTCAAGCCCAGGTAAGGTTCTTCGCGTTGCATCGAATTAATCCGCATGCTCCGCCGCTTGTGCGGGCCCCCGTCAATTTCTTTGAGTTTTAGCCTT
>NZ_MWWY01000075.1 GCF_002259755.1 Bifidobacterium hapali
GCGACACGCCGAGGGAGTCGTGTGTTTGCAACGTTTTTGGGTGTTGTTTGTTGTGTTGATTTGCGTTTGTGTTCGTTGTCGTGTAAGTTATCTACTCGCTGCCGGTCAGTGCTTGAGGGTTGAGAGTTGGTCGAGTGGTGGTGGTTTGAGAACTCAAGAGCGTGTTTGTACTACTTCTTTATGTTTGTGATTGCCAGTCCAATTCCCGCTTCAATGGTTTTGTTGGAGTACCTGGGAGGGTTTGATGGGGGTTGGGGTTTTTGTGCGAACGTCCTTCCTTATAGGACGATTGTCAATTTTTGTTTTTGAGAGTCTTTGTTGAGTCTTTTCATTTTTTTGTGGAGGGTTCGATTCTGGCTCAGGATGAACGCTGGCGGCGTGCTTAACACATGCAAGTCGAACGGGATCCTCAAGCTTGCTTGGGGTGAGAGTGGCGAACGGGTGAGTAATGCGTGACTGACCTGCCCTGTACTTTGGGATAGCTCCTGGAAACGGGTGGTAATACTGAATGTTCCACATGATCGCATGTGATTGTGGGAAAGCTTTTTTGCGGTATGGGATGGGGTCGCGTCCTATCAGCTTGACGGTGGGGTGATGGCCTACCGTGGCTTTGACGGGTAGCCGGCCTGAGAGGGCGACCGGCCACATTGGGACTGAGATACGGCCCAGACTCCTACGGGAGGCAGCAGTGGGGAATATTGCACAATGGGCGCAAGCCTGATGCAGCGACGCCGCGTGAGGGATGGAGGCCTTCGGGTTGTAAACCTCTTTTACAAGGGAGCAAGGCTTTATTGTTGAGTGTACTTTGTGAATAAGCACCGGCTAACTACGTGCCAGCAGCCGCGGTAATACGTAGGGTGCAAGCGTTATCCGGATTTATTGGGCGTAAAGAGCTCGTAGGCGGTTCGTCGCGTCTGGTGTGAAAGCCCATCGCTTAACGGTGGGTTTGCGTCGGGTACGGGCGGGCTGGAGTGCGGTAGGGGAGACTGGAATTCCCGGTGTAACGGTGGAATGTGTAGATATCGGGAGGAACACCAATGGCGAAGGCAGGTCTCTGGGCCGTTACTGACGCTGAGGAGCGAAAGCGTGGGGAGCGAACAGGATTAGATACCCTGGTAGTCCACGCTGTAAACGGTGGATGCTGGATGTGGGGCACGTTCCACGTGTTCTGTGTCGGAGCTAACGCGTTAAGCATCCCGCCTGGGGAGTACGGCCGCAAGGCTAAAACTCAAAGAAATTGACGGGGGCCCGCACAAGCGGCGGAGCATGCGGATTAATTCGATGCAACGCGAAGAACCTTACCTGGGCTTGACATGTTCCCGACGACCTCAGAGCTGGCGTTTCCCTTCGTGGTGTGTTCACAGCTGGTGCATTGTAGTCCTGAGCGCGCTTCGTCAGTTGTTGGGCTAAGTCCCGCAACGAGCGCAACCCTTGCCTTATGT
>NZ_MWWY01000076.1 GCF_002259755.1 Bifidobacterium hapali
CGGGCGTCCGGACCTTCTTGCAGGGTCCACGGCGGCCGGAAACCTTCATGACGGGAGGGATGACGATGACTCCGGACGACATCGACGTGTGGGTCGGACTGGACGTGGGCAAGAGCGCGCACCACGCGCACGCCCTCGACCACGACGGCAACACCCTGTACGACAAGCCACTCAAACAGGACGAGAAGGCCATCCGCACGATGCTGGAGAAGCTCTCCAGACGCGGGCGCGTGCTGCTGGTCGTCGACCAGCCCAACACCATCGGCTCCCTGCCGCTGACCGTGGCCCGGAGCATGGGCGTACAGGTCGCCTACCTGCCCGGCACCGCGATGCGCAGGACCGCGCAATTGCTGCCCGGAACCGCGAAGACCGACCGGAGGGACGCGTACGTGATCGCATGGGCCGCGCTCAAAATCCCCGAAAGCCTCAGGGACGCAGGACCGGACGACGAGACCCTCGCCGCCCTGAAGATCCTCGCGGGCCACGACGAGGACCTCGCCCACGAATCCACCCGCCACATCAACCGGCTACGCAGCCTGCTCCTGCAGACCCACCCCGCATTCGAACGCGTCCTGAAGGGCGAACGCGTCACCCGCGACGCGACCCTCGCCCTGCTCGAACGCTACGGAGGCCCCATGGGCATGCGCGAGGCTGGCATCGAACAGGTCAGACGATGGGCCAAGGACAAGGGGATACGTGCCGAACGCATCATCGACGACATGTTCAAGGCCATCGGTGAACAGACCGTTACCGTACCCGGCACCGACATGGCCGAGACCATCATCCCCTCGATCGCCCGCGACATCAAACAGATCAAGGACCGGCGCCGCAACCTCGCCTCGCAGGTCGAGGAGCTCCTCAACGATCACCCTCTTCTCACGGTCCTGACGTCGATGCCCGGGATAGGCGCCAGGACCGCAAGCAACATCCTCCTCGCAATCGGCGGGANCATCTCCCACTTCAAAAACCCGTCCCACCTCGCCGCTTACGCCGGCATCGCGCCCATCACCAGCCAATCCGTCACCATCATCCAAGGCGAACACCCCGCCCGGGGCGGCCACCAACGCCTCAACAACGCACTATGGCAGTCTTCGTTTGTCGCCTCCACTAAACACCCGCCATCCATCGCCTACT
>NZ_MWWY01000008.1 GCF_002259755.1 Bifidobacterium hapali
ACGACTCGGACAACGGCAGCGAGTTCATCAACCGGGACCTGATCGCGTGGCTGCACGAGCGCGACATCGAGCAGACCAGAAGCCGCCCGTACAGGAAGAACGACCAGGCCACCGTCGAGTCCAGGAACAACCACGTCGTGCGCCGCCACGCGTTCTACTACCGGTACACCGCCGACGAGCTCGACCTGCTCAACGAGCTGTGGGAACTGGTGCGTGTCAAGGCCAACCTGTTCACCCCGTCCAAGAAACCCATCGCGCGCGAAAGCACACGGGACGGACGCCCCCGCCGCGTCTACGACAGGCCGCGCACACCATGGGAGCGGCTCAAGGAGTTCGACGACCAAGATAGGGCCGCGGGCGGCCCCGGCTTCATCCCCGACGACAAGCGCGAGGAGATCGAACGCACGCTCGCGACCGTGAACCCCGCCGAACTCGTCCGCCGCATCCACGACATCCAAGACCGGCTCGAGGACATGGCCGCCCCGCGCACCGCGCGGCTGGCCAGACGCTCGGGCCCGGACATGGCATACTTGAACAAGACGCTCGCCCGGATCGCGGGCGTCGAACCGGAAGACAACGAAACCCCACCAGCCGATAAGGACTAGGATTTCGCGCTCACCCTAAGTGAGGCACCACTCCGGATTACGCGCTCACTTTCAAATGAGGCACCTCGGACAATACGGCACATGATGCACACCCTACGGGTGCGCAAAATAATCCAAAATACGAATCGTCTTTAGCGGGATTCACATGGTATGCACGACATCCGCAAGCATTATCAATTTTCGGCAGTGTGTTGCTAATTAACTGTGTGATCACACTACTTGTTGGCATCATGATTTTGGACCAGCAGACATTGCAAACGCCAGGAGTACTCATTGGTTTAATTTCCACTGGATCAGGTATCGGTCTTCTGAGTGGGGCCTTTCTTACCGCACCGCTTTCGCAACACTATACCGGCGGTAGAATTGTGCAAATTTCTGTATTGGTAATCCTACTTGGCTGCGTATTTCAACCGTACACACATCAGGTGTATGTGCTTATCATCTGCATGACGGTCACTAATCTTATGATCGTACCAGCCAATTCAATACTGGGATCATATAGCGATTTGATTATCCCCAATGCTTTGCGAGGACGTGTTACATCAATATTCGCGTTGTGCAATATCGTATTAGGTTCAGTATCATCAGCTGTTGCAGGCATTCTGCTTGCTGTGATGGGCTATCGCAATGCTATGAATACTGCCGTAGCCGCAGTATTAGTGACTGTACTGGTCACCTTTACCAGTCGAGGAATCCGCGATATTCCTAGTAGGGACCAGTTCAGTAACCTTACCCCGTGGGAGTGAGAACGGAATCTTCGCGCAGTGCGCGTATAAACTGCATACGAACACAGCACAATCTCATTCATAATATGGTCTTGCAAACGTACCCATCCCCATGATGCGGTAAACCTCACATGGTGCGGTAAAGCAAAATGGCTTAATTCCAACGTTTTCAGGAAATAAGCCTCTACGCATTTACCGCATCATGGGGGCTTTACCGCACCATGTATGTAAATTGATCAGTCGTCGCCGAGGGTGAGGTGCAGGCCGCCAACGAGCGCGGTCACCACGTTGTACAGTAGTGTGGCGATCGACGCGAGCAGCGTGAAAATCACGACCTCAACGATCGAAAAAATCGTGGTGAAGCTGAGCACAGTCGACAGGCTCAACACGCTCTTGAGATCAAAGCTACCAGTGTTCAAACCAGTGGATGACACAATCGACGTAATGCTTTGGAACACACCAACCGCATCGAGTAACAGCCATACGATAAGCACAGCGACGATCTGAATAATGCCTCCTGCGATGCCCAGCAGGAACGCCACTTTAGCCATCGACCACGCGCTGATATGCGTCAGAGACAGGTTCATACGGCGGGCGCGCGGAGTGCCGCGACGCTTCTTCGGACGAGCTGTCGGCGGCACCGAAGCGGGGGAGGACGGCGCAGCCACGCCGCTCTCGCCAACAATCGATCGGGCCACGCGACCAATATGTTCACGTGCCGGCTGCTCGCCGCTAGTCTCGGAGGCAGAGACGACGGGCTGAGCCACGTCGAATTCGTTGCCTTCTTCAGGATTCTCGCTCATCGTTGCTCCTTGTCTGAGCTATTGCCTTATGCGAGATTAGCAGTCTCAGCAGACGGTTACTCCTCGTTATCTTCGGACTCTTCCGGGGTATTCACATTCGCGTTATCGGCGGCGTTGTCAGCGGGACTATCGGCAGCATTATCAGCGGCGCTATCGGCGGCATTATCGGCCGCAACCGCACTCGACTCAGCAGTCGGTTCCGTAGAAGCCGCCGCATCGACCATGTCACCCGCAGTCGCGTCCTCGTCGTCATCCTTCTCCTCGTTGCGCGCGATGGAGATGATCTCGTCGCCCTTATCCGGTTTCGCAAGCGTCACGCCCTGCGTATTGCGGCCCGTGCGCTTGACCTCAGCCACGTCGGAGCGAATCACCTTACCGGACTTCATAATGGCCATAATCTGGTCATCTTCAGCCACGATCACCGCGCCAACCAAAGAGCCGCGTCCCTCGGCCAGCTGCAACGCCTTGACACCAAAGCCGTTACGACCCTGCAGACGGTACTCCGAGATCGCCGTGCGCTTGGCAAAGCCCTCGTTCGTCACGACAAGCAGGTCCTTGTCGGTGTCGGCCGGCACTACGTCCATCGCGAGCAGACTGTCGTCGTCGCGGAACTTCATGCCTTGCACGCCGGCGGTCTGACGACCCATCGGACGCAGCTGATCATCGTCGGCCGCAAACTTCAAGCTCATGCCGAGCCGCGAGACGAGAATAATGTCGTCCTCGGCGTTGCACAGTGCGGCGCCAACCAACTCGTCGGCAGTCTCGCCGTTCTCGTCGGTCATGAGTCGCACCGCAATCAGGCCACCCTGTCGCGGTGAATCATACTCGGACAGCGCGGTCTTCTTGATCTTGCCGGAGCGCGTCGCAAGTACCAAATACTTGGCGACTTCATAATCCGGGATCGACAGCACGGTCTGAATCGACTCGTCAGGGCCGAACTGCAGCAGGTTCGCCACATGCTGGCCCTTGGAGTCGCGCGAGCCTTCGGGCAGCTCGTACGCCTTGATGCGGTAGACGCGGCCCTTGTTCGTGAAGAACAACAGCCAGTTGTGCGTCGACGTGAGGAAGAAGTGGTCCACCACGTCGTCCTCGCGCAGCTTGGCGCCCTTGATGCCCTTGCCGCCGCGGTGCTGTGCGCGGTACTCGTCGGCCTTCGTACGCTTGATAAAACCGGAGTGCGTGACCGTAACGACCACGTTCTCCTCAGCGATCAAGTCTTCAACGTTCATCTCGCCGGAGTACGGCAGGATCTTCGTGCGACGCTCGTCACCGTACTTAGTGACGATTTCGTCAAGCTCGTCGCCGACGATCGTACGCTGACGTTCCGGCTTGGCAAGAATATCGTTGTAATCGGCGATTTTGCGCATGAGCTCCTCATGCTCGTCAACGATCTTCTGCCGCTCCATGTTCGCGAGTCGCACGAGCTGCATGGACAGAATCGCGTCAGCCTGCACCTGATCGATATCGAGGAACTCCATGAGCTTCGGCCGAGCGTCTTCACGACCCTGGCTGGAGCGGATGAGGCGAATGACCTCGTCGATCGCATCCATAGCCTTCAAGAGGCCCTGCAGGATGTGGTCGCGTTCCTCGGCTTCGCGCTTCAGGTAGCGGGTACGGCGTTCGATGACTTCGAGCTGGTGGTTCACCCAGTGGCGGATGAACGCGTCGAGCGAGAGCGTACGCGGCACGCCGTCGACCAGCGCGAGCATGTTCGCGCCGAACGTCTGCTGCAGCTGCGAATGCTTGTACAGGTTGTTGAGCACGACCTTCGGCACAGCGTCGCGCTTGAGGACGAGTACGAGTCGCTGACCGGTACGGCCGGACGTTTCGTCGCGCATGTCGGCGATGCCTTGAATCTTGCCGTCGCGCACACCTTCGCGGATGGACGCGGCCAGTCGGTCCGGGTTGACCTGATACGGCAGCTCGGTGACCACGAGGCACATGCGGCCCTTGATTTCCTCAGTGTTGACGACTGCGCGCATCGTGATCAGACCGCGACCGGTACGGTACGCCTGTTCGATGCCCTTGTGACCGAGAATCGTGGCGCCCGTAGGGAAATCCGGTCCCTTGATGATGCCGATGAGCGCGTCCAGTAGTTCCTCACGGGATGCTTGCGGATGGTCGAGCGTCCAGTGGACTGCTTTCGCCAGCTCGCGCATGTTGTGCGGCGGAATATTCGTCGCCATACCGACGGCGATACCGGATGATCCGTTCGCGAGCAGGTTCGGGAAGCGCGCGGGCAGTACGGTTGGCTCTTGCGTACGACCATCGTAGTTCGGTACGAAATCGACGGTGTCTTTGTCGATATCGCGCACCATTTCCATTGCGAGCGGCATCATGCGGCATTCGGTGTAACGCATTGCTGCTGGCGGATCGTCACCGGCCGAACCGAAGTTACCTTGACCGTCGACGAGCGTGTAGCGCATCGACCACGGCTGGGCCATGCGCACGAGCGTATCGTAAATTGCCGCGTCGCCGTGGGGGTGATAGTTACCCATGACGTCGGCGACTGGTCGGGCGCACTTTGAGTAGCCACGGTCGGGACGGTAGCCGCCGTCGTACATTGCGTACACGATACGACGATGGACTGGTTTCATACCGTCGCGCACGTCCGGCAGGGCGCGTTCGACGATGACGGAGATTGCGTAGTCGAGGTACGACTGACGCATTTCCTTTTGGATATCGGTATGGGCCACGCGATGCTCGTCGAGAACCAATTGTGCGTTGGCCTGCGGGCTCGTGGGCTCCATCGAGTGCTCAGCGCGCTCGTCGTTCTGCTCCGGCAGGTCGTTGCTGCCGGTGCCGTTTTCGTCTGCCACTTATGTATTCCTTTTGTGTTATTGAAAAGCTATCCTCGGCTCCCCTTATCAGGGGAGCCGCGCCAAGGGAACTCACGCGTCGATGAAGCGAACATCCTTGGCGTTGCGCTGGATGAACAGGCGGCGCGGTTCAACGTCGTCGCCCATGAGCATCGAGAATGTCTCATCCGCAGCGGCCGCATCTTCGATGTGAATCTGCTTCAAAATACGCCGTTCAGGGTCCATAGTCGTTTCCCAAAGCTCCTGATACGTCATCTCGCCCAGACCCTTGTATCGCTGAATACCTTCGCCCTTAGGCAACTGGCGACCAGCCGCACGTCCCTCAGCGAGCTTCTGATCACGCTCAAGATCGGTGTACACGTAGTCGTGATCGCCGCGCGTCCACTTGAGTCGGTACAGCGGCGGCATCGCAACATACACGTAGCCGGCGGTGATCATCGGACGCATATAACGGAAGAACAGCGTCAAGTTCAGCGTGGCAATATGCGCACCGTCCACATCAGCATCAGCCATAATAATGACCTTGTGGTAGCGCACCTTGCTCACGTCGAAGTCTTCGCCGTAACCGCCGCCGACAGCCGTAATCAGTGACTCGATCGTATCTGACTTCATCATGCGGTCAAGCGACGCACGCTCAGTGTTGAGGATCTTGCCTCGCAGCGGCAGAATCGCTTGCGTTTCCGGGTTACGACCCTGAATTGCGGAACCACCTGCCGAGTCACCCTCGACGATGAACAGTTCACACTCTTCAGGATTGTTCGACTGACAATCCTTGAGCTTGTCTGGCATACCAGCCGACTCGAAAATCGACTTGCGACGCGTGTTTTCGCGCGCTTTCTTTGCAGCAATACGCGCGCGCGACGCTTCGATAGCCTTTTGAATAATGTTCTTCGCTTCGCTTGGATGCGCGTCGAACCAGTCGCCGAGCTTGTCGGTCATCACACGCTGTACGAAGGTTTTCGCTTCGGAATTGCCGAGCTTCGTCTTCGTCTGACCTTCAAACTGCGGGGTAGTGAGCTTGACAGACACGACCGCGGTCAAACCTTCGCGCACATCGTCGCCGGAGAGGTTATCGTCCTTGTCTTTAAGAATGTTCTTCTCGCGCGCGTAACGGTTCACAAGCGAGGTGAGCGCCGCGCGGAAGCCTTCTTCGTGCGTGCCGCCTTCGGTCGTGGAGATCGTGTTTGCGAACGTGTGCACGGCTTCGGAATACGCGGTCGTCCACTGCATTGCAATCTCAGCCGAAATGCCGATCTTCAGATCCTCGGCCTCGAAATCGATCACCTCGTCCTCGACCGGCGTTGACTTGCGGGACTTGACGAGATAGTCAACGTAATCTTTGATACCGTTTGCGTACTGATATGTGACGCTCTGATGCTTCGGCTCGCTGTCATCGTCCTGACCTGCGACCTCGTCGCCAGCTAAATCAGGCTCGCGCAAGTCAGTCAAGCTGATTTTCAGTCCCTTGTTCAGGAACGCCATCTGCTGGAAGCGAGCGCGCAACGTCTCAAAATCGTAGACAGTCGTCTCAAAAATCTTCGCGTCCGGCCAGAACGTCACTGACGTACCAGTCGACTCGCCGTCGGCCATCGGCTCACCCTTGGCAAGTCGCGCGGTCGGATGCTGGTCGATGTACGTTTGCGTCCAGTGGAATCCTTGACGACGAACCTCGATATCGACGCGCGTGGAGAGCGCGTTGACGACGGAAATACCGACGCCATGCAGACCGCCGGACACCGCGTAACCGCCGCCGCCGAACTTACCGCCGGCGTGCAGCTTCGTCATGACTGTTTCGACGCCGGAAACACCTTCGCCCGGCACTTCGTCGACCGGGATGCCACGGCCGTCGTCTACGACGCGAATGCCGTTATCCGGCAGAATCGTGACTTCGATGTGCGTTGCGTAGCCGGCGAGCGCCTCGTCAACCGAGTTGTCGACGATCTCGTAGACGAGGTGATGCAGACCGCGCGGACCGGTTGAGCCGATGTACATGCCCGGGCGGATACGCACGGCTTCAAGGCCCTCAAGGACCTTCAAATCGCTCGCGTCGTAGTGGTCGGGGGCCATGCTTTCGTCGAGTTGCGCGTCTATAAGCTCATCGTTGTTGATCTGTTCGGCGACCTCGTCGAGTTCGGTACGTTTGTCAGTGTGTTTGTCGGCTTGACTATCGACTTGACTGTCGGTGACTTGACCGTTCTGATTATCGGTGGAACCTTTAAGCGAATCTGATTCGTCTGCCACAGGATTCCTTTCTGCGTTTTCTCCCGCGTGAAAGGCCATTCGCAAGGGGACTATGCCCTAGAACGCAAATAATGGGGTCTTCCAGCCGTTTACATATTATGCATGTAAGTTTACTCATGTACGGCGACACTGCCTTCAGCGGCGAGAATAATGCCCCTTTCGATAGAGAAAATCACATACTACGTCGGCCGCGGTAGGCGCTGCGGCGATACCCGGACTGTGGACCGGTGACGCGAATCTCTTGAATATCTAATCCAGCCAAGCGTTCTCGAATCACAGCAGTCAATTGCGGAATCATATAGGTCAGCTGCGTGGCCCACACTGCCGATTCCGTGCGAATCGTAAGCACACCGTCGCGCACCGACGCCACGGTCGAATGCATTGCGATCGCCGGACCCACAACCTGATCCCAATGATCGCGCAATTGCGCCAACTTCAGCTGCGGCACCCATCGACGGCCGTCCGCGAGCCCGTCAAGTACACTGCCCAGCGTATTCGGGTCGCGTCCAGGCTTACCGAAACTCTCCCAAGCCTTCTCTCGATTGGCTTCACGCGTCTTGCGGTCGCGCATAATATAGCCGCCGCGCGTGGCGAGGCGCTCGAAAATTTCGGCTGGAAGACGGCGTTCGTCGAGTTTAAGCGTGCGTTCGATCGGCGGTTTCATGAGTTGACCTCGATACCAAACGCGGCGAGATCGGGATGCAGGTACTCGTTTTGCTGGCGTACGAGATCGGCGACGTCGATGATGTGCAGTTGCGCGGCAGTTGCTCCAGTTTGACCGTCGGCCGCAACATCCGCACCGCCAGCCGCACCGCCGGTCGCACCAGCCAAGTCAGTCACATCAGGGATATCGCTGGCCGCCGCAACCGTAATCAGTACTTGGTCTTGCCGCGCGGCAAAGTCGAGAATTTGCCGACGACGTGACTCGTCCAGCTGCGCGAACACATCATCGAGAATTACGATCGGCCGCACGCCACGCTCGCGCACGATCACCGTGTGCAAAGCCATTTTGAGTGCCAACGCCATCGTCCACATCTCACCGTTCGACGCGAACTCGCGCGCCGGCATGCCGTTGAGTTCGATCGACAGGTCGTCGCGATGCGGTCCGATGAGATTCTGTCCGCGCGCCACTTCGCCCGGGTAAATGCGCTGAAAATGCTCGCTAATATGCGGCTGCGGGTCGTCGGGGTACAACAGTACTTCGTCAAACGACGGCTCGTAGGTGAGTCGCACGCGCTCGTCGCGGCCAGCAAGTTCGCGGTAGATTGCAGCGAACGGTTCGGCAAGCAGGTCGACGAGCCTCTGACGGTCGCGCGTGAGTGTGACGCCCGCTTCGATGAACTGTCCAGTCCATATTTCGAGTCCTTGCAGCGCGGCATCGGCGGGGGAGGGGGCATATCCGTATGGCGATTCGGACGTTGCGCTATTGCGAGGGTCGCCGAGTTGCTTGAGCAGCGCGGCTCGCTGTCGCGCGATTTTCGCGATCATCTGCAGGCGGTCGCTATATCCGGGCACGAGCAGCGCGCCGGCTTGGTTGAGTAGCGTGCGACGGCCGGCCGGGTCGCCGGCGATGAGTCGCTGATCGTCGGGCGTGAACGAGACGCTTGGGATGCGACCGATGACGTCGCGCAGGTAGGTGGATTTGCCGCCGTTGATGCGGGCTCGGTTGGCGCCGCGCGCTGCGATGGTCAGTTCGTATGTTGTGGTTGTGATGGTTGCGGCTGTGGTGGTTGGCTCGGCAATGGTTGGCTCGGCAGGTTGAGTGAGTTCACTACTTTCCCCCAGTGGGTTGATTACTGGCGAAATACTGCCGTTTTCGACGACTGACTGCGACTGTGCAGCTGAAGAGATCGCTGATGGCGAGGCGGTACTGACTTGAGTATTGCGCGTATGAACTGATTCGGTGGTTGACTTGGCGGTTGATTCTTGTGCGAGGGGATTGGTGATGTTTGTTACGTTGGCGCGGATAGTTGCGGAAGTTTGACCGCGTTCAATGAGCGGTAATGAGCCGGTTACGCGGTGGCTTGTGCCAGTGGAGAGGACTTCAACAGCTTCGACGATGTTGGTTTTACCAAGTCCGTTGCGCCCCTGCAGGATGGTGACGCCCGGCGCTAGATCGACCACGAGATGCTCCCACGAGCGAAAGTGGTCCAGCGCCAGACGTGACACATACATCATTCGCTATCCCTTACCTTTCCTCTCATGTCAAGCCCAATCGTAGTCAGTTCGTATCTCAGCTCCCCTTGTCAGCGTAGCTGGCGGCGAAAGTCTGAGGGGTAGTCACACGGGCTAAACATCCAAAGAATGTCACAACCTGCTTAAGCTCGCTTCGTCAACAAGACGAGCGCATCCGCCCACGTAACCGCTTGCCGCATTCAGTCACCCAGCCCATATGGAAAGCGTTTACCACCCTTACTTTCTCAGGTTCGGTAAACGCTTTCCAAAATCGCTTTTCACTTGTCAGTTAAATCGCACCGGGACCAGCAGATAACGGTAGTCCATCGACTCATCTGAATCAGACTCCTGCTGGCCGTTGAATTCAACCGGCTTGACCGCAGTGGTCATCTTCATGCGCACAAACGGCTCAGTAATCGCCGACAAACCTTCGATCACATACGACGGATTGAACGCAACCGTAATATCCTCGCCGTCAAGATCAATATCAATCGTCTCTTGCGCTTGAGCTTCGTCAATCTCGCCAGCCGACAATGTCAGTTCTTGACCGGAGAACGTCATACGAATCGAAGCATTACGCTCGGCAACCAACGCAACTCGCTTAATCGCACCGATCAACTGTTGACGATCAATCACTGCTTGAATCGGATATTCGTCAGCGAACAGACGATCGGTCGCCGGGAACTCGCCGTCGATGAGCTGCGACGTCGACACACGACCAGCGTTCTCAAAGCCCAAAAGTGAGGGGGTATCCTGATCGAAATCGATCACCACATTCTGGTGTTCATCGAGCGAACGTGCGATGTCGCGCAGCAGTGAACCGCGCACCAGCGTCGTCGCTTCCGTGTTCGGATCGGCTGGAGTCCACGTGAATGTTGCACGAGCGAGACGGAAACGATCAGTTGCCGTCATCACAACTTTGTCGCCGTTGAATTGAATACGCACGCCGGTTAGTACTGGACGATTTTCTTCACGAGAGACTGCAACGCACGCTTGCGCGACTGCTTGTGCGAATGTCGGCGCGTCAACTTGACCGAGTTTCGCTGGAACGACAGGCATATCCGGGTACTCAGTTTCCGGCATAAGCTGCAACGTGAACTTCGATTTGCCTGACGTGATCGTCAGCGTCGACTCATCGGTTGACAGATACGTGCGTTCGGCAGGCAACGATTTCGTGATATCGGCGAGTAGCTTGCCTAAAACCAACACACTGCCAGGTTCGTCGATACCAGCTTCGATGTGATGGCGTGCGGAAATCTTGTAGTTGTATGCGGACAGTTGCAGCGTTCCGTCAATGGCTTCGAGACGAATGCCGACGAGAATGGGATTGGCCGGACGGGCTTCAATAACGCGAGTCGTCCAAGCGACTGCGTCTGCCAAAGCGGCGGAATCGATTTCGACTTTCATGGGTCCTACTTTCACTTGCTGTCTTGATGGCCATTCTAACCAAGGTCTGAACGATCGTGTTGTGCTGGTGGTCGAGCGTTGTGGTGATGATCGCGAGCGAACGTAAGTAAGTTAGGTAGTCGTAGTAATAAGAGCTGTGGATAATGTGGATAAGTGGGCTGATAGCAGTGCGCAGTAGTGGTTACCGGAAGGTAAACGATGTGGATAACATCTGCATATTCTGTGGATAAATGACCGAGTTATCCACAGGCGCGACGAAGTTATTGCGTTGTCCACATTTTCGGTGGAATAATCCACGAGTTATCCACAGCGAAAAGGGTATTTGTCCACCGGTTATCCGCAGGATTTACCCACATTTGTGTAAAACTATGTGGATAACTTTTCTTGTGTGGAACGTAGATTTCGGGCGTGTCGAGGTGTTTCACGCACTGTTTTTCACATGTGCCGTCCAGCAGAATCGCGCTCACAGACCAAAATCGACTGTTTTTTCGAGGCGCGCGGAAAAGTGCCAAAATCGTTGTCTCAGCGCAATTGTGGTGGATAGTAGTGCGGCTTCTTTTGAAGGACGTTGCCGTGAAGCAAACAGTGGAGCTGTTTGTAGGCAACGTGCGAGCCGACAGGCGAGCCAATAAGACGCGCGTAGCTCGTCCTGGCAAGGGAAGCCGAGCAGCCAAGCTCATCCTGCAACACAGCACCAACAGCTTCGTTCACCACAATCGCGCTGACAGACGAAAAACGGTTGTTTTTCAGATGAATCCGAAAAACAGCCGAAATTGTTCGCTCAACGCGATTCTGCTGAACGCACGCTAAGCACGCTAGGCGCGCAAAAATCCGCCTACTTGCCGTTGGAATGCTGCTTGAGGCGCAGGGTCAACTCCATCACGTAGTTGTAAATCTCCTGCTTTTGCTGCATTTTCTGGTTGATCTGCTTAACCGCATGCATTACAGTCGTGTGATCGCGGCCATGGAATACTTCACCAATATCAACCAAACTCATGCCAGTATTTTCGCGACACAAGTACATCGCAATCTGCCGTGCAATTGACACATTTTTCGTGCGTCCCTTGCCGACAATATCGTCAAACGTCAAGTGGAAATAGTTCGCAACCTGACCAATAATGTCAGTCGGTTTAATTTCCACGTCCGCAGTAAAGAAATCTTGCAGCGTCTGCTCAGCCAATGCGCGCGTCACCGTTTGCTTGTTAAGCGACGCGGCCGCCGATACGCGAGTAAGCGCACCTTCCAACTCACGGATGTTCTCGGTAAATCGTTCCGCGATGAGGTCGAGCACGTCGTTGGGAATATCCGTATGCTGCATCGAGGCCATCATGCGCAAAATTGCAATACGTGTTTCCAAATCTGGCGGCTTCACATCAACCGGCAGACCAGATTCAAATCGCGAAATTAAACGCGCCTCGAATCCTTTCAGATTCTTTGGCGGCACATCGGATGCGATCACAATGCGCTTATTGGCCTGATACAACGTGTTAAACGTGTGGAAGAACTGCTCAAGCGTCGCATCCTTACCCCCGAGGAACTGGATATCGTCGATGAGTAGCACGTCGACCTCGCGGTAACGTCGGTTAAACTCAGCGATCTGTCCCTGACTTTGGTTCGGATTTTGCAGCGCTTCGATAAATTCGTTAGTAAATTCCTCGCTAGTTACGTACCGCACTTTGAGTGTCGGGTCCTTCACCAGCGCATAGTTACCGATCGCGTTTAGTAAATGTGTTTTACCTAGGCCCGATCCGCCGTAAATACATAACGGATTAAAATCACGCCCAGATCCTTCAGCCACCGCCAACGCGACCGTGCGAGCGAAACGGTTAGAATCGCCGGGAACGAACGTATCGAACGTCGCGTTTTTGTTCAGATGCGTGACAGGATCGCTCGCGACTTGCGTGCGACTTGCCGCAAACGTGCCTTCCGGAATCGCCGGAGCGAGCGGACGAGGCGCGGGCGTCGGAATCATCGGCGACGCCAAAGGACGCGCCGATCGCACAGGCCGAGCTGGTATCGGCTGATCATCTGGCCGATAACTTTCCTGACCGAGATCAGCGACGGTCGGCGCAGTGCGCACATCGTAATCTGGATCGACAAGTGCAGCAGTATGCGAGACCCCCTGCGGTTCGTGGACTGAAGGAGTCAACGTTTCGGCGTGTCGCGGTTCGACTTTGAACGCGGGGAACATGGCAACGCCGGATGCAATATGCAAAGCGTGAAGGAGTGGTTCGTTGAGATCTTTTTGCAACGCTTGCTGCGTGGCGAGATTTTCGACGCACAGCACGATCGTCGTGCCGAATACTGCTTCAGGAATCACGCCTTCGAGCCAACCCTTATCGCGGGCGGTCAACGAAGAATTATGCTTGAGCAGAGCTAGCGCATCGGCCCAGATTCTGGAAGCCTGCGCAGCGGGGTCCTGCGGCGTGTGCGCCATAGTGGCCTCCTCTACTCGAGCGAATAATACGACAACAGATCATTTTTACTCCCAATCCTCGAAGTTATCCACAGGCTTGCGTGTTGCAATTGCTCGATTGTGAATAACATTCGTGTAATTTGTGGATAACTTTGGCCGGTAAGTGGTTGATTTTTCAACGTTTATATGGGTGCACGCAAGTTTTCTATAATGTTCAAAATGTGAAAACCCACTCGGCGTTTTGACTTGTGGGCAGGGGTAAGAGTATTTTGGTATAGCTTGACTCATGAGGAGCCGTGCTTTCGCGCGGCTGAAAACACCGGGAGCTAATTATGAAGAGGACATTCCAGCCGAATAACCGTCGCCGTCACATGAAGCACGGCTTCCGTCTGCGCATGCGTACCCGTTCTGGTCGTGCGCTGATCAACCGTCGCCGCGCTAAGGGCCGTAAGACCCTGTCCGCCTGACGTTCTGTTCGGCGGCGACATCGACGTGGAGCGGCTGAAGAGCCATCGTGACTTTGTCACCGTACTTAAACGCCGTCGTACTGTCAGCGACAAGGATATCGTCGTGCACTATTTAGTGCGCGACGATTCCTCAGTTTTAGGCGAAACGACGGCATCGAGCCGGCGGCTTGGCCTTGCTGTATCCAAAGCGGTCGGTCATGCGGTGACACGCAATACCGTCAAACGGCGGTTTCGTGTATTGGCACGTACTCATGAATCCCTGCTCCCTGAGCAGGTGGATGTAGTGATGCGTGCAAAGCCAAGTGCCGCGCATGCCGATTTCCAGTCGCTGGATCAGCAAGTGGCATCATTATTTGGTGCTGTTTCACGTAAAACAATGAAGCGTGACCGTCAATGAGTGTAACTGGCGGGATGATTCGTGCGATTCGCTGGTATCAGCGTACTATTTCCGCACATCGTCCAGCTTGTTGCAAATATTACCCCTCATGTTCGCGCTATGCTATCGAAGCACTCGAACGGTATGGGGCATTTCGTGGCGGATTACTCGCTGTATTGCGTTTGCTGCGTTGCCGACCGTGGAGTCGTGGCGGTATAGACGATGTGCCGCAGCGTTATTCCGTGTTTTACCGATTTTCGTGGTCGAAGGCCCATGAAGAGCCTCGACTGACACCACTGGCCTGGCATGATGATGCCGTCGGCACGTCCGATGATGGTCATGCGCAACGTTAAGGAGATGGCCTAAGCGATGATCAACTACGATAATTTCTTCCTCGACCAAGGATTTTGGGGTTGGCTGTACAAGCTACTAACCCCGGTCGAGTGGCTCATGACGCAAATCATGGCCGTCTTCCACCAGTTCCTGACCCTGCTCGGCATGTCACCGATCGGTTTTTCGTGGGTACTGTCGATTATCTTCCTCGTACTCGTCGTACATGCTTGCGTGTTCCCGCTGTACTACAAGACGATGAAGTCGATGCGTAAGATGCAGGCAATCCAGCCGCAGATGCAGCGCATTCAGAACAAGTACAAAGGCAAGAACGATCAGGCCAGTAAAGAGGCCATGCAGCGCGAAATGATGAAGCTGTATCAGGACAACGACGCGAATCCCGCCGGTTCGTGCCTGCCTATGCTCATCCAGTCGCCAGTGTTTATGTGCATGTTCTACGTGCTGTCCGCCATCCCATACATCGCGCGTGAAAAGCGCGCTCCGCTCGGCGCGTTCGATGTCGCCACCGCACAGCAGTTCTCTCAGACCACTGTTTTCGGCGTCAACGTTACTGATGTATTCGGTTCTGCGACGTCCAGCGGCAAGATCATCATCGGCGTATTCGTTGTCCTGATGTGCGGATGTCTGTGGTTTACCACGTACTTCAGCATGAAACGCAACATGAATCCGGAAGCAATGGTCGGTCAGGCGGCCACCATGCAAAAGGGTATGCTGTGGATTTTCCCGATCATGTACATCTTCTCCGGCGTGACCATGCCGTTCGCAGTGCTCGTCTACTGGCTTACCAATAACGTGTGCAACTTGCTGCGTACCATGTGGCAGGCGTATGCGTTCCCGACTCCGGGTTCACCGGCTGCGAAGGATAAGGAAGTACGCGATTATAAGCGCGAGAACGAGCGTCGAGCCAAGGCTGGTCTGCCGAGTATCGAAGAGCAGAAGCTCATCGACGCGAAGAAGGAAGCTGAGCGCAGGGAGAAGGAAGGCTTCCAGCGCGCGCAGCCGCGTCGTAAGAATCGCAATAAGAAGAAATAACCGTGTGTAATGTATGTGTAATGTAATGGTCTCATGGAAACGAGTGGTAATTCGCTTCCATGAGACCTTGTGGTTTACACTAGTTCGTAGATTTTTGACCCTTTGGCCTCGCTGATAAGGAGTTGTGACATGGCGCAGGACGACGAGAAGACGATCGATCAGCTCAACGAGGAAGCCGACATCGCCGCGGATTATCTTGAGGGCCTGCTTGACATCGCTGATTACGATGGCGATATCGAGATGGGCGTGCGCAACGGCCGCCCGATGGTACAGATCGTCGCCGATGACGATACTGATATCAAGCACCTGATCGGGCGCGATGGGGAAGTGGTTGACGCGTTGCAGCAGTTGACGCGACTTGCTGTGCAGCAGAAGACTGGTGAGCGTTCACATCTTATTGTGGATGTGGATGGATTCCTTAAGCGTAAGCGTCAGCGGCTGCGCGATATTGCGTTGGATGCGATCGACGAGGTGAAGGAAACTGGTGAGCCGGTTGATCTTAAGCCGATGAACTCGTTTGAGCGTAAGGTTGTGCATGATGTGGTGCGCGAGGAAGGCATGAAGTCGCGTTCGCACGGCGAGGAACCGAACCGTTACGTGACCGTGTATCTCAAGGCGAACGCTGAGGATACTGGTGACGACGATGACGACATTGAAGCGTGATTGCGCGTTTAGTGTAGCTGATTGCGGTTGGTGGAAGGATTGACAGTCGTGAGTGACGTTGTTTCACATGAAACATCAGCTGATGCAGCCGAGCCGATCGTCGATCAGCTTGACGGTTCGCCAGTGCTTGCTGCTGTGCTTGGTGATGCGTTGCCGCAGTTGGAAGTGTTTCACGGGAAACTTATGCGCGAGGGTGAGCCGCGCGGTTTGATCGGTCCGCGCGATGTGCCGATTGTGTGGGAGCGGCACATTTTGAACTCGGCGGCGATCGTACCGTTTGTGCAGCAGGCGACTGAGCATGAGCGGTTCAAGACGGTTGCTGATATAGGATCGGGCGGCGGTTTTCCTGGACTCGTTGCGGCTGCTTGTTTGCCAGATCATCGATTCACGCTGATTGAGCCGATGGAACGTCGCGTGGAGTGGCTCAACGAGTGCGTTGATGAGATGGACTTGCAGAATGTGACCGTTGTGCGCGCGCGTTCTGAAGAAGTGATTACTCAGATGCGCAAGTCGTCGGGGATGCATCCGTTTGCCGTGGTGACATGTCGTGCGGTTGCACCGATGACAAAGCTCGCTGGATGGACGCTGCCGTTATTGAAGTCGCATGGTCGATTGATTGCATTGAAGGGACGTTCCGCTCAAGCTGAAATCGACAAGGCCGCAAAAGAAATCACGAAGCGCGGGGGAGTGAATCCGCGCGTGGTCGAAGCTGCTGTAGGCCCAGATCTAGAGCCCACTCACGTAGTTCTCGTCGATCATCGGTAGCACTCGCCTCCCCTTGTCGGCGGAGTCAGTGTTTCACGGGAAACGTTGAATGCGGTTGCTGCGCGCGAGTTATCCACATGACCGGCGTGTTGTTGACCAAGTTATCCACAATATCGATAATAAAATGTGGATAACTGCTAATCGTTGATATTCCAGCGGTTAGAGCGTGCTTGTACTGCACTATCAACATAAGTTATCCACAACAGTGTGCACAGTTATCCACTGCCATGTGGATAACTGTGTGGATTACTTGTGCATCGGTTTTCATGTCCATGCGAACGATGAAACTGGAACATACTGTCTGGTAAAGGAGGAACTTGTGTCCACAACGGATGATCAGCGTATTGATGATGTGTCAGAGCCGGAAACGGTGACACAAACCATCAGTCGTATCTTCAAGGACTCGAATTCCCCCTTGGGGTCGCAAATCGCACAGGAGTCATCCCGATACAAGGCTATCGAACAAGCAGTGTTCCCTAAGCCAGAACGTACTCGTCTCATCGCCGTCGCAAACCAAAAAGGCGGCGTCGGCAAAACTACGACTACCGTTAATATCTCCGCGGCGTTGGCTCTAGCTGGAGCGCGCGTGCTCGTCATCGATATGGACCCGCAGGGCAACGCATCTACGGCACTCGGTATCGTGCACGGTTCTGGTCTGCCGTCAGTTTACGATGTGCTTGAGGGTCGTCTTTCTATCGAACAGGTCAAGCAAACGTGCCCAGATTTCGCAACGCTTGACGTCGTGCCAGCGTCCATCGACTTGAGTGGCGCCGAACTTGAGGTTGCCGACTCGCCGAACCGCAATAATCTGCTTGATACGGCACTGTCAACGTTCCTTGAGCAGTCTGAGCAGCACTATGATTACGTGTTTATTGACTGCCCGCCGAGCCTCGGTCTGCTCGTCATCAATGCGATGTGCGCGGTTAACGAGATGCTCATTCCGATTCAGGCTGAA
Source organism: Bifidobacterium hapali (assembly GCF_002259755.1). Classification (GTDB taxonomy): domain Bacteria; phylum Actinomycetota; class Actinomycetes; order Actinomycetales; family Bifidobacteriaceae; genus Bifidobacterium; species Bifidobacterium hapali. The sequence continues at coordinate 17,801 of NZ_MWWY01000008.1, forward strand.
TATTACGCGCTCGAAGGTCTCGGTCAGCTCATTCACACGATCGGGCTGGTGCAGGAGCATTTCAATTCGACGCTGCTTGTCTCAACGATGCTGGTCACGATGTTTGATCGGCGTACGCTGCTCAGTCGCGAAGTTTACGACGAAGTGAAGCAGCACTATCCGTCGATCGTGCTGGATACCACGATTCCACGTACTGTGAAAATCGCGGAAGCGCCGAGTTTCAGCAAGAGCGTGATCGCGTATGATCCGCAGGGTATGGGTGCGACTTCGTATCGCGAGGCGGCGCTGGAGATAGCGAAACGTTCGGCACAAGCATTGGAAGCGATTGCAATCAAGCGAGGAGAACACTGAGATGGCGAAGTCACGTTTAGGTAAGGGGCTCGGCGCATTGTTCCCCGATCTTCCCGGCGAGCCGCAGGAGGAACATAAGTCGGCGGATGCTCCGGCTAAGACGTTTGCGACTGTACCGGCTGTGACTGTGCCCGCGAAGGATGCGGCGACTGTTGCGGCGATCGCTTCTGCAGCGGCGTCGATGGGTCGCAACAGTGCGGGAGATCCGCTCAGTGCGTCCGCTAAGTCTGCTACGGCGGACGAGTCTAAGAATACGCACGATGCGCATGGCGACGGCAAGTCCTCGAAGTCGAAGACGAAGCGTGCTTCGATGCCCGGACTAGGGGAGATTGCTCATCCGAGTGATTTGTTCTTCGGCGGCGAGGGATTGGATCAGTTGTCGGCATCTGTGAAGGGGCTCGGCGCGGTCGCTCATGAGTCCGCATCGTCGGCAGCGGTGTCGTCGGCCACTACTGGCGGGTCAGCTACGTCAAACGCTGCGTCGTCGTCAGCCTCCGCAGCGAGATCATCGTCATCTACGGACGTTTCACGTGGAACAGTCACCGATACGAAATCGAGTAGCAAGTCTCAATCCAAGAAATCTGACTCGTCGAAGAACAGCGACGACGAGATCGAACTCAAGCCGGTGCAGGGTGGCTATCTCGCGGAACTGAAGATCACGGATATCGGACCGAACGCGCATCAGCCGCGAACTATTTTCGACGAAGACGAGCTCAACGAATTGGCCGCTTCGATTAAGGAAGTCGGTATTCTTCAGCCGATCGTTGTTCGCAAGCGTCCGGCGTCACAGCATGTTTCACATGAAACATCGGCCGCTGCGGGCGCTGCTGCAACGGACACGCCATATGAGCTCATCATGGGGGAGCGGCGGTGGCGAGCGTCGCAGCTGGCTGGACTCACGGTCATCCCAGCGATCGTCAAGACCACGGCCGATGACGATATGTTGCGTGATGCGCTACTCGAAAATCTGCATCGCGTTGCACTCAACCCACTCGAAGAAGCGGCCGCATATCAGCAGATGATCGACGAGTTCGGCTTGACGCAGGCGCAGCTGTCACAGTCTGTGTCGAAATCGCGTCCGCAGATTGCCAATACGTTGCGTTTGCTCAACCTGCCGGCCAGCGTACAGAAGAAAGTGGCCGCGGGTATTCTGTCGGCTGGTCACGCGCGTGCGCTGCTTGCGTTGAACAGCGAAGACGAGATGGATAAGCTGGCGACCAGAATCATCGCAGAGGGACTGTCAGTGCGGTCCACCGAGGAAATCGTCGCCATGATGCTTGCAGAAAGCGATCAGCCGCGCAAAGCTCGCGTCAACAAGAGCAACCCGTGGGCCAACTCGCCGATTCAGCAGCATTTGGAGAATCGTTTCGACACGAAGGTGTCCATCAAGGGTTCCGAAAAGCACGGCCGCATCGAAATCGTGTTCTCGTCGCCCGAAGATATGAACCGCATCCTCGACCTGCTCATGCCCAAGGATGCCGGCGACGATGCCGCCGGTCCCAACGCCGGCTGGCAGTGAGTTAGGACTTGTACTTTCATGTGATTTGTTGGATTTTTAGTATACTGGAAATTCGACAAATCACACGTCATTATGTTGAGTACACTATACATTGCGTTAATCATAAATCCATAATGAGGGTGTAAACGCTGGTTCTATGTAAAAAGTAACTCTTACTGCGAGTAATTATCGAGAATCTTATGTAAGTGATTTTCATAAGCATGTATTAGATATTTCTGTAATTTGACACTTACTTGAGGGGTGTCACTTGGGTAAATGCAGTGTTGCATTATGTGAGGAATCTCATGCTGTGATTGCTTGAATGCTTCGTGTGGTATCGATGAAATGGCGGTATAGTGCTATTTGTCGCGTTGACAGGGGTTACAGGGTTTACTATCGCCGACGAAATGAACATCGAACATGTTTGTGTATGTTGGAAATAACGTTCATGTCTTGGAAGTGATCTCTCACGCACCGACAAATGACTGACTCGTACGTCAGTACACCAAGTAGAAGAATGAAAGGATTCGCCTGTATGACAAGGGTTACCGGGAATCGTTGGACCAGTGCGATTATTCCAGCGCTGCTTATTCATATTCCAATCGGTACAGTCTACTGTTGGAGCGTATTCAAGCAGCTTATCGCTGATCGACTCCACGCTAGTTCCGCGTCAGTGGAGTGGGGATTCTCGCTCGCCATTTTCTTCCTCGGTATGTCCGCCGCGTTCGCCGGTCCGATGGTTGAACGTAATATCAAACGATCGGCGCTTGTGTCCATGATCTGTTTTGTTGTCGGTTTTGCTGGCACAGGCGTGAGTATTGCCGCAGGATTCCTGCCGGGCGTGTTCATCTGTTACGGTGTGATCATGGGCATCGGACTAGGCGTCGGCTATCTGACACCGGTAAAAAACCTGATGCTATGGTTTGCTGACAACAAAGGACTCGCGACTGGTATCGCTGTTGCCGGTTTTGGTCTTGCAAAAGCAATCGCTAGCCCGCTTATGGAATACTTGATCGGCACCGTAGGACTGGTAGCCATGTTCCTGATTCTTGCCGCGGTCTATGCAGTGATGATGTTCATCGGATTTTTGCTCATCCAACGTCCTGCTGGTTGGGTGTACGACCCCGCCACTTCACACGTCAGTCGTATTACCATCCTCAAAAAGCCCGTATTCTGGGGTATTTGGATCGCGTTCTATATCAATATCACGTGCGGTCTTGCACTGATCAGCCAAGAAAAAGACATCCTGCACGACATGCTTGCAGTTCTTCCGCAGTACACTGGCCTCGAACCCTCTGCATTTGCTGCCGCTATTGCCGGCGTGATTGGACTGGTTCTCGCAGTCGATTCTGTGTTCAATACGGCTGGTCGCGTTGGGTTTTCCACGATTTCCGATCATCTCAAGCATCGCGAAACCGTATATCAGATCATTTTCATTATGTCGATTGCTGTGTGCTTGCTGCAGATCGTCACGCACAGTATCGATAACGCAGTGTTATGGGCTGTGCTGGCGATGCTGTTTCTCATCAACGCAGGCTACGGCGGCGGTTTCTCCACACTGCCGGTATTACTCGATCAGCACTTCGGTACGAAAACAGTTTCCACAACGCACGGTTTGACACTGAGCGCATGGGCGTTCGCTGGGTTGTCCGGTAATCAACTGGCTGCATTTGTGGTTGCGCACGCGCCTGATCAGGCGCATCGTTACGCGGCACTTATTCCGGTACTCGCCGGCCTGTTTACTGTGGGGTTGATCAGTATGTGTTTGGTTACGTACTGTGGTGGCAAGCGCGATCGCAAGGCTACGGCTGCGTGATGCTGGCTGCTTTCTCTTCCATATGCGTAGCGCGGAATGGGAAGAAATGGTTGATTGGCTTGTTGTGGGGCGTATCTTGCAGTTCTAGGTTTTTTAGCGGGATAACACGTCAGTATTTGACGCAATGAGAAATCAAAAAGCCCGGAATTCCGGGCTTTTTGATTTCTCAGTCTTGCTACTAGCGAGCGTTATACACGGCTTAAAAACCTAGAACTGCAAGATGTCATTGTTCGATAGCGGTTTTACTCTGCGTTGAGGTATGACTGAGCATCGAGCGCGGCACGGCAACCCATACCGGCAGCGCTGATGGCCTGACGGTAGGTGCGATCAACCACGTCGCCGGCAGCGAAAACGCCCGATACAGATGTGCGCGTGGACGCGCCGTCGACCACAATGTATCCGTCATCATCAAGTGCAACCGCACCGCCGAGGAAACCAGTGCACGGCGTATGGCCGATCGCCACAAAAATACCGTTCGCTGGAATCTGCGATGTATCATGTGAAACAACGTCACGCAGCGTCACTGACGTTGCGCCAGAGTCATCACCGTTCACTGACTCGACCACTGCGTTCGTCACGAACGAGATTTTATCGTTCTCACGCGCACGATCAACCATAATCTTCGATGCGCGGAATTCGTCACGACGATGCACGAGCGTTACCGACGAGCCGAAACGCGATAGGAATAGCGCCTCCTCGAACGCACTGTCGCCGCCGCCGACCACGATGATCGGCTTGCCGCGGAAGAAGAAACCGTCGCACGTCGCGCAGTACGAAACACCGCGGCCGGAGAACTCCTCCTCGCCAGGCACGCCGAGCTTGCGATAGCTGGAGCCGGTTGTGATCACGATGGCGCGAGCGTGGTACGTTTCGCCGCCGTCCACGGTTACTGACTTGACGGCGGGCTCGGTGGTTGCGTTGCTGTCGCCGCCGAAATCAACCGACACCACATCGTCGTACACAAGCTCGGTGCCGAACTTTTCTGCTTGCTTACGCATGGCATCCATCAGGTCCGGGCCCATCACGCCGTCCGGGAAACCGGGAAAATTCTCAACTTCTGTAGTATTGACCAGCTGACCGCCGGGCGTCAGTGCACCCGCGATCATCAACGGACGATAGCCAGCGCGACCGAGGTAGATAGCCGCCGTATATCCGGCAGGGCCGGAGCCAATGATAATAACGTCACGAATCTCATCACTCATGCGTCCCACTCTAGCAAGGGGCGGCTATTCTACTGCGGGGTTCGGCTGGTATCGAAACTTGGGCCAGCCGAACGTCGACCGAACGTCAGCCGAGCGTCAGTCGAGCATTAACGCAGTGTCAACGCAGCATCAGAACCCGAAGTTATCCGGGTCCGCGCCGTTGCGATGGCCAGTGCTCAGCGTATTAATCGCGGCCATGTCCGCGTCAGTCAACGCAAAATCAAACACATCGAAGTTCTCGCGGATGCGCTCAGCGTGCGTGGACTTCGGCAGCACAACGATGCCACGCTGCAAGTGCCAGCGAATGACAACTTGCGCGGCCGACTTACCGTACTTCGCGCCGATCTGCGCGAGTAGGGGATCGGTGAGTAGGTTGCCGCCGGTGCCGCCGAGCGGGCTCCACGCTTCAATCGCGATACCGTGACCGTGCACAAAATCAACCAACTCCTGATTCGTGAACTGCGGCGAGGACTCGATCTGGTCTACAGCCGGCACGACATCGCTGTTCTTGAGTAGCTCGTTGAGATGATGCTGATGGAAATTGCTCACGCCGATCGCCTTGGCGCGGCCAGTCGCGGCGATCTCCTGCAGATCGTCCCATGCCTGCTGCCAGCCGTCTGCTGGCCAGTGAATCAAGTACAGATTGACATAGTCAAGTCCCAGCCGGTCGAGACTTTCGTTGAACGCGGCCTTCGCACGATGCGCACGAATATCGTCATTCCACAGTTTGGTTGTGACGAACACGTCCTCGCGCGGTACGCCAGACTGACGGATGCCTTCGCCGACGGATGCTTCGTTACCGTAGATGCGCGCCGTATCGATGTGACGGTAGCCGGTTTCGAGAGCCGCACGCACGGCGTTCACTGTGGTGTCGCCGTCCGGCGTACGGAAAACGCCGAGGCCGATCTGCGGGATGACGGTGTCGTTATTGAGCGTGATGGTCGGTTGCTGCGGCTTTGGCTGTGTGGTGTTTGTGTCTGCCATAATCAATACCCCTTATTGATGGTGGTGTGCGCGTTGCGATACTGCGATGTCGCTGTTGGTGCCGATGTCGCGATATCACGGCCATTCTATCGGTGATGTCGGTCACTCATGCCGGGCGCTTCACTGATAGCGTGCAATTGATCGTGCGTCAGTGCGCAGCTGACCATGTGTAGTGCATTCGTGCATTTGTGCATTAGTGCATTCGTGCGGAAAAGTTGCATTCAGTGCAACTTATTCGCGCATAAAAGTTGCATTCAGTGCAACTTATTCGCGCATAAAAGTTGCATGTAGGTGATATTCTGGAATATATAGTGACGGAGGAGATTAGCTGTGCTTGAGCGAAAGATTGAGAAACGTCTTATTGCGTGGAAAAATAAGCAACGGAAAAAGCCTTTGCTATTGCAAGGCGCAAGGCAAGTTGGCAAAACATACATTGTGGATCGCTTCGCGCAGAAAAACTATGAACATTATGTGAGTTTAAACTTTGAAAAGCAATCCCTGTTGAGAGATATTTTTGACGGCAATAATGATGTAGATCATATTGTTGCAAGGATTATGTTCTCGGTTCCTGGCAGTGTGTTTGTTCCCGGTAAAACCCTGTTATTTCTGGATGAAATACAAAGCTGTCCGAATGCTAGAACTGCGTTGAAATTTTTTGCGTTAGATGGACGCTACGATGTAATCGCATCTGGATCACTTCTTGGAATCAATTACAAAGATGTTTCATCATATCCTGTTGGTTACACTGAGCGAGTCGTGATGCATTCACTTGACTTTGAAGAATTTTTGTGGGCAATGGGTGTAGATGAACATCTTATTCAATATGTCAAAGGATTTTTTGATTCGCGCTCCAAAGTTGATGAAGTCGTCCACCAACGTATGATGGCATATTTTCGACAATATATTGTGATCGGAGGCATGCCAAGTGTTGTTCAAACATTCATTGATACGCATGATTATGCGCAAGTTTTAGAGGAACAACGCGCTATATTGTCAGATTACGAGGATGATATTGCTAAATATGCGGAAGGCAGTGAGAAAGCAAAGGCACGAGCTTGTTTCTTGTCTATCCCCAAGCAACTTGCTCGTGATGTGAAGAAGTTTAGTTATGCTGTGGTGGAAAAGAAAGCAGGGGCTCGCAAATATGCTGGAAGCTTGCAATGGTTGTATGATGCGGGCATTATCAATTTTTGCTATTGCTTACAAATTCCTCAATTGCCATTCGAAGGTAACGCAGATGATAAAAAATTTAAAGTGTATATGCGCGATACAGGCTTGTTAATTGCCATATTGGATAACGGTGCACAAAAAGATATTCTCGATAATAATTTAGGCATTTATAAAGGTGCGATTTACGAGAATATTGTGGGCGATATATTCGCCAAAAATGGGCATCGGCTGTATTATTATGAAAAAGATTCTCGACTGGAAATGGATTTTTTCATTCGATATAACGATGTGGCAACAGCTATTGAAGTTAAATCATCAGCGAATCGTAAAGCTAAATCTATGCAGTCAATGATCGAAAATCATAATGTTTCTCATGGTATCAAACTTGCGGATAGTAATATGGGTTTTGCGGGGGAGAATATTGAAGTAATGCCGTTGTATATGGCTATGTTTCTATAGTTCATTGAGTGAGTAAAATAGTATGACTATAACTTTATGCATGATGCATGTTTACGCTGCGCACTTTGAAAGTAATGGTGCGCAGCACTAATGTTTAAAACGGATCGTTCATTTAACGGATTTACTCATTCTTAGTTACGCTGAGCAATTCTTTTAACCGGAGGAGCTGAGAACATGGCTGACAGTTTTCTAACGTGTAAGTTAGGTGGTCTGCTGAACCGGTTAAGGTGGAGTACGGACCGGATGAGGATGCATACCGCGCATAACACGTAACTCGTGGCGCGAGACGAACGAGTGCTGAACGAGTGCAAAGGAGCCAACAATGACCGTACCGCAGCGCGTGCTGGATGTAATGCACACTTCTGGAATCTATTTCTGCGACGATCCTGAGATGGGAGCCGCTCAGCAAGAGCAGATGAAGATGCTGCACGAGTTGAACGCGACGATGCCCGGCGACCCTCGGCGTAAGGAGCTATTGCACGAGTTTTTCGCCGAGTTCGGCGAAGGTGCATACGTCGAGCTGCCCGTGCACGCAAACTGGGGGTGCAGCACGCATTGGGGTGCACACGTGTATGCGAATTTCAACCTCACCTTGGTGGACGACGGTGAGATTTTTATTGGCGAGCGCACGATGATCGGACCGAACGTGACGTTAGTGACGACTGGTCATCCGATTCGTCCTGATTTGCGTGAGCGGGTCGCTCAGTATTCTGAACCGATTCACATTGGCCGCAATGTGTGGATTGGTGCGAACGTGACCGTTTTACCCGGCGTTACGATCGGCGACAACGCGGTGATTGGCGCATGCAGTCTCGTCAATCACGATATTCCAGCCAACACGATCGCATTCGGTACGCCGTGCCGCGTTGTGCGCGAGATCAACGATCACGATCGCGAGTACTACTGGCGCGATCACCGCATCCCCGCGGATATCTGATTATCTGACCGATATCCGCGCCATCCCAAGTGATCACAGTATTCCGCTCATATACAACGGAACCTGAACTCTGTCTCCTTGACTTGCGAACGGTTTAGGTGCAAGCACATACTCGGTACCGATATGTTTGCCGTATATTGTCTTCATTTTATCTAGAGAAGCAGTTGAATATCGTTTGCCTGATTTGACTTCAATTGGACTGATGCGATAATGCCCGGCTGCATTCTCGTACGGTTCAGGGAGTAGAAAGTCGATTTCGATGCGTGACTTGCGTGTTTCCTCGTCTGGTTTAGTGAAGTAGAAGAGTTTATGTCCGGATGCTTTGAATTGCTGAGCGACAATATTTTCTACAATCATGCCTTCATTAAGGCCGATTTTACCGAACAAAATATCTCGATATATACTATCGGCAGTAATCGTGCCATCTGAGAAGGCATGAGTTATCAGTAATCCTGTGTCAGCCATGTAGCATTTAACTGCAGATTGTTCCATATTCATGCCTAGGCCGATACTTGGGTCCGTGGAACGATAACAGGGATTGATGAGCCGCGCATCAGCGAGCCAGAAAAATGCAGTTTGATATGTTTGATATCGCGCTCCTTTTTTCAGTGACGAGAGACGGAAACGTTTCTCATGCCTTGATAATTGCGCTGGTATCTCGTCGAATATGGCCGCTATGTTTTTTGCTTCGATTGCTCCGTATTTCTCTATGTCACGTCGATAGAGCCGAAGTATCGATCGCTTTACTTGATCTGCGGACATGAAACTGTTATCAGTAATATAAGCGTGGATTGCTTGCGGCATACCTCCAACAAGCATGTATTCACGGAATAGACGTTCTGCTTTACGGTGCAAAGCATCTGGAAGCGGTTTCTTGTGTCTGTAACAATCTTGAATGAGATCAGCTAATGGCTTCTCGTTCATTGCCCAAAGAAACTCGTCGAAATCGAATGGATTTAATTCCAATGACTCTTCTTCTGACGGAATGAGAATATCCTTCACATTGCTTTGAATTGATACCAATGAGCCAGTTTCTATGTAGTCATATCGTCCATCTTTGACTAGTTGTTTGGTGAATGCTCTCGCTTGAGGACAGAATTGCACCTCATCAAAGATGATGAGCGTATCCCGTTCTACTGGCTGGAAAGCGTAGAAGGCAAACAAGTAGCGGAAAAAAGAGTTGGTATCATGACGTTGATGAAGGAATAAATCGAATACTTCTGTTGGCGCTTCGGAAAAGTCAATGAGTAAGCATCGCGCGTATTCACGACGGCCAAATTCTTCAGCTAGCACACTTTTTCCTACTCGGCGAGCGCCCTCAATCAGCATGGACGTACGTCCCTGTTGCTGTTTCCACTGTAATAAGCGTTCATATGCTTTGCGTTGATATATCATGTTTTGCTCCGTTCTATACACGTCTGGCGGGTAAGGAAAGTGTGGTTTGATACACAAATGGCGGGTATAAATTACCCTCAATCATACACGTCTGGCGGGTATGAGGAGTGCGTTTTAATACACAAATGGCGGGTATAGCGAGTGCGTGCTGCCGGTGAGCGAACGCGGGCAATCGTGCTCGCGAATCCACTCAACCCGATGACGACGGTGCTCGATCGTGTTTCATGTGAAACAATCGCGACAGTGGCCGCGCGGCATGATCTGCTTGTGATCAACGACGAGGCATTTGCTGATCATGTGTTTGGTACGGGTGTGGTAGGAACGTTGGACGCATCTCATATCGCGATCGTCTCGCCGCAGTCCTCCGTCGTCTCGCCGCTACCCTCGCATCACTGCGCTAACGACTAACCCAGACAGTAGGCACCTGCATTCGGTCAACTAATTGGATGTGCCAAACGACAGCGGAATGAACATCATCGTTGAATCATTGATATGACGGAACCCGTAATGCTCGTAGAAGCTAACAGCTCTATCGGTCGCAGGTTCTACAACTAAAGCTCGCGCACCGATAATTTCCGCTGCAGATATGGCTCGTAAAATGGCGTCTCGCAACAGCTGACTGCCCACGTGTAACGTTTGATATCGCATATCAACGCCGAGCATACCTAGCAATATCACCGGAATTGGGTCTGGGCTATTGCGACGCAGCCAGCCGGAAGCCTGTTCGTGAGTCATACTGTATGTGCTGAGTGTGTAGAATCCCGCCAGCGCGTTGCCATCGAATGTGGCATAAACGACTGCTGTGTGCTGTTTTTTGGAAGTGCGGTAGTGCTTTGCAAGCCAATCGTTTACGATCGGCAGTCCACAATCAAATCTGATGATATTGTCATTGGCAAGCAGTTTTCTCGGCTTGGTGAAGGATGTCATGCCCAGATCGGCTCACTTCCCAGCAGTTTTATGGTGCTGTCAGGGAGTGGATCATCGAGTGCCGAGGTGAAATCATTCCACGCTGCATCGCTGAGATGAATAATGTGGGCCTCGCGAATATCTCGATCTGCTGCCTGTAGCAGGTTTGACAGTGCCCATTGAGATGCTGTTAAACCTTTTGATTCGGCGGCTTGATCAATACGCGAGCGTTGTTCCTGTGTTAGCCGCATTTCAAAGCGACTATCTTTAAGTGTTGCTGTACTCATACGAGATATTGTACGTCTAATGTACGGACATGAAATCTGTAGATGCATTGTTGCGTCAGAAGTTCGTTGACAATGTCCTGACAAGGGGAGCCGCAAATGCCAACGAACTTCTGACGCAGGATACTAGATCACGCGGCGGCTGCATCCTGTTGTTGGGCGGCGACGCGAGCGGCGTGCTGCTGCTTGATCGCAGCGAGCAGCTCCGGATTAGTGAGCACATCGAGTGCGGTGTAAGCCAGTGCCTTAGCTGACCACTGAATTGATGCAAGTCCGAACTCGCTGGCTGCTGCGGCTGCGACCTGCTCGTTGTGTCCGCCGAGTTTAGTGGGGGAGATGCTGAAAATCGGCTGAATCGTGGGCACTACCTGCGATACGTTACCAACGTCGCTTGAACCGAATGAGACTTTATCCTGTTCGGTTGGCTCGACGCTCTGACCGAGTGCCAGCGCATTGTGCTCCCACACTGTGTCGAACAACGGAGTTGGAATCATATTATCCACTTGATGCTGGTATGGCGTAAGGCTGCCTTTCGCGCCGGTCGCCAGTGCTGCACCAGCCACAATATTCTCGACCTTGTGCCGCAGTTCTTTGAGACCCGGCACTGATGCAGAACGAAGATAGAACTTGGCTTTTGCATAGTCGGGCACGACGTTGGGCAGTCCGCCGCCGTCAGTGATAATGCCGTGGATGCGCACGTTTTTGGGCAGATGTTGGCGCAGTGCGTTAATCGAGTTGAACGTTTGGATAACGCCGTCGAGTGCGTTAATACCGAGTTCTGGACTACCTGACGCGTGCGATGCTTTGCCGTGGAATTCGATATCGACCGGCTGGCACGCCAGATTGCGCGTGGTCAGATAATTGCCGCCGCTACCGGGATGTGCGGCTAGCGCGATGTCCACGTCGTTAAAAAATCCTTCATCGACGAACGCGCCTTTCGCGCTGCCGTTTTCGCCACCTTCCTCGCCGGGGGTGCCGTATACGCGTACTTGCCCACCGAATCGGTCGATGACTTGTTTGAGGGCTGCGCCGGCGAGTGATGAGTTGGGGCCGAATATACTGTGTCCGCATCCGTGGCCAATGCCTGGCAGCGCATCGTATTCAGCGAGAAACACGACGGTCGGTCCGGGCTTGCCGCTGTCATACACGGCCTCGAATCCGGTGCGGTGACTGGCAACGCCGAGCGTTACGTTAAAGCCTTCAGTTTTGAGTTGATCGGACAGTGTGGTTGATGCGAAGAATTCGTAGTTACTGACTTCTGGCTTGTCATGAATGGCGAGCGAGATCTGTTGATAGTGCGGTAAAGATCGATCGACGAAATCGCTGATGATACGCTTCGCATCCTCGATATCGGCTTGTGGAAAAGCCGGTTGCGGGATATGCGGTTGCGTAGCTGACGAAGTTGCGTCGGTTGCTGGATGAACTGATTCAGTGATCGGTTCAGTATTAATCGGTTCAGTGACAGTGCTCATATGAGTTCCCCTTTCTCATGATGCGTGATAGTAATGCGTAGAATTGCGCAGTTATGATCAACGATCGATGATGATCAAAAGATTGCATGATCGTTTTCGATCGGACTACTTCTACGATACGGCGTATCGAATGCGGCCGCACCGGTTTTCAGCAACATCGCCATAGATGTTGCTGATAGCTGGTTATGGGTGGATGCTGAGTGGGTGTTATAGGGACTGCTCTGATTCCGGTCGTGGCGGAAATTGCTCACTGAGCGGCGCTCAGTGAGCAATTTCCGCCACTCGGGTGAGGGGATGAGCCTCCTCGCCCCGCGCGTCTTGGGCATTGGCTTGTAAGCGTTGACTTTGACCGCCGAACATGAGCGCGTATGTATGTGATCATACCTGATCATAAATGCGTGATTGTTATACTGCCGACGCGGTTCGATAGCTGCCTATAAGTAGCCGGTATAAGCGTGAAGGTGTGTCGCGGCCAGCCATATGTGATCATGATTGCGGGCGGTGTGCACGGGGTACACGCTCAGCAGGGGGAATGACATGAACAACAACACAGCATCAGCACAACGGCTTAGCGCAGTAATGTGCGGTCGAATGTGCATGATGCGCATGACTCAAGTCATGTGTAGTTCATGTCGAATGTGCCGCTGACTGAACGTGATCTAGGGGGAGATCAAGGATATCGACATCCGTTATGATCATATGTGATTACTTTGTTGGGGAACGAAATAATCACATATGATCACCCGGACGGCCTGTGATCATTACTAGCTGTACGAATACTCATCACAAGTCATCGAATCTGATCAATCTCGATCAGTCAGCACACATATTTCATTCGTGATCAGCCGTGCCGAGGGGACGCGGTATCACCCACACATCAACAAATAACCCACTAATACAGCCATTTATGAGAGGGGAAATCACATGGCTCGCAATCTATTATCATCTTCGATCAGATCATCTCTGATCACTTCACGATCATCATCATCAACTACAGCAACATCAGTTGCGTACAAGCCGACTACAAACCGCCTAACCAGCCGTCGCGCAGCCAGCATCATCGCATCAATCGCAGCCATCGTCATGGCACTGTCCGCATGCGGTTCTGGTGGCGGCACCACCGCCAACTCAAACGCTGCAGGTAACTCCAGCGAATCCGCGCGCACCACACTTAAGTGGGAAGCATCCGGCGAAGTCACCACAATGGACTCCGGCAAAACTTACGACACTATCTCAGGCGAGGCAGTCGGCTTCTTCGCTGAACCGCTCTACCGTCAAAACTCCAAGGGCGACGTCGAACCGGCACTCGCTGCAAGCCTGCCAACTGTAAGCAAAGACGGTCTCACGGTCGACGTGACCTTGCGCGACGGTCTTAAATTCTCCGACGGATCGCCACTCACCGCCGCCGACGTCGTCTACGCTGCCAAACGAGTCGTCGACCCAGCCACCGGTTCGCAGTCCGCGAAGAATCTCAATTACATCAAGAACGCCACCGAAATCACCGCCGGCAAAACTCCAGTCGATCAGCTCGGCGTCAAGGCAACGAGCGATACCCAACTGTAGTTCACGCTCACCGCACCAAATCCATACATCACGCAGCTACTTACCGACACGTTGCTCTCTCCGGTCAAGCAGTCGTTCGTCGAGGAGAAAGGCAAGGATTATGCGCTCAACGCTGACAATCTGCTCGCTACTGGACCGTTTAAGTTGGCTGATTGGAACGGTACAAACGTCAACTGGAAGTACGTAAAGAACCCGAATTACTGGGATGCGAAGAACGTTTCGTTCAACGAGATTGACGTGTCGGTAGTCAAGGATGTTGCGTCGAAGGTGAACCTGTTCGAGTCTGGTCAGATCGACGGCGTGCACATCACCGGCGACTATGTCAAGCAGTATCAGGGTAAGAAAGAGCTCGTGACCGTGCCGTCGCTGCGCGCGACGAACCTCGAACTCGGTATCAGCTCGAACAAGAATCTGCAGAATCTCAACCTACGCAAGGCGCTTTCTCTCGCGATCGATCGCAAGCAGCTTGCCAGCGCGATTTTGAACGGTGAAGCGACACCGGCTGTGGGCGTGATTCCGAACGGTATTGCGAAGAACCCGGAGACAGGCAAGAGTATTGCGGACGATTGGGGCAACCTCGTGCCGACTGACAAGGACGAAGCCAAGACCCTGTTCAAGAAGGCGCTTGGCGAGCTGGGAGTGGACTCGGTGAAGTTCCGTCTCGTGACTTCTGACGATGATCAGAGCAAGAAGATCGGCCAGTATTTGCAAGCTCAGCTGCAGGATACGCTGCCCGGATTGACGATTGACGTTGCGTCAGTGCCGAGTTCTGTGCGATTTGAAGAAATGATGAGCTACAAGTTCGATCTTGCGCTCGGCGGATGGTCCGGCACATGGGACCCGACCTCGTACGTGCAGCAGCATGAGACGAGCTATGAGCACAATCACTCACAGTGGAAGAGCCAAGAGCTGACTGATCTTGTGAACGACCTTAACACGAAGGATGGCAACGATTTCAAGCTTCGTTGGCAGCATCTTGAGGAAGCGAACAAGTATCTGATCGACAACCAAGTGGTCATTCCGCTCGTGCAAGCGTCCAGCAGCTACCTGATCAACCCGAAGCTCAGCGGATATGTGACCAGCTCGCTGGGTGGCACCGTTGACCCAGCCAAGGCCAAGTTCACAAACTGATTCGCGTGAAGGCTTTATCGCGGCTCCCCTGAGGAGAGTCGCGATAAAGCCTTGGGTGCTGCTCAGTGATCGTGCCTTACACAATCTCATATCCAAACGAAAGACATAGGTGATTCGCATGCGACGTTGGCTTACGTTCATCGGTTCCCGACTGATCATGATGGCCGTGACGATGCTGATCATCATCACCGTCACGTTTTTCCTCATGCACGCGCTCCCTGGCACACCGTATGCTAATCAGGCTTTGATCAGTAACGCTCAACTTGCGCAACTGAACAAAAAGTACGGTTTCGATCAACCATTGATCGTGCAGTATTTTGCATATCTCAACAGCGTGCTCCACGGAGATTTCGGTATTTCGCTGCAATTCTCCGATCAGCCAGTTACCACACTGATGGCCACACGCATCGGCCCGTCCATTCAGCTCGGTTTGCAAGCAGTCATACTCGGTACGATCGTCGGTGTGTTGCTCGGTGCGCTCGCTGCTGCCAATCAAAACACATGGATTGATCGTTTCTGCTCATCAATTGCTATTCTCGGTCGATCAGTTCCGAACTATGTTGTCGCGGTGATCGTTCAATCAATCTTCGCGATTTCATTGAAACTACTGCCCGTTGGCTTGTGGGATCAAGGATTTCGCTCGACAATCCTGCCAACGATCGCACTATCGATCGCCCCGCTCGCCGACGCAGCGCGATTCATTCGAACAGAAATGATCGATGTGCTCACTTCTGATTACATCGAACTTGCACGCGCGAAAGGCATGAGCGAGCCAATGATCATCATCAGACATGCACTGCGCAATTCACTCATTCCACTGATCACAGTGATCGGTCCAATGATCGCAGGACTGATGACCGGATCATTAGTGATCGAAACTATTTTCTCAGTACCAGGCATCGGCGAACAGTTCACGAAATCAATCCTGTCGAACGATTACTACACGATCATGGCCGTCACGATCTGGTATTCAGCGGTGCTCGTCGTAGTTGTGTTCCTGATGGACGTGCTGTATCAGATTGCCGACCCGCGTGTACGCATCGTCGGCAAGGAGGGGGAGTGAGATGACCGCTGTAGATATTGCCGGCGATAGAGTCGCTGGTGGAGTGACTGACGTTGCGCGAGCGGCTGCTACGAACAGCCGCATCGCCGATAGTCGCGCTACAGTCACAGACATTCACGCCACGGATTCGGCTCGTTCAGCCAATCCAACCACAGTCACTCAAGTCGCGACCCAGCCCATCGATCCATCCGCAATCCCGGACTCGCTGTTCGTACCGCGCACCCGCACAGCCGACAATCACGATACGGTCGACGTGCCGCATATCAGTCACGCCGCGCAAGCATGGCTCAGATTGCGTCACAACAAAACCGCAATCGCAGCCGGCATCGTACTCATCGCGCTGTTTATTATCGCGTTCAGTGCACCAATCCTCGCGCCAGCCGACCCGAACGCGCAGAAAGTCGAGTACGCAAACCTGCCACCATATTGGCTGGGTGGTGCAGCCAGCAAGTATGCGGCGATCGGCGCGCAAAACCAGCATTTCCTACTCGGTACTGATCAGTTCGGCCGCGACCTGTTCTCGCGACTGCTGTACGGCACGCGTATTTCACTGATTATTTCGCTCGTCGCCGCAGTTCTTGACATTGTGATCGGCGTGACGTGGGGACTGGTCAGCGGTCTCGCCTCGCGACGCGTGGATGATCTCATGCAACGCATTCTCGAAATCATCAGCGGTGTGCCGAGCCTGATCGTTGTCGTACTCATGCTGCTCGTGTTCCAGCCCGGGCTTGTGTCGATTATCGTGGCGATGGCCATCACGTTCTGGATTACGATGGCGCGTGTGGTGCGTGGTCAAACGTTACAAATCCGCTCACTTGAATACGTGCAGGCTGCGATCGTACTCGGCACACCGCGCGCGGCTATCGCAGTTCGTCACGTACTGCCGAACATCCTGAACTTGATCATCATTCGACTCATGTTTTCGATTCCGACCGCGATTTTCTTTGAAACATTCTTAAGTTTCATCGGCGTGGGTATGAAAATCCCGAACGCGTCAATCGGCACACTGCTCAACGACGGGTTCAAAGTGGTGCGTATTTACCCGTATCAAATGTGGATTCCTGCAGCAGTGCTATGCGTGATCATGCTCGCGTTCAATCTGTGCGCGGATGGCCTGCGCGACGCGCTCGACCCGAAGATGAGGGGGTAACGATGGCTGATGTGAGTGCTACTGGGGCTTCTGCCGCTACCGCTGCATCTGTGCCGTCTGCCGCATTCGCGCCGCGCATATCGGTGCGCGATTTACATGTCACGTTCCGCAAGGACGGTGTCGATGTGTGCGCGGTGCGCGGCGTGAGTTTTGATTTACATGCTGGGGAGACGCTTGCGTTAGTAGGCGAGTCCGGTTCCGGTAAGTCAGTAACCTGCCGCTCGCTGATGCGACTGTTGCCGCGTAATGCGCGTATTGACGGTGACGTACGGTTTGACGATCGCGATGTGCTTGCGTTGGATCGCAAGTCATTACGCGATTTGCGCGGCAATCGAATCGCCATGATTTTCCAAGATCCGATGACGTCGCTCGATCCGACAATGATTATCGGTCGGCAGATCACTGAAACGATACGACTGCACAATCGGTCAGTCAGTAATCGCGAAGCCAAACAGCAAGCGATTCGTCTGCTTGAGCAGGTTGGTATTCCCGATCCTGAGCGACGGTTCAGTCAGTATCCGCACGAGTTTTCCGGCGGTCAACGTCAGCGCATCGTAATCGCGATTGCGCTCGCTTGTCATCCGGACGTACTTATCGCAGACGAGCCGACCACAGCGCTCGACGTGACGGTACAAGCGCAGATTCTCGACTTGTTCGCGCAAATTCAGCGGGAGAGTGGTACGGCAATTATTTTGGTGACGCACGATTTAGGTGTGGTAGCGAAGGTTGCTGACCGTGTGGCTGTGATGTACGCCGGCAAAATTGTTGAGTACGGTACGGCGGACGAGATTTTCTACGATCCACAGCATCCCTATACGTGGGGGTTGCTCGGTTCTACGCCGACGCTGGAGACGCGCGGTCGACTACATGCTATTCCCGGCGTGCCGCCAAATCTCGCGGCGGTGCCAGCTGGTGATGCGTTTGCGCCGCGCAATGCGTATGCGCTAGCGGTTGATGAGCAGTACGAGCCGCCGTTCTTTACTGTGTCACCTACTCATGCGGCGGCGACGTGGTTGCTTGACCCGCGTGCGCCACGCGTTGAGCCGCCGGACGAGATTAAGAAACGGTGGGCGCAGTGGAATATGTTGCGCGATCATGTGGAAGGAGCGGCGTGATGACTGCAGAAGTGACGAGTGATTCTGATGTTTCCCGTGAAACATCCTCCGCATCGCGTGTTTCCCGTGAAACATCTTCCGTATCGCAATCCGCTGATAACGCACTACTGTGCGTCGAAAATCTGACCCACGTATATGGCGACGGTAAGCGCGGCACCAGTCGCGCAGTCACTGCCGTCGATCATCTCAACTTTTCCATCGCGCGCGGCGAAACGCTGGGACTCGTCGGCGAATCAGGCTGCGGCAAATCAACCACCGGCCGCATGATCGTCAAACTGTTGTCGATCACGTCCGGTCGCGTACTGTTCAACGGCCGCGATATCAGTACGATTCGCAACCGCGCGGATACTACAGCGTTCCGGCAGCAAGTGCAGATGATTTTTCAGGACCCGTACGCCAGTCTCGATCCGCATGTCACCGTGCGTGACATCATCGCGGAAGGAATCGATAACTTCGAGCGCGTCGACAAGCGTGAGCGAGTCGAGCGAGTCAACGAACTACTCGAACTTGTCGGCCTGCGACCGGAACATGCGGACCGCTATCCGCACGAGTTTTCCGGCGGCCAGCGGCAGCGCATCGGTATTGCGCGTGCGCTCGCAGTGAATCCGTCGTTTATTGTGTGCGACGAGCCGATTTCTGCGCTCGACGTGTCGATTCAGGCGCAGATTGTGAACCTATTACAGGATTTGCAGCGGCAGCGCGGGCTGACGTACCTGTTTATCGCGCACGATCTGTCGATGGTGCGCTACATTTCCGACCGCGTGGCTGTGATGTGGAAAGGTCGGATTGTGGAGACTGGTCCGGCTGATGAGGTGTATGTCAATCCGTTGCATCCATATACGCAAAGCCTGATTTCGGCGGTTCCTGAGCCGGACCCGCGCGCTGAGCGTCAGCGTCATCGGGTGGTGTTTGACCCGGCGGCTGGTGGTGTGGGTGCAGGCGGCACTGCTGATCAGAACGGTGTTAATCTCGCCGCACTACCCCTACGCGAAGTCACCCCCGGTCACTGGGCCGCCATCGCGTGACATTTTGGCGGAGAGTGACGAGTTACCCGCCAAAACATCACGCTCATCAACCGGCAGCGTGTGGCGATAGCGACTGTCGCTTAGTTGGTCGGGGCAAACAGTCGCTTATCTGGCACCAAGCAGGCCGTAACTACGCACTATCGCGACTATAGTCACGACTTACGGTCTTTTTGCTTGCCTAAAACGGCCGTAAGTGAGCAGTAGTGTCACGTTAGTGCGTACTTACGGCCTGTTGCACCTATACTCCGAAGTCCCTTCTTTCGTCTATTTTAGAAAAAGCTAATTTTTTATCATTTTTTAAAATAGACGATATGGTGGTGGACCAATAGCAATGAACGTGATACCACGGGACGCTTACGTGAGGCGTCTTATTGACCGTAAACATAATGGCCTTGTTAAGATCGTTACTGGAATTCGTCGTTGTGGCAAATCGTATTTACTGTTTACGTTATTCAAGCAGCATCTGCTTGATACAGGGGTCCCTGAAGACCACATTATCGGTATTGCACTCGATGATCGAGCTAACCGTGAGTTGCGCGATCCTGATGTATGTGATCGTTATGTTCGTTCCAGAATGATTGATGATGGCCAATATTATGTCATGCTGGACGAGGTCCAATATATTGCTGGGTTTGAGGATGTCCTTAACGGTTTTCTGCACTTGCCACATGTAGATGTGTATGTAACTGGCAGTAATTCGCGTTTTTTGTCGAGTGATATCATCACTGAGTTTCGTGGTCGTGGTGATCAGATCCGCGTGCATCCATTAAGCTTTGCTGAATATCATGATGCTGTTGACGGTGATTGGGAGGATGATTGGAACGATTACTCCACGTTTGGTGGATTGCCTCTTGTACTTGCTCAACCGGACGAACAGTCAAAGATTGCTTACCTGAGTCGTCTGTTGGATGAAATTTACTTGCGCGATATTATCGAACGTAATGGCATCAGGAATGAGGCTGGATTCAGTGAGTTGGTAGACGTAATCGCATCAGCGATTGGATCGTTAACCAATCCTGGCAGGTTAGCGAATACGTTTGCTAGTGCAGGTCGGTTGAAGCTGTCTCAGCCGACAATTATCAAATATCTGGGTTATCTCGAGGAAGCATTTCTTGTTGAACGTGCTAGTCGTTACGACATTAAGGGGCGGAGACATATTGGGGCGCTGTCTAAATACTATTTTGAGGATATAGGGTTGCGTAATGCGCGACTTAATTTCCGTCAGCAAGAAGAAACACACATTATGGAAAATGCCATTTATAACGAGTTACGATTGCGTGGCTATGCGGTGGATGTTGGTATTGTAGATATTCCACAGGCTGGTGGTGGTTACAAGAACGTTGAGGTTGATTTTGTAGCTAACCTTGGCAGTAAACGTTACTATGTGCAATCTGCGTTCGCCTTGCCTGACGCCGATAAGCGTGCGCAAGAAGTTCGGCCATTGCTTGGTATTGGTGATTCGTTTAAGAAGATTGTCGTGGTTGGTGGCAATAAGCGTCCTTCTCGCGATGAGCATGGCATTGTCACTATGGGACTCAAGCAGTTCCTTCTTAACTCTGATAGCTTAGACTTGTAATGATTTGAACCGCCAAACTGAATGCTGCCAGCTCTGTATTTGTAACATGCTGATGGGCAGAAGTAAAACAGGCCGTAAGTGAGCAGTAGTGTCACGTTAGTGCGTACTCATGGTCTGTGTCTGTGCTGCCATCACCGATGATGACAAGCCGTTGAGCCTGCGCAAAGCACATTTTTTGTACATCGCATGTATGATTTTTTGTACATCCATAGTACTCAGGGCTTGATAATGAGCTGGTTAAAGAGAGAAAGTGATAGCTACAGCTCAAAGCTAATGGAGTTTGCATCTTGGTGGAACGTGCTTTCTGCTCTTTTTCTGCTCGCTTTCTGCTATGATGAGCAGAAAGCGAGCAGAAAAAGAGCAGAAAGCGAGCAGATGGCAGAAAACGAAGATCAGCATCTCGAATTTAAAGCAGAATGGAATGACAGTGCGAAGAAAACTGTTGTAGCATTCGCAAATTCTGGCGGGGGCTCGATTTTGATTGGCGTAGATGATGATGGGACCGCGGTAGGAGTGAGAGATGTTGATGGCTGCATGTTGAGGATTATGCAGTCGATCAGCAGTGGCATCCACCCCGATGTAGTTCGTTTCACCTCAATATATCCAGTGCAACGTTCTGGCCGTAACGTGGTGATCGTGGAGGTCCATCCGGGTACGCATCGACCATATTATCTGAGTGATAAAGGACCTCGCCCAGCTGGTGTGTATATTCGATTGGGGGCTGGGTCAATTCAGGCCAGTGAAGTAGCGATACTCGACATGATCCGAGAGTCTACACAACTCTCATTTGAGGACATGATAAGTGTGGAACAATCCCTCACATTCGACACAGTGTCTTTAGTGTTTCGACAAGCGAACCTTCCATTTACTGATCAATCCAAACGTACGCTGGGACTGGTGAGCGATGCGGGATCGTATACCAATTTAGCGTGGCTGCTTTCTGAGCAATGTCCAGCTACAATAAAAGCTGCTGTATTTGAGGGGGTTGATAAGTCTACATTTAATAGTCGTGAGGAGTTTACCGGTTCGCTGTTCCGCCAATTCCAAGATGTTGCGGCATATATTAATCGTTTCAATTCTACGCGATCAACATTTGACAGCGCATTGCAGCGTATAGATAATCGAGATTACTCGTTGCCTGTACTGCGAGAGGCTCTACTTAATCTTGTTGTCCACCGTGATTACTCGCTTGCGGGACCGGGATTGGTCAGTATTTTCGATGATCGGATCGAGTTTGTAAATTTCGGAGGATTACCGACGGGCATGACCAAAGGCGATATGATGCTAGGCACATCACTACAGCGTAATCCCAAACTTGCGGCTATTCTGTATAGATTAGGATGGGTTGAAGCATATGGCACAGGTGTTCCGAAGATTCTCCATGATTATCAGAAGACTACAGTTCGTCCGGAATTTCAAATCAGCGACAATGCATTCAAGCTTGTACTACCATCGCATAATCCTGCTGTGAGTCCGCAAGCCATCGGACAAGACGAGACAACTCAAAGTACATCAATCGTAGATGATCAACAGAGACAGTTACATGATCCGATATCGACACAAAGACACATCATTTTGTCACTTGCTGGTAGAACTGAGGGAATATCGCGTAACGAAGTGCAGGAAATGACTGGACTGGCGCAATCTAGTGCTGGCAAACTACTGCGCGAAATGATTCGTGAGGGACTGCTTAATAAGCGCGGTGGTGGACGCTCGACGAAATACTATGCGATCAATGCGCATGATAAGCAATAGGCCGTAAGTATGCACTATCGCGATGGTGATCACGACTTACGGCCTATTGTGTTGCCTAAAACGACCGTAAGTCTGCGGTAGTGTCTCGTTAGTGCGGACTTATGGTCTCTTTCTGCTCGCTTTCTGCTCATCGTGAGCAGAAAGCGAGCAGAAAGAGCAGAAACTTCATTGTCTGCACATTCGCTACCCGTCACGCAAACGGTTTATCAATCAGCCGTCCGCTGACGTAGCGCTCTGCGATGTCGCGGCTACTACCCGCGTAAATGAACCGCTCAAGTCGCTCTTCAGGGGAGAGTTCCAGCAGACTTTCGTCTTCAGCAATCACAAGCGCATCGAAATCGTATCCCGGCTCGAACGAACCAACCTTGCCAAAGAACGATCCGCCGACTTTCGTAGCCATGTGGAACGCTTCAGACAAACTCAACGGACGATCATGTTCGTAACCGGTTTCAAACGTTTTCATCTTCGACGCTTCGATCGCCGTGACAATATGCCGATTCATGTTTGGCTCATGTCCGGCCGCAATATCGCTCGCAATCGACACTTTCAGTCCGTAATCGAGATTGCGCCGCACTGGCATGATGCCGCTGGTCAGATTCATGTTGGACTGCGGGCAATGCGCCAGCCACACTCCGTGGTCTTTCAGAATCGCGCGCTCGCGATCGGTGAGCCATATGCAGTGTGCCATGATGGTGCGATTGTTCGGCATGAGCCCGTACTGTTCGTACACTTCGGTATACGTGGGGATGTCTGGATGCAGTTCGCGCACCCAATCGATCTCGTTGCGATTCTCATCGAGGTGAGATTGTACCGGTACATCGTATCGTTGCGCTAGCTCTCCAAGACCGACCATCAGTTCCGGCGTGGTTGATGGTACGAATCGTGGCGTGATAATGAATCCGATATCCGGTGTCAGTTTGCGTGACTGCTGAATCAGCTGTTCAGTACTGGAAAGACTATCGTCAGTATCTTCGACGAGATAGTTTGGCGAGTTACGATCCATGTTTACTTTACCGATTAAGGGCTTCAATCCGGACTCTTGACACAGCTGCATCAGCCGCAGCGTAGCCTCGTTATGCAACGTTGCGAATGCACTAAATCGCAACGTGCCGACTTGCCACATGTGAGTAATAAACCGCCGATACCAATGATCAGCGATATCAATATCTGCATATTTTGCCTCGGTCGGGAACGTGTATTTCTCCAACCACGGCAGCAGCTCGTAATCAAACCCGAGCCCAGCCTGTGGATACTGCGGTGCGTGAACGTGCAGATCGTTAAACCCGGGAATAATCAAACTGCCGGTGCGATCGACGATTGTTATGCTGTCAGTTTCGTCGGTCGTGCAAGATTGATCAGCCACATCGACGCCGTCACTATCACCTCGAGACGTCGCCTCCAACAGCGCCTCCAGCGACCCACCAGTCGCCACGACCTTGCCATCGTCACCAACCAGCACATAGCCGTTCTCAATTACCGTGAACCGATCCGGTGTTGGCGCGTACAGAATATCGCCCTTATACGCAATCATTATTCGTTCCCCTCTCGTACGCATTGCTGATCTATTATCTATTGACTATCCATATCAAGGTTTGTTTGCGCGATCATTACAGGCTGCTTCATGAGTGGCGGATGTTGGCCGTGGCTGCAGCGACATCCTTTATGAGCCGCTTTACACGGCGTGGGTGCGCTCGTGTGTGATATTTCGGCGGTTACTGGGTGATTCTCCGCCGGAAAATCACAAAAAACACGCTTGAAACGTGACATTCCGGCGGAGAAGTATTGGATATCCGCCAAAATGTCACACTTATTGGTCTGTAAGCGTGACTTTCTGGCGGTTAGTTGGCTGTTATCCGCCGAAATGTCACACTGAGTCACACAATGCGCCTCGTAGACTGGACATATGAGTATTGATGAGGCGATGGGACACGCGTTGGCGCTCGCTGCGGATGCTGCTGCCGAGGGGGAGGTGCCGGTTGGCGCGGTGGTGCTGGATGCGGCCGGAGAAGTGATCGGCGAGGGCCGTAACGCTCGCGGAGAAATGCGCTCCCGTCGCGATGATGACGCAATCGAGGAGGAGCGCGTGTCAAGAGTAAACGGGCAGGATCACGATGCAGACGATGCAGCCGATGCCGTCCATGCCGCCGACCCACTCGCCCACGCTGAAGTACTCGCGATGCGCGCAGCTGCAGCTCGCCTCGGCAGCTGGAATCTTGCAGATTGCACGCTCGTGGTCACGTTAGAGCCGTGTCCGATGTGCGCGGGCGCGTGTGTGCAGACGCATATTGGACGGATTGTGTTCGGTGCGTGGGATGCAAAACTCGGCGCATGCGGCTCAATCTGGGATATTCCGCGCGACCCGCACATCGGTCACACGCCTGAAGTGATCGGTGGCGTGCGCGAATCCGACTGCGCGTGCATCCTCACTGACTTTTTCACCGCGCGACGCGCTCGCTGACAGCTCCCCTAGCAAGGGGAGCCGTGAATTATGGCTGTAAAACGGTGCTGTTCTGACGAAGAGAGAAGCGGTGAACACAATAAATTATCTGCGTCGATAATTTGTTTCCAGCCTCGGCAAACACTCCGCACGCTGGCAAAGAAAACCAACTGCCGTACCATCGAAGATAAGCAGTATCCAACCTTTACGATTCAACCTACCAACCTCATACAACCCAACAACCGCAAAAAGGAGTCCGCAATGTCGCTCATCCACCAGTTCCAAGGCACCGCCGCCAACGGTACTGATCTGACCGCGATCTACGTTGAACAGCCATCCGCCGACGTCGCGTTCGCACTGATTTTCCCCGGCGATGACCTGCCGCGCATCGCACACTGGGGTCGTCCGATCGCCGACCCAGCCACCATCATCAACCAGTACGATGCTCTGCGTCCGCAACGCGTCTCCGGCGCACTCGACGACACACCGTGGCCATCCATTCTCCCGACCCAATCCGAATCATGGATCGGCGCACCCCGCTGCGAAATCCGCCGCGACGGCATCGAGCTGCACTGCCGATTCCAAGTCGAAGCTGTCACTGCAACTGCCATCGAACGCGGCAACAGCGAAACCCCAAGCGAAACCCCAACCATCACCGTCGAAGCCAGCGACAACGAGCAAGGCGTCGGAATCATCTGGACCGCCGAACTCGACGAATCCGGCCTCGTCCGCCAACATCTCGAAGTCACCAATCTCGCAAGCGGCACACTCGACATCGGCCGCATTGAACTCGGCTTCCCGCTACCCGCCGACGCGAGCGAAATCCTCACCACCACCGGTCATCACTTGCGCGAACGTCATCCACAGCGCCAGCCGCTCACCGTCGGCCGTTTCGAAAAACTGTCCATGACCGGCCGTCCCGACTTCGACGCGAGCCTACTGCTGTCTGCCGGTGAACCTGGCTTCGGCTTCGCGCGCGGCGACGTGTACTCGGTGCACGTCGGCTGGAGCGGCAACAGCGTACTATCCGTCGAGCGACTGCCGTACACGACCGGACTCATCGGCGGCGGCGAAATCCTACTCGGCGGCGAAATTGCGCTCGCAAACGGCGAATCGTACACGACACCGTGGGTGTACGGATCGTACGGTCACGGACTCAACGAAGTCGCCGCGCGCTTCCACGAATACTTGCGCCGCGTTCACCGCGACGAACGACGCGCGCTCGGCATTGCCGACAAGCCACGACCGGTGATTCTCAACACGTGGGAGGCCGTGTATTTCGACCAAAATTACGATACGTTGACCGCGCTCGCCGACAAAGCCGCAGCGATCGGCGTGGAACGATTCGTGGTCGACGACGGCTGGTTCGGCTCGCGCCGCGACGACACAAGCGGACTTGGCGACTGGCAGATCGCGCAAGACGTGTGGCCGGACGGGCCGAAGAGTCTACGCGCGCTCGCCGATTATGTGCATGGGCTCGGTATGGAGTTCGGACTGTGGTTTGAGCCGGAAATGGCGAATTTGCAGTCCGATTTGGTGCGCCAGCATCCCGACTGGATACTGCGTCCGACCGCGAATCGACTGCCGATGCAGGGGCGTTCGCAGCAGGTTGTCGACCTGACGAATCCGGATGCGTATGCGTACGTGTACGGCGCGATGGATTCGTTGGTTGGCTCGCTCGGCATCGATTACATCAAGTGGGATCACAACAAGCTCGTGACCGAAGCGGTCTCGCC
Source organism: Bifidobacterium hapali (assembly GCF_002259755.1). Taxonomy (GTDB): domain Bacteria; phylum Actinomycetota; class Actinomycetes; order Actinomycetales; family Bifidobacteriaceae; genus Bifidobacterium; species Bifidobacterium hapali. The sequence continues at coordinate 44,826 of NZ_MWWY01000008.1, forward strand.
GCGCACCGGTCGGCCGGCTGTGCACGCGCAAACGTTGGCCGTGTATCAGATTTTCCGCGATCTCAAGGCCGCGCATCCCGGACTCGAGATCGAAAGCTGCTCGTCGGGTGGCGGTCGCGTTGACCTCGGTATTCTCGAAGTTGCGGACCGTATTTGGGCGTCCGATTGCGTGGACCCGGTTGAGCGCGCGGATATCCAGCGGTATACGTCGCTGCTCGTGCCGCCGTTTATGATCGGTGAGCATGTGGGTGCGAGCCCGGCGCATTCTACGCACCGCGCGACCAGTCAGGAACTGCGCATGGCGATGGCATTCTTCGGGCACATGGGTGTCGAGTGGAATCTGCTCAAGGAGTCGGATGCGGATGTAGCTAAGCTCGGCGCGTGGATTGCCGAGTTTAAGAAGCATCGCGAATGGTTTGCGGTGGATACGTGCGTGCATTCGGATTGCTCGGACCCGGCGGTGCGTGTGGACGGTATGGTCAAGCCGGATCGTTCTGCCGCGTTCTACCGGTTCACACAGCTGACGACTTCCGACACGTATCCGGCGGCGCCAGTGCGACTGCCTGGGCTTGACCCGGACGGGACGTACCGCGTGCGGCCGTTGTGGCTGGATTTGGATCTTGACGGGCTGGGAATCGGTAATGGACAATCTCCGCTCGGATGGTGGACGCCGGACGGGGTGCTCATGACGGGCCGTGTGCTCGCGACGTACGGGTTGCGCCCGCCGAGCCTGCATCCGGCGCAGGCTGTGTTGTTTACCGCCGTGCGACAGTAGACAACAGACCTTTGACCTTTGCGCCGGATGCCTTCGCGGGCGCGTGTCCGCTCACTTCACCTACGGGATGCACACTGTGCATCCCGTTTCACGGCTCAGCCGGCGCAAAGTGTGTTGTTTACCGTCGTGCGGCGGTGATTTTTGCGGTGATTTTGCCTTGAATTTGTAAAAACGGCCATATTGCGAATTGAAGACAAACGATTCGAGTTGATTAAAGTTACGTATGCTGTAAGATCCTTGAAATTTCAAGGATCTTACAGTTAATGGTATTGTCTCGAAATCTGATTTCTATGTATTATTGTCTTTTTAAGACAAATTTTCTGTCTCGAAAATACAAAATGCCCCAAATATAGAATTCGAGACACAAAATCAGACAACAGCGTCATCGTCAGATAAGGCCCGAAATTTTGCGCACTTTGGCTTGGGCTTGAGATGAAAGGGCATGGCTCGTGTCCTGTGTACGATTTTCTGTCGCCAAACAAAACAAATCGCGATTGGAAAGAGGGCACGAAGCCATGTCACAGCAGATTCTACAGGTCGACCAGGCCATGTTGGAGACCACCCTGGACCGGATGGTCCGTAGAAGCGTCGAGGAGACGTTGAACGCAATGCTCGACGCCGAGGCCGACGAGATCACGGGCGCCGCCCGTTACGAGCGCAGCGGGGATCGCAAGGCGTACCGGGCCGGCCATTACAAGCGTGATCTGACCGTCAAGGCCGGGAAAATGAGCCTGAAGGTACCGAAACTGAAGGGCGCGGTGTTCGAGTCGGCCGTGATCGAGCGTTACCGGCGGCGCGAGGAGAGCGTCGAGGAGGCGCTGATTGACATGTATCTGGCGGGCGTGTCCACGCGTCAG
>NZ_MWWY01000009.1 GCF_002259755.1 Bifidobacterium hapali
GATTGGTAACGGGTGACCGGTGCGCGGGACTCGTGGCCGCCGTGAACGAACTGTTGCCGGAGGCGCGTTATCAGCGGTGCATGGTGCATTTCGAACGCAATATCCTCGCCAAGGTCAACCCCAGAAACCGGGAGTGGGCTGCGGACGCGCTTAAGGCCGTGTTTGCTATGGAATCACGCGACAAGGCGTTGGAGAAGGCGGAATCCGTCGCCAAGGAACTGGAGACAAGGAAGCTCAGAGAGGCTGCCAAATGCCTGCGCGAAGGCATTAGCGAGACGACGACCTACCTGCTCGACGACTATCCGAGGGAACATCGCCGGCGCATCCGTACGAACAACATGATCGAACGATTGAACCGCGAGATCAGGCGACGCACGCGCGTGGTCGGCTCGTTTCCGGACGGGCGGAGCGCGTTGATGCTCGTCTGCGCGCGCGTCCGCTACGTGACCTCGAACGAGTGGTCGACGCGCCGTTACCTCGACATGTCCCGGCTCGGTGAGAGCGTACCAGTAGCGAACTGATCATCGTCGCAGAGCCGGGCGAAGACCAAAGTGCGCAAGAATCCGGGCACTACCCATCGTCAGACAAACTATGCAAGAGTCGCGCTCACCCGATATATCGCGCAATAACGCGCGCGGCCGCTGCTTTCGCCCACAACTGCCAATCGTGATCAACCACGGTGAACTGCACCGGCGCCGCCTGACTATGCCGATATCGACGAATGCCATCGCGCACGCAATCCGCCCCCATTTTCGCCAAAAACGCAGATTCGCCCGCGATCATCACTTTCGACGGCATCGCGAGATTCGCCACGGTCGCAATCAGCGTTCCCAGTCGGAAACACGTGCGATTCACCAGTCGTACTGCTTGCGGCACACCAGCGCGCGCATCGGCCACAAACCGATCAAATCCGCACGCCTGCCCAATTATTTGCGAATACTGACTTGCGATCGAATTATCGGTCAGACATTCCGCGCACCCGCGGTGACCGGCAACGCATTCCGGCCCTTCCGGATCAACCAACACGTGCCCAACCAAACCGTAGCTTTTATCCGGGTACGTAACCGGCTCGCCGTGAATCGCAAGCGAATAACCAACTCCGACGCCAATCGTCACCACCGCGAACGTTTCCAACCCGACGCCCGGCCCAAACCAGCTCGCATCCACGAGTAGTGAGTCAATATCGTTGTAAATATTGCACGGCAGACCAGTCGCGCGCTCGGCCATCGATTTGAGATCAACCGCGTCATCCCAGTGCAAAAATGGCGCAAACGTTACGATTGCGTCACGCTCAACGTGACCGCCGACCGCAATACCGACCGCAGTCGGCGCGGGCAGTGTGGTCGTCGCGATGTCCGCTTGACATTCGCTCACCAGCGCGGCGATCGCAGCAGTGACGTCCGCGGGAGACTGGTCGGTCAGCGCGCGTTCGTGACGACTAGATACGACTTTGCCGTGCGCGTTCACCGCCGCCGCAACGGCCGACGTACCGTGAACTTTGATACCGACGAATGTGCGCGCGTTTTCACACAGTGCGAGTGCAGTTTGCGGGCGTCCGCGACGGTCGGAACTCTCTTTTGGCGTGAATCCTTGCGGAAGCGGGCCGCGCGCGACCGTGTCTGCTGGCAGTTCTTCGATAACGCCTGCGTAGATGAGATCGCTGGTGATGCGAGATAGTGCGCCTTGCGAGAGCCCGAGGAGTTGCGCGAGCGTCGTGCGGGCGATTGGACCGTACTGCGCGATCGCTCGTGCGACGCGATGCATGTATTCTGAACCCTCGAACCAGTGGGGAAAATCGCCGTTTTCCGCCGAAATAAACGTCATATCAGCCACCTCGCGTTATTTCTTTTCCTCAACAACAAAAATACCGCAGTTGGGCGGCGGCGGTCGAATCGTTGGCTGAAATGATTTTCTTTCCGACGCACCCGGCGAGCGGGCAGATGGGAATGTAAATCCGTATTTTTTATGCTGGCTTATACCGGATGAATCACGGCGTGCTGATAAGCGCGTCAACGCAAGCAAAGGAGCCAACCGATGACCTCATTCAACCGACCGACCCTGCCAAACGATATCCGTACAAACGGCGCGACCCCGAATCCGTGGTGGGCCAACGCCGTCGTCTACCAGATCTATCCGCGCTCCTTCCAGGACACGAACGGCGACGGCTTCGGCGACCTCAAGGGCATTACGAGTCGTCTTGATTATCTTTCTGATCTTGGCGTGGATGTGCTGTGGTTGAGCCCGGTTTACAAATCCCCGCAGGACGATAACGGTTACGATATTTCCGATTATCGCGATATTGATCCGCTCTTTGGCACGCTCGCGGATATGGATGAGCTGCTGGCGGAGGCGCATAAGCGTGGTCTGAAGATTGTGATGGATTTGGTGGTGAATCATACGTCTGATGAGCACGCGTGGTTTGAGGCTTCCAAAAATCCCGACGATCCGCACGCGGACTGGTATTGGTGGCGTCCGGCTCGCCCGGGCACTACGCCCGGTGAGCCCGGCGCTGAGCCGAATCGTTGGGGTTCGTATTTCGGCGGTTCCGCGTGGGAGTACGACGAGACGCGTGGTGAATACTATTTCCATCAGTTCTCGAAGAAGCAGCCGGACCTTAATTGGGAAAATCCGGCGGTGCGTCGCGCGGTGTACGACATGATGAACTGGTGGTTGGATCGCGGCGTGGATGGTTTCCGTATGGATGTGATCACGCTGATTTCCAAGCGCACAGACAGTAACGGCAAGCTCCCCGGCGAGGCTGGTTCCGAGCTTGAAGATGGCCCGATCGGCGAGGAAGGTTACTCCAATCCGAGCCCGTTCTGCGCTGACGGTCCTCGCCAAGACGAGTTCCTTGCCGAAATGCGCCGCGAAGTATTCGACGGCCGCGACGGATTCATGACCGTCGGTGAAGCTCCCGGCATTACCGCGCAGCGCAACGAATACATCACTGACCCAGCAAACGGCGAGCTCGACATGCTATTCCTGTTCGAGCACGTCGATTTCGACAGCGACGGCATCAAATGGAAGCCGCGCGCGCTCGAACTGCCCAAGCTCAAGCGCATCATGGCCGGCTATCAAACTGCAGTTGCCAAGGCTGGCTGGGCGAGCCTATTTACTGGCAACCACGATCAGCCGCGTGTCGTTTCGCGCTGGGGCGACGACTCGAACGAAGACGACCGCGTGCGTTCCGCGAAGGCGCTCGGCTTGATGCTGCACATGCATCGCGGTACGCCGTACGTCTATCAAGGTGAGGAACTCGGCATGACCGACGCACATTTCACGCGTCTCGACCAGTACCGTGATCTCGAATCGCTCAACGCATTCCGCCAGCGCGTTGAAGAAGCACACGTACAGACGGCCGAGTCGATGATGATCGGTTTGGCTGCGCGTAGTCGCGACAACGCGCGCACGCCGATGCAGTGGGATGCGTCAAAGTACGCAGGTTTCACCGCACCGGACGCGTCGACTGAACCGTGGATTTCAGTCAATCCGAACTGTGCGGAGATCAATGCCGCTGCTGAATTCGATGATCCCGAGTCGGTGTATGCGTTCTACAAGCGACTGATCGCATTACGTCACGATAATCCAGCGGTTTCGGCCGGCTCGTGGACGCTGGTTGACGCTGACGATGAGCATGTGTACGCGTTCGTGCGTTCGCTTGGCGACGAGCGACTGCTGACGGTTGTTAACCTGTCTGGCCGCACGGTTGATTTGCCGGCTGAATCGGCGGCATTGGTGAGCGAAACGGCTGATTCTGCGTGCGGGCCGATTTCCGCCGACGCGATCGTGATCGCCACACATGACGCCGACCATGCGGTTGCGTCTCTCACCAAGCGCGAGCTCGCCCCGTGGGAGGGTGTGGTGATCCGGATCTGAGCGTCCTTGCGATCATTCTGAACATGCTTTCTTCAATCTGAGAGGCAGTTTTTCAGTTGTGCAGGGGTCTTTCTGCAATCTGAGAGGCAGGTATCGTCGAAAATAACGCCGTATTCCCCATAATCACAAGGATCTTGGGCATAATATCCGCAGTAACCTGCCTCTCAGATTGCAGAAAGACCCCTGCAACGCACAAAATCTGCCTCTCAGATTGAAGAAAGCATCCTTAGCTCGGTATGGACATGCGCCGCGTCTCGCCCACCGCGGCGCATACAATAGCGCACATGGAACAAACAGACGTCCTCAAGGCATTACAGCGTGACCACGCGGCTGAACTTAAGCTCGCCGCCGAACGGTTGAAGGGGACCGCTCGTCACACAGAAATCATCCCCTCCCCGGTTCTGTCCGAAATGACAGGCCACAAGATTCTCCTCAAACCAGAGAACCTGCAGGTCACCGGATCGTTCAAAATCCGCGGCGCATACAACAAGATCGCGTCGCTTTCCGACGAGGAACTGGCTCGCGGTATCGTCACCGCGTCGGCTGGCAACCATGCGCAGGGCGTGGCATACGCGGCTCGCGAGCGTGGTGCGAAGGCAACGATCTGCATGCCGACCATTACTCCGCCGCTCAAAGTCGACGCTACGAAGGCGTACGGTGCCGACGTTGTGCTGCATGGCGATGTATTCGACGAGGCCGCTGCGTACGCGGCCAAACTAGCCGACGAGCAGGGCATGATTTACGTACCGCCATTCGACGATTACGAGGTGATCTGCGGCCAAGGCACGATCGGTTTGGAGATTCTCGAAGATGTGCCAGACGTTACCGACGTGGTCGTGCCGCTTGGCGGTGGCGGACTTGGTGCGGGCGTTGCGCTCGCGATCAAGACGTTTAAGCCGCAAGTTCGTGTGATTGGCGCAATTCCGGAAGGCTCGCCGGCGTGGAAGGATTCGTTTGCCGCGGGTCGCGTGACCCCCGCCGATCAGGTGGTCACTTCGGCTGAAGGTGTGGCGGTTAAGCACCCGGGCGATCTGCCATTTGCTCTACTCAACGAGTTCCTTGACGATCTCGTTACTGTGACCGAGCGTGATATTAATGAGATGATTCTGCTCATGCTGGAAAAGCACAAGCTGGTGGTTGAGGCTGCGGGCGCGGTGTCGCTGGCGGCTCTTGAGCATCTCAACTTGCGCTCGCGTAAGTTCGCGTCTGCGCCGGGACCGCATGTGGTGGTGCCGATTATGTCGGGCGGCAATATTGATACGGTGACGATTGGCGCGGTGATTCAGAAGGGTATGATCGCGCGCGGCCGCATCATGAACTTCGAAGTTGAGTTGCCGGATGTGCCTGGTCAGCTGGTTAAGGTTGCGACGTTGCTTGCGAACGAACGCGCGAACGTAATCGCGTTGGATCACGATCAGTTTAAGGCATCCGGCCACTACACGAATTCGGTCGCGCTTGACGTGACGGTTGAAACGAACGGCCCGGACCATATTGATCGTATTCTCGCGGCGCTGAAGGCTGCCGGGTTCAGTCCTAAGCGCATCTACTGATCACTCGATCACTGTGCGGTTGGTTGTGGCTCCTCTTGCGGGGAGCCACAACATTTATGCGCGACTTACTGTGCGGCGGCGATCGTCTCGTCTACGAGTTTGGGCAGCGCGACAGCAATATCCTCGCGAATCAGTCTCGTGGCGAGGCGATCGTACTGCGTGCGTCCCATATTCATAATCGTGATCGGTACGCCGGCTTGCGCGGCAACCGGTACCAGCGATGCGGCTGGGAATACTTCGAGCGTCGATCCGATCACCCAGAATTCGTCGGCTTCGGTTGCGAGTTTCATGGACTTTTCCATTGCACCGTCGGGCAGTTGCTCGCCGAAGTAGACGACGTCGGTTTTGATGAGACCGTCGCATGGCATGTTGCCGTTGTATGGCAGTTTGCGGTGGCAGTGCGGGTCTGGTTCTTCGTCGAGTCGCGCCATGATATCGGCGGTGTTGTATTGTGCGTGGCATTTCATACAGTGCGATGTGCCGATGGTGCCGTGCAAGTTGACGATGACGTTTGACGAGTTGCCTGCTTTTTCGTGTAGTGCGTCGAAGTTTTGCGTGGCGAGCAGCGTGAGTAGTCCGGCCTTCTCGAGTTTGACGAGTGCCTTGTGCGCGGTGCCGGGTTGCGCATTCCAGACGGGGGATTCTTTTTGCCAGCGCCACGAGTATTCGCGTTCTTCTTTATTAGTGAGGAACGCGTCGATATCGTAGACGCTCATTTGTTCGGGATGTTTGGTCCAGACGCCGTCAGGACCGCGGAAGTCAGGGATGCCGGCTGATGTGGAGATGCCTGCGCCGGTCAGGACTGCGATTTTTTTCGTCATATATACAGGTATACCCGCGTTGAGTGAACGGTTGGTGTGCGTGAGTGAGTTTGGGCGCGTGCGCGATTCAGGTGAGGTATGTGCGAGATTTGCGCGACACGCCGTCTTGCATGGTGGAGTGAATGATTTTTGAGCGCTTGTGTGGGGTTAAGCTGTGGTTAGTGGGGTTGTGAGGGCTGATTTTAGCTTGTTGCGACACGCCGAGGGAACCGTTATATTGCAACGGTTTGCTCTGGTTTCGTGCGCACTGATTTGCGTTGGTGGTTGGGTTGGTGTAAGTTATTCACCTGTTGCCGCTCAGCGCGGCGGGGTTCCTTCCCTTGATGGTTTGGGGTTCTGCTGGGTTGGTGTGGTGGTGGTTTGAGAACTCAAGAGCGTGTTTGTACTACTTCTTTATGTTTGTGATTGCCAGTCCAATTCCCGCTTCAATGGTTTTGTTGGAGTACCTGGGAGGGTTTGATGGGGGTTGGGGTTTTTGTGCGAACGTCCTTCCTTATAGGACGATTGTCGATTTTTTGTTTTTGAGAGTCACTTCGTGTCTTTCTGCTTTTTTTGTGGAGGGTTCGATTCTGGCTCAGGATGAACGCTGGCGGCGTGCTTAACACATGCAAGTCGAACGGGATCCTCAAGCTTGCTTGGGGTGAGAGTGGCGAACGGGTGAGTAATGCGTGACTGACCTGCCCTGTACTTTGGGATAGCTCCTGGAAACGGGTGGTAATACTGAATGTTCCACATGATCGCATGTGATTGTGGGAAAGCTTTTTTGCGGTATGGGATGGGGTCGCGTCCTATCAGCTTGACGGTGGGGTGATGGCCTACCGTGGCTTTGACGGGTAGCCGGCCTGAGAGGGCGACCGGCCACATTGGGACTGAGATACGGCCCAGACTCCTACGGGAGGCAGCAGTGGGGAATATTGCACAATGGGCGCAAGCCTGATGCAGCGACGCCGCGTGAGGGATGGAGGCCTTCGGGTTGTAAACCTCTTTTACAAGGGAGCAAGGCTTTTTAAGTTGAGTGTACTTTGTGAATAAGCACCGGCTAACTACGTGCCAGCAGCCGCGGTAATACGTAGGGTGCAAGCGTTATCCGGATTTATTGGGCGTAAAGAGCTCGTAGGCGGTTCGTCGCGTCTGGTGTGAAAGCCCATCGCTTAACGGTGGGTTTGCGCCGGGTACGGGCGGGCTGGAGTGCGGTAGGGGAGACTGGAATTCCCGGTGTAACGGTGGAATGTGTAGATATCGG